>CP036424.1:1905000-2529137 GCA_007745835.1 Planctomycetes bacterium MalM25
GAAAGAAACGGCCGAAGTGACCTTGTACGGGCTGTTCTCGCGATCCGAGAACCCCACATATCCCGCTACCTTCGAATACCGCCGCTCGTTACGCGGGTCTGTCCAAATCCTCTGTTCAGCGACATACGTCACCATCCATGTGCCCGACTTGGCCGTTGGGACGGCGCCTCCGCCAGGTACGATTTCCCATCCCGATGTGTCGAAGGATGTGTAGTCGCCCGTAGCGTAGGTGGTGAATAGGGAATGGGTGCCGGGGAGTCCACCGAGATTGCTGTTCTTACGAGCGAAACCCAGCAGGGTGACGCCGTTAGGGAAATCTAATCCGACGGTCGTAGGCGAGTTCTGGCTTTCTATCGCCACGAACGCGAACTGGGGACCACGTTCGCCCGCCTTTAGGATCCCGGCGACGTTGGATATGAACGGGAGGCTCGGAGCGACGCTCAGAGGCAACATCGCCGAGGCATTCATGAACCCGTCAATACCACGACCATAGTCAGGGTAGAAAGCGCTCCAAAGATCTAGCGAGTTGTAGCGGCCAATCTGCGCGACCCAGCCATCACCGAGTTGCTGCAAGAACATCATATTGGTGAGCCCAAAAGACTCTTCAGGCTCCGGTGTGAGAAGGTTCGTGTTGACCGGAGCAAGGCCTACGGCGTCAGCGACCGCGTTTTCACCGAACTGCCAGTCGACTGCATGAATCTGGAACTGGCCGCCCTCCCACAACCCCATGCCGCCCGTGTCGGCGAACACGAACAGGTCTAGCTTGTCGCCGTACCTGAAGTCCTGCTCGGTTCCACCGCTCGCGGTCCCTTGGAAGAATTGGGTGAGCGAGGATTGAACGGTAATCCCATGCTCCGATAAACACGAACCGCAACCGAGCCAGTCATTGGTGAGCGTGTCGCGACAGCACAAGCAGTCGCATGTGCAATGCGGTTTGCAAATTGGTTGCCCTTGTGCCTCGCCGTCTAATGGCACGCACAGGAGCCAGGCAATGGCGAGCGCGGCACCTACTCGCATTCTGCACGCCTTCTACAAGCAAGGAACAAGAGAGACATATCTGTTCCTTTCAATCGGTAAAGTCAGGCCGCGGCATCAACTCCTCGACCGAGGTCGGTGCCGTTTGACCGCCATCGATGTCGGTGATGCGGAATATTTGGATCCGGCAAGATCCCGCCAGAGTCACAAAGCTGGGATGCCTTCGTATCCCAAAGCAGTCGGCAGACGTTTCCTGCTGGGATGCCGCCGACCTCTGTAATTGGCCAGAAACGAAGATGAAGGCGGGTGGACCAACGAATGGCACGTAGTTCGTCGCAAGTCGTTATGGGAAAGTGACCTACGAAGAAGGGCCTCGCTCGCCTAGATGGGAGTTGTGACGCAACCCATCCGAGGCAAGGAGGCCCAGCGATGAAGAGTCTTACCGATGGACGCTGCCGAAGCCAGATCAACTTGCTGCGGCGGCAGTTCTTGCAAGACGACGGCCTGCCGTTTGGCGACGTGCTCAGCGCGAAGACATTATCGACAGCGCTGGCCACGATCGAGGGCGGCTGGGTCGATCGGATTTACACGCCGCTGACGACCTTGTGGGTCTTCCTCGGCCACGGCAGCAGCCCGCCATTGTAAGCCAGGTAATCTAAATACCAAAAAGTGGCTGTTCGCGGCGGGGGCTGAATGCGTTTCCAGGTGGGGGAGAACCTTAGCGTGCAAGGAGTTAGTCACCCTGCCTAGCTGGATGTAGCTTGGGGATCGGCCATGCCGTACGCTCCGGCTGTCGCCACCACGACCACCGCCTTCCTGACCTGAATTGGCAGCGTTCGCCACGCCGCGAGCAGCTCTTCGAGCTGAGGGTCGGGGAACAGTCGATGGCAGAGCGCTGTAGAATGCGCTGCGCTAGCCGATAATCTCGCCTCTATCTCGGCAATTACTGCATTTTCAGACTGATTCGAAATCAGTTGCCGGGTAACCGGTTGAGGGTTCGAGTCCCTTGCCCTCCGCTCTGTTTCTGTGGCCGCTGGTGAGCGGACAGCCCGCTGGAGGGGCCGTCTTACGGTGCTGCCTCCTAGGCGCCGTTTCGTGGTGTCAGCCTCTGATATTCCCCCCCCTGTGCGATTGAGCAACGGGGCGGATCTATCCCGAGACGGTGCGCTGCTCTTGCTCGCCGAGGCCTTCGATGCCGAGTCGCATCGTCTGGCTGGGCTTGAGGTAGGTGGGCGGGGTTTGGCCGAGGCCGACCCCCGGGGGGGTGCCGGTCGAGATCATGTCGCCGGGCTGGAGCGACATGAACTGGCTCAGGTAGCTCACCAAGTGGGCGACGCCAAACACCATCGTCTTCGTCGAGCCGTCTTGGTAGCGATGACCATCGACTTCGAGCCACAGTCCGAGGTTCTGCGGGTCGGGGACTTCGTCCGCGGTCACCAGGTAGGGCCCGATCGGCGCGAAGGTGTCGCAGCTCTTCCCTTTGACCCACTGCCCGGCACGCTCGAGCTGAAACTCGCGTTCCGACAAGTCATTCACGACACAGTAGCCGGCGACGTGGTTCATCGCGTCGCCTTCCGACACATACTTGGCCGTCTCGCCGATCACCACGCCGAGCTCGACCTCCCAGTCGCTCTTGGTAGAGCCCCGCGGGATCTCCACGTCGTCGTTGGGGCCGACGATCGAGCTGGTCGCCTTCATGAACACGACCGGCTCGGGCGGCAGCTCCATCCCGCTCTCGGCGGCGTGGTCGGCGTAGTTGAGGCCGATGCACAAGAACTTGCCCACGCCCGCGACGCACGGTCCGATCCGTGTCCTCGCGTCGACGGTGGGCAGGCTCGACAGGTCGACCTGCGAGAGCCTCTGAAGCGACTCGGGCAGCAGCGCGGCGCCCGAGAGGTCGTCCACCAGCCCCTCGAGCGAACGGATCGTCCCGTCTCCATCGAGGACGCCCGGCTTCTCTTCCCCGGCAGCTCCGTATCGCAGTAGCTTCATCGAACTCTCGTCCCGCGTTATCAAGGTTTGAGATGGTGAAATCCGCCATCGATCTCGAAGTTGCTGCCGGTCACGAAGGCCGACTCGTCCGAGGCGAGGTAGACCGCCAGGGAGGCGATTTCTTCGGGGCGCCCCATGCGGCCCATGGGTTGGGTCGAGGCGAGGTTCGCGAAGATCTCTTCTTCGCGGCCCGGGTAGTTTTGCTCAACAAAGCGGTCCACGAAAGGCGTGTGAACCCTCGCCGGCGAGATGCTGTTGCAGCGGATGCCCTCGCTCACGTAGTCGCACGCCACCGAGCGGGTCATCATGAGCACAGCGCCCTTGCTCATCGAGTAGGCGAAGCGGTCGGGGATGCCAACGGTCGAAGCGATTGACCCCATGTTGATGATCGAGCCCCCGCCGTTCACCTTCAGGGCTTCAACCCCCGTCCGCAGGCAGTGGTAGACGCCCAGGACGTTGACTCGGTACACCCGATCGAAGTCTTCGGGCGCGGTCTGTTCGACGTTGCCGACGTGGGCGATGCCGGCGTTGTTGACCAGCGTGGACAGCCCGCCGAAGTCGTTCGTGACCGCGGAGAAGACCGCTTGCACTTCCGCGAGATCGGAGACGTCGCAGGGGTAGGGGCGCGCGGCGCCACCGTCTGCCGTGATTCGTGAGGCCACTTGCTGTGCGGCATCGTTCTCCAGGTCAAGCACCGCAACCCGTGCGCCTTCCGCGGCGAAGCGAAGGCTGATCGCTTCTCCGATCCCGGAGCCACCACCAGTAACCACGGCTGTCTTGCCGGCTAGACGATCGCCCATCGAATACGACTGTTGGGGGTGCCAATAGGATGTGATAGGTCGTCAGGGCTCGCGTCGTGCCGACAGTCAAGTGATTAAAGGACTTGCACGCCGATGGCGGCAACTGCTAACTCAGCTTGGCTTGCCAAACGGGCCCGTCGGGATAGCGAAACTCGGAGAGCGCCTTCTCTTTGATCTGGCTGCTGTAGCCCGGCGCCGTGGGGGGCATGTAGGCGCCCTGCTTAACGACGCACGGATCAACGAAGTGCTCGTGGAGGTGATCGACGAACTCACAGATGCGATTCTCCAGGCTCGCTCCAATCCTCAGGTAGTCGATCATAATGAGGTGGTTGACGTACTCACAGAGGCCGACGCCCCCCGCGTGCGGGCAGACAGGCACGCCGAACTTCTTTGCCAGCAGCATCACGGCGAGCACCTCGTTGACGCCGCCTAGTCGGCACGAATCGATCTGGCAGAAGCTGATCGCATCGAGTTGCAGCAGCTGCTTGAAGACGACGCGGTTCTGGCACTGCTCTCCGGTGGCGACGCCGATCGGCGCGATGGCCCTGGCGATTTCGGCGTGTCCGACGGCGTCGTCGGGCGAGGTCGGCTCTTCGACCCACCACAGGTTGAACTCGGCCAGCTGTTGGACCCACTCGATCGCTTCTTGCACTTCCCAACGCTGGTTGGCGTCGACCATGAGCTTGCGATCGGGGCCGATCTCTTCTCGCAAGATCGCGGCTCGCCGGCGGTCGTCGGCCAAGTCGGCTCCGACCTTCAGCTTGAACACCTCGAATCCCTCGGCTAACGCTTCACGGCAGAGCGTGCGGATCTGTTCGTCCGAGTAGCCAAGCCAGCCGGCGGAGGTGGTGTAGGCCGGAAACCCGGTGGCAAGCAGCTCGCGCTCGCGCTCGGCTTTCCCCGGTTCGTTCTCTTCGACAATCCGGAGGGCGTCGCCACGCGTAAGAGCGTTTCCGAGGTAGCGGAAATCGATGCAATCAACAAGCGTTTCCGGGGGAAGATCGGCCGCCAGTTTCCATACCGGCTTGCCCTCGACTTTGCCCCACAGGTCCCACACCGCGTTGACCACCGCCGCCGTGGCGAGGTGAACCACCCCCTTCTCGGGGCCGAGCCAACGGAACTGCGAGTCGCTGGCCAAGCGACGCCAGAAACCGGCGAAGTCGGATGTGATCTCCGTGAGCGACATCCCGACCGCCATCTCGCCCAGCCGCTTAGCGGCGGCGGCGCAGAGGTCGGTGCCTCGGCCCAGCGTGAAGGTCAGGCCATGCCCTTCCAGCCTGCTGTCGTCGGCTGCTCGCCCGTCGGTGTGCAGAACGACGTAGGCCGCCGAGTAATCGGGATCGGCGTGCATCGCGTCCGACCCGTGCAACTCGTCCGAGGTCGGGAAGCGGAGGTCGATGACCTCGCAGCCGGTGATGGTTGGGTCGATGCTCAATTGAGGTCGGTCCTTATAGGCTGAATCCAGACGGCCGCTTCGCCGGACTCAAGCAACGCGACCTGCAGCAGGGAACCGGAGGTGACCTGATGGCGGCGTACGCCGACGTGCGTCCTGGTGTCCACGGCCGGGTCATCGTAATAGACCGTGGCCTCGTAAGTCTGGCCAGCCGTGGGGAACCCCAAGGGCGATCGGCCTGGTGTTGGGTTATCCGCTGGCAAACGAGGGGCGCGGTGTGAGGAGATCCAGTACGAGCAAATCGAACTCATGCGCCCGGAAAGGCACTCGGAACTGATCGCCGACCTTCAGGAGCAAACCGGCTTGAAGATTAGCCGGATCGAGCTCGGACGCATCGATCTGCTCCGCGACACGGTTTCGATAAGGCTCTTCTACTTCCCGCACGAGCAAGAACAAGCCGACGTGGTCCAGGTTGAGATCACACGCCGCTCGCGACGCAGGTGATCTGCCAGCAAACGCGGTGCGTTCGGGCTCACACCCTACTGGGATTGGACGCCGGCTTCGGCCAGAAGGTCAGCGGGCAGTTTGGGGGTGGCGCCCGGTCGGCTGGCGACGTACGCCCCGAGCCGATTCGCCAGGGTGGCTGTCTTCTCCTGGGGCCAGCCCCGTAGAGAGCCATAGAGCAGACCGGCGGAGCAGGCGTCGCCTGCGCCGACCGTGTCCGCTTTGGAGTCTTGCGGAAAGGTCGCCTCCTCGCCTGCGTGGTGGCGGTCTTGTGCGACCAGCAGCGTGCCTCGCGGGCCTCGGGTGAGGGCGAGCCAGTCGAGGTCGTACCTCTTGAGGAAGAATGCCGTGCTTTGTCCGACTTTCAGTTCGGGATCGAGGCCGAGCAAGCGAGCAACGATCGTGAGCTCGTCCTCGTTGAACTTGGCCGCGCTGGCGAGCCGGAGCGATCGGTCGATGATCTCGGCCGAGTAGAAGTCTTGTCGAAGGTTCACGTCGAACAGCCGGATGGCCATCGGCGCGTCGAGTAGAAACGACTGGATCGCTTCGCGGCTGGCTTTGTCGCGCTGTCCGAGCGTGCCAAAGACGACCGCGTCGCAGCTCCTCGCGAGTTCGGTGAGCGGGGCGTCGAGCTCTAGGGCGTCCCAGGCGCTGGGGGTCAAGAACTGATAGGTAGCGTCGCCCGCCGAATCGAGCAGTACGTCAACCCGACCGGTTGGCAATCGCTCGTCGATTTGCACGAAGCTGGTGTCGAGACCGCGGTCGCCGAGTTCGCGAAGGAGCCGCTCTCCGAGTTCGTCCCTCCCAATGCGAGTCGCCACAACGCCTCGCCCCCCGACCAGGCCGAGTAGGGCGTTCGCGTGGAGGGCGACGTTGAGCGGCGCCCCGCCAAGCACTTCGCGGTCCGGGAAGCAGTCGAACAGCGACTCGCCGAGCCCGACGATCAGCGATTGAGATCGGGAGGGCATGCCGACATCCTACAGGCCCGCTGGCAAGCGGGGGGGCGAGACGCGGCTGTTCGACTCGGTGAGCGTGCCGAGGAACGCCGCGAGGTCCGCCAGGTCCTGTTTGTTCAGTCCGAGCGGCTTGATCAGGGGCGATTTCTTCGGCGGTGGGATGTCGCGTGTGTCCGTGGCGCGGCGTCGTTCAGTCGGCATGCCGGCGTTGTAGAGCCGGAGGATCTCGTCCATATCGAAGAGCCCGCTGTGCATATAAGGGCGTGTGCGATCCACGTCGCGGAGGGACGGCGTGCGGAACGCACCCAGGTCTTCGGTCCTGCCAGTGACCGCGTACCTACCCAGGTCCTCCCCTTTGCGACCGTACATACCCAGGCCGATGGCGTGGAACTTGTCGTCGGTCAGCAGCGGGCCGTTGTGGCAGTTCAGGCAGCGGGCGTCGGTACGGAAGAGGTGCAGCCCCGCCAGTTCCTGATCGCTGAGCGCCTTGTGCCGCCCGCGGAGGAACGAGTCGAACCGAGTGCCGCGGCTCACGACCGTCCGCTCGAACGCCGCGATCGCTTTGGCGACCTGCTCGATGCCCGGCTCCTTGACGTCGAAGAGTCGCTTGAAGCTCTCGACGTACTCGGGGATCGCGGCGAGGTTCTCGACGAGCACCTCGTCGGCCGAGTGCATCTCGTCCTGGTTATTGAGCACAGCGGCCGCCTGCTCCTCGAGCGAACCGGCCCGTCCGTCCCAGAACAGCGCTTTGCGGTGGCCCGAGTTGAGGATCGAAGGCGAGTTCCTCCTGAGTTTCCGGCGGTTGTGGCCGAAGGAGGTCGTTCGGCCGTCGGCCCATCCGAGGTCGGGGTCGTGGCACGAGGCGCAGGCGATCTGCCCGCTGCCGGAGAGTCGCGGGTCGAAGAACAGCTGCTTGCCTAGCGCCACCTTCGCGGGATCCGCCGGGTTGTCTTCTGGATGGCTGACCTTTGGCACGAGACCGAGCTCGCGGTGATCCACCTCGGAGTCGAGCACCGGCTTAGGCCAATTGGCTGGCGGGGCCTCGTACCAAGCGCGGAGCTGCTTGAGGTGCTCATCGCGCTCGGCTTCGCTGCGTTCGGGGCGTGGCGGGAGCCGTTCGCCGGCGCCGGCCGGTGCGGCTGAGCCGATGGCTGTCGCGACGGCCAGCAGGCTGCCCAAGGGGAGGCGGAGCAAGGCGGAGGACTCCTCTAGCGGCGGTGGGCGAGGGCGAGCATACCGGCCAGGGCCATCAGCCATGCGGCCGGCTCGGGGACCGCCAGGGCGGTGGCGGTGACGCCGTAGGCGGACATCCAGCGGTCGTAGTCCGTTTGGTCGATGACGCCGTCGCCGTTGGCGTCGGCGGCCAAGTCGGAGCCCGTTTCGCCCAGCGTATCACGCCAAATCGTGTAGTCCGCGGCATCGACCACGCCGTCTGAATTGAAGTCAGAGGCCAGCGGATCGATCACGTGGTTGTCACGCCAGATGGTGTAGTCGGCCGCATCGATCAAGCCGTCGCCGTTGCCGTCCGCGTCGAGTCCGGCGCCCGCCTCGCCGTAGGCGGCGGCCCACACGAAGTAGTCGCCGTCGTCGACATCGCCGTCGCGGTCGTAGTCGCCCGGGATCGCTTCGCCGGCGGTGAAGGCGGCGATGGCGTCGGCGAGGAACTGGCCGCTGTAGCGCGAGGCCAGCTCCGACTCGCTGGGGGCGGGCTGGCCGAGGTCGTTGAGCCAGGCGTCGGCCAGCACGTCGAGATCGACCTCGTTCACGAAGTTGGCGTCGACGACGTCGAACAGGTAGCCCGGGTCTACGCTGGCGAAGTCGCCCAGGGCCCACGTCGCCGCGGTCTGCCCGGTCGTGTAGTAGTTGGCCGACATCACATCAAGGTCGGTGAAGTCGAGGGCGAAATCGAAGTTCGCGTCGCCGTTTGGGAAGGCCTCGAACTGCTGGAGAATCTTCACGTCCTTCCAGTCGATCACCAGCTCATCGCCGAAGGTGTGCTTGATAACGGGGTCCCCATCGTTATTTGTGTCCCGGAAGGCCGTTTCGTTCCCGTTCAGGTCGTAGAGGACGTTCGCGTCGTCCGCGATGGCGTTGCGTGTGCCCAGCACGCCGGAGAAGGCGGCGAAGTCGTCCGCGTCGACGTCGTTGTCACGATCGAAGTCACCAACACGGTGCGCTAAGACGCCGATCGGAGCATCGATCGAAGAATCGACGTAGACCACCTCCGTCACCTCGAAGCCGGGCGCCATGCTCGTCCGGAAGGAGAGGTTGCTGATGTCGTCATTGCCAAACGATCCGGTGACTGACGCCTGGAACAGGTTGTGTTCCCGCTCGCTGGCGATCTTCACGAACCGCCCCTGGGTGTCGTAGCGGAAGAGGAGGTCGGTCTGCTGTTCGCTGAGGTAGAGGTCGCCGTTGGGCGCCGCGCCGATCGCGATGTAGCGGGGCGTGCTTTCCGCGTAATAATCGGCGAAGTCACGGAACTGCTGCTCGGTGAAAACGACGCTCGGCGCGCCCAGCGTATTGCCTCCCGTATCAACAAACACGTTTACGCCGCCGTGATTCCCCGTGTTGCCCGAGCCTTCCACGACGATCTGATCGCCCACGGCCGGATCGCCCGGAGCGTAGTCGTACGACGAGGTGTGGAGGATCGCCGGTTCGGAACGGATCGAAGTGGTCCCTTCGGGCTGCGAGCCACTGTTGTCGAGCAGTCGCACGAATCCATCGGCGTCGTTGGCCGAGCGCGTCGGGTCGATGCGGAAGATGCCCCCCTGACCACGGCTAGAATCAACCGCGTAGATCGATTGCCCATCGGAGGACCAGCCAAACTGACGGCCGAATCCGTCGCTGCCGGTCGATCCACTCTGATTGCGCAGGTCTTGTTCACTAACGACGTGCTGGAAAACATCGTTCCAGTCAGCACGGCCGAAGGCGCCGATCACTGGGCCGCCGTCGAACCCGCGGGCCGTGTTGTAGTCGGGCTCCATCGTGGTCGGCTCGAGCACGGTGCGGAGGTCGTACCGGTAGAGCTTCTTGGCCAAGTCGGCACGCGATGTCCCGCCAGTGTCGATCGGCACGCCAACGTTGTCGGCGATGAACGCGAGCGAGCCAGCCGGGTAGACGACCGTCTGCGTGCCGCCCGCGCCGGTCGGCACGTCGATCGTGAGTGGCGCCGGGTTGAGCAGCAGGGCGCCGGGCGAGGTGCCGATCTGCCCGCCCCAGTCGGTGTTGGCGTTGCCGGCCGCGAGGTCATCGGCGCGGCCGAAGAGGGCCAGCTCACTGGAGATGACGTTGTCCGTGCCGCTCCAGGTCGAGCCGTTGAACTCGAGGTGACGGATCCGTTGCTCGCCGCCGAAGCCGATCAGCCAGAAGTCGCCGTTCGCCTCGAACGCGGCGCCACCGAGCTTGCCAGCATCGGCGATGCCGCCATTGAAGTAGAGTTGGAATTGGTCGAAACCAAAGGTCGGACCGGCTGATGCGACAATGCACAGGGCAACTGTCAGCGCCCTCCAGAGCGGGGAGCGGATCGTCATAGGGAGCCTCATCTCAGACGCAGCAGCTACAGCGTTCATTTACGGGCACTTCGAGAAACAGCGATCGAAGCACCTCTCGCTGTGGTACTCCACATGGCCGTCGAAGTACAGGATATTTCGCCCGTAGCCCGTTTCGCTCATCGTAGCGTGCGGGATTTCGAACAGCTCGCTGACGTATTTGCAGAGCCGTCCGCTCTCGTTGATCTGGGTGACCGAGAGCCCCTGGGTGAAGCCCCGCCAGCCGCTGGTGGGGGGGATATCGACCGTGTTGCACCACATCCACCACGACTTCTTCATGATGTCGGGGCGTTGCACCGGCGGCTTGATCAGCAGGCTCACGGGTCGGGCGGCATACGCGTAGGTGTTGCCCCAGGCCTCGCCCATCAGGGCTAGGTCGGGGCAGACGAAAATGCCCGAGTAGGGCTCGATGTAGTCGTTCAGCACGAAGGAGGCCTCCGCGCCGAATTTCTCTGGCCCGGCGTACAACAGGCCACGGTCGGTCAGATCGGGTGACCAGACCTCGTTCGGCGAAACGCGGAAGTTGTGGCTGCCGACGATCTTGCGACTGTTGTTGATCGGTGTCTCTGAGCCATCATCGGGCTGCTCTTCGTCAGGATCGAAATCCGGGTTCTTGACGATCTCCTCTTCGTGCCCCCCCAGGTCATCGACCGGGTGTGGGAATCGCCCCTTGTGCGTGTCGCGGTACATGATCGTTAGGAGTCCGATCTGCCGCAGATTGTTCAGGCACTGCGTGTAGCGTGCCCGAGACCGGGCCGCTTGGATTGCGGGGAGCAGCATAGCCACCAGGATGCCGATGATGGCGATCACCACCAGCAGCTCCACGAGCGTGAACGCCCGATAGCGGGGCGTCTTGCGAGAATCCATCGAAGAACGTCTCCAAACCTCTAGCCATAAGCGCAAACGGCTGTCGTCAGGGCGGATCCGTGGCCAGACAATCCTTCTGCCGGAATCGATTCGCCCGGGCCGCTCGGCGGATGGCCCACGATTCTTGCGCTTTCGAAGCCGAAATACTTGACTCGCGCCGTCCAGATGGCTAGCGTCGTGTCCAAACTCTGACGATTCGGTTCGTCATAAGCAATCATTTATTTGCGCATCGCGACCACTTTTTTCCGCCGTCTGGCGGACCTGAGCGGTCAGGACGAGCACCAAGGTTACGCCTAATGATCCGCACACTCTCCATCGCCTCTCTCGTGGGACTGCTCTGCGCGCCCACGGCTTTCTCGGGCACTTATTACGAGGTCTTCAGCGAAGCCGAAGCCTCAGGCAGTATCGCCTCCCCCTTCTTGGACACCGTCGCCGTTAAAGGCGGCAACGCCTACGCGATCGTTCGCGACCTGACGGCTAGTGATGTCGGCTCAGTCGTAAAGTACGACGGTTCGACCTTCACCGAGATCATGGACACGGCCGATTGGCTCGGCGCCGGCGCCACGACCGACATCGGCGGCTTCCTCGGCGCCGCGGTCATCGACCGCGGGTTGGGCGACCAGGTCCGCTTCGTGAACTTCTTCGACAACTCGATCTGGGAAGTCGACGCCACGACCGGAACCCCGGTGCGTGTGGTCAGTGACGCCAGCATCAGCGTCTTCACCGGCGGTAGCGTGAACCTCAGCGCTTCCAACTCGATGCTGTCCGACGGCACGGCGATCGTTTACGACGGCGTCAGCGACTCGGTCCTGCAGATCACTCCGGGTGGCTTCGTCTTCAATCAGATCTCCTCGGCCGAGCTCACCGCGCTGACCGGCAGCGACATCTTGTCGGGCACCGGCTTCGCCCTGGTTGGAACGGACATCTACTTCGGCAGCAACTTGTCCGACTCGCTGTACGCTTGGGACATCATCAGCGACACCGGTTCGTTGGTCCTCGACACCGCCGCCCTCGAGGCGCTTTCGGACGACATCGACGGCCGCGTTGGCATCGATGACATCTACTACGCCCCGGACGGCTTGGTCTACTTCTACGAGGACGACGCCGACTACATCTACTCGTTCGACCCGGCCGACCCGGCGGGCACCCTCTCGGTGGTGCTCACCGAGCAGCAGCTCAACGACGGTCCCGGCACGGACGCGGTCGCGCAGTTCGCTTGGTGGAACGGCAACCTCGCCTGGACCGACCAACGCGACGGCTTCTACGCGATCCCCGAGCCCTCCACGGCTCTGTTGGGCGCGATCGCCCTGGTCGGATTCGCCGCCCGTCGCCGCTGAGTAGACGCGGCTAGATGAACTCAACGGCCCCCGCTCGGATCGTCCGAGCGGGGGCCATTTTTTATCGTACTAGACTCAACGGCTCTTGAGATGCTCGCCGGTTCCAAACTCGCGATACTGACACTCGGCGTGCTTGCGACGGGCTCGGTAGGTGTCGCTCAGACCACCTGGTCGCAGTTGTTGGTCGAATCGCAGGTGCTGCCGGGCGCCGATCAGCTGCCCGGCTTCCAGGCGAATGAGCTGGTACGAAACAACGGGTTCCGCGATTTCACGGTGATCCCCAACGGCAATTTTGCGGGCCTCGTGAGCACCGACCGGTTTGCTCCCTTCGGCCAGGAGGATTGGTACCTGTTCGGCTCGGTCGATCGGGGGACGACGGTCGGCGCCTTGCGTCGCGAGGGGACCTACGACGGGCAGAACCAGCTCGAGTTGAGGTCAGCGGTCGGCGTTGATCTGGCGGGCAACCTGTTCTACGAGGCCGAGCTCGCGGCGCCCGGTGCGGAGCAGAGCCTCTGGCTGAACGACACGTTGCTGCTTGAGGAGGGGGACGTGGTCCCCGCCGGTCCGCTGATGGGTTCCACACTCGATTCTTTCACACGAACCACGCTTGCCCCCAACGGCGACGCGTACTGGGTCAGTTCGTATAGCGGCGCCTCGGGAAGCGGGGTTGCGATCTTCCGCGACCTAGTCAATTACGAGGTGCTGCTGCAGGGCGGCGATTCGATCGGCGGGGGACTGACCGCCGAACCGGAGCTGTTCTCGGGCAACTTGAGCTGGTCGGCCGAGCGGACCAACTACCTTACGAGCATCAAGGTGGCCGCGACTCCCGTGAACAACGAT
Source organism: Planctomycetes bacterium MalM25 (assembly GCA_007745835.1). Classification (NCBI taxonomy): domain Bacteria; kingdom Pseudomonadati; phylum Planctomycetota; species Planctomycetes bacterium MalM25. The sequence continues at coordinate 1,918,216 of CP036424.1, forward strand.
CCGAACTTCCTCATCGATGAGGCGGTCGCACTCAATGGCCAGGTCGTCTCGGTCGAAGGGGGCGGGGTGCTGCGTGAAGGCGACACCGTTCCCGCTGAGGCTGGGGGCTTGCCCGGAGAGACATGGGCCCCCGGCAGTCTCATGGCCGTGAACGAGGCGGGGGATTGGGCTGCGTCGTCGTCGGTTCGCATGAACGGTGTCGGCAACACGACCAGTGATATGATCGTCTATAACGGCGAGATCGTGTACCGCGATGGCGATGTTGTTGACGGCCACACCCTCAGTGGGTTGCCGCAGGACCTGTCGATCAACGATCGCGGTGACCTCGCCTTCGTCTGGGACAACAAGGCCTTCCTGAACGGCGAGATCGTCGCTGAGGTTGGAGATCTCGTCGACACCGATGACGACGGCGTCAATGACACGGCGATCATCAACCTCTTTGACCTCGATCTCACCAATCTCCCCTCCGGCGACGGCGACGGCAAACCGCTCGCCTATATGAAGGCGCGGATCGCCGGCAGCCTAGAGATCGTCGCCCGCAATGCGCTTGTCACCCTTGAGGGGGACTACAACGGCGACGGCGCCGTTAACGCCGCCGATTACACGGTGTGGCGAGACACGGAAGGCTCAACGCTGCTCCTTGGCGCCGACGGCGACCTAAGCAATACGGTCGATGCGGGTGACTTCACCGTGTGGTCCGACAGCTACGGCGGCGTGGCAGCTGCGCCTGCGGTTGGCGTCCCCGAGCCGTTGAGCCTTGGCATGGCAAGCGTTGCGTGCTTGGCACTGGGAGCTTGGCGTCCCTATCGGGTTTGAAATCCGACGCTTCAAGGCGAGGTCTCATTCGCCCTGAGTTCTACAATCTCCAGCCCACTCAGGGCGATCGGTCCTTCAGGCGAGTCGGCGGCGATCCGTAGGAGGACTGGCGCCTCGCCTGAAGCGGTCACGCGAGTCTCCGCGTAGCCGCCAGCCGCCAGGTTCGATCCGCCGTCGCCAGCGCCACCGCCGCCCGCAGCGGAGACCTGGATCTTCTTGCCGTAGGTCGGCTTGAAGCCGGCTGTAACCGGCTCCTTGTCACGCCCCGCGTCGTCGACTTGGAAGGCAAGCGGCGGCGCCTCATCACGCTCGCTCACCACGCGATGGTGCCACGTCCGCAACCGGTAGTTGCCCACGGGCAAGCCGGCGATCTCGAGTGTCGCCTCGCCGTGAGCGACGGCGGCGTCCTCGATCAGGAAGCAGAGATCACCCGGCACGCCCCACGAGCTGGTCCAGTCGAGGTCGCGCGGGCTGGTGAGCGTGATCGTGAGTTCACACGGTGTGTCGCCATCGGCGGTGGTTTCGAGGGTCGAGTCGCCCGACTCATGGGTCCACTCGGTCCAGGTTTCTTGGACGTGTTGTTCGGCGCCCCCGAGATCGACTCTTAGTCGGAGTGGCTCGAAAGGAGGGGCGATCCGGTGTGGGCCTGAACCGGGTTTGTTGAGCGTGAGCTGCGCGCTGGCGGCGCCAAGACCCTCCGCGCGAGCGGTTAGGACGATCTCGCCGGCTTCACGCCCCACACGCAGCAGCGCCGGCGCCAAGCCCCGCCGCCAGACGACCGGGTTCGCCCCGATCGAAGCGTCGCCGATGATCTCCGCCGGGCCGCCGACGGTGAACGACACGGGGGGCGTATCGCCCGGGATGACGGCGCCGTGTTGATCGACGACCGTGGCGTAGGCGTACAGCACGCTCGACCCGTCGGCGGCGCCGCCGAAGCCGTCGGTGTCGATCGTCAGTTCGAGGTGGTGGGCCGCCTCCGGGATGCGTCGGCGGTGCTCGGCGACGGGCTCTCCGTTGCTATAGCCGACCGCAACCGCCTCGCCCCGCAGCCATTCGACCGGGAAGAGCAGGGGGGGCGCCTTGAGGTGCTTGTCGCTCGTCGCCGGTTTAAGTCGTGTCCGCTCTTGGCCCGCGACCCGCAGCTCGACCTCGTCGCAGTTTGTGAAGACCGTGACGCCATCGTCTCGCTGCGCGCGGTCGTCTGGGATGTAGACCATCGGCTCGTCGGTCAGTTCGGCTTGGTACCAGTGGTAAGCCGGCTTGGGGTGGCGGAACGGGTCCCACAGCGCGGCGCTCCACACCGAGAGGTTCGGGTATTGCTTGTCACGCTTCTTGAACGAGAACCCATCGTGCGCCGCCCACAGCGCGAGACCGATCCTCGCCGGGTCCGCCTTGTAACGGGAGACGATCGCCTGGTGGCCGCGTGCGTCGATCGACCCGCTGTGCTCCATCGCGAAGAGGGGCTCTCCCTCGGGCACGCGGGCGCCACGGTAGTCCATCACCGAATAGAGGTCGGTCACACCAGAGTGGGTCGGACCGGTCCACAGGGTGCTGTTGCTCATGGTGATGCGGGTCGGATCTTCTTCCTTGGCCGTGTAGTGGAGTCTAGCGATGGGGCCGCGGTGGTTCACACCTCCGCCCCAGCACCACACGCTGGGATGGTTGCGGTGGTTGCGGATCATGACGCGGGTCGCCCGTTCGAGCCGGTCCATCCAGAGGGGCGGGCCGACCTCGATCCAGGTGGGCGCCTCTTCGGCGACCAGCATGCCAAGGCGGTCGCACGCGTTGAGGAACTCGTCGTCGTGCGGGTAGTGCGCGAGCCGCACCACGTTAACCCCCGCCCGCTTGAACTTGATCGCGTCGGCCCGGTGCAGGTTGTCGGGGACCGCGTCACCCATGTAGGGGATCTGCTGGTGGCGGTTGACGCCGATCAACTCGATCGGCTCGCCGTTGAGCAGGAAACCCTCCCGCGGGTGGTAGTTGAACCAGCGAAAGCCGAGCGGGTTCACGGCCTGGTCGATCGCGTCGCCGCCGGACTCGATCGTCGTGTGAACGTGGTAGAGATTTGGGTCGTCACACGACCAGAGGCGCAAGCCCTCGGTCACGCCGCCCGTTTGGACGAACGTGTGCGTGCGGCCCGGCTCCACGGCGACCGGGCGGCTGACGAGCTTTTCGACGACCCGCCCCTCGGGGTCGGCCACGCGGGTGACGACACGGCAAGCGTGCGGCTCGGGGCCGGCGTTCTCGACCGTGGTTTCCACGGTGACGGTGGCCGAGCGGGGCGAGACCGAGGGCGTCGTGATCCGCACGCCGGCGTCGCGTGCTTCCCAGGGGAAGGTAATCCGCAGCGGATCGGTCACCACCAGACGCACGTCGCGGTACAGCCCGCCGAACAGGATGTAGTCGCGCCGGTCGCCGTCGGGCGGAACCTCCTCGTTCACGCGGTTGTCGAGGCGCACCGCGACCACGTTCTCACCCGGCACGACGTGCTCGGTGATCTCGAAGTGGAACGGCGTGTAGCCGCCGGTCGCGTGCTGGCCGAGGTGTTGGCCGTTGACCCACAGGTCGGTGATCTGGTGAGCCCCCTCGAACTCGAGGAAGACACGCTGCCCAGCTTTCGCCCGGCACGTGAAGTTGCGGCGGTACCAGCTCAGGTCGCGGTGGAAGGTGAGTTGGTACTGGTCGTCGGGGCTGTCGTCGAGATTGATCGACGTGAGCGCGTAGGTGTGGGGCAGCACGGCCGCCTCCCAGGCGGAGTCGTCGTAGCCGGACGTCGCGGCGGCTTCGCCCGCGTCGCCTCGGTGGTATCGCCAGTCGAGGTTGAGGTTCTCAACGCGTCGTTCGGCCCGTGCTTCAACGACGCCCTGCAGGGCGAGCACGACCGTGGCCATGACGAGAGTGCGAGCGCAGCGAGGCGCAGTGTTCATACCGGTCCGGTGGGAGAAGGCCCGAGTGAGGTGACGCGCGTTGGCAAGCCGAGCCGACCGCTGACGGTCAGGAGAGGATCGGCTCGATCAGCTCGCCGTGCACGTCGGTCAGGCGGAAGCGGCGGCCCTGGTACTTGTGGGTGAGCCGCTCGTGGTCGATGCCCATCAGGTGCAGGATCGTCGCGTTGAGGTCGTGCACGTGCACGCCGTCCGAGGCGATGTTGTAGCCGAACTCGTCGGTCTCGCCGTGCGAGACGCCCGGCTTGATCCCGCCACCGGCGAGCCAGACGGTGAAGCAGCGGGGGTGGTGGTCGCGGCCGTAGTTGTCCGCGGTGAGCACGCCCTGCGTGTAAGAGGTGCGCCCGAATTCGCCCGCCCACACGACCAGGGTGTCGTCGAGCATGCCGCGTTGCTTGAGGTCGCGGATGAGGCCCGCGGAGGCTTGGTCGACGTCCTTCGCCTGGCCCGGCAGCTGCTTGGGAAGGTTCGAGTGCTGGTCCCAGCCCTGGTGGTAAAGCTGAATAAACCGAACGCCCCGCTCCGCCATCCGGCGGGCGAGCAGGCAGTTGGCGGCGAAGGTGCCCGGCTTGCGGGCGTCCTCGCCGTACAGCTCGAAGGTCGACTCGGGCTCGTCCGACAAGTCGGTCGCCTCGGGGACGCTGGTCTGCATGCGGTACGCCATCTCGTACTGCGCGATACGAGACTCGATCTCCGGGTCGAGCTCCTTCTCGAACTGGTGGCGGTTGAGCTGGGCGGTGGCGTCGAGTTGCGCGCGGACCCGCGAGCCGCACACGCCGTCGGGATTCGTCAGGTAGAGGACCGGCTCCTTGCCCGCGCGGAAGCGGACGCCCTGGTACCGCGAGTCGAGGAATCCGCTCCCCCACAGACGGGCGTAGAGGGGCTGGCCCCCTTTGCCGGCGGTCGCCAGCACGATGAACGCGGGCAGGTCCTCGTTCTCGCTGCCCAGGCCGTAGGACAGCCACGACCCGAGCGACGGACGCCCTGCGATCTGCGAGCCGGTCTGGAACATCGTGATGGCGGGGTCGTGGTTGATCGCCTCGGTGTGCATCGCCTTGACGAAGCAGATGTCGTCGACGATCTCGCGGTGGTGCGGCAGCAGCTCGCTGAGCCACGCGCCGCTTTGGCCGTGCTGGGCGAATTTGTAGTGCGACCCGGCCAGCGGCAGCGACGACTGGTTCACCGACATGCCCGTGAGACGCTGCTCGCCACGCACGGCGGGGGGCAGCTCTTCGCCGTTCATCTTGTTGAGCGTCGGCTTGTAGTCGAACAGGTCCTGTTGCGCGGGACCGCCCGACTGGAACAGGTAGATGATCCGCTTCGCCTTGGGAGCGAAGTGGGTTCCGACCGGGCCGGCGGTGGCGCTCTGCCCCAGCAGGGCCGACAACGCCGCCGCGCCCACGCCCGCGCCGCTCTGCTGCAGGAAGTGGCGGCGGTTCACGCCGAGCGGGTTCGGGAAGTTGTGCGATTTCGACATAATCAGCGTTTCCAAACGGTGGCGTCGAGGTTGAGCACGGTGCGGCAAACGATCGTCATCGCCGCCAGCTCGGTCTTGTCTAGATCTTCGGACGGTTGGCTCTCGCCCAAGGAAAGGAGAGCCGCGGCCGCTTCGGGGTCGGCCCGGTAGTGCTTGATCTCATCGGCGTGCAACGAGGCCAGGACCTCGCGTTCGGTCTCGTCCGGCCGGCGGCCGGTCAGCGTAACGAAAGCCCAATCGAGGCGCGACGCGAGGTCGCCTTCGCGGGACAGCGCCCGCTCGGCGAGCGAGCGGCTCGCTTCGAGGAACTGGACGTCGTTCAGCAGCACGAGCGCTTGCAGCGGGGTGTTGGTGCGTGCCCGTTTGACGATGCAGACCTCGCGCGACTCCGAGTCGAAGGCCATCATGTTCGGCAGGGGCGCCGTCCGCTTCCAGACCGAGTAGAGCGACCGCCGGTAGAGCGCCTGGCCGACCGATTGCTTGTACGAGGGGGACATGCTGTTCGACTCGCGCCACAGGTCCTCGCCCGGCTGGTAGGGCGACACGGGGGGGCCGCCACGCTGCGGGTTCAGGCGGCCCGAAGCGGCGAGCGCCAGATCGCGGATCTCTTCGGCCGATAGACGGTACGCCGGTCCGCGTGCGAGCCAGCGGTTGTCGCGGTCGTCCTCCGCGAGACTTCCGGTCGCACGCGAGTCCTGGCGGTAGGTCGCCGACAGGACGAGCTGCTTGCTGAACCGCTTCACGTCCCAGCCGCTCTCGATGAAGTCGCGGGCGAGCCAGTCGAGCAGCTCGGGGTGCGTGGGCGCCTCGCCCTGCAGGCCGAAGTTCTCCGGGGTGCGGACCAAGCCGGCCCCAAAGAAGCCGCCCCACAGCCGGTTCACCGTCACGCGCGAGGTGAGCGGGTGATCGGGGGCCGTCGCCCAGGCGGCGAGGCCGAGGCGGTCACGCGGCTGGTCGGCGGGGAAGGGGGGGGCGAGGTCGGTGAACGTGTTGCGGCTGACGAGCGTCTCGTCGCTGCGGGGGGCGTCGTACGCGCCGCGGTGCAGCACATGCGCCTCGCGGGGCGTGGCCATCTCGTCCATGACCGGGATCTCGTTGATCGCCTCTTCGGCCGTCACGAACGCTTGGCGGGCGGCGGTCAACTCAGCCATCGCCTCGCGGGCCTCGGCGTCGACGGCGCTCACGTAGTGGGCGGCGGTCGATGCGATCGACTCGCCGGTGGCGAGGTGCCCGATTTCGGTGTCGGTCAGGGCGCGGCGGTAGACACGCACGTCGTCGATCAGGCCGCCGTCGAGACCGCGATCGCGGAAACGCTGGCCGATCGTCAGCTTGCCGCCGTGCATGACTTTGACCAGGGCCCGTTTCTTGATCTGGTCGCGCAAGACCTCGGTCTCGAGCTCAACGCCGTTCACGTAGAGCTTGAGGCCCGCCGCGCGGGAGCGGCCGTCGTACGTGGCGGTGACCTGGATCCACTGGTCGGCGGGGATCGCCGTCTTGCTGCGTACGCCGATCGCGTTGCCCGGCCAGACGCGGTACATCCGCGATTCGAGGAAGCCGTCAGTGATCGTCAGATCCCAGCCGTTGAAAGCGAGTTGCCCGCGGCTCACCTGCGCGATGACCGCCTGTTCGGCCGAGCGCTTGGTCTCCCGCATCGACACGACCAAGCTGAAAGGTGTCCAGCGGTCGAACGCCTCGATCCCCGGCATCACGACGCCCCGCTCGCCGTCGAGCCGAACGGCCATTCGTGGCGTCTCTTCGCTCGCCGATTCAGCGCCGTCCGCCGAGGCGGTCGGTTTGAGCCTGGGCAGCGGGCTGTCCGTCACTTCGACCGTTGGGAGCGGCTTTGCCGGGTTGGCGTCCCCTTTGCCGGCGTAGTAGGTCTCCTTCAGTTCCTTCTTGAAGGGGACGTCGAAGCCCAGGGCGAGCACCTGATCGGGGATCTGGTCGAGCGGTTCGTCGCTGGGGGGCTGGTTGTGCAGACGCTGCTCCGCGTTGGCGACCGCGTCTTGGTAGGCCGCCTCGGCGGCTTCGACCGCGCGTCGGGCCTCCTCGAGCGTTGCCGCCTGTTCGTCGGTCGGCAGCATGAGCGAGGGGGCGGGGACTTTTTCGCTGTTGTCGTAGACGCCGTTCTCGTCGATCGAGTTGAAGAACGCCGACAGCGAGTAGTAGTCGCGTTGCGAGATCGGGTCGTACTTGTGGTCGTGGCAGCGGCTGCACTCGAGCGTCAGGCCGAGCACCGCGGTGCCGAACGTGTGGACCCGGTCGGCGACATTCTCCAATCGCCACTCCTCGAAGACGGCGCCCCCCTCGTTATTCAGCCGGTGGATCCGGTTGAACGCGGTCGCCAGGCGTTGATCACGTGTCGGGTTCTCCAGCAGGTCGCCGGCGATCTGCCACGTGAGGAAGTCGTCGTACGGCAGGTTGTCGTTGAACGCGCGGACCACCCAGTCGCGGTACGGCCACTGCGTGTTCAGCTTGTCGGACTGGTAACCGTACGAGTCGGCGTAGCGCGCCGCGTCGAGCCAGGCGACCGCCTGGTGCTCGCCGTAGGCGGGCGAGGCGAGCAGGCGATCGACCTCGGCCGCGTAGGCCGCCTCGCGGTTGCCCGAATCGGTAAGACGCTGATCGAACGCTTCGATCTCTTCGGGCGTCGGCGGCAGGCCGGTCAGGTCGAACGTCACGCGGCGGAGCCAGCGGGCGGGCGTTGCCTCGTCTTGTGGTGCAAGGCCGCGGCGCCCGAGCGATTCGAACACGAAGGCGTCGAGCGGCGTTTTCGCCCAGCCCGAGGTGTCGCCGGCGGGGACCGGCACACTCGCGGGCAGCGGTCGGAAGGCCCAGTGGACCTCGTACTTGGCGCCCGCCTTGATCCAACGGTCGACCGTCACCTTGGCATCGTCGGTCAGCGACAGCTTCGAGTAGGGGGGCGGCATCATCTCGTCGGGGTCGTCGCTGTGGATGCGGCGGGCGACCTCTCCTGATTCGATCGCGTCGCGCGCGGCGTCCTCCAGGTCGAGCCGCAAGTCCGCCTCGCGCGTTTCGGCGTCGGGCCCGTGGCAGTAGTAGCACTTGTCCGAGAGGATCGGACGCACGTCGCGGTCGAAGGAGACCTCCTCGGCGTGTGCCAGAGAGGGCAACGCGATCGCGACGACATAGAGGGCGCACCGGAGCGTGCGAAACAGCTTGGCGGTCGGCATAGCGTTGTAGGGTGACGCGGTGTCCATGCGGCTTGGTAGTCGGGTTCCGATCAGCGTCGCCGCGACAAGAGACTGCAGGCGGTGAGAGTCAGCAGGAGGGCCGTCGGTTCGGGGACGCCTGCCAGGGCGGGAGCGGTCGCCGACACGCCGTAGTTGGCACGCCAGACAGCGTAGTCAAGATCATCAACAATCGCATCGCCGTTGGCGTCGGCGGCCAGGTCGCTAGTGCTCCCTGCCGCGTCACGCCAAACGGTGTAGTCCGCGGCATCGACGACGCCGTCCGCGTTGAAGTCGCCTGGAAGGGTGGGAAGGACGACCAAGTCGAGCTGACCGCCGATGCCGTCGCCCGCCCATTCCGCGGCGGAGAGGAAGTTGGCGAGCACCGCTTCATCAAGGCCCGCGGGCGCCGTGAGGCCCAGGCCCAAGAGCACGAAGCCATCGACCCCTTGGCCGGCGGCCGCTTGGGCGCTGACCCAGCCCGCCTGCTGCTCGGTGTCGTCCGCCCACCCGTCGCCGGCGTCGATCGCCGCGTCGAGTTCCGAGAAATCGGCCGCGCCGCCCAATGCGTCGTCGGTCGAGAGGCTCAGGGCGAGGACTTCCAAGCCGGCGGGGGCTAGATGCAATTCACCGGTCGCGGGGTCGTAGACTAGGTTCGGGTTGCCGGTTTCGTCGTCGCCCAGGAGGCCGGCCGTTGAACCCCCCTCGACGGCGCCTGTGAAGCCGATGAGCGTGGTCGCGACGTCGACGCCATCCACATCGCCATCGGCGTCGAAGTTGCCGCGGGTCCACTCGGGGCGGACGCCCGAGGCGCCCCGGTTGGCGAGCACGGCGACCGCGTCGCGGGTGTCGAGGTCGCCGTCGACGTCCGCGTCGCCGGCGAGGGTGTTCCGCAGCGCGAGCCACTCGTTGACATCGGCCGCATTGACCTGCCCGTCGCCGGTCAGGTCGTGTCGGTCGCCCGCGGCGACGGCGCCGAATTGCTGGTAGAGCGCATCGAGGTCACCGCCGTCGAGTTTGCCGCCCCCGTTGTAGTCGCCGATCGAGCGGGTCACCTCGAGGACGGCCGCGCTGATCGTTCCGCTCGATCCGGAGAAGGGGAAGAAGAAGCTGAGGTCGTTCTGGCCGTCGTTGAGCATGTCGACCGGCACCTCGATCTCGCGCATGACGAGGTCGAAGTCGTTGTCGTCGAGCTCCAGTTCGTCGGGCGTGATTGTGAAGGAGTTGCCGTTGACTCGCACGCTGATGGTCGGCAGCGTTTCCGAAGTCGCACTAAAGCCAAACCGCAGTTTCGCGGCGACGGCGTCCTCGGTGTTGGCGTCGATCGTGGTGGTGAGGAACGACTGCGTGCTGAACGCCATCTCGGTGTCGGCGCTGTAGGTCGTGCGGCTGTCGTGGGCGTGGTCGTAGACCTCGGCCCCCGCGAGAGTGAGCACCAGCAAAGCGCCCTCTTCGCCCTGGAGGGTGAGGTCCTGCCACGAGCCGCTCACGTCGGTGTCGGGCAAGTAGAAATTCTGCCCGCCGAGTCGGAAGGTGCGAGTGAGCTTGGCGTCGGTCACGCCCAGGGCGCCGAGCGTCTCCAGGTCGATCTCCTGTTCGGCGGATCGCAGGTTGTTGAGCATCACGTAGAGCTGATTTCCGTCACGGTAGGCGACGCTCTGCAAGTCGGGGTCGCCGGCATCGACCTTCACGTACTCGCCGCGGACCTGGGAGTACATGCGGAACGTATTGCCCACGATGGTCTCAACCCAATCGCCGCTGGCGTCTTGTTCCCAGAAGACGTTGTCGCCGGCCGGGTTGGTCGGCACGGCGTTCTGCCAGTGGCGCGGCGAGACGAAGGGCGTCGCGTTGATGATCCGGTCGGGCCGGTCCATGTAGACGAGCAGCTGCTCGCGGACGTCGCGGACCAGGTCCCACTGCTGCTCGTCGCGAGCGTAGTCGCCGTAGGAGCCGTCGGCCATGTTCGTCCGGTTCCACGAGCCGTACTCGGTGATCGCGAACTGCTTGGGGTCGCCTAGCGTGTTGTGGCTGTAGGTCTCGAAGAGGTCCATGATCGCCACGACGTGACCGGGCGAGTGGTGGATGGCCTGCTCGTACGACCCGTCGGCGGCGACGTCGTAACGCTCGTAGTTGTGGATCGTCCAGTAGTCGAACTCGACGCTCTGACCGCCGGGGGTTTGCCAGGTGGTCATGTCGTCGATCAGCGCCTTCATGTCCGACCAGGTGTTGGAGCCGGTCCCCTCGAACTTATCGCCGCTGGAAGTCCCCCCGATGCGCAGCTGCGGGTAGGCCTCTTTCACCTGTTCCGTCACCACCCGGTGCAAGTCGATCACGTCGTTCCAGGGGACGCCGGTCCACTGCGGCTCGTTCATGATTTCGAAGTAGAAACGGTCCTGCGGGATCGGCAGGAAAGCGTTCGGGCCGTAGACGACTTCCTCGAAGTAGACGTTGAGGAAGTCGGCGTAGGCCTCGTAGTTGGTGGGCATCTGGGTGCCCGAGTCGAGGTAGTCCGGCCAGAATCCGCCGTTGCGCCCGTTCTGTATGAAGATCGGGTTCTCGCCTTCACGTAAGGGCTCCCAACGCGAGCTGTTCAATACGTGGTTGCGATAGTCGCCTTGAATCTTGGCGACGGCGGCGGCGGGGTCGATGTAGTCCGGGCGAGTCGGGTCTTCGGGCAGGTTCTGGGCGATGCCCTGATCGAGGTCGGTCGAGTGGCGCCCGGTGGCGATGTTGAGCCCGTCGGCGGACCAGGTCTCTTCGACTAGGTTGCCCAGGTTCGTGCTGTTGGGCGCAACGAGGGTGCCGTGGTAATTGAAGAATTGGGCGCGGTCGAGCGAACGGACCCCGCCGGTCATCGATCGGGCGTCGGTCTCGATCGTGAGGGTGGTCTGCGCCACCGCGCCGGCGCCCGCGCCGCAGGCGATCAGCGCCAGGGCCACGCGCATTCCTTGTCCTAGTAGACGATTCGCCTGCATCCTGTGCCGTGATTGATTGTGGTGAGGGGGGACCCGGTCGGGAGCGGCGGGAGGCGCCCCCAGAGTTCTCTGCCTGCGGAGCCCACGGGAAGGCGGGTTCTCGGGATGATGAGCCACACTTGTTCCGGAGCGGGCTCAACCTGGGTCGGTGGTACTTTACTTATGTCCTGAGCCGGGGCGAGCCGCCACTATTGTAGGCGTGTACGGCGGGTCGATTAGACTGAGCTATGGGCCTCGGCGTTTCGGTAAGTCTTTTTGTGGAAGGGGTTTGCGTTCTGTCTTGGTGTGGCGGCTCCCTTAATCCTGTTGGTCGGCGTCGGCGGATGCCGGGGACGGCGGACATTACGTTCCCTGCGGGCGGTCCGGCCTCGCTTATTCAGCAGGTGGGGCCCGACTCAGGTATCTTAGCTGCTCTCTTTCCGCTCCCTCTCGATGCGACAAGGCGACGGTCTCATAGTGATTGGCTCCAAGCGATTCGTGCTCTCGCTCCCCCTGATTTTGGCCGCGGCGGTCTCTGCCCATGGGGAGCGGGCGTCGTTCAACGACGACTGGCGGTTCCACAAGGGCGAAGCCCCCGGGGCCGAGGCGCCGGCGTTCGACGACGCCGCGTGGCGGTCGCTCCGGTTGCCGCACGACTGGGCCATCGAGGGGCCCTTCGATCCGAAGTACAACGCCCGCTGCGGCGGCCTGCCGTTTCACGGGACCGGCTGGTACCGCAAGAGCTTCCCGACGCCCGATCTCGCCGGCGGCGAGCGGGTCGCGATCGAGTTCGACGGCGCCATGTACGACGCCCACATCTGGGTGAACGGCCACTTCGTGGGCAAACGCCCGTTCGGCTACATCGGCTTCGAGTTCGATGTGACCGACCACCTCACGCGTGACGGTTCGCCGAACGTGGTCGCCGTCCGCCTGCAGCCGGAAGACCTCTCGTCCCGCTGGTACCCGGGGGCCGGGCTGTACCGTAACACTTGGCTCAACGTCCGCCCGGCGGTGCACGTGCCGCAATGGGGCGTCGCGGTCACGACGCCGAGCGTGACCGACGAGATGGCCTCGGTCGCCATCGCCACCGACGTCGTGAACTCTACCGAGGCCGAGGCGAAGGTCTTTGTCCGGCAGGCGGTTGTTGACGCCGATGGGGAGTCCCTCGCCGAGCACTCGCAGCACCTGACGGTCGCCGCGGGCGAGAGCGAGTCGGTCCGCCAGCGCCTCGCGCTGATGAGCCCGGAGCGTTGGGACCTCGATAACCCGCACCTCTACCGGTTGGTCACCGAGGTGAAGGACGCCGAGGGAGCCGTGGTCGACGCGGTCGAGACCGATTTCGGCGTGCGGACGGTCGAGTTCGGTCCCGAGTTCGGCTTCAAGCTCAACGGCCGCCGCGTCCCGATGAACGGCGTCTGCATGCACCACGACCTCGGCCCGCTCGGTGCGGCGGTCAATCGGCGGGCGACCGAGCGGCAGCTCGAGATCATGCAGGCGATGGGCGTCAACGCGATCCGCACATCACACAACCCGCCCTCTCCCGAGCTGCTGGAGCTGTGCGACCGGATGGGGCTGCTCGTCCTCGACGAGGCGTTTGATTGCTGGCGTAAACCGAAGGTCGAGAACGGCTACAACAAGTTCTTCGACGAGTGGCACGAGCGCGACCTCCGCGACATGATCCGCCGCGACCGCAACCACCCGTCGGTGGTTCTGTGGAGTATTGGCAACGAGATCATGGAGCAGTGGACGAAGGACGGCTACAAGCTGGCGCGAGAGTTGACCGACATCTGCCACGACGAGGACCCCAGCCGCCTGGTCACCGCGGGCTTCAACGGCTATCCCGCGTCGTACAACAACAAGATGGCTCACGAGGTCGACGTGGTCGGCCTCAACTACAAGCCGATGTTCTACCCCGAGGCGATCGAGCGTGAGCCCGGCTTTGTGCTGTACGGCTCGGAGACCTCCAGCTGCACCAGCAGCCGCGGCGTCTACCACCTGCCGATCGAGGCCTACGTGAAGCACCCCTCGCTGCAGGTGACCAGCTACGACCTGATCGGCCCCAAATGGGCCTACCCGCCCGACATCGAGTTCCAGCAGCTCGACCGCAACCCTCGCCTCTTTGGCGAGTTCGTCTGGACCGGCTTCGACTACCTGGGCGAGCCGACTCCCTTCGGCGGCAAGGACAACTCAACGAACGGCTACTGGAACGGCGACTGGCCTTCGCGTAGCTCGTACTTCGGTTGCGTCGATCTGTGCGGGCTGCCGAAGGACCGCTTCTACTTGTATCAGAGCCAGTGGACCGATGAGCCGATGGTCCACCTGCTGCCGCACTGGAACTGGGCCGACGCCGAGGCCGAAGCGATCCCCGTGTACTGCTACACCAACGGCGACGAGGCGGAGCTCTTCCTTAACGGCGAGTCGCTCGGCCGGCGGAAGAAGGGCGTCGATACGACGCCCGTAAAGGTCGATTGCTACAACTGGCCGGGCGGCGACCTCGATTCGCCGTACCGCCTGCGTTGGGACGTGCCATTCCAGCCGGGCGAGCTGCGCGTCGTCGCTTACCGCGACGGCAAGCCGGTCGCCGAGAAGACGATCCACACCGCCAGTGAGCCGGCGGCGGTCGAGCTCTCGGTCGATCGCGATGCCCTGCAGGGAACCGAGGACCTGGCGTTCGTCACCGCCACGGTCGTCGACGCCGACGGGAACCCCTGCCCGCGGGCGGACAACCGGATCGAGTTCACGATCGAGGGCCCGGGCCGCGTCGTCGCGGTCGGCAACGGCGACGCCTCGTCGACAGACCCATTCCAAGCTGACTGGCGGAAGGCGTTCTCGGGCAAGTGTGTGGCCTACGTCGGCCCGCAGGACGCGGACGCCAGCGGCGAGTTCACGCTCACCGCGCGGGGCGATGGGCTCCGTCCGCAGTCGGTCCGTGTTGCGATCGCCAAGGATTGACCCCGCGTCGAATGACGTCAGCGCTTTAATTTCCCTCGTGTAGGAGGCGTCTCCGACGCCGACAGCGCGCCGCCAGCAAACGCGGCTAGGTGAATCGAATCGGCGTCGGAGACGCCTCCTACAGCTCGTCCGATACCGACCTCAATCTTGTTAGACACGATGAAGAATCCGACTCTGATTGCCCTCGCCGGACTGCTGCTGGCTTCCTTGGCCCACGCCGAGAAGCCGAACGTCGTGTTCATCATGGCGGACGACGTCGGCCTCGGCGACATCGGCCACTATCACCGCCAGCGCACGGGCAAAGAGCCCCTGGCGCCGACGCCGAACCTCGACGCCCTGGCGATGTCGGGCATGCGCTTCTCTGACGCGCACTCATCGACCGCCCTCTGCTCGCCGACGCGTTACTGCGCGATGACCGGCAACCTGTGCCACCGCAGCTACACCCCGTGGGGCGTGTGGAGCTCGTTCCGCAAGACGCCCATCACCGACCGCGACGCGACCCTCGCCCGGGTCGCCGACCGCGCCGGACTGACCACCGCGTTCCTCGGCAAGTGGCACCTGGGCGGCGACTTCCGCAAGCAGGGGAGCGACGAGATCTACCGGATCCCCGATAAGAACGTCGATCCTGAGGCCGTCGACATGACGCGGCTGGTGGGCAGCGGCCCGCAGTCGGCCGGGTTCGACTACACGTACACGCTGCTCTCGGGCATCCAGGGTCCGATCTACCTCGCCTACGAGAACGGCGAGTGGGCTCCCTACGCCGAGGATTCGCAGTTGGTCTTCCTCAGTAAAGAGAACGCCGGCCACCCCTCCTATGTCTCTGACAAGGGCCCCGGCACGGGGGACACGAATTGGAACCCCGCTGAGGTCGGGCCACGGCTCTCGGCGAAGGCGGTCGACTTCATTGAGCGGACCGCGGCCGAGGACAAGCCGTTCCTGCTCTGCTACTGGACCCCGATGGTCCACGTGCCGCACGTCCCGCCGGAGGAGTTCGACGGCCTGAAGATCCGCGGCGCCACGCCGACCCACCACCTCGATATGGTGCTCGACCTCGATCAGCAGGTCGGCCGGATCGTCGCCGCGCTGAAGGAGGCGGGCGAGTACGAGAACACGTTGTTCGTCTTCTCTTCGGACAACGGTGGCTTATTGGATAAGCGGGGTCAGAAGGCGGGGCACGATTCGAGCGGCGGTTACCGCGGCTCGAAGAACAAGCCGCACGAGGGAGGCCACCGCGTTCCGTTCTTCGCCTCGTGGCCGGGCCGCATCGCGGCGGGCGCGGAGTCGGACGAGCCGATCGCTGTCCATGACTTGGTGGCGACCCTCGCCGGCCTGTTCGACCTCACGCTGGGCGAAGAGCAGGCGAAGGACTCGCTTGACCTCACGAAGCTGCTGCTCGGCCAAGAGGGGTTCGTCGGCCGCGACGAGTTCCTCCTGCAGGGGGGGAGCGGCAAGGAGGTGATCTACCGCAAGGGGGACTGGAAGCTCATCATCCAGGGCAACCACCGGGTGACCAAGTGGGAGCCGAGGGAGCTGTACAACCTGGCCGAGTCGCCCCTCGAGGAAGCGACCGCCAACAAGATCGACGATCCCGAGCACGCCGATCGCGTCCAAGAGATGTTCGAGCGTTACCTCGAGATCCGCGAGAGCGGCGCGCGGACGACCCCGCTGCGGGGTTAGCAACCAGAGGCCGGCCAAGCGGGGCTCAGGCGCCGCCACCGCCAGCGAAGAACTTCTTGGTCAGTTCGACGAGTCCCCAGCCGGAGATCATGCCGAACAGGTACGCGCCGATCACCACCAGGCACTTCGAGACGGTCATCGACCAGAACAGGAACGAGATCTCGACCGCTCCCAGGTTCTGCACCGAGAAGACCGCGATCGCCAGCAGCGCGAGGCCCGCGGCGATGGTGGAGATGTAGCTGCCCATGTCGCTTCGTGCTCCGGTTCAGGGGGAGGCTCGGACGTTCAAGCCGTGCGTTGGCGCTAAGGTAGCAGGTCAGGTCGTCGTCGTAGAAGGCAGATCGGGCTTGTCGCCGCGTTCGGTGAAGACGCGGTACCGCCAGTAGGGCGCCGGGTTGATGAGCACGCGGCCCGGGCCGGTGTAGGTGCGGACGAGCCCCTCGCCGGACGTGAACCGGCCCAGGAAGTTCTTGGTAGTCCTTTTAACCGAGAAGCGGACGTCCGCCGTGCGGGCGACGACGTACTTGCCCTCGGCGGCGATCTTCTCGCCCTCGGCCAGCTGGACCTCATCGATCGGTCCGCGCGTGGTGAGCACGACTTTGCCGTAACCGCGGACGCGCGTCTGCAGGTAGACCGGGCCCTCGCCCGCCCACAGCGAGGTCTGGACCGGCTCACGGCGGAAGCCGACGTCGATGTCCCCCTCGGACGCCCAGTAAGAGCCTCGTTCGAGGATCCACGACTCGCCCCGCAGCTCGACGACGTGGAACCCGCCGAGCGACGATTCGAGGGTCAGCACACCGGTGCCGAAGTAGGTGGGGCGGTAGATCGATTCGTCGGCGAGCATCGACTTGATGGCGCCGCCGATCGAGGGGGCGAACCGCGAGTGCGCGGTGATGTCGCCCCGCCAGTAGCTAAGCGCGCCCGACTCGACGCGGACCAACTCGTGGTCGAGGTGCACGTCGACGTACCGCGTGCCTTCGAGTTCGACGATGCGGAAATCAGCCATCGGGGCTTCCTCCCGCGGCTTGTGCTCCCGTGGCTTGCGGCGCGGGGGGCGCCATCGTCTGAGGGGCCTCCATCACTTGCTGCACGAGGATGAACGCGTCGGGCGACACGCCGAACTCGACGCTGCGGTACGGCCGGTCGAGCACGGCGATCAGCAGGATCAACGCCCCGAGGAAGAACGCCAGCAGGCCTCCCAAGAAGAGCTGTGTGACCAGCCGCATGTCGAACAGCCAGAGCAGGATGAAGTTGATCAGCGTGCCGATCACGACCACGTACCACATGACTGAAGGCAGGTGCTGCTTGGTCGCGTAGACGCGGTGCCGAGAGCGTTCGGTCATCAGCTCGAAGTGCTCAATCGCCAGATTCACGAGCCGCTCCTCGCGCCCGTCGCTCGGCTCGAACCGCATCAGCGTGGTGCGGATCGGACCGAGGATCTTGTGGGCGCCCCTGGGGATTTCGCCCCGGCGTTGGACGGGCCACTGCTCATCGATCACGAGGCTGCAGTAATCCTTCAGCAGACCCTGGAGCTTGTCACGCTGGGGCTGTGGGAAGTTTCCGGCGTCGCGATACAGGGCCAGCAGGCTGGCGGCTTCGTTCTCGACCTGGGTCTCAACCTCGTTAAGGTTTTGGTAGGCCGCGACGGCAATCAGGCTCAGCAGCAGGCCGTACAACACGCCAAAGGACGAGAGCACCGTGCCGATGATGTCGTTTTGCACGGCCCCGCCCGAGCGGACGAAGACCCGCAGCACGGGGCGCAGCAGAAAACAGCCGACCCAGTACGAACCGACGAACAGCACCGCGGCGAGGATCGCCAGCGCGGAGATCGGCAACGAGTAGAGGCTGTCGGTCATCGGCGGCCTCCGCCGTGGAAAGGTCGATCATTGGGCATGACGGAGCTCCTTCACCGGACCGTCGCACCGCAGGCAGTGACGCTTCGAGCCGCGCCGCGGTTGTTCGACCGTGTGCTCCGTGCCGAACACATCGACGCCCGCTTGGTGCAGGAAGTACGCGCTCGCGGCGAACGAGGCGACGCCCACGAAGAGCCCGAGGTAGAACCAGCCGAATGCGTACCAGGCCAGCAAGCCCAGCACGATCGCCCCGATGGTCAGGGCGGGCCAGTAGCCATCGACCGGCTCGGCGTAGATGGCGGGCGCCTCGTCGTGCTCCCGGCTGGGGTTGCAGACGTCACAGACCGGCTTGCCGTAGTAGTCGCATGCCTGGTTGACGCACTGAAGCGTCGTGTCGGGTGGCAGCAGCCGGGCGCGGCAGTGGAAACAGAAATCGACGCCGCACGTCGGGCAGTGGTACGCCTCGGGATCGACGGCCGACCCGCAGGCGGGGCACTTGCCCGTGTCGCCGTGGCGGGTGACGTCGTTCAGCTCGGGCGTCTCGGCCTCGGGCGGAGTTTCGTTGTTGTCGGACATGGGGGCTTCGTTTCGCCGGCGGCCCACGGGGGGTGAGATCGCATTTTATCTCGGGCCGTCTCCCCGTGCAGGCGATTGCGGCGGGGGCGGGCTTAGAAGCCGTGCAGCCAGCGCCAGCCGCCCCTGGCAAGACCTCCTCAGCCACTCTCACCCCCAGACCGACCCACGGCGGGATTTCCGCGATTGCGCGGCCATCTGGGGGCAGGCGGCCTAAGAGCGAGCGGGCTGCAACCGCGAGCCTCTTGACCCGACTCGCGAACCGAGCCGCTTGGTCAACGACGACGCCGGATGGCCCGGCTGCCCAACGTGAGGGCCAGCAGGGCCAAGGCGGTCGGCTCGGGCACGCCCGCCGAGTTGGAGGGGAGGCTGGCGCCGTAGTTGTCCTTCCAGACCTGGTAATCGACCCCGTCGACGGTCCCGTCGACGGTCCCGTCGCCGTTGCCGTCGGCGCCCGAGTAGAGGGGCAGACCGGTTGCGCCCACCGTGTCGCGCCACACGGTGTAGTCGGCGGCGTCGACGGCTCCGTCGCTGTTGTAGTCACCCGCCAGGGGCGCCTCAAAGCCGACCGGCACAATGCGGGAGAGCGTCGCCGCGCCCGCGGTGCTGCCTCCCAGCAAGAAGAGCTCGCCGGTCTTGCTGTCGGCGTAGATGCCGTAGACCCGCTCTGGCAAGAGCCGCGTGCCGTCGCCGAAGAAGTCGATGCCTGCTTGGTCGAAGTCGAAGCCGGGCGCGAAGTCCTCCGCCTCGAGCCGGGGCGCCTCGAACCGCTGGCCAGTGGGGTCGATGTTGAGGCCGTAGAAATCGCCCGGGTTATCGAAGTCCCCCAGGATGATCCGCGAGAGCTTGCTCGACCCGCCGCCGTGGAAGCCGAGCTCCGCGGCGATGTAGGTCTCGTCGAAGTCCTCGCCGAGGAGTTGTCCGAGGTAGACCTCGCCCCCTTCGATCGCGACGCCGCCCACGGTCGCGTCGAAGCCCGTGAAGACCCCACCGGTCTCGGTGAGCGAGTTCCCCGAGTGGTTGTACTCGAAATCGGGGAAAACCAGATCGCTGTTCGGTGCGAGTGCGATGGAACTGGTGATGCTCAAGTTCCCCTCGTAGCGGCCCCATCCGAGGTTCGGGGCGTTGTCGTTGCTGCCGCGGGTGAAACGCGTGGCCTCTTCACGCGAACCCCCTCCCACGTCGCTGAGGACCAGAGTGTTCCCGCTAGCGTCGCGACGGTCGTTCTCGACTCGGATCGGGCTGCGGAGGCCGACGGCCCAGATCTCGTCGAGCGTGCCGTCGTTGTTCTGGTAGATCGTGCTGTTGGCTAGCGTCGAATCGGGGTCGCCGTCGTTCTCGGGGTCGGCGCCGGGGGCGAGGACGAACTCCGGGTCGGGCGTGGTGTCGAAGTACGGGTTGTCCGCCGGGATCGAGTACTGGCCGTTGCCGCCCACGCGCCCGGCGTGCGGCGCGTTGACGTCCGGGTTGATGCGGAAGACTTTGCCGAAGACCGTGTTGAGGTCCTGGCTCGATTGACGGCGCACACGACCGGCGAAGTCGGGGTGGGTCGGTCCCTCCTGGAATCCGCCGTCGCCGGTGGTGATGAAGAGGTCGCCGGCGGCGTTGAACGCTAGGTCGTAGGTCGTGTGGTTGTTGCCCGTCTGGTCGATCCGCAGGATGTCTCTCGCGGGCGGGGCCGCGCCCCCGGTCAGCGAGTCGGCGGCGTAGCCACTCGCCACCCACGCGGACAGGTCGTATTCGCGGATCGCCGTCTGGAAGGCGAACGACGATCCCTCCGGCGAGAGGCCCGTAGCGCCGTTATCGGCCGTGGTGTCGCCGTACGCGCGCTTCTCGACGGCGGAGAAGTCGGCCGGGATGCCGGTCTCTGGGATGTTGCGGCGCGTCCCCTCCGAGGGGAGCTGCGCCGAGATGTGGTACGCCTTGCCGTAGCCGAAGGCGCCGGGCGAGTTGAAGTCGGGGTGCAGCTCGAGCGAGGTGGAGCCGAAGCGGATGCTGTCAACGTAAGAGACTCCGGTCTCGGCGGGAGTGAGGAAGTCGCCGCGGAGTTTTCCCTGTGTGTCGACGAGCTTGATCGTGCCGCCAAGAGTGTTCACCAGGTAGTGGCCGTTCGGCAGCGATTCAATGTCAGTCGGCAGCAGGGGGGTGGTGAGGGTCGGCGTGCCCTGAGTGAATCCGCAGGCGTTGCCGCAGAACTCGGGGAAGCCCCCGTCGAACTCGAAGAAGGGCTCGATCCTGACCGTCGGGCCATTGGGGTTGAACCGGATGTCCTGCGCGAGAAGTCCCCCGCCCTGCAGAACCAGCAGCAAGGCGCCGAGGTGTGAGAGCGCGGGAGCAGCAGAACGTCCATTCATGTTGAGTTGCTCGCGACACCTGGAAGAGAAAGGGGTGTGCCCGTGGCTTTGAGAAGGCAGGCCGTGAAGCCCGAGGCAAGCCGCGGCGACCTGCACTAGACCGCCATCAAGTAACGTACTCGCCACGCGTTGATTAATCGAAAAATTGTGTCCGCCCACCACACCTTTCCGCCCCACCCTGGGGCGGCTCCGGGCAGCCGGTCCACTTCAAGGAGAAGGGCGGTGGCTCATAAGCGGGCGAGCTGCTGCGACCCGAACCCGGTTCTCCCCCTCTGCGGGCGGTCCTCGCCCATCCGCTCAACCTGGCGGTAGGGCGAGCTATGACTTGCGTAGCCACAAAAGGTCCCCAACCGTATGCCCTGCGGGCGCCCGCCATGCTCACCCGATTGATCCGCCGTCGTCAGGCTTTCTCGCTGATGGAACTGCTCGCCGTGGTGACGATCCTCGGCATCCTTGCCGCGATCATTGTGCCGCGGGTGACGGCCGGCTCGGAGACCGCCAAAGAGCGGTCGTGCGTGTACAACGTCGGCCACATCCACTCGGCGGTGGAGCGCTACCGAGACGCGACCGGCGTGTGGCCGAGCGCCGACCTCAATGAGCTAGACGGCAACCTCGACTACTTCCCCGAGGGCATCCCCGTGTGCCCGGTCTCGGGCAACGCTTACCGCATCGACCCGACGGGCGAGCGGTACCGCGTGATCGGCCACACCGACGGCGCCCACACGCCGTGACGTGAGGCCTCGGACGCTATTGGCCTTCGGTGGGGTTCTCGGCTGCGGGCTCACCGACTCCGGGCCGTGAGCCGTCATCGATCGAGAGACCCATCCGCTTGGCTCGCTTCTCCCATTGCGACCGCGCGAACTCTTGCATGTCTCGCTTGGTGTCGGCCTCGTCCACGATCTCGAGGCCGAGCAGCGTCTCGACGATGTCCTCGAGGGTAACGAGGCCCGCCAAGCCGCCGTACTCATCGATCACGACCGCCATGTGGTGTTGGTTCGTGACCATCTGGTCGAACGCTTCGGTGAGGCGGAGCGTCTCGGGCACGGAGTGCAGGGGGCGGGCCAGTTCCGACAGCTTCACCTCGCTCTGGTCCTTGGCGGCGGCGAGCAGCACCTCGTCGCGGAGCACGAAGGTCGTCACGTCATCCGGCTTGCCTTCAAAGAGCGGAACCCGAGAGAACGGGGAGGCGTCGTGCTGCTCCATGAACTCCCCGACACTGGTCTCGGCGGGGAGGGAGAAGACCACGACCCGGGGCGTCATCACGTGGCCGACCTGGTTGTCCTGCATGCGGAGCAGGTTCTTTAGGATGCGGGATTCGCCCTGCTCGAGCTTCCCCTCTTTGCGGCCGATGTCCGCCATCACCTTGAGCTCCTCACGGCTGAACTCGGCTCCGCCGTGACCCGAGCCGCCGAACAGGCGGATGAACCAGACGACCGGCGTCATGAGCCAGGAGAGCTTTTCCAACATCAAACCGACTGTCGGAGCGAGCTGGCGCCAGTGCTTGGCGCCGAGTGTCTTGGGGATGATCTCCGACAGCACGAGCACGGCGAAGGTCATCAACGCGGCCGCCAGCCCGTTGATCAGTCCGCCGTACGCGGAGCCGCTGGCGAGCCCGGCCACCTCCTTGCCGACGCCGATCGAACCGACCGTGTGCGCGATGGTGTTGAGGGTGAGAATCGACGTGAGCGGCCCGTCGATCTGCGTCTTCAGCTTGTCCCAGCGCTCGCCCGCTTGCGGCTGTGACTTCTTGAGGGTTGCGATGTAGGGCTGGCTCACGCTGAGCAGCACCGCCTCGAAGATCGAGCACGCGAACGAGACAAAGATCGCCAGGCAGAAGTAGACCGTCAGCATGGTCCAGCTGCCGCCCCCCGTGGCGTCGCCCGAAGAGAGGGAGACCGCGAGGAGGCCGCCGAACGCCCAAGGACCGACAAGAAGACTCATAGATACCAAGCTGGGAGAGGGTATGTGTAACGCCAGGAATATCGCAGCTTGGACCTCGTGGGCCTAGGGATCGAGGGCTTTCAAAACGGCGAAGCCGCCATCTTTCCCCCCTCCCTCCGCTTGCGGGGGAGGCCGCCTTTCAGAAACCCTGCGGGGAGGGGGCAGAACCCGGGTACCCGATTCACCTCCTCCCCTAACCCCTCCTCCTAAAGGAAGAGGGGGAGTTCAAAGCGGCTTCGCCGCTTTCGAATGTCCACGCTCCCTAGAGTCCCGTTGCCTTGCGACGCGCTGGAGGTGCTAAATTGTTGTTTCCCCCAACCGTCCACAATATCCAGCATGGGCCCAACCATGAAAATTCTTCTCCCGACACTGATCCTGATGGCTCTGCTCGTCGCTGCGCGCCCAGCCATCGCCGAAGGAGACGACCACCCGGCGGCGAAGAACCTGAAGGCCTTCTCTGCGGCCGCCGACGGGAGGGTGCGCTACGTGGTCCTGCTCTCAGAGAAGACGCGCGACGAAGAGGCCGACCTGCGAGTCGAGCTGCTTATCGGAAAGACGATGATGAGCGACGGCGTTAACACGCTGCGGATGGGGGGCGAGATCGTCGAGCAGAACGTTGAAGGCTGGGGGTTCACCCGCTACGAGGTCCCCAAGTTCGGGCCGGCCGCTTCGACGCTGATGGCTGTCCCGCCCGGCACACCGCAGGTGGAGAAGTTCGTCGCGATCCCCTCGAAGCTGGTTCGGTACAACAGCCGTATCCCGCTGGTGGTCTACGTCCCTGAAGGGGGCGAGGTCCGCTACCGCGTGTGGACGGCGTCGGAGACGACCGCCGTGGCGGAGCCGGGCTGAACCACACCTGACGTGGTGGTGAGTGCCCGGTTGGGGAGAGGTCAGCCCTCACCCAGCCGTGCCGGCGGGGTGAAGCGTTTGCAGCCCGAGAAGTACTCCAGCGGGTTCTCAAGTACCACGCGGCGGATGGTCGCTTCGCTGTGGCCACGGGCGCGCATCTCGAAGATGAAGTCGGGAACAGCGGTCGGCTTCGACGGGCCCCAGTCGCTCGCCGAATTCACGCACAGCCGCTCGGGGCCGTAGCGTTCGACGATGTCGGCCGCGCGCTCGGGCGTGCACTTGCTGGTGGGGTAGAGCGTCATGCCGGCCCAGTAGCCGGCGTCCAGCACGTGGCGGACGGTGTGCTCCTCGACGTGATCGACCAGCACCCGCTCTTCGGGCAGGCGGCCGTCAGCCTTGAGCATGTCGAGGATCATCCGCGTCCCCTGCAGCTTGTCTTTGAGGTGCGGTGTGTGGATGAGGACCATTTCCTCGTATTGCGCGGCGAGGTTGACGTGCTCGGCGAAGACGGTCGCCTCGTTGGGGGTGTTCTTGTTGAGCCCGATCTCGCCGATGCCCAGGACGCCGCTGCTCCCCGGGCAGGCGGGGTCGAGGAACTCGGGGATCATCGCCAGCACCTCGCGCGAGAGGGCGACGTCCTCCGCCTCCTTCGCGTTGATGCAGAGCCACGTGTAATGGGCGATCCCGTGCGCGCGGGCGCGAGCGGGCTCGAACTGGGTGAGCTGACGGAAGTAATCGCGGAAACCCTCCACGCCCCCCCGGTCCCAGCCGGCCCAGAAGGCGGGCTCGGTCATGGCGACACAGCCCATGCGCGCCAGCGTGCCGTAGTCGTCGGTCGTCCGCGACACCATGTGGATGTGCGGGTCGATGTAGTCCACGTCGGCTAGCCTTCGGTGCTCGGGGTGTCGGGTGAGGTCTCACCGGCGGCGAATCGCTCGCGCCAGGCCTTGTCGTACCGCCGGCTGAGCATCGTGAGCACACGCTCCGCCCGGTCGGACTCGCCAGGCTCGAGGATCTCGCGGAGCATCCGCTCGGCGTCGGTGCGGGCGGCGGCCGCCGGCGGCGAGTCGCCCAGGCGGTCGATCCGATCGAGCGCCGCCGCCACGTCGACCAGCCGGGCGCGCAGCGTGGGCCACTCGCGCTCGGCGAGCTGCTCGGCGGTGGGGCTGTCGGCGGGGTCGGGGGCTTCGGGCATCCTGGGCTCCGGGTGGGGGCGATCGTCACAATCGATAGCACCAGTCTGACCGGAGCGTTGCGACCCGACAACTCCGCGCGCCCTGCCGCGACGGGCATTCGCATCGTGGCTTTGGTTCGCCAACGGCTGGCGCCGCGGCTCGCCGCCGGACGATGTCCTTGGATGGTTCTCTTGCCCCCCGCCTCCAGCCGCGCGAGACCCGTGCCAACCGCTCAGGGAGTCGAAAAGACACTCCGCACGCTGCTCCGCTCCGCCAACCCGGCGGCGTCGGAGCTGCTGACGATTGCTTTGGAATCGGACGAGCCGTCGCTTCGGGTCGGCGCCGTTCGGACCCTTGCTCTGCGCGACGACGCGGCCGGCCACCGCGCCCTGGTAGAGAATTACCAGCACCTGCCCGCTGACGCGCGAGAAGCGATCAACGTCACGCCCCACCGCGCTCCCCTCGTTGGCTCTTTGATCGAGATGCTCAAGCCGGGCACGCCACGGCTAGCACGCCGGGCCGCTGAGATGGTGCACGACTGGCAGGCGACGCTCGCCCTGCCGGCGGTCGCCGAGGCAGTGCTGTGGGCCGATGACGACAGCAAGAGCTTCTACGCCACTGAGGCGTTGTGTCTCACGGGTCTGCTTGAGCAGGCGATGAAGGACTACGAGGCTACCGCAGGGTCCGCCAAGGAGTCGCGCCCCGAGGACCCTGCTTTCCAACGACGTGCGGCGGTGAACGCTCTGGCGAAGGGGGTTGAACGGTATGAATCGCACCAGTGTCCGGAGGTCGTCGACGCTTTTTTGCGTCTCACTCCGTGCGACGAGCCCACACTGGTCGAGGCGTTGCACAACACCAGCCATCCGGCGCACCGGGCGTTGCTCGAGACGCTCCGCCACAGCGACAGCGAGGGCGCGCTAGGCGTTCTGGCGTCGGTGTTGCTCGATCTGCACGCTCCCGAGGGTTTGCTGCTGGTCGCTGCGGAGCGGTGTGATCGTCAGGGGCTAACGATCCTGCTCTGCCGACTCGGATTCCCGATCGGGGCCCGGGCGCGGGTCTCCGTGGCGCGTGTTCCCGGCTTCGCCT
The DNA here is from genome assembly GCA_007745835.1 of Planctomycetes bacterium MalM25. Lineage (NCBI taxonomy): Bacteria > Pseudomonadati > Planctomycetota > Planctomycetes bacterium MalM25. Next base: position 1,944,059 of record CP036424.1, read on the forward strand.
GGCTCGAATCGGGGCGGATGGAGGTCCTCCTCCGGCTGCCAGAGCAGGCCCAGGCGACCGCGATGCAGATCGCCGCTGCGTCGGGATCGAGCCGGAAGCTGCTGGCCGAAGCGATCGAGCTCTTGCTCGAAAGGGGCGAACCGGCCGGCCGCGCCGCCGCTGCAGACGCCATCGAGTCGTTGAAGGACCAGCAAGCGCACCCGCCGCTCAGCAGAGCACTGCTAGGCGGCGACACGACCGTGCTGCCGACGGTCGCCCGTCTGCTCCGCGCGAAGAACTACCCGGACGCCACCGCGATCCTGATTCTGTTATTGGACTACGAAGACGAAAGCGTCGTCGAGGCGGCCCAGCGAGCGCTCGGCGAGCTGAGCTTCTCACAGTTCCGCAACCAGATCGACGAGCTCCCACCCGACCACCGCCGGCGGCTGGGGAGGCTCATCGCGAAGGCGGACCCGAACGTCGCGGCGACGCTGGCTTTGGAGCTCAAGTCGGGCGCCGCCGAGCGACGGCTGCGGACACTCGATCTGATCGAACTGATGGGGCTCGCTGGTGATCTGGCGCCGGTGCTGCTGCAACGGGTCGCGGGCGATCCCGATGTGGGGGTCCGTGCCGAGGCGGCCGGTATGCTGGGCGCCGCGCCGAAGCTGCCCTCGGTGCTGGAAACGCTTGAGGAGGCCCTCGACGACGACGCGCATGCTGTCCGCGAAGCCGCGCGGGCGAGCCTGCAAAAGCTGCTCGGGCAACCGCTCATCCCGATCGAGGCGTCCTAGTCATGCAACGCATCGATGGCTTCACCGAACTGATCCCCCTCGCCCAGCGATCGGCCTGGGACGCCTTGGGCACGCGTTTCCAGGGGGAGTACCTAACGCTGCGTGCCGAAGACCTTGTCGGCTTCGTGGTGGTTGTCGCCCTCTTGATCGGCGGCTTCTACCTGCTGCGTCTCCTGGCCAGTTGGCAAGAGCAGGGGCAGTCTCAGCACAGCCCGAGGCGGCTGATGGCCGAGCTGTGCGATGCACATGGACTCGGTTTTCGAGAGCGGCGTCTCTGTCGCCGGGTCGCCAAGGAACTGCAGCTCAAGCAGCCGGCCGAGCTGTTTGTCCGGACCGAGGCGCTGAAGCAGCTGGCCAAGAGCGATGCGGCCCTCGCGAAGCGCTTGCTCGGCCAACCGCAGTAATCGCAACCAAGCACTCCCAGTGCGTGGGGGGCGAGCCTACCGGTGAAATGCTGCTGACCGATCAGCCACCGGCGGCTGGCGCCGTTCCGGCTTACGGGGTCCGGAAGCGGAAGCTGGTCGGCGCTCCGCCGGCCCCACCCGAGCGGGCCTGGCTGCTGCCGGTGAAGCGGAAGGTCGACTCGGCGGGGCGGTAGCCCATCCGATCGAGGAACTCCGGCAGCGTGATCGTCTCGACGCCCAGGTTGGCCGCCTCGGCGCTCATCGTCTGGAAGCCGTCGCGGTAGAGGGCCTTGCTCGGCTGGTCGGGCGAGTCGCCCAGCACCAGGTAGCGTGTTTGGACAGTCATTTCGCCGTCGATATCGCCGTCCTCTTCAAGCGACACGTCGACCACGCCGCCGTTGAGCGCGATCAGGTCCTTGGCCTGCTGCAGGTCGCTCTGGCCGTCGTTGTCCAGATCGACGAAGCCGGTCAGGCCAAAGCGGAGCTGCTTGCCGCGTTGCCAGACCTGGCTGTAGATGCGGTCGCCGGGGACGATCGGCTCGCGGGGGTTGTCGGAGGTGATCTTGACCTCGGCGATGTGGTCGCCCAGCACGCGGACGACCTCGAGGCTGCCCTTCCGCTGCGCCTTGCCGGCGTCGTGAAGGGCGGAGTCGAACACGCTGAAGGTCACCTGGCGGCGGAGCGCGTCCGCTTCGCCCAGGTCGATCCAGGCGGTCTGGGTCGCTTGGTTCACGTAGGTGACCTGGCCGTCGGCCACCTCGGAAGTCGGGTCGCCCACGCGGCGCTCAGCGAGCAGCGTGGCCCGTGAGCGGTCGCTCTTCACGAGCTGCTCCTGCGCCTCGTCGCGGGCGGCGATCGCCTCGGCGAGGCGCGTCTCGAACTCCTTCTCCTTACGGGCGATGGTCGCCGTCAGCGTCTTGCGGTTCTGGTCCAGGCGGTCGAGCTCGGCCTTGTACTTGGTCTGCTCCGAGGCGAGATCACGCTTCGCCTTGTCGGCCTCCGCCTTCTGCTCCTCGAACTGCTTGGTCCACTCGTCCTTCAGGGCGACCAACGCTCCCTCGAGCTGCTTGACCTGCTGCTTGGCGACGTTCTCTTGCTCCGCGATCTTCTTGTTCTCGGTGTACACGTAGTCGAGCGAGTTGCGGTAGCTCTTCTCGGCGTTGGACATCGTGCCCATGAACAGGGCTTGGTCGCTCTTGTACTGAGTCTCCGCCTCTTCGAAGGTCGTGGCCGGATCGAGTCCGATCATGCTCATCAGCGCCTCGGCCTGCTGAACACGCTGGCGGGCGTTGTTGTCGGCGTCGCTCTTTTGCTTGGCGAGATCCTTCCCCCTAGCGTCCGCCTTCTTCCACTCGGAGTACGTAACGTAAGAAACGATGCTCATGATTCCGAAAAGGATCAACGCCGTGATGGCGAGAGCAAATGTTCCTTGGTCCTTGCTTGCGGCCATAGGGTTTCCTTCAGTCGCTTGGCTGGTGGGGGCGCTGGGCGGCCGCCACGGGTGGGAACGTCCCCGGGCAGGGGCGTAAGAGCGGGGCGACTGGGGTGACTAGGTGGAGTGGTGTGAGCGACAGCAGCAGTGTCGGCTCGTGGGACGCACGACGCAAGCAGCCGCCGGGGCGGTCCGCCGCGCTCGCGCCCCGCCAGCCGGGGGTGGAGCCTCTCCTCAGCCGTCGCTCGGTTCAGCGGCAGCCACGGAGCCTAAGTCGAAACTAGTTAGGGGATTAACGCGTGTCAACGAACGGGGTAGAGTCCCCCCCAGACGGCTGCAAAATCGCGCCAGCGGGCCTCTCCGGGCGGTTTCTGGACCGGTCGGTCGGGATAAGCCGATTGGAGGGGCCCACGGCTCCGTCGCCGCGAGCCCGTCACCCGGCTGGCCGTCCCCATCCGACCACTATCTCGGGGCTTCCCCTTGTCCGACATGCTGCCCGCCGGCTCGACGGTCTACGTCGTTGACGCTCACTCGCTCATCTTCCAGGTCTTCCACGCGATCCCGGAGATGACCAGCCCGCGCGGCGAGCCGGTGAACGCCGTCTTCGGCTTCACCAAGGACCTGCTCAAGCTCATCGAGGAGAAACGGCCCGACGCCCTCATCTGCGCGTTCGACCCCCCGGGCGACACCTTCCGGCACGACCTCTACCCGGTCTACAAGGGCGAGCGGGGCGAGATGCCCGGCGAGCTCCGCTCGCAGTTCCCCATGATCCAGAGCGTCGTCGAGGCGCTCGGCGTGCCCATCGTCTCGGTCCCGCGGTTCGAGGCGGACGACGTCCTCGCGACCGTCTCACGCCTATGCGACGAGGCCGAGGTCCGCTGCCGGCTGGTGACCGGCGACAAGGACTGCCGCCAGCTCATCACGGAGCACGTGGCGGTCTACAACATCCGCAAGGACCACGTGTACGACGCGGTCGCCCTGGAGTCCGACTGGGGCATCCGCCCCGACCAGGTGGTCGATTTCCAAGCCCTCGTGGGGGACAAGGTCGACAACGTGCCTGGCGTGCCGCTCATCGGCCCGAAGATCGCCCGCGAGCTGCTGACGCAATTCGGCGATCTGAAGGGCGTGCTCGACAACGCCGAGCTGGTGAAGGGCGCCAAGCGGAAGCAGAACCTCATGGAGGGGCGCGAGATGGCCCTCCTGTCGCAGCAGCTGGTGCGGCTCGACCAACACATGGCGATCGAGATCGATTGGCAGGCGGCGAGGATCGGAGAGCACGACCACGATCGCCTCGCCGAGCTGTTCGCCGGCTTCGGATTCCGCAGCCTGGGCGAGCGGGCCGCCGCCCTGGGCGGCGGGGGCGGCGTCGAGCAGGCCCAGTGGGAGGCCGACTACCGCGTTGTCGACACGCCCGAGACGCTCGACGAACTGGTCGAGACCCTCCGGGGCTGCGAGACGATCGCCGTCGACACGGAGACGACCTCCATCAACCAGCGCGAAGCGCAGCTGGTCGGCATCGCCGTTGGCTGGGCCGAGGGCGAGGCGGCCTACGTGCCGGTCCGTGGGCCCGACGGCGACCGCGTGTTGCCGGTCGATCTGGTGCTCGAGAAGCTGCGGCCAATCCTCGAGAACCCGTCGGTCGCCAAGGTTGGGCAGAACCTCAAGTACGACGCGGTCGTCTTCCGCGGCGCCGGCGTGACGCTCCGTGGCGTGGCGTTCGACACGATGATCGCCAGTTACCTGCTCGACGCGGGCGAGCGGACCCACAACCTCGATGTGCTTTCGGAACGCTACCTCGGCCACACGACCACGAAGATCAGCGAGCTGATCGGTAAGGGGAAGAACCAGAAGCGGATCGACAGTGTGCCGGTCGCCGACGTGGGGGCTTACGCCGGCGAGGACGCCGATGTGCCGTTCCGCCTGTGGCCGCTGCTGCACGACCGGCTCGACCAGCAGAGCTTGTTGACTTTGGCCGACGACCTCGAAACGCCCCTCATCGAGGTTCTCGCCGAGATGGAGTGGAACGGCGTGCGGGTCGACAAGCAGCGGCTTGCGGAGCTGAGCACGCAGTTCGGTGACCGATTGCAAGAGCTGGCCGAAGAGATCGAATTGTTAGTTGGGCACCCCTTTAATCTTGCGTCCCCAAAGCAATTAGCGGCGGTTCTCTTCCAAGAATTAGGCCTCCCGGTGGTCAAAAAGACCAAGACCGGGCCCTCGACCGACGCCAGCGTGCTGGAGCAACTCGCCGAGCAGCACCCGTTGCCGAAGCTGATTGTTGAGCACCGTCAGTACGCGAAGCTCCGCGGCACGTACGTCGACGCCCTCCCCGAGCTGGTTAACGCCGAGACGGGGCGGGTCCATTGCTCGTTCAACCAGGTCGTCGCCGCTACCGGCCGCCTCAGTTGCAGCGACCCCAACCTGCAGAACATCCCGATCCGCACCGAGGAGGGACGCCAGATCCGCTCGGCATTCACCTCAGCGGAGTCAGGGTGGAAGCTGCTTTCAGCGGACTATTCGCAGATCGAGCTGCGGGTTCTGGCCCACTTCTCCGAGGACGAGACCCTCTGCCAAGCCTTCGCCGAGGGGCAGGACATCCACACGCTGGTCGCCAGCCAAGTGAACGGGGTGTCGCTCGACGAGGTCACCAGCGACCTCCGCCGCGGGGCGAAAGCGGTCAACTTCGGCATCATCTACGGGCAGTCGGCCTTCGGCCTCGCCAAGTCGCTCGGCATCCCCCAGGACGAGGCGGCCCGCTTCATCAGCGACTACTTCGCCCGCTACCCGGGCGTGGCCGACTTCATGCTCGACACGCTCCAGACCTGCCACCAGCAGGGCTACGTGGAGACCCTGCTCGGCCGCCGGCGGGCGATCAGCGGCGTCCGCGCGCCGGGGCCGCCGAAGGGCTCGCTCTTCGACGACCGCCCCCAGCCGATCCAGATGAACCTGCCCGAGCGGACCGCGGTCAACACGGTGATCCAGGGCACGGCGGCCGACCTGATCAAGCTCGCCATGCTCGCCGTCCACCGCCGGATGCGCGAGGAGGGCCTGCGGGCGAAGCTGATCCTGCAGATCCACGACGAGCTGGTTTTCGACACGCCCGAGGAGGAGCTCGATCAGCTCACCACGCTGGTGACCGAAGAGATGCAGAACGTCGCCGAGCTGCGGGCGCCGCTCGCCGTCGATGTCGGCGTGGGGGATAATTGGGCCGAGTGTTAGGGGTTGTGAACCACGAAGGAACTAAGGAACGAAGGCCGCCTGCTGGACACGACGCGGGTCGGCTAGGTCCGTAGGTAGGAGGTGTGAGGCGATGAGCCATGAGGTTTGGATCCGAAGCTCAACCCTCATCGCTCACAATTCATTCAGACGCAGGGCTCAGCCTCACGAGTTGGTCGTTGTTCCTTCGTTCCTTTGTGGTTCATCTAGCTGAGAACAGAGCATGACTATCTTTGGCCTCACCGGCGGGATCGCCAGCGGGAAGTCGTTTGTCGCCGCGCTGTTGGCGGAGCGGGGCGCCGTGGTGCTCGACGCGGACCGGCACGCGCACGCGGTGCTGGATGAGCCCGCGGTCCGGGCCGCCCTGGTCGAGCGCTGGGGCGCCGAGATCGTGGCGGAGGACGGCTCGCTTAACCGAGCGGCGATCGCCGGGCGGGTCTTCGGTGACTCCGACGAGGCCCTCGCCGAGCGGCGGTTCTTAGAGGGGCTGGTCCACCCGCGGGTGCGTGAACGGCTGCGTGATGAGCTCGAGGCGGCGCGGCAGCGGGGCGTGCCGGCGGCGGTCTTAGACATCCCGCTGCTGATCGAAGCGGGCTGGGCCGAAGAGTGCGACACCGTGCTCTTCGTCGATACGCCAGCGGGAGTCCGCCAAGCCCGGGCGGCGGAGCGGGGCTGGTCCCCCGAGGAGCTGGTCCGCCGCGAAGCAGCCCAGACACCGATCGAGGAGAAGCGGAAGACGGCCACTGCGGTCATCCCCGGCGTGGACGAAACGGCGGCTCAGGCCGCTGTGGAGAAGGCTTGGGGTCGCTGGGTGGGCGCCTTGGAAGACTAGGCGGTTTCGCCGGATTTCGCGGTTTCCCTCAAATCGATTCGCGAGATCACCGATTTCGCTACCATCTGCGCAAGGTGTTTGGCATACTGCTAAGAGTTCGAGGTGAGGTGTTCAGCCGATCCACGAGCTCAGGCCGTTCGGCCAAGACACCGATGAGACACCACGGACGATTCCCCTCGTCTGCTGGCCCGCCCGCCCCTTCGGCGACCCATTCCTACTCACATCCCCCCCTCCCACCTTCCGGCGATAGCTCGTTCGGCGCCGCGCGGCGTAAAGCCACGCAGCCCCTCTGACAGCGAAGCCGGGCATCCCCTCGTAGTCCGCGTGCGAAACGATTCCCTCGGCAGGAGCCGAGTGGTCGAAAGCGATCCTCAACGCTGCGCGGCGCTAGGAACCTTCTAGTCATGGCAGATAGCACGAACGATTCGGAAGACCGCTCCGACAAAGGCGGAACCTCCTCCTCGGGCCGCGCCCCGCTGCGCGGCATCCGCAATCGGACCGGCGGCCCCTCGGGGACCGGCGGGCCGCACATGCGTCGCCCGAGCCGCTCGGCCCCGCCGAGCGAGCACATCGACCAGGAGTTGCTCCGCAAGCTCGACCGCGAAGAGCCGCTGTCGGTCGCCGAGGAACTCGACAAGGCCGCCGAACGCGTCCGCCGCAGCGGTGGCGCCATCGCCAAGGCGACCGAGCCAGACCAGAACGTCCACATCGCCGACCTCCAGCAACGCTCGACTCAAGAGCTGATGGAGATCGCCGAGGAAGAGGGCATCGAGGAGACCGCCGGCCTCAAGAAGCAGGACCTGATCTTCCGCATCCTCAAGCAGCGGGTGAAGCTCGAGGGGATGATGGTCGGGCAGGGGACGCTCGAGATCCTGCCGGACGGCTTCGGCTTCCTCCGCAGCCCCGACTACCACTACCTCTCCTGCCCGGACGACATCTACGTGTCGCCCAGCCAAATCCGGCGGTTCAATCTCCGCAACGGCAACACGGTGACCGGCACCATCCGCCCGCCGAAGGAGAACGAACGCTACTTCGCCCTGCTGAGGGTCGAGTCGATCAACGGCGAGGACCCGAACCAGCTCACTAAGAAGATCCCGTACGACGACCTGACGGCGATCCATCCCGACTGCCGCATCACGATGGAGACCACCGCTGAAGAGACCGCGATGCGGGTCGTCGATCTGATCGTACCGATCGGCTTCGGCCAGCGCGGCCTGATCGTCAGCCCGCCGCGCGCCGGCAAAACGGTGCTGATGCAGAAGATGGCGAAGAGCGTCCTGAAGAACTACCCGGACGCCTACGTGATGATGCTCCTGATCGATGAGCGGCCCGAAGAGGTCACCGACATGGAGCGTGAGGTGAAGGGCCCCAACTGCGAGGTCATCAGCAGCACGTTCGACGAGCCCGCCAGCCGCCACGTGCAGGTCTCCGAAATGGTGATCGAAAAGGCGAAGCGGATGGTCGAGTTCGGCCGCGACGTCGTGATCTTCCTCGACTCGGTCACCCGCCTGGCCCGCGCCTGGAACTCGGAGTGCCCGCCCAGCGGCAAGGTCCTCTCCGGCGGCCTCGACGCGAACGCGATGCAGCGCCCCAAGCGGTTCTTCGGCTCCGCCCGCAAGGTCGAAGAGGGGGGCTCGCTGACGATCATCGCCACGGCGCTGATCGACACGGGCAGCCGAATGGACGAGGTCATCTTCGAGGAGTTCAAGGGGACCGGCAATCAAGAGATCTTCCTCGACCGCCGCCTGGTCGATAAGCGGATCTGGCCGTCGATCGACATCGACCGCAGCGGCACCCGCCGCGAGGAGATGCTCATGGACCCCGAAGAGCACCGCCGCGTGAACGTCCTGCGGCGTGTCCTCTCGGAGATGAACCCGCCCGAGGCGATGGACCTGCTCACGACGCGGCTGGGCAAGACGAAAACCAACGCCGAGTTCTTGATGTCGCTCAAAGACTGAGGAAGCCTTCTTCAGCGATCCAGTCCACATTGCGACGTACCGCTGGCTCAGCCCGCGATATCCCACGGCTAGTGAGCTTTGGCAAGCTGACCCGCTGGATGTTCTGCGTGGGTACCGTTTGGACACTTGGAGGTGTTTAACGGACTATCTTGCTAGCGAGTGGGGAGTCGTGTTGGCCGGCAATTTGCCGACCGGCTTATTCGTTTGGTCTCGCCATGATGCAACTGTGCTCAAGACTCGGCTTCGTAAGCGAATGAGTGAGCAGCTTGACGTGCCGGCGCTCTACGGTATCTCTGAGAAAGATGGCGTTAGGCTGACGGCAGAGGGACTTGCCTTTCTTGCCCGCCAAGCGGACCTTCTACGTCCTGACGACCGACTGGCATTGGTCGTAACGCCAACCGATTTAGAGCTCTTGAATCATCATGCCGGTTTATGAACTCACAGCGGCACCCGCCGACAGCGCCCGCTACGCGATCGTGGTCGCCAACTGGAACCGCGAGGACATCACCCAGCCGCTGGCCGACGGGGCGGTCGCGAAGCTCGTCGAGGCGGGGGTGCCGGACGACCAGATCGATCTGGTCTGGGTCCCCGGCGCGTGGGAGATCCCGGTCGTTACCCAGCGGCTGGCGGACACCTGCCGGTACGGGGCGATTCTCACCCTCGGCGCTGTCATTAAGGGCGAGACGGCCCACAACCACTGGATCAACCACGGCGTCACCGACGCTCTCATGCGGATCGCCACGGAGCACTCGCTGCCGGTCCTCTTCGGCGTGCTGATGTGTGATACCCGCGAACACGCCGTCGCCCGTGCGGGCGGCGAGAAGGGCAACAAGGGCGCCGAATGCGCCGAGGCCGCCTTGCAGATGGTCGCCACGCTCAAGGCGTTGCCGACCTCCTAGCGAGCCGGCGGCCCTGTTTGCAGGCAGTGGCCCTGCGCCGCGAGCCCGCTGGCGGTTATCCTTTAGTCAGTGAGGACATTCAAAACGGCGAAGGGCGCCTTTCCCCCTCCCTCCGCTTGCGGGGGAGGGGCTAGGGGAGGGGGCAGAACCCGGGTACCCGACTCGCCTCCTCCCCTAGCCCCTCCTCCTGAAGGAGGAGGGGAATATCTAAGCGCCCTTCGCCGTTTTGAATGTCCTCGCTCCAAAGCTGAGCACCCGCCCCCGATCCCGCCGCCGCATGTCCTCCCTCCGCCGTCGCGCCCGCGAAGTCGCCCTGCAGATCCTCTTCGAGGACGACGTGAACCCGCGCGCCACCGCGGGTGAACTGGAGTCGTTCTTGCACGGCCGCCTGAACAACCCGGAGGGGCAGGACTTCGCCCTGCGGTTGATCCTGGGCGTCCGCCAGAACCAGGCGGCGATCGACGAGCGCGTCGAGCAGATCGCCGAGAACTGGAGCGTCAAGCGGATGGCGGGGGCTGAGCGGAACATCCTCCGCCTTGCGGCTTACGAGGTAATGTTTGGCGAGACCCCCTTCGCGGTCGCCGTGAACGAAGCGATCGAGCTCGCCAAGCGCTACGGCAGCGCCCAGTCGGGCGGCTTCGTGAACGGGATCCTGGACAAGCTAAGACCCAAGGCTCCCGGTGGGAACGCCGAAGAAGCCTCCGGCACGCCTTGAGCTTTGTGCCCAATCCCTGAGAATGGCCGTAGGCAGCCGCAGGCGTTGCCTCATAAGCCTCTGCCTCCAGCCTCTCGATAGACCGTGGGTTTTTTTAGCCGCATCAAGCAGGGTCTCAAGAAGACCGGCTCGGTCCTCAAGACCGACATCCGCGACCTCTTCAAGAGCGAGGGGCGGCTGATCGATGAGGATTTCCTCGAGGAGATCCGCGGCATCCTGTTCCGCACCGATATGGGCTACGACTCGACCGAGGCGCTCGTCGAGGAGATCGGCAAGAAGCTCCGCGGCCGCGTTGTGCAGCTTGAGGAGGTGGTCGACGTCCTCAAGGCGAAGCTCAAAGAGCTGATGCACCAGCCGGCCGCGCCGATCGAGTTCGCCGCCAGCGGGCCGACGGTCGTCATGGTGTGCGGCGTGAACGGGGCGGGGAAGACGACCTCCATCGCGAAGCTGGCCAGCCAGTTCAAGAGCGAGGGCAAGAAGGTCCTGCTCGGCGCCGGCGACACGTTCCGCGCGGCGGCGGTCGAGCAACTCACGATCTGGGCCGAGCGCCTCGGGGCCGGCATCGTCACCGCCCCGCAGGGGACGCACCCCGCCACGGTCGGCTATCAGACGGTCGAGCGGGCGGTGGAGGAGGGCTTCGATGTGGCGATCGTCGACACGGCGGGCCGCCTGCAGACGCAGTCGGACCTGATGGCCGAGCTGACGAAAATCCGCGGCGCGATCAGCAAGCCGCTGGCCGATGCGCCGCACGAGGTGCTGCTGGTGCTCGACGCCACGACCGGGCAGAACGGCGTGAGCCAGGCGAGCAAGTTCGCCGAGGTCGCTGGCTGCACGGGCATCGTGCTGGCGAAGCTCGACGGCACCGCGAAGGGGGGCGTCGTGGTCTCGATCCGCCAGCAGATGGGCCTGCCGGTCAAGTACGTCGGCCTCGGCGAGGGGCACGAGGACCTAGCGCCGTTCAACCCAGACGAGTTCGTCGATGCGCTGTTCGCCGACGTGCTGACCGCGACCGCCTGAGCGCGGGGCGCCGTCAGGGTTTATCTAATCCGCTCGATGGGGGCGGGCCGGTCATCTTCGCGCGCCTGGCGTTTGGGGCCGACAAGAGGCTTCGAACGGGCTGTTGCGGCCGTGCCGAACGGGGCGATGTCAGTGCTAGCGTGGCGTCTTGTGCGCCGACGCTCCCGCCCTCCCGATCGCAGTCCCCCCTGTGAGAGGCTCGCCCGAGCCACGTTGCCATGAAGATTTACCTTGTAGCCGGCCTGGCGTTGATCGCCATGGCCAGCGCCGCGGTGGCCGATCAGGTCGCCCAACCGTCGTCGATCGACGCGACGACCTTCCAGTACAACAGCTACTACTCGCAGCCGGCGGACACGCTGCCGACCGTGACCCACGCCGACCCCGCCTCGTCGGCCGCTGAGCCGGCGCCGCTCGCCGCCGCGAGCTGCTGCGAGCCGAGCTGTGGGTGCGAGCCCTCTTGCGGTTGCGACGATGGATGCTGCGGCGACTCGTGTTGCGGCGACGCTTGCGGATGCGGATCGACCTGCTGCGGCGGCGGGTGCTCGCTGCTGGGCGACTGCTGCCTGGGCGACGCTTGGACGCTCAAGGGTGAAGTCGACCCGTGCGGTTGCTGCGCGATCGACTTCGGCGGCTGGACCCAGTTCGGCTACCACAGCGACAACGCCCGGCTGTCGCAGAACCGCAACGACAACCTCGCGTTCAACGACCGCGAAGACCGCCTGAACCTGCAGCAGCAGTGGTTCTGGGCCGAGAAGGTCGCCGACGGCTCGTGCGGCTTCGACTGGGGTTTCCGCGCCGACCTGATGTACGGCACCGACGCCCAGAAGACCCAAGCCTTCGGCAACCCGGCCGGCAGCTGGGACTTCGCCAACGGCTGGGACTACGGCAACGGCGCCGCGGGCTTCAACTACGGTTGGGCCATGCCGCAGCTGTACCTCGAGATCGCGAAGGGTGACTGGAGCGTGATCGCCGGTCACTTCTACACGCTGGTTGGCTACGAAGTGGTGACCGCTCCGGACAACTTCTTCTACAGCCACGCCCTCACGATGTTCAACAGCGAGCCGTTCACCCACACGGGTGTCTTGGCGACCTACAGCGGCATGGACAACGTGGAGCTCTACGGTGGTTGGACCGCGGGCTGGGACACCGGCTTCGATCAGTACGGTGACGGCAGCAGCTTCCTCGGCGGTTTCAGCACGAACCTGACCGACGACGTCGCCTTCACCTACATCACGACGATGGGCGACTTCGGCGCCCGCTCGCGTGGCTTCGGCGCCCCGGCGCTCGGCGCCGGTGGCGACTACAGCCACTCGCTCGTGTTCGATGTCGCGGTCAGCGACAACGTGAACTACGTCTTCCAGAGCGACCTCGTCGGCATCGACGACCGCAACGGAACGGTCACGGCGAACGACCAGGTCGGCATCAACCAGTACTTGTTCTACACGATGAATGACTGCTGGGCCGCGGGCACCCGCCTCGAGTGGTGGAAGTCGGACGGCTTCAGCTACCAGGAGCTGACCATGGGCTTGAACTACAAGCCGCACGCCAACGTGATCGTCCGTCCGGAGCTCCGCTACGACTGGACCGCCTCGGACGCCGCGGCGGCCAACATGGGCTTCGCCGACGCGTCGACCTACAACAACTGGTCGTTCGGCTGCGACGTCATCCTCACCTACTGAGCGACGACCCGCTGCTGAAAACCGGCTGCTAAACACCAACGACCCGCGGGCCCCCCTTGGGGCCCGCGGGATTTTTTATGCGCGTTACTCGGTCAGCCGGAAGCCGGCGGGGAGCAACTCGTTCAGGGCGACCGTCCGCTGCACCTCGCCGCTGTCGCTATCGACTAGCAGCACCGTCGCCTCGGGGCCCAGCTCGTACATGAATTGACGGCACGCCCCGCAGGGCGCCGCGGCGCCGGGGGTGGCAACGGCGACGGCGAGGATCTTTCTCGCCCCGGCGGTCACGGCGGCGGTCGCCGCGGTCCGCTCGGCGCAGATCGTCAGGCCGTACGAGCTGTTCTCGACGTTCACGCCGGCTGTGATCTGGACGCGGTCGTCGAGCACCGCGGCGCCGACGTGGAATTTTGAGAACGGCGCGTAGGCGTTCGTCCGCGCGGCTAGGCTCACTTCGATCAACGAGCGACGCACTTCCTCGGTTAATTCAGCCATGCATGCAGCCTAGCTTGCGTCCGCCTCTCAGTCGATGCGATCGATCACCAGCGGCGGCGAATCAATCGGTTCGTCGCCGATCATGATGGCGCCACGCGTCAGGTTGATCGCCCGCTCGCGACCCCGGTCAGTTGCGAACAGCCGCACGAGGGGCTGGCCGGTCTCGACCGGCTCGCCGATACGCACGAGGCACTCGAACCCAACCGAGAAATCGAGCGGGTCGCCCTGCTGCTTGCGGCCCCCGCCCAACTCGATGACGGCGTAGCCGAGCGTTTCGGTGTCGATCGCTGAAACGACGCCCGCCCGTTCCGCGGAGACTACCGTCTCGGCGGCGCGTGGCCGTGGGGCTTCGAGGTCGCCTTCCTGGGCACGCACCATCTGGGCGAGTTTCTCGCGGGCTGAGCCGTCGTCGAGGGTCTTGGCGATGCGGGCGCGTCCCTCCTCAATGCTCGCGGCGACGCCGGCGAGGGTGAGGGCCTCGGCGCCCTGTTCGACAACCAGCTTGCGGAGGTCATCGGGGCCGGCGCCCTCAAGGCAGGCGACCGATTCGTCGATCTCCACGGCGTTGCCCGCGAGGCGACCGAGGGGCTGATTCATATCCGTCACCAGGGCGGCCGTCGCCACCCCCATCCGCTTGCCTGTGTCGACCAGCGAGCGGGCCAGGGCGGTCGCGTCCTCGCGGGTCTTCATGAAGGCGCCGCTGCCGCACTTCACGTCGAGCACCAAGGCGTCGAGCCCCTCCGCGAGCTTCTTGCTCATGATGCTGGCGGTGATCAGCGGGATGCTCGGCACGGTGCCGGTCACGTCGCGGAGGGCGTACAGCTTGCGGTCGGCGGGGACCAACTCGGGCGAGGCGGCGACGATCACGCAGCCGATCTCGTCGGCGAGGCGTTGGGCCTCCTGCACGTTGTAGTCGACGCGGAAGCCGGGGATCGATTCGAGCTTGTCGAGCGTGCCGCCCGTCGCGCCGAGGCCGCGGCCGGAGATCATCGGCACCCGCACGCCGCAGCAGGCGAGCGCCGGCGCGAGGGGGATCGACACCTTGTCGCCGATGCCGCCCGAGGAGTGCTTGTCGACGTTCGGCGCGCCGCCGTCGGGCGAACCGGCGAAGACCTCGCCCGAGTTGAGCATCGATTCGGTGAGGGCGGCGGTCTCCGCGGTGGTCATGCCACGGAGAAAGACGGCCATCGCCCACGCGGCCATCTGGTAATCGGGCAGGTCGCCCGCCGCGTAGGCGGCGATGAAGTCGGCGATCTCGGCCTGCGAGAGTTCGCCACCGTCACGCTTCTTGGAAATGAGTTGGGCTACGTTCATGGCCAGATTGAACCACGAAGACACGAAGGACACAAAGGCCCTCCTTCGTGCTCTTGGTGTCTTAGTGGTTCAAATTGAGACCACTACGGCCTCGACGATCGCCCGCAGCTTCTCGCCGGCGGAGGCGGCCGCTTCGACGACCTCCTCGTGCGTGGTCTCGCCGAGCTGGTCGGGCGAGCAGGCGTTGGTGATCGTCGAGAGGCCGAGCACCCGCAGGCCGGCGTGGCGGGCGGCGATGACCTCGGGCACGGTCGACATGCCGGCGGCGTCGCCCCCGAGAGAACGACACATGCGGTACTCGGCGCGGGTCTCGTAAGTCGGGCCGAGCATGCCGACGTACACGCCCCGCGGCAGCGGGAAGCCTTGCCCGCGCGCGGTCAGCTCAGCGAGCTTCATCAGTTCCGCATCATACGGCGCCGACATGTCGGGGAACCGTGGGCCGAGCGCATCGTCATTCACGCCGATCAGCGGGTTCTTGAACATGAAGTTGATGTGGTCCTCGATCAGCATCACGTCGCCGACGGCGTAGCGCGGGTTGAGGCCCCCCGCGGCGTTGGAGACGATGAGCGTCTCGATCCCGAGCCGTTTCATCACCCACACGGGCAGGGCGGCCTGCTGGGCGTCCCAGCCTTCGTAGAGGTGGAACCGTCCCTGCATGGCCAGGATCGTCCGGCCGGTCCCGCGCAGCTCGCCGACGATCAGCCGCCCCGCGTGCCCGGCGGCGGTGGAGCGGGGGAAGTTGGGCAATTCTTCGTAGGGGAGGGCGACCGGCGCGTCGATCTGCTCCGCAAGGCCGCCGAGACCCGAGCCGAGGATCACGCCGACCGTGGGCTTGGCCTCCACCCGGTGGTGGATGGCGGCGACCGCTTCGTCGATGTGCTGGCTGAGTTCGTGCATAGCGAGCCGCGATTGATTGGCTGGCGGTGGAACCGCCAAGGACGCCAAGAGCGCCAAGGTTCGCCAAGAGCACCGCTGTTAGGTTATCAGGGCCTTCGGGCTAGCCCTTCTTGTCCGCTTCGTAGGCGAGGATGCCTTCGACCATCATGCGGAGCTTCGGCTCGGCCGAGTTCGCGACGCGGATGATCTCCTCGACCTCGGCGACTTCCAGGGCGTCGGGCAGGCACATGTCGGTCACCACGGCCATACCGAAGGTCCGCAAGCCGCAATGCACGGCGGTGATCACCTCGGGGACGGTCGACATGCCGACCACATCGGCGCCGATCGCGCGGAGGAAGCGGTACTCGGCGCGGGTCTCCAGGCAGGGGCCCAGGACCGCGACCGACACGCCCCGGTGGACGACGAAGTCCTTCGTGCGGGCGATCCGCTGCCCCTCGTCGAGCAACTCGAACGAATAAGGCTGCGACATGTCGGGGAAACGCGGTCCGAGGCGGTCGTCGTTCACCCCGACCAGCGGGTTATCGCCCAGCAGGTTGATGTGATCGTCGATCAGCATGACATCGCCCGGGTTGTACTGCGGGTTCATCCCGCCCACCGCCTGGGAAACGATCAGCAGCTCGGCGCCCAACGCCTTCATCACCCGCACGGGCAGGGTGATCTGGCTCATCGGGTAGCCTTCGTAGGCGTGCATGCGGCCTTCCATGACCATCACGGGCAGGCCGTTCAGCTTACCGAAGACGAGGCGTCCGCGGTGACTCGTGGCGGTCGAGACCGGGAAGTGCGGGATGTCGGCGTAGTCGAGCGTCGCCTCGACCTCGACGTTCTCGGCGAAGTTGCCCAGCCCGGTGCCGAGGATGATGCCGGCGTGTGGCGGGGTCTTCCACACGGTGTGGATCTTGGCGACCGCTTCTTGGATCTGTTCGTAGAGATGCAGCATGGTCTTTCTGGATTTCTGTTAACCACGGAGACACCGAGAACACGGAGCAACAACCCCGTTGCTCTCGGTGTCTTCGTGGTGACTGTCTAATAGGAGTCGCCTTCGGAGCCCTGCGCGATCGCTTCGGTGGCGCTGGTGCCGAGGCGGGTGGCGCCCGCCTCGACCATCTTCACGGCGTCGGCGTAGCTGCGGACACCGCCAGAGGCCTTCACCTGCACCTGGGGGCGACACGAGCCACGCATCAGGCGGATGTCTTCGACGGTGGCGCCGGTCGACTTCAGGGCGCCGTCGTCCCCTTTAACGAAGCCGAAACCCGTGGAGGTCTTCACGAACGCCGCGCCGGCCGCTTCGCTCAGCTCGCAGAGCTTTCGCTTGTGGTCGTCGGTCGGCATGAGGCCGGTCTCGAAGATCACCTTGGTGATCGCGCCGGCGCTCTTGGCCGCCTCGACGACCGCCGCGATGTCGGAGCCGACCGCGTCCCAGTCCTCGGCGAGCGCCTGGCCGATGTTCACGACCATGTCGACCTCGCGGGCGCCCTCTTTGCACGCGGTAAGCGTCTCAGCGACCTTGGCCGTGGTGCTCGTGCCGCCGTGGGGGAACCCGATCACGGTGCTGGGCAGCACCGACGAGTCGGCGAGGCATTCGGTGGCGACCGCCACGTGCGACGGCTTTACGCAGACGCTGGCGATTCCGAGGCGGACCGCCATGGCGCACGCGTCGCGCACGTCGGCAGCGGTCTGGGTCGGGTGGAGGACGGCGTGGTCAATCAGCGAGACGATTTCAGGCATGGCCCGATGATACGGGCTCCGCGGACCGTCGAATAGGAGTCGACAAAGGCTTCCTGGGCAGGGGAACCGCCAAGGACGCCAAGAGCGCCAAGGTCTGCCAAACAACCCGCTAGTTGGCGGGCGCCTCGGGCAGTTCGAGATCGACAACCACCGGGAAGTGGTCCGAGGTGTCCAGCCCGACGCAGCGGCTTACGAAAGCCCGCTTAACGTAGGGCTCCAGCTGCTTAGGCAGCAGGATGTGGTCGATCATCGTGAAGACGTCGTCGCCGTCGGCGGCGCCGTTCTCGTTCCAATCCCAGTGCGACGTGTAGCGGTCCGCCTGCCGCGGCATCCACTTCGCCGCGTTAACGAGTTCGTCACCTGGCGACTCGGCGTCGTAGTCCTTGAGCTTGCGGAGCGTCTCGGTCAGGGTCGAGCGGCTCTCGTCCCGGTCGGGGATGTCCGGGTCGTAGTCGTTCAGGTCCCCGAGGATCAGCGGCAAGTAACCTTTCGGCGCGACCTCGCTGCGGATCGCCCGGCGGACGACTTCGACCTCGGCTGAGCGCTTGGCGTTGGAGTACTCGTCGGACGGGTTCGACTTGAGGTGCAGGCCGAAGAGCCCGAGTTTCCAGCCGTTCACAGTAGCGAAGTAGACCGAGTTGCGCGACAGCGACGTGCTGCTAGTGCGACGGTCGCCCTCCCAGCCGGTGAAGCTGAACGACTGCCGCCAAGTTGGGTCTTCACGTTCGGAGTAGATCGTCCGCATCGTGGCGCCGTCGACCTCATCGAGCGGCAGCCGCGTGATGACGCCAACGTCCATGCCACTGAACGAGTCGTTCGACTCGATGTGGTAGCCCCGGTAATCCTTGAGGCCCTTCTCGTGCAGGATCTCTACGAGCCGATCGACCGCCTCGCGGCTGGTCACCTCGACCAGGTTCAGCAGGTCGGGCGAGAGCGTTTCGATCACGTTCGCGACCCGTTCCAGGTGCCCGTTGCGGGCGTGGTCGAAACGGAACTTCTGCAGCTGACCTGCGCGAACCCGCGGCGCGGTGAGGATCTCCGCGTTGAACGTGACTAACCGAAAAGGAGTCGTGTCGGCCGCCGGGGCGTGGGTCGCCCCCAGGGTAACCAGCCCCAAGGCGAGGCGCGCCAGAGCGATGCGGCCGATCATGGCGCCTCCGTCGCGACGTCGCCAGCGGCGCGGGTGAAGAGCGTGACGAACAGCTCAAGGTCCAGGTCTTCGCCGTGGAAGTGGACCGAGCCGTCACCGTAGAGGAAGTTGGCTCCTCCCGGGTGGAACGCGTAGATCTCGTCCCAGTTGCTGCAGTTCATGAGTGTCGTGGCGCCGCAGTCGAAGGAGTTGGGCCAGATGAAGTACGAGTCCGGATCGGCCCAACCGCCGCCCGATTCGACGCCTGGCCGCCCATCGTTATCGCTGTCGAAGAGTTGTTCGCCTTGCACGTAGTGAAGCGGACGACCCGCGTCCTCGAAGACCATGAAGGTCTTGGAGAGGCCGTCGGTGCACTTGCGCAGGCTGGTCGGGGTGTCTTGGATCAGGCCGGGTAGATTATCGATGTTGCGTGGTTGAACTAGGCCCAGTTCGACCAGCTCGCAGAAGCCTTCACTGCCGCCCGACGGTGTGTAGATGTCAACCAGCAAGGCGTAGTCTGAGGCAGCTCCACCAACAAACTCATCGAAGGCCTTGATCTCCTGCGTTCCGTTTCTTTCCTCGATCGTCGGGCCAGAAGGGCAGATCAATGCGGGGATCGGCGTGGTGGAAACGTCGATGTTCCTGACACCACTCGAGTTCGTGCTGATATCGAACCAGTGGAGGTCGAAGTCCATCTGGTCGTAGAGGCCCTGCTCTTCAAGGTAAGGCAGGATAAAGGAGACGAAATTGTGCTGACGCTTGCCGTTCCCCTCAGGGCGGGGCAGCGCTTCGCCGGGGCAGTCCCCACCGATCGGCGGGCGCGATGAGCTGCCGCGGTAATTAGGCGTGTAGGCCAGCGGCAACTCGTTGTTCGCCGACTCATAGTTCAGAATCGCCAAGCCAAGCTGCTTGAACTGATTCGTGCATTGAATTCGCCGTGCCGCTTCACGGGCTGCCTGCACCGCCGGCAGCAGGAGGGCGACCAAGATCCCGATGATCGCGATCACGACTAGCAGTTCAACGAGAGTAAATGCCGACCGCTTACCGGCTTGGATGGGCTTGGTGTTCATGGCCGTGATCCTGTAGTGGAGATGCCCCCGGCGGAGCTTCGCTCAGTTTACTTCTTTCTCGATTTAGCCTCGAACGGAGCCAACTCATTGGGGCCCGCTTCGATTGTCACTTTAATCGGCGAGGTGTCCGGTTTCCCATATTCACGCCCAATCGAGGGACGCTTCGCCCAGCGTTTGTACTGATCGGGGTTCTTGGCAGTCCCGTTGCGCAGAACCACGGTGTACTCACCAGCGGGAGCGCCGTCGGCTTTGCCGAAAGTCGTAAGTTCGAACCTGCCCGCTTCGTCCGTGGTCCCGAACGGACGCTCCTTCATGAACGCCTCATTGCCCGAAATCGGATTCAGGAAGACCCGAGCCCCCTCGTACGGTTTCCCATCGACTAGGACCGAACCGCTCACCGGGTAGCGGGCGATCTTGCCGTCGCCGCAGCCGGCCAGGGCGGCAATCGACGCCAGCGCCCAAATCCATCGGGGTCGGGCTAGCGGAGAACGACGTTCAAACACGGCGGGATGGCGTTGTGCTGGCGGCGGGAGGTGGGCCTAGCCCCCGGCGGCGGGGGGGCGGGGGGCTTGGACTTTGCGGCATGATAGCGGTGGTGGGGGCAGAACGTCCAGTTAAGCGCAGCCCGGGGAACGTTTTCCGACGATCTTCACAGGTTGAGTGACCTCTAATATCGGAAGTGCTTGATCTCCTCGCCCAGATCGCCGATTTCGCTGAGCGCCTCGATGCCCAGGTCGAGGTGTTTCTCCGCCCAGTCGCGGCTAACCGCCGCGTCGCTCTCCGTGGTTTTCACTCCCTCCGGGCTGGTCGGGACGTCCGACACCAGCAGCAGGGCGCCCCGCGCGATCTGGTTGGCGTGGCCGACGATGAAGATCGTGGCGGTCTCCATGTCGATGCCGATGGGCGAGTAGGAGTGCAGCTTCTCGGTGAACTCCTGGTCGTGCTCCCAGACCCGGCGGTTGGTCGTATAGATCACGCCGGTCCGGTAATCGAGGCCTTGGGCGACCAGCTTCTCCGAGACAAACTTGTGCAGCTTGAAGGAGGGCAGGGCGGGCACCAGCGGATCGAGGTAGTCGTTCGAGGTCCCCTCACCCCGGATAGCGCCGATCGGCAGGATGAAGTGCCCGATCTCGGTCGAGTGCTTGAGTCCGCCGCATTTCCCAAGGAAGAGGACCCCCTTGGGGCGGTGAGCGGTCAGCAGGTCCATCACGGTCGCCGCGTTGGGCGAGCCGATGCCGAAGTTGATGATCGTCAGGCCGTCGCCGTTGGTGGCGGCCTGCATCGGGCGGTCGAGGCCGTGCACCTGGCAGCCGAATCGCTCGGCGAACCGGACGACGTACTCGCTGAAATTGGTGAGCAGGACGTAGTCGCCAAATTCCCCAAGCGGCATGCCCGTGTAGCGGGTGAGCCAGTCCTTGGCGATCGCTTCTTTGGTCAGCGACATGGGTTCTGTCGTGGGAGGAACCGATCGACGCCGGGGGGCGTCGGAATAGGCAAACTACGGCTTTCTGGCCGTCCGCTGCAAGTTCGTCCCAGAAAAAGTACCGGCCCGGCAATAATCCCCGGCGCCCCCGCGCCCCCACCGCAGTTAGTACATTAGGAGCGGCGGCCGATGCTCCTCTGAGTTCAATTCCAAAGAACCTCTTGTGGTTGGAGAAACCCGAACATGGAAGCCATACCTCGCTTTCGTTTGTTGCTGACACTGGCGGTCTACGCCGGTCTCGCGGCGGTCGCCGTCGCCCAGGGGCCCCCCGGCGGTCGTGGTCCTGGTGGCCCTGGTGGGCGCGGACCGGGAGGACCCGGTGGCGGCGGCATCGGCGGTCTGCTCCGTGTCCCGGAAGTCCGCGACGAGCTCGAACTGCTCGACGACCAGCAAGAACAGCTCCGCGAATTGGAAGAGTCGATGCGCAGCCGCATGCGGGAACGCTTCGAAGAGATGCGGAACAACCGCGGTGAAGGGGGCGACCGCCGGCAGCGTTTCGAGGGCATGCGGGAGGTCTTCGAGGAGATGCGCAAGGACGCCGAAACGCAGGTCGGCGACATCCTCACGACCCAGCAGCTCGATCGCCTGAAGCAGATCAACGCTCAGCAGCAGATGCAGCGGGGCGGCGGCCGTGCCCTGATGGGCGGCCCCCTCGCCGAGGCCCTCGACCTGACCGAGGAGCAGCAGGAACAGATGCGGGAGCGGTCTCAGGAGATCCAGGCCGAACTGCGTGACAAGATGCGGGAGGCTCAGGCCGAGGCCCGCGAGAAGCTGCTGGAGCTGCTCACCAGCGAGCAGCGGGCGAAGCTCGATGAGATGATGGGCGATCCGTTCGATCTGCCCGAGCCGCAACGCGGTTTCGGCGGCCGGCGTGGGCCGGGCGGACCGGAGGGCGCCGACGGACGCCGGGGAGGGCGTGGCCGCGCCGGACGCGGAGGTGGCCGCCCCGGCCCCCCGCCCCCCCCGCCAGGCGATGAGCTTTGAGCCTTTCTCAGAAGGGCTCCCCGGGGCCCGTCGATCCGAATCCCGCACGCCGTCCGGTCCTTATTTGCCGGGCGGCGTGCGGTCGTTGATAATCAGAGGGCTGCGAGCAATCCGGACCCTAACTCGACGAACCGACTTCTATGGACCCTGTCGCGCTGATGCTGGAGCACGGCGCCCTCACCCCCGAGGGCGCGGCCGAGCTGCGCGGTCTGAACGGCGAGGCCGAGGGCCGGCCGTTGCACGAGGTGGCGGTCCAACGCGGCCTGGCCTCCGAAGAGGACGTGCTGGCGGCTTTCGCCGCGGCGATCGGCGCCGAGTGCGTCGATCTCAACAAGGTCGAGCCCGACCTCTCGCTGCTCGAGGCGTTCCCGCAGCGCCTGATGCACCGCAACGGGCTCTTCCCGGTCAGCCGCGAGGGGGACACGCTCCGCATCGCCACGGGCGATCCGCTCGGGTTCGAGGCGCTCGACGAGATCGGCGCCGTCACGGGCCTGACGATCGAGCCGGTGCTGGCGACCCGCCGCCAGATCGCCGAGCGGCTCAAAGCCCACCTGGGGGTCGGCAGCGAGACGGTCGAAGGCTTGGTCGCCGCCCGCCAGGCGGAGGGGGGCGTTGAGCTGCTGGAGGAGATCGACGCCGACGCGGCCGAACTGGCCGAAGAGGCCCAGGAGGCCTCGGTCGTCCGGCTCGTCAACGAGATCCTCCTCGAGGCGATTCACAACCGCGCGTCCGATGTTCATATCGAAGCCGAAGCTGCCGGCCTACGCATCCGCTACCGCATTGACGGCCTGCTCGTGGAGCAGCCGACCCCGCCGGAGATCAACCACTTCCGTGCCGCGATCACCAGCCGCCTGAAGATCATGGCGCACCTGAACATCGCGGAGAAACGCTTGCCGCAGGACGGGCGGATCAAGCTCCGCGTCGAGGGGCGCGAGGTCGACGTCCGCATGTCGGTCATCCCGATGGTCCACGGCGAGGGGATCGTTATGCGTCTCTTGGACAAGGGACGCATGAACTTCTCGCTCGCGTCGCTCGGCATGGGCGAGGCGCTCAACACGCAGATCAACGACCTGATCCGCGCCCCGCACGGCATCGTGCTGGTGACCGGCCCGACCGGCTCGGGCAAGACGACCACGCTCTACAGCGCCCTGACCGACATCCGCGACGAGACGACCAAGATCATCACGACCGAAGACCCGGTCGAGTACCAGCTGCCCGGCATCGCGCAGATCCAGGTCCATCCGAAGATCGGCCTGACGTTCGCCGCGTCGCTGCGGTCGATCTTGCGCCACGACCCGGACGTGGTGCTGGTCGGTGAGATCCGCGACCACGAGACCGCCGAGAACGCCATCCAGGCGGCGCTCACGGGCCACTTGGTCTTCAGCACGCTGCACACGAACGACGCCCCGAGCGCCTACACGCGGCTGATCGACATGGGCATCGAGCCGTTCCTCGTCGCCAGCACGATCGAGGCGGTCATGGCTCAGCGGCTTGTTCGCCGGCTCTGTGAGAAATGTCGCCAGCCGGTGACGCCCCGCAAGGCGGACCTGCCGGATGACTTCCCTTGGGAAGAGTTAGAGGAGGCGGGCGGGCGGCTGTACGAGGCCAACGGTTGTCGCGAGTGCCGCGAGCTCGGCTACGCCGGCCGACAGGGCATTTTTGAGTTGTGCGCAACGACCGACCCCGTCCGGCAACTGGCGCACGACCGCGCCAGCAGCTGGGAGATCCGCCAAGCGGCCCTTAAGACCGGCATGCGAACCCTCCGCCAAGACGCCTGGCGCCAGTGCTGCGCGGGCGTGACGACCGTCGACGAGGTCGTCCGAGTCACCCGCGGCGACAGAACTTAATAATCTGATTAACCACAGAGAACACAGAGTGCACAGAGAGGAATCTTAGTACGGCCGAGTCAGTTACTCCGTGCCCTCTGTGTTCTCTGTGGTGAAACCTGCCTCGTGCCCGATTTCGCTTACCAAGCCCGATCGCTCGCCGGCGAGCTCCTCGAGGGGACGCTCTCGGCCGGCTCACAGCGCGAGGCGATGGCGCAGCTTTCCGCGAAGGAACTCTTTCCACTGAAGGTCGAGCCCGCCAAGGGGACGGTCTCTGCTGGCGCCGATGGCTCGATTCGCGTTCCGTCCGCCAAGGTCACCCCGGTCTACAACCAGCTCGCTTCGCTCCTGCGTAGCGGTGTGCCCCTCCTGCGGTCACTGGCGGTCATCAAAGAGCAGTCCTCGAACAAGGCGCTCCGCGCCGTGATGCAGGACGTCCACGCCCAAGTTGAAGAGGGCGCCAGCCTCGCCGAGGCGATGGCTCGTCACCCGCGAGCGTTCGGCGAACTGGCGGTCAGCATGGTTCGCGCGGGCGGCGAGGGGGGCTTCCTCGAAGACTCGCTCGATCGTGTCGCCGCGTTCACCGAGCAGCAGGCCGAGCTGCGTGGCAAGGTGGTCGGCGCGCTCGCCTACCCGGTCATCCTCTCGGTGATCGGCGTGCTGGTGGTGACCGGCCTGGTGGTGTTCGCGGTGCCGATGGTTTCGGAGATCTTCGGGCGTCTCAAGGAGCGGGGTGAGTTGCCCTGGGTCACCGAGGCGCTACTGGGGCTCAGCGCCTTCTTGGGTGACTACGGGCTGTTTGTCCTGGCGGGTCTCGTCGCAGCGGGCTACGCCCTCTCGCAGTGGCTGGCGACGCCCCACGGGCGCGAAGTGGCCGACCGGGTCCGGCTGAAGACCCCGCTCCTCGGCCCGATCAACCGCAGCCTCGCCGTGGCGCGGCTCTGCCGGGTGCTCGGCACACTCCTCAAGGGGGGCGTGCCGATCGTCCGGGCACTCGACATCGCGGCCGATTCGGCCGGCAACCGGATCCTGACCGCTGTGGTGCGAGATGCGGCGGAGAACATCAAATCGGGCGAGTCGCTTGCCGCCCCGCTCGGCGCCAGCGGCGACTTCCCGCGCGACGTGGTCGAGATGATCGCTGTCGCCGAGCAGTCGAACAGCCTGGAGACCGTTTTGGAGCAGGTCGCCGATTCGCTTGAGCGGAGCACCTGGCGTAAGATCGAGCTGGCCGTTCGACTGATCGAGCCGCTGATGCTCGTGATCTTGGCGGGCGCCGTGCTGGTGGTGGTGATCGCCCTGTTGATGCCGATCATCAACGCGGGCGGCGCTTTATGAAATCAATATCTTCAATCGGAACACGGGCGGGAAGCAAGGAAACGCGATCGTTTTCGAATAACGCCTTGTTCGTTCCTTTCAGGCTCTCAACCCTAGACAAGAGAAGAGGCAATCGCATGGATAGGCGTAACAGACGGCGGCGGGCCGCGGCGGCGTTTACGCTGCTCGAGGTTCTGCTCGTGCTCGTGATCCTGGTGGTGCTCGGATCGATGGCGACCGTCGCCATCACCGGCCAACGCGACAACGCCGACCGAAAGGCCGCACGGTCTCAGGTGCAGATCATTAGTCAGGCGATCAAGTACTACCAGTTCGATATGAAAAAGTACCCCCAATCGCTCGAGGACCTGCGCGAGAAACCGAGCGATTCCAAGATGGCGGAGCGTTGGGGAGGGCCCTACCTCGATAAGAAGCTCCCGCTCGACCCATGGGACGAGGACTATCGCTACGAGAGCAAAGATAACTCCTACCGCGTCTGGTCGGTCGGACCGGACGGCAGCGACGGCACCGATGACGACATCGCTTCGGACGACGAATGATCGACGGCGCCGCGGTGGCTTCACCCTGGTGGAGCTGCTGCTGGTGTTGGCCTTGGCGGTGGTGCTCGCCTCGTTGGCGGCGCCCTCGCTGAGCGGCACGCTCGCGCGCGTGCGTCTCGACGCGGCGGCGGACGAGGTCCGCGAAGCGTGGAACGACGCACGCCTCGAGGCGATCCGCACCGGCGAGCCCGTGGCGTTCCAGTGCCAGCTCGGCACGGGCCGCTACACGCTCTCGACCCTCGCCGACGCGGCCGCCGCTCAATCGGGATCGACCGAGGTCGCGGATCAAGGCGCCCTCGCGGACGACGAGTACGAGGATCTGGGCGAGGTCAACTTCGTGCAGCTCTCCCGCGGAGTGGAGGGGGATGCGGAGATCGATCCCACCATCGCCGATTGTCTGGTCTTCCGCCCCGACGGCGGTGCGGACGACGCCTTTGCTATTGTGCGATCCTCGCGAGGATCGCAGCGCAAGATCGTGCTCCGCGGCCTAACCGGGGCCGCGCGTATCGATGATGGTTACTCTGTCGAGGAGGAGTAATCGTGTGCAAAGGTGGTACGGGAACGAAATGGGCCAGTCCTGTGCGGTTGGGGATTAACCCCGACCAAGCTCGGGCGGGGCGGCGGTCCGAGCGACTCTCGGCACGATTGCATCGCGCTCCGTATGCCTTCACGCTGTTGGAAGTCATTTTGGCCCTCGCGATCCTCGGCTTTGCCTTAGCAACCCTGGGCCAAGCGAGCGGTCGTTCGCACGGCAACGCGCGCCGAGCGGCCGATGAGTCGGAGCTCGCCGTTCACGCCGAGTCGGTGCTTGATGAGTTGCTGTGCGGCTTGCGCGAACTGGCCGCGATCGATCGGGAGCCGATCGCCGACGCCGAGGACCCGAGCGCCCCGCCCGTGGCCGTTGTATCGATCGGGATCGAGAACGGCCCGCTCGACGGCTTGCTCGTGGTCCGCGTGCGTGTCGATCCGGCCGAGTCGGTCGCCGGCTCCGCGTCAGCGCTCGACGCGGTCGAGCTGGTGCAGTGGATCGTCGATCCTTCGCTCTCCGAATCGAGTGGGGGGGGCCTGTGAGTCGTCGTGGTTTCTCGCTGTTGGAACTGGTCCTGGCGATCAGCCTGTCGGTCACCTTGGTGGCTTTGCTCGGCTTCGCGTTCCAGGTCCACCTGAGTCGGCTCGACTCGAGCCGCTCGACGATCGAGCAGGCGCAGGTCGCCCGCGCGGTGCTCGACCGGATCGCGTCCGACCTGCGGGCGACGACGATGGCGCCCACGCAGGACCTGTCCGAGGCGATGGCTTCTGCCGAGGCCGCCGGTCAGTTCAACGTCGATGAGGTCGATCAGACTCAAGAGGACGCCGACGCGGGCGAGGACCTCGCCTCGGAGACCGACGCCCCGCCCGGGGTGAACGGGCTGCTCGATCGGCTAACGATCGATCACCGCCTGATGCGTCAGACACTCACGACCACGGCCGAGAACCCGACCCCCGCAGCCCGGGCGGACGCCGGTTGGGTGCAGGTTGAGTACCGCCTGTCGGCCGATCCGAACGCGCCGGGCCTGATCCGGACTGAGTCGGCCCGAGACGCCGTGGTTTGGCGGATCGAGCAGGGCCAGCCCGCGGCCCTATCGGCGCCCTTCGCCTCGGAGGTGCAAGCGGTGGCGTTCCGCTACTTCGACGGGGACCAGTGGCTGGAGATGTGGGATATGGGCGAAGAGGAGACGCTCCCGCTCGCTGTCGAAGTGAAGGTCATCCTCAGCCCGGCCGACGACCCGGAGAACCTCGACGCCCCCGCCGAACGCCGCCGACCACGCACGTACCGGCGTGTGGTGCGATTGGCCGCCGCCGAGGACGAGGCGCCCAGCGACGCGGCGTCCAGCAACGCGGCGGGCGCCGCCGAAGCCTCGGACCTGGGGGGGGGGTGACATGCGACGCCGTCCTTCTAGTGCTCGTCATGGCGTGCTGCTCTTGGTGGTGTTGGTCGTGGTCGCGCTCTTGTCGATCGCGAACCTCTCCTACTTCGAGTGGACCTTCGCCGAGCGCAAAGCGGCCAACGCCTCGACGCGCCGCGAGCAGGCACACGCGGCCGCCGAGTCGGGCGTCGCGATGCTGCGGGTCTACCTGTCTCAAGAGGCCGACGCGATCGATCAGGACGGCGGTTGGTACGACAACCCGCCCCGGTTCCGCGGCGTGATGATCTCCGACGGCGTCGCCGCGGAGCTCCGTCCCCGCGCGGCGGCGGTCTCGCCGCGGTGGGGGTCGCAGCAGCTGGAAGGCCCCCGCTTCGGCCTGGAGGACGATTCGGGGCGGCTGAATCTCAACACGCTGCTGGTCGCGGAGACCCGCGAGGAGGGCGCCGGACGCAATCAGCTGCTCGCGTTGCCCGGCATGACCGAGTCGATCGCCGACGCGATCCTCGACTGGCTCGACGAAGATGACGAGGTCCGCTCGCTCGGCGCCGAACGTGATTACTACTCGACGCAGGAGCCGCCCTACGCCCCGCAGAACGGACCGCTCACGACCCTCGAGCAGTTGCTCATGGTCAAGGACGTCACGCCCGAATTGCTTTGGGGGCTCGATCAGGACCGCAACCATGAGGTCTCGCCGAACGAGGCGGCGACGGTCTCTTTGCCGATCGACAACTCGACGGGGGAGCTGAACGGTGGTTGGGCGTCGATGCTCACACTGTACAGCGTCGAGTCGAACGCGCAGCCCGACGGCGCGCCGAAGATCAACGTCAATTCCGACGACCTCGAGCAACTGCACACGCAGATCGCTGATTTGCTGGGCGAAGGGCCGGCTAACTTCGTCGTCGCCTATCGCCAGGGCGGGCCGCTGGAGCAACCCGAGCTGGAGGAGAACGGGTTCGATTCCGGCTCGGATGGGCAATCGGGGCAGGGCGGGGGCCCCGGAGAGATCGCCCCGCCGCCGGTCAAGGACGCGGACCAGATCGATATCGACTTCGACACGCCCGCCGCCGTGCCGATCCAGGACCCGCTCGACTTGGTCGATGTCGAGGTGAGCGTCGTCGAGAAGGGAGAGCTGACAACGACCACGGTCCTCTCCCCCTGGCGCGAGGAAGACGGCTCGCTCGCGAACGGGTTGATCTCGATGATGGAAGCCCTCACCACCACCGACGCCGAATCGATCCCCGGCCGGGTGAACATCAACCAGGCGCCGCGAGCGGTACTCCTAGGCCTTCCCGGCATGCCGGTGACGGCGGTCGAAGCGATCCTCGCCAACCGTGACCCGGACGCCGGAGCGAGCCGCCCCGAACGTGAGCAGGCGACCTGGCTGCTGTCGGAGGGGTATCTCGAGCTTGAGGAGATGCGAGCCCTGGCGCCTTACGTGACGGGGCAGGGGGCCGCGTACCGGGCCCAGGTGGTCGGCGGATTCGAGTCGGGGGGGCCTGTCCGGCGTCTTGAGGTGGTGCTCGACACAACGATCCTGCCCCCCCGGGTCGCGATGCGGCGTGACCTGAGCCCCCTGGGGGCCGGGTTCGCCCCCGAGCTGACTCTGACTCCCGAACCGACGGCGGCGCGTTGATTCGCAATCCCCGAGCCGGCGTGTCAAACTGAAGCGACAGCCCCCCTCCAACCGTCCCCGTCCTCTGTGCAGCACCTCGCCCTCCAAACCGACAGCCGCGGCGTCACCGGCGTGCTCGTTGAGCTCTCCAAAGGGGGCGCCGCGCGATGGCTCGGGTCGGTCGAGGCGCGGACCGCGGGGCGGTCGGCCGAGAAGGTCGCTGCGGAGCTCAAGCAATCGTTGTCGAAAATCGGGGCCAGCCGTCCCGAGGTGGCCGTAGCGCTCGGGCCCGAAGAGGCACGCGTCCGCCGTTTGGCGGTCCCGCCGGCCCCGCCCGAGGAGCTTCCTTCGATCGTCGCCATGCAAGCGGCGCGCGACGCGGGCGCGGACCCAGAGCAAACGGTCGCTGACTTCTTGCCGCCCCTCGCGGGGGAAGGCGCCGAAGAGGTCTTGGCGGTCTCGGCCGACGAGGCGACGCTCGCCTTCTGGCGCGAGGTCGCCGCGGCGCTCGGCGGCAAGCTCGTCGCGGCGACGCCCCGCCCGCTGTCGCTCGGGGCCTTGGTCGATTCGACCGAGCCGATACTTGTCACCGCCGCCGCGGGTGACGCACTCGACTTCCTGGCGATCGAGGGCGAGACGCCTCGCCTGATGCGTTCGGTCCGCGTCGGTTCCGACACAGGGGCGGCGACGGGGCGCGAGCTTCGCCGCACGCAGATGACGCTCACGTCCGAACTGCCCAACGCGACCGTTTTCGCCGCTCAGGCGGCGGGCGAGGGGATCAACTCGATCGACTGGCAAGCGATCGCCAGTGAGATCGACGCTGAGGGCTCGCTCGAGGGCGCCGCCGCCGCCGTCGGCTTGATCCAGCGACGACGCCGCGAGCAAACCCCAGCGCTCAACCTGGCCGACCCACGCCGTCCGCCGGTCGTCGAAACGGGGCGGCGCCGAACCGGCTTGCTCGCCGGTGCGGCGGCGGCGGTGTTGCTGGCGGGCGTGTGGATGGCCTACGACCGGATCGCCCGCCTCGATCGGGAGATCGCCGACAAGCGGGCCGAGATCAAGGCCGCCGAAGAGGACGCCGAAGCGTTTGAGCCGTACCGCGAGCGCGTCGCCACAATCGACGCTTGGCGCCGGAGCGATGTCACTTGGCTCGACGAGATCGAGCGGCTCGGCGGCAAGCTGCGACCGGCGAAGCTCGACGCCGAGGACTTCCCGGTCGCCAGCGACCTCCGCGCTACGCAGCTGACGGCGTCGGCCATCATCGGCGGCGATCAACCGGGCGGGCGGATTGACCTGACGGCGATGGCCCGCACCTCGTCTTCCAGTGAACTCGAGGATCGCCTCCGCGACGATCTCCACCCGGTCGAACCGATCTCGACCTCCGAGACCCCGACCGACGACGCCTATCGATACAAGTACAGCGCGCTGCTCCGCGCCCCCGCGGAGGTCGAAGAACCCGAGCCGACCGAAGCCGAGGCAGAGCCTTCCGCCACTGAGCCCTCGCCGGATGAGGAGGGCGCGGCATGACCCAGCGTGAGAAGACCCTGATCATCGCGATCGTCACGCTCGGCGGGCTCTGGTTCCTCTGGCGGGGCTTCGATAGCTACCAGCAGGCCTACAACGACCGCGTCCGCGACACGGAGCGGTTGCAGGACGAGCTGTTCGACCAGCAATTGGAAGTCCGCCGCGGCAAGCAGGCGCTCCGCCAACTCGAACGCTATCAGAGCCAGTCCCTGCCGATCGACCCGGACGTCGCGCGTTCGGACTACTCGGACTGGCTGAAGGAAGCGATCCAGTCGTCGGGCCTGGAACTTGGTTCGGTCAAGTGGAACGCGACCCGCCCCGAGGGGGACGCCGCGACGGCTCTCACCTTCAGCGCCAACGCGGCTGGTTCTCCGGAGGGGGTCGTTCGCTTGCTGGATGCGTATCATCGTCTTGACTCGTTGCACCAGCTCACGAATCTACAGCTCCGCCCCACCGACGAGGAGGGCAGCCGCTGGGCGATCACACTCACGAGCGTGGCGTTGATTCTTGAGGGTGCTGAGCGGGAGGAGGGCCTCCCCGAAGAGCCGATCGAACCGCCGCGACTCCGTTTGGCGACCGCGGATGAGTACGTTGACAGCGTCGTCGGGCGCAACCTGTTCACTAGCTACACGCCCCCACCCCCGCCGCGTCCCGAGAAGCCGAAGGTTGTTCGGCGTGACCCGCCGCCGAAGCCCTCGCCGCCGCCGTTCGACGACGCCAAGCACGCCCAGTTGACCGGCATTGTCGAGACGGGCGCTCAACTCCAGGCCTGGATCCGCATCCGCACCACGGGCGAAACGCTGCGTCTCCACGCCGGCGACGAGCTCGAAGTCGGCCTCCTAAAGGGGCGGGTGCAAGCGGTGCTGCCTCGTGAGATCGTCGTCGAGTCGGAGGAGGGGGTCGTTTGGCGGGCGGCTTTGGGTGACAAGCTCCGCGACGCCCGGTCCAAATCGGCCAAGCCCGCCGCCTGAGCCGCGATGAAGGTGATAAAAACCTTGGCGCCGGCTGGCAGACTTTGCCGATGATCCGGGTGACGCCGGTCATGCCGATCGGCGAAGGGGTGGTGCGCGAACTGCGTTCGCACGCCGCACGGACCGGGGGGCAGGATGCCTGTTTCTGCTACACAAACGTTTCGCACTCGCCTCAGGCGAGGGGGCGTCTGCCTGCTGGCGGTCCTCGCCACGGCGGCTTCCACCAGCGCGCAGCCCGCGGTCGGAGACGCCGTACTGCAGGCGCACACGATCCCTGCCGAGCGTCGCGAAGCGGTCGATCACTGGCGGAACACCTTGCCGCCCACGGTTCGCACCGTCTGGGACCAGCGCACGGGACGCCTGCTGCTGCTGGGCCCGCTCGAGACCCACGGTCAGCTGCTGCAGCTCATGAACGGCCCGTCGAGTGCGAGCGTTTCCAAGGGCGAGCCTTCCGGATCGACCCCACTGGTTGCCGAGGCCCCACTGGCGCCGAAGGTGGCCGCCGGTGAGGGGCCGCTCAAGCTGAAGAGGCTCTCGCCCACGGAGTTGCATAGCCGGCTCGAGTCCCTGTCGCGTCGGCCCCTGCCGGCAACCTGGGACGCGGCCCGGACGGTGCTTGCCTTCCCGGCTTCGCTGGGAGATGGCGCTGGGGTGAAGTTCCGTGTTGAAGCGGCCACGGGCGTCACCACGATCAACGGTCCTGCCGAGGCGGTCGCCGCGTGGCGGAGCGTCGTGGCGGCGATGGACGAGTCGATCGACGCCCCCGGCAGCAGCGGCGCGATGAAGATCGTCTCGACTGCCCGGGCGCCACGCGATCGGGTCCGCCAGGCGGTGCGAGCCATCCAGGCCTCGGCTCCCATTGAAGGCGCTGACTCCACGCCCAAGCCGACCCCCGCTGTGCCTCCCCAGGGCGCGGCGCGGCTTGCGGAAGATCAATCGATTCTTGGACCGGTGCGTATCGAGTTCGTCGAGGGGCTCGATGTGATCGTGCTGAGTGGTGATCAGGAAGACGTCGAACGCGTCGAACGGATCATCGCCCAGATCGAGCGGCTCAGCGCCGAAACAACACCCGAAATCCGCGTCCGCCGGCTTCAGCACATCGACGCCCAATCGCTGGCACAGCTCCTGTCGAGCGTCTACCAGCAGGTGCTCGGCCCTCGGGTTGGTGAGCTGAGCGTCACCGGATTGGCGAAGCCCAACGCGTTGCTGCTGGTAGGGCGTGCGGAGAACGTCCAGCTTGCGATGGGGCTTGTTGATCAGTTGGATCAGCCGGTCGAGCCGACCAGTCGGTTCGAGGTTTACCCCCTGCAGCACGCTTCGGCTGCGGACGTGAAGACCTTAATCGATGACTACTTCGAACAGCAAGCCGAAGCAGGCGACGACGACACCGCTTCGCTGCTCCGTTCGCGTGCCTTTGTAGTCGCCGATTACCGCAGCAACGTGGTCGTCGTGAACGCGGCTCCACGCGATCAGGTCGAGGTGAAGGCGCTCGTCAGGCAGATCGACGCCGCTCGGGGCGAAGCGGTCGATGAGGTGCGGGTCTTCCCGCTGCGGAACGCCTTGGCCGAGGACTTGGCCGAGGTGCTTCAGCAAGCGATTAGCTCCGAAGGAGCGGTTGAGGATGACAACTCTTCGCCCCGCGCCGCGGCGTTGCGGCTGGGCGTGGGGGAGGGAGACCCCTCGGCGCTCGAGTCGGGAGTGCTGACCGGGGTGCGCGTCGCGCCGGACACACGGGCGAACGCCCTGGTGGTGACAGCGCCTGCGGGCAGCATGGGCTTGCTCGCCGGACTCATCGAAAGACTCGACCAAGCGCCGGACGCCGCCGCCGAGCTAAAAGTGTTCACCGTCGCCAACGGCGACGCGGAATCCCTCGCCGAGATGCTCCGCAGCATCTTCGGGAGCGACGAGGACGACGACGAGGCGGGCGGATACGGCACAGGCGGGCTCTCGCCGCTCAACGTCACAACGGACCTGCGAACCAACAGCATCATCGCCGCCGGCACGGCGGACGACTTGGCGGTCGTCGAGGCGATCCTCTTGCGGCTGGACGACGCCGAAGTCCGCTCGCGACAGACCACGGTGTACCGCCTCAAGAACGCCGAGGCGGAGGTCGTCGCCGAGGTGCTCAACGAGTGGCTCGAGACCGAGCGTGCCGCCGAGGATGACGCCGACCTCGCCTACAGCCCGCGTGAACTGATCGACCGCGAGGTGGTGGTCGTTGCCGAGGCGGCGACCAACAGCCTGATCATCAGCGCCACGCCGCGTTACGAGATGGAGCTGCGGGCCTTGGTCGAGCAGCTCGACGAGCGTCCGCCCATGGTCATGATCCAGGTGCTCATCGCGGAGGTCGGTCTCGATGATACTGACGAGTTCGGCGTTGAGCTCGGCTTGCAGGACTCGCTTCTGTTCGACCGTTCGCTGCTGTCGGACATCGAACGGATCACGACGACAACGACCAACCAGACGCCCGGCGGGGCGACGGTAACCACCGAGACCGAGAACATCATCTCGAGCAACCTGACGCCCGGCTTCAACTTTAATAACCAGTCGCTGGGCAACAATGGCTCGACCCAGGCGCTCGGCCGGGCGGGCAACGTCGCGGCGCAGGCCCTGTCGAGTTTTGCGCTGAACCGAGTCAACAGCGAGCTGAACTTCGGCGGCTTCGTCTTCTCCGCCAGCAGCAGCAACGTCAGCTTCCTGATGCGGGCGCTGCAGGAGAATCGCCGCCTCGAGGTGCTCAGCCGCCCGCAGATCATGACGCTCGACGGCAAGCCGGGCACCGTGCAGGTGGGCGCCCGCGTGCCTCGCATCACGGGGGTCAACCAGACTCAGTTCGGACAGACCAACAACATTGATTACGAAGACGTCGGCATCATCCTCGATGTGACTCCCCGTATCAGCCCCGACGGCCAGGTGGTGATGAACATCAGTGCTGAGAAGTCGGAGGTCGGTGAGGAGGAAGACGGCATCGCGATCAGCATCGCGAACAACGGCGAGGTGATCCGAGCTCCGCAGATCGACACCACCCGCGCGATCACCACCGTCAGTGCCGCTAGCGGCCAAACCGTCTTGTTGAGCGGGTTGCTGACCAAGCGGACGTTCGATGTCCACCGGCGGGTGCCGCTGTTGGCCGATATCCCGCTGTTGGGTGATCTGTTCCGTTACGACGGCGTCGAAGAGACCCGGACTGAGCTGCTCATTATCATGACGCCACGCATCATCCGCTCGGAACTCGACGCGGAGATGCTCAAGCAGGTTGAGTCATCGCGTATGAGCTGGGTGCTGAGCGACGTGATCGACCTTCACGGTCCCGCCGGCCTCCGCACCCGCGGTGACGCCTGGGGCGAGTCGGAGGCGTGTTACCCGACCGAAGTCCCGACCGACATACGGATCGACGACACGACCTACGGTGAGACAACGCCCCTCACCGAGCCTGCTCTCGATAGTTCGGTTCCGCAGGAACCGGCCGAGAACCGTGTCGAGGCGGCGACCTACTTGCAGCCCGAAGGCCCGCGGCGTCTGCCGGCGCCCGCCAGGTGATCTCGCATCGACCTCGACGCCCGGGAGGCGTCTCCATGACCACTTTGTCACAGCGTGTTATCACTGGCGGACTGCTCTTGGCCCTAATCGTCGGGTGCCGTGGACCTCTGTCGTCTGATGAGGGGGGCGGTAAGCCGTTTGTCTCGATCGGCAACCCGCTCGAGTGGGGCGCCGAATCGAGCGAGCCGCGCAGCGGCACGCCTCAACGGATTGTCGCCACGTGGTCGGACACCATCCGTCAGAAGATGGGCGAGTCGGCGGAGCGTGGGTTCGGCGGGAGGCTTTACTTCTACGACAGTGAGGTCGATCCGATCACCGTCGACGGCCGCCTTGTGATCTACGCTTTCGATGAATCGAATCGGAACCCGACCGACCACAAGCCGACCCGCAGGTACATCTTCCCGACCGACCAGCTGACCAAGCATATGAGCGAGTCGGAGATCGGCCCCTCGTACAGCGTTTGGTTGCCGTGGGGCGGGGTTGAAGGGGCGCCGACGCACGTCAGTCTGATCGCTCGCTTCGAGCCCTCCGAGGGGGGCGGGCTCGTTGTGAGTGAGCAGGCGCGCCAGCGGCTGCCCGGCCGCGGGATCGCCACGCCCGACTCGGGCGTTGAAGTGATCGCCAATCAGCCGAGCACGGAAGGCGTTCGCCAAACTGGCTTCGAGGCGCCGGTCACCGTGAAATCGGTGGCGGGGACGGCGAGCGAGGAGAAGGCGGATCGCAAGAAGCTGTCGACGACAACGATCCGACTATCGCGTTAGGCGGTTCTCTGGGAGGGCGAAGCTCCTGCTGAGCCAGCGCTGGGTACTGCGGTCATGGCTCGGCAGGAGCCTCGCCCTCCCGGAGAGAGCTACCGCTGAAGCGGGTAGACCTCTTCGGCCGGCTCGACGACGCGCAGCCGGTTCTCAACGCGGCGGACTCCCGGCTCAATCGCGGCGAGCTTCTCGGCGAGCCGGCGTTGTGAGTCGCTCTCGACAACGCCTTCGAGCGTCGTCACGCCTTCGTTGGCAGAGAGAGTGACGCTGTTCATGCCTTGTCGCGTCAGCCGTCTCGCGACCTGATCGATCGCGATATCCACACGGGGGCGTACGCCCGAGACGCTGCGACGTAGCTCACGGGATGCGGAGAGCGAGACACGGACCAGCGGGCGCCGGCCCGCCTCGGAAGAAGAGTCGCCCCCCCCTCCGCCAGAGCGTGACGAGCGTGTATCGGTCGTCTGGAAGGCTTGGTTGGTGGATCCGAAGAAGGTCTGTATGTCGGCGGCGCTGCGCCCGATGAAGCCCTGGTCGGTGTTGGTGATCGCATTGAAGCCACCGCCGGCGCCGCCCGTCGTGCTGCCGAACCCCGACTGCCCGAAGCCCGAGCTGCCAAATGAGGATCCGCCGAAACCGGACTGGCCGAAGGAGGAGGTTCCGGCGGATGAGGAGCCGAACGAGCTGAACCCGCCGCTTGTAGCCCCACCGCCTGTGCCGCCACCCTGTGCAAAAAGTGAGGGGGAAGCCGCCAAGAACCCGGCAAGAGCCGCGAACAACAACGGATTCGGCGGACCGAGTTTAAATTGCTGGTGCATGCCGGCGGCGCCTCAGCGGCAGGAATTGGTTTATCCTTACAGCTTATCATGGGCGTCCCACGCCGTGGCGTGGGGCCTCGATATTGATCTCGTCTGGGGAGCAACGAAACGTGCGAAGCATCCTGAAAAGTCTGGTTCTCACGGCCGGATTGACGGCCGCGACCTTCACGCTAGCCGAGCGCCCCGGCGCCATGCGGCTCTACCCCAGTCGATCCGTCGTGTTCGTCC
The DNA here is from genome assembly GCA_007745835.1 of Planctomycetes bacterium MalM25. Classification (NCBI taxonomy): domain Bacteria; kingdom Pseudomonadati; phylum Planctomycetota; species Planctomycetes bacterium MalM25. The sequence continues at coordinate 1,981,118 of CP036424.1, forward strand.
GAACGCCCGACGGCGCCGAATTCATCGATAAGTTCCAGAGCTCTCGGTTCTTTCAGGACCCGGAGATCGCTCCTTTTCTCGGATCGCTGTTCGGCAAGATCGACGAGGCGTACCAATCCGGCCCGGGCGAGGTGACCGGCGGCGGGATCAGCGATCTGATGCAGCTCGCCCAGGGCGAGGTCGCCTTTGGCGTCGTGCCTCGGCGCAACGAGGGGCCGGGCCTCCTGTTCTTGGCCGACACGGTTAGCGCCGCCGACCGTGAGGCGAACGACTCGGTCGCCATCGCGGAAGGGCTAGATCGAGCCACTCACCTCTTCGACTCGATCCGTGCAGCAGCCACGAAGGATGGGGACGTCCGGATCGCCGAGGAGCAGGTGGCTACGACCAAGGTCACCGTGTTTCGCAGAGGGGATAAAGTCCGCGCAGCGGTCGGCTTTGCCGAACGCGAAGGCGTACTGATCTTCTCAAACGATCGCATCCTGCTCGAGTCGCTCATCACCAAGTGGGACGAAGCGGAGGGGCTCGCGGCCATCGAACCCGTCGCCGAGCAGGCGACGGAAGAAGAGACCGAGATCCAACCTGACGACGACGAACGCAAGCGGGCCGAGCGTCTCCGCCAGCGGTACACCGAGCCGTTGGCGGACAACCCGGGGTTCACCGAGTCGCTTCGTGAGTGTGTCAGCGAGCGGATCGGCGGCGGCGACGACACGCCGCCTCAGCTGACGATCTTCGTCGATCCGGTCGGCATTTTCCGGGCCGTTGCTCAGCAGAACGCCGGGATGCGGATCGCGTTGGCGACCCTGCCGGTGCTAGGCCTCGACAAGATCGAGGGGGCCTCAGCCGCCATGTGGATCGACCAGGGCGATTGGGATAGCCTGATCCGCGCCCACCTGTTGCTCGGCACGCCGCGATCGGGCGTGCTGAAGATGCTGCGGCTCAAGCCGTGCGACCCGACACCCGGCAAGGCGATCCCGGATCAGGTCGCCACTTACCAGTGCGGGGCGGTCGATTTCGCCGCCACGCTCGAGGGTGCCGGCAAGCTGTACGATCGCATTCGCGGCGAGGGAGAGTTCGCGAAGCTGGTTGAGGAGCAGTTCACGAAACGGACCGGTCTGATTCCCACCGAGACGCTTGAGCAGCTGACCGGTCGCTTTGTGTCGTTGCAGGCTTACGGCGACATTGAGGAGGGCGCCGCGCCGCGCGTCACCCCCGCCCGGGCGATCCTGCTCGACGTGGAAGACCCCGAGTGGGCGAAGCGGACACTCCGCGAAACGCTCGATCGCATCAAGGTGTCACCGAAGTGGGACGAGCACGGCGGCGTCGAATACGCGCGCCTCGCTCAACCCGAGGCGGACAGCGAGGAGGGGCGACGGCGGCAGCGCCGCCGCGGAGGCCCCTTCGCTGCGCATCTTGCGGTGATCGGTGAGCAGTTCGTCTACGCGGAGACCGAGGCGCTGCTTCACAAGCTGATCGACACCCACGCGGGAATCGGCCCACGGCTCGCGGAGCATCTGCCCTACCGACTCACTGCCAGCCGTACCAAGCGGCTCGGCAAGGCGACCGTCGGGGGCGAAGAGGGGCGCATCGTCAAGTACGAAGACCCCTCTACCCAGTTCCGCCAGTGGCATGTTGCGGGCAACTCGGACGCCTCGCGCGAGCAGCTCGATCGGATGGCGGAGTTCGCACCCCCGATGCGCTGGCTGCGCGACGCTCTCGACGAGACCGGCGTGCCGCCACTCGAAGCCCTGATGCGCCACGCGGCCCCCGCGGGAGCCGCGATTTACGACACGCCGCGTGGTTTCCGCTTCGTGCAGTTCAACTTCAGGATGGAAGAAGAATGATTTCGGCGTCTGTAGAAGGCGTCTCCCGACGCCGATCGCGGCATGCCAGCCTTAGCGCCTAGCATCGCGTTATCGGCGTCTACAGCACGAATCTGGCCCGAGGCTCAATGCGTCGCCCGCTGCTTATAGAGCGGCAGGTGTCGGTAGTAGACCTCCAGCGTGTAGATCGCGAAGCACGTCGTGTAGAGCCGGCCGCCAGAAGCGCCCCAGGGCATATCGTCTCGTGGGTCCCAGCTCCCTTTCTCGGGCCCCTTCTTCTCTTGGTGCTCCGGCAACAGCTCGCGCATCACGAGGTTCCATTTCGGCCAGCTTGCCCCCCCTTTGTGCATCAGCACTTGGGTCGCGTAGTACCAGTAGTACAGGTTGGTCTTGCCGCGGCGCCACTCCGGCTTGTGCGTCAGCAAGAAGTCGACGCCACTCTCAAGACGCCGTTCGTCGAGGGGCCAGCCTAGGTACTGCCGGCAGAGCAAACCAACCGCGGTCATGGTGGGGATCGCTTCGCGATTGAAGATGTCGGAACTCTCGTAGACATAGCGCGAGCCGCGGTCGATGTCCGACATCGATTCGGCCCGCGAGACCGTGTCGAGATAGTCTTCGATCTTCAGGAAGACAGGGGAGGGGACCTCGATGCCCGCCATCCTCGCGCTCTTGAGCGCCATCAAGACCCAGCCCGTAACCGAGAGATCGCTCTGCGGGCCCGGATAGTACTTCCAGCCGCCGAGTTCGCTTTGTGACGAGATGAGATACTCGACCGCCTTGGAAGCCGGCTTACGATACTGCTCATCGCCCGTCATCGCGAGCAGCTCGCACAACGCGATGGTGCAGAGCGCTTCGGTGTAGAAGCGGTGGTTGCTGCCACCGCGATGGAAGAACGAGCCATCCTCGTTCTGGCGTTCGAGTAACCAGTTCCATCCGCGACGCACGACTCGGCCAAAGTCGTCACGCGAGTTAGTCGGGAGCTTGCCCGCCCCTTGGAACGCGAGCAACGCCATGGCGGTCGCCGCCTCGCGGTTCTCATTGGGGGAACCCTGCGCATATGGCCCTTTGAGCGACCAGCCGCCGTCTTTGCGTTGCTGTTTCTGCAACCACTTGAGCCCGGCGAGCACCGCCGCCTCGGTCTGCGCCGTAGCGCCCATCTGCTTGAGCAGCATCTGCTTCATCCCCGGCGTGCGGCCTGACAGGGCCACGCCGGGGGACACGACCGCCAGGTCCGACGCCATACCGATCCCCGTCGGCGTAACAGGGGCTTCGGGGGGAGTCGCCAGAGGGTCGTTGACTTCGGGCAGCAGCTCGGGCGTGATCAACTGCTCGGGGACTTCCAACTCGGTCGCGGCGGTCAGGTCGAGGCTCTCCTCGATCATCTGCTCACCGAGGTCCTCGGCCACCCCCACGCTGAGGCTTAGCGTGTCGTCCTCGGCCGCTCCCATGACCAGCAAGGCGCCCAGGATCAGCAGGGTGAGGTGCAGAATTGCACTCGCCAGCCAGGCGGGATCGGAATCGAACCAGCGGCCGATCGGTCCGAGCCCGAGAGACCCGCGCCGCCCCTCGTCTGCCGCTTCGAAATTGTCGTCAACCGTCACCGGCTGTATCGGGTCCCCCAGATCGGCGCCTACTTGTGGCGGCGCCGGAGGCGGGGCGGCGATAGGGGACAGATTGGCCAAAGGACCGTTGTGGCTGGGAGTGACGGCGACCGGCCCCAGCAGGGGGCGATCCGGTCGCCTATAAGGAACCGTATCGGCCGTCCCGACGCCGGGCAATCAGCCGGGCGATTTCAGGGAATGCCGACAAGTCCAGAATCCATCAAGCTGCAGTGGTTGCCCAGCCGATTCGGAGCGGGTACGATCACATATTCCACCGCGGGGTGGAGCAGCCAGGTAGCTCGCGAGGCTCATAACCTCGAGGTCGTCGGTTCGAATCCGGCCCCCGCCACTTTTTCTAAGTCCTGCTGATACCTAGCTTTAGGTAACCCATCGGCATCGGTGGCGCGGCTCGTTTTTGAGCGCAAAGGGGTAGTCAAAGGGGTAGCCTGCTCCTCGCAAAGGGGTAGTCGCCTCGGGAACTACGCCTTTGGCGATCTCCCAGCGAGCTACCATCATGCCCCATCTCAGGCACCAGCCGCCGAAATATCGGCTGCACAAAGGTTCTGGCCAAGCGATCGCCTCGCTTAACGGCCGACGCGTCTACCTCGGCAAGCACGGCTCCGACGAGAGCCAACGTCGCTACCGAGAGCTGCTTCAAGAATGGGAGCGGCAACGCTGCTCCGACACGGACGCCGAGCCCCTTCCGCCGGCTTCCGATCTGGCCGAAGCGAGTCTAGCCGAAGTCGTGACCCCCAAGGCCCTGCGAGCCAAGCTCCGTGAAGGCGTCCCGGTCACGCTCGACGAACTCATCTTTGTCTACCGACGCCACGCCACGGCCTACTACGTTAAGAATGGCCAGGTGACACGCGAAGCCGAAATGGTCGCTGAGGTGACCGGCTTGCTCGGCCGCAAGCACGGCGACGAGTACGTCGATGATTTCGGGCCCGTCAAGCTTGACGACTTCCGCGACGACCTGATCACCGACAAGGACTGGAGCCGGAAGTACATCAACAAGCAGCTGACCCGGCTCGTTGCGATGTTCAAGTGGGCGGTCGCTAAAGAGCTGTGCCATCCCGAGGTCCACGCCCGTCTCGCCGCCCTGGGAGGTCTCAAGAAGGGACGCACGGCGGCACGCGAAACCCCCGGTGTCACCTTGGTGGAGGACGCCCGCGTCATCGCGACGCTGCCCTATCGGTGCGTCGCCACATCTCCTGAAGGACTCGTGCAGCAAGTGGCGGTCAGCTACCTCAGGCACGGGTACTGGTTCTACGTCACGGGTCGGATCAAGCCAGGCAAGGATCCCGAAACGATTGATCGGAAGCTGATCGCCAAGTATGGCATCGACATCAGTGAGCGGGAACGCTCTCGCCGCAAGCGACGCGGGGTCGCGAACCTGCAATACATCCGCTACCAGAATTGGTTTGTCATCCTGGCGACCGAAGGGCACCACCCGTTCAAGCAGCAGGAACGCGGCCAGATCCGCGACGTGCGTCGAGTCTCAATCAAGTTTGAGGGGTACTCGATCAGCTATCGGCGCTGCGGTCAGACTCCCGTTGGTGGAGGTCCGCCGAAGTGGCGGTCGTGCGTGCGTATCGATAACGAGACCTACCGCGACCTCAAGGCGTTCTTCTTGAACCGGGCATGCCATCGGTCGGCTGAGAACCCGTATGGTCCAAAAACTCCGCCGACGCGAAACGCCTTGATTTGTAGGCTTTGTGGACCGCCGGGTCCAGCGATTTCGGTCGAGAATCCTGGCCGAGATTCGGGTAGATTGGGGGCACCGAGCATGCTTCGCAAGGAGTCCGCATGACCACGCATCTGCAACCTTGGCACGTCGCTTTCACCTGGGCGGTGGGGTGGGTGAACCGGCAGCAACAGTTGGTGATCGAGTACCTCTGCGCCGAGAACCGAGTGCTCCGCGAGCAGACGGGCAAGAAGCGCATCCTGCTGACGGATGACCAGCGAAGACGGCTGGCGTTGAAGGGGAAGGAGCTTGGCCGCAAGGGGTTAGAGTCGATCGCTACTCTCTTCACGCCCGATACGATTCTGCGTTGGCATCGCCAGCTCGTGGCCCAGAAGTGGGACTACAGCCAGCGACGGAAGAGGGCAGGGCGGCCACCGATACCCGAAGAAGTCACGAAGTTGATCGTGCGGTTTGCGAAGGAGAATCGTTCCTGGGGCTACGGGCGGATTCAGGGAGCGCTAGCGAACCTGGGCCACGACGTCTCGGAATCGACTGTTGCGAATGTCCTGAAAGCCAATGGCTTAGAGCCGGCTCCGATCCGCAAGAAACGAACGCCTTGGAAGGAGTTCCTCAAAGCCCACTGGGACCAGCTCTCAGCGGTCGACTTCACGAGTGTGGAAGTTTGGACGCCGCGAGGCCTGGTCACCTACTACCTGCTGTTCGTGATCCAGCCGAAGAGCAGGAAGGTCTGCTATGCCGGAATGACGACCTCGCCGAACGACGCCTGGATGCAGCAGATCGCAAGGAATCTTATTGATGACGAGGACGGCTTCCTCAGGGACTCGCGGCTGCTGCTAATGGACCGTGACACGAAGTTCTCTGCCGCGTTCCGCCACACGCTGAGCCTGAGGGGCGTGCATGCACTCCGGCTTCCGCCGAAGACGCCGAACCTGAACGCTTACGTCGAGCGTTTCATGCGGAGCATCAAGCAGGAGTGTCTCGACCGGATGATCTTCTTCGGCGAGGACGCGTTGCGTAACGCCATCGGAGAGTACGTGGCTCACTACCACACCGAACGCAATCACCAGGGAATCGAGAATCGGCTGATCGAAGAGCCTGGCGAGCCGCCGCCGGACGGTGTAGTCCAGTGTCGCGAGCGGCTTGGCGGGATGCTCAAGCACTACCACCGAGTGGCAGCCTAAGAGGCATCAGGATGTTTCGTTGGCTGAGAGATCGATGGGTGAAAGCGAGAGAAATCGCTCGGCTTTACGAAGAGTCTCGAAGGCTGAAGGATGAACTCGAACGTCTAACCGGGGAATCGGTGAAGCTGACCGATGAAGAACGCTCTCAACTGAGCCAAGCAGCTGAGGGACTCGACAGAAAAACGCTAGAACGGCTTTCTGCATTCGACCCCAATGTCATCTTGCCGGACAAATCGAGCGAGTCTCCAAGTAGCGATACGAAACAATGAATGGACGTTTGTTCGAGTATTTGGACCATACGCGCCCTCGGTATAGGCATCGTTGAGTCCAAAGCAAGGGCGATGCGAGTAGGACGCTAGGCTGTCCCAAGAAGGTGTCGAAGATCCACTGCTGTTCGATGACGACGTTCTCAGAGGTCGCCGATGATCAGCGGGCACTTGATCTGGCCCTCACGGGCCTGCCGACAGATAGCGCCTTCCTTATGGGTGGCTTGAACTGGCGGACGTGCAGAGCGATGGCCCCCTGCGTTGGCAATAATCAGGAGCGAACCTAACAGGGCTACGACGCCACGACCAGTCTGGGCAAGATCCGCTGGCATGTCGAGCGGGCGACAAACAGATAGCGCCGTGGAAACCCGACGAGACCGAGAACCCGTCATCTGCGAAGCCCTCGTTCAACTCGCATCCGCACTTGTCGCTTACCCAAACACTCGTCGCCTGAACGTTCTGATCAAACGTTCTAGCGTACTCCGCTCGGTGAAACCTCTTTCGCTTGAAACTGGAAATCGATCACGTTCAAGGGCGACGACGCGCCATCGATCGGTTCGAGGCTTTCGGTTCGGACTATCTTCGGTGGCTCGTCTTGATAGTAGACGGACAGGACCTGCTCTGACTCCCAACGTTGTTTATCTAGGAGAGGATCGCAGGCCATCTTGAAAGGCTGCCCAAGAAAAACTTGGCACCAAGACCAGCTGGTTCGGTTTGCCTTGGGAACTCCCTTCAGCATCAAAAGCTGATTGCTGCCGTCGCGTTTGTCCTCGCCGCTATAGACAAGAATCAGTTCGCGATCGGGATTGCCAACCAGCTTGGGTCGATTTCCCGAGCAAGGAAGCACCTCTTGGCTCCAGGCTCCTGCGCGGGTCCGCCAATAGTGATGGTAACGTCGCTCTTTGGTTCCTTCGATCCGTTGCCTCATGACGATATGGATGCTCCCATCGTCGTAGGCATAGTGTGTGTTCTGATTCGAAACCCTGGCGGCTGTTGGGATCGACGCAACGACAACGTCGGAAGAATCGAGGTGGATAAACTCGGTCCCCGTTTGACCGATCCTCACTCCGTCAGAATTCTGCCAGGTTCTTCCGCGGTCATCGCTGTACGCGTAACATAGGTCGTGCTGATTTCTTGGGCTGGTCTTCTCGAAGCGGTCTCGCCACACCCAAGACGCATGTAGCCGCGTTCCGGCGAAGGACAAGGCGTTCATGTAGGGGCAGCGGTAGTTGCTAGTCCTGCCGTCGACGGTGTAAGTGCCGATATCGCGTGCGATGAACTTGCCTAGTCCGGGTGACCAGTCGTGGGTGTGGCCGTTGTACTCCTCAATCATCCCATCGCCATTGCCGGACGTGACCGAACGATAGTAGAGCATCAGATTGCCGTCGGGAGCCGGAATAAATCGGGGGTACGTAACACGGTCTTCAGGAATCACCGACCCGAGTGTGTGCAAGACGCTCCCAAAGAGATCCGCATCCCACGGCACCGAATTCGGTTGATGGGCGGCCCCCAAGCTGGAAACCCGATAGTTCAGTTTGCTTGCGTGGTGATCAAACGCCAAATGGATTGTACCGTCGGCGTCACAAATGCCGATGACACAGGTGTTATGTGAGTCATTGGATATGAACTTGTGGTCTTGGAAGCGAATGACCTCCCATGGGTGTTTGGGGAGCTTTCTTCGGCCAGCGCAAATGTTTCGTTCCGAGTCAACGTAAGTCGTGTATTGAAACCCTCGATAGGTGGTAATGGGAACTTGTTGGTGAGATCGCCCATTGACAAAGGTCGCGAACTTTGCGGCGGGCCCTTCGGCAAACGTAAGCGCTGCCGGATCCACAGTGGATTTGTCCAAGAGCTTGACAGCGTCGCCTTGGGCGCACGTGGAGAAGACCATCGCAGCAAGACTGGTCAGAGCCTGCGCGAGGTATTGCATCCTCTGGGTCGAGTGCATTGACGAGTAGGCTTGCGGCATACGGAGCATGTAGATTCACTGATAGGCGAGCTAGACAACGGCACTCAACGACCTCGAGATTGGCAGGCACCAAGAGCCAGTTTCCCGAATACTATAAGGCCAAATCGCCGAGGTTGTCTCATTAAGTGCGGGTTAGCCGGCGACCGAATTTGCTCAGACTCGGTTCCGCCGGGATTGAGTCTCGACAATTATGCTAGCTCGCGGAAGTCGCTACGAATTTCTAAGTGCGAGCCTCGTGTTCGCGCAGACCCGACCGGCCCGGATGGAAGTCCTGCTTCCGGTGCTGAGCGCGGCGGAGAACGAGAGCGGCGAGGCTCTCGCCCTCTACGATCTGATCGATGACACGGCCGAGACCACCGATGTTGCCGAACAAAATCCCGATGTGTACCACCATCTCATCCGTGCCCAGAAAGAGTTGGACGCCCGTAGGTCATGTCGCCAGCGGCGTGCATCGGCATGCCGGCTAGTAGGGCGACTCGCGATTTTGAACACACCGGGGTTGCCCTGAATTGTGAGTAGAGCGTCCCCCGCTCCGCTAGCAGGTCCAGGTTTTTCGTCTCGATCTCGCCGCCGTAGCACCCAAGGTCGGCATATCCGAGATCGTCCGCCATGAGGACGATGATGTTCGGCCGCTTGGGCTCAGCCGTACAGCTTGGTGTGGACATCCGCCCCAACCCCCAAAGGCTAAGGGCCATGACGAGTAGGACCCGGGGTCGGCAGGCCAGATAGGAACGCATCAAGTCGTTTGCTGTTGGGTGCACTCGCAAGGGCATTCGGCCGAGTTCCCCGCGAGTTCTGCGAGACCAGTGGGAGGCTATTGAGCTGTCCAGATGGGCAGCAACGTGCCATCCTCATCGACCAACGAGAGCCTGCGTAGAGTGGTTGTCCCCGGCATGCGACTGGGGTCGAGCCTCAACTCGGTGATCGGCTTGGCTGCCTTGATCTCCCCTCGGAAGGTCGTACCTGATCCTTCCGGCACCCGACCGAGTGCAACGCTGCGCCCAGCTGCGAACGCCGGCTTCGCCTTGCCTTCACGCCAGTAGACCTCGACGTCGGCGGGGCCATCCACTCGCAGTTCTAGCTCAAGGCAATAGGTTCCTGCGGGCAACTGCTTGGGCAGTTTGAACTTCAGATAAGGGTCAGAGCCGACCGAAGCGATCGTGAGCAAGCCATCGGCAAGCTTGAGGCGGCAGTCGTTGACAGCCTGCCAGCCGGCGACGGGGGCCGTAGGCGGCTGCTTCCGCTTTTTGCGGTTCATACGTGAGACCCCTTCGGCTGCTTGGTCGTACTCATCAGGGGCGAAAGCCGGATTCCTTGCAGGCAGGACCGCGTCAGACTCTTTTAGGTGCTGTTCGATCAACGCATCGAGTTCGGCGACCAGCTCGGGCCGTTCGGCAGTCAGGTCACGACGCTCGCCCGGGTCTTCTCTTAGGTTAAAGAGCTTCCACCGATGCTCTCCTTCCCCGCCAGCGTAGAAGAGGCGGATTAGTTTCCACTCGTCGCGAAGCACCGAGGCCGAAGGAGGGAGCCAGTCCGGCACTTTAGGGCAGTGCGGAAAGTACGTGAACAGCGGGCGTGAAGGGCCTACTCCGGCGGTATCGATGGCTCCCTTGAGGACGTCGGCGAAGCTCACGCCGTCGAACTTTTGCCTGCTGTGCGCCTTGAGACCGAGCATCTGCAGGAGCGTCGGGTAGTAATCGTAGCTCGAAATAGGAGTGTCGGTCTCCGTCCCCGGCGTGGTCACCCCGGGCCAGACTACGATGCAGGGACCGCGGACGCCACCCTCGTACATCGTTGCCTTGCCGCCGCGCAGCGGGGCGTTCGAGGTCGGGGCGACCCCTTCAACGACGTTGTACATATTGCCGCCGTTGTCCGAAGCGAAGACGATGATCGTCCGGTCGGCTATGCCGAGGGAGTCGATCGCGTCGAGCAGAGTGCCAACTGCATCGTCCATGCTCTCGATCATCGCCGCGTAAGTCGGACACCTCTGAGGAGACGCGGGGTCTGTTCGTGCGCGGTACTTCTCGATCAGATCCGGCTTTGCATCGAACGGGGCGTGAACGCTGAACATCCAGTAGTTGAGAAAGAACGGCTGGTCACATTCCGCGGTCATGAACGCGACGGCTTCCTCGGCCATCCGGTCCTCGATGTGTTCGTTGGGTGTCTGCGGATCGAAGTCGGGGTAACGCCACGGGGCGACGTAGCTGCCGGCTGGGCCTGGCCCAGGCCAGTGCGGCACATCGATGTCGAAGCCGTGTTCGAGCGGCGAGTAGGGCTCGAGACCGAGGTGCCACTTGCCGAAGTGCCCGGTGCGGTATCCCTCGTCTCGCAGCCTTTCTGGGAGCGTGTCGTATTCCGTCACCAAGCGGTTGATCGTATTAACTGTCGTGGCGTGTTGGTCAGCTGGCGCTCGCTTGTCAGCGGTTGCTTTCAGCGTGACCTGTGGCAAATGGCAATTGGGCGAGGTGATTCCGTGCCGCGCGGGAGCGAGCCCCGTCAGAATGCTGGCCCGGGTTGGCGAGCAAAGGGGGCTAGAGGCGTACGCTCGGGTGAAGGTCATCCCGCGTTGGGAGAGCCGTTCGATCTGAGGGGTCTCATAGTACGAGGTTGTACCGAAGAGAGTTGTGTCGCTCCAGCCGAGGTCGTCCGCGAGGATGAAGACCACGTTCATGGGGTCCGCGGCGCCGTATGATGTGGCGGTGATAAGCAGGAGAAACACTGCGGATTTCGTGCAGGTCATGGCGAGTACTCTAGCGTTCAGTCTTGGTCGGTGGTTGCGGTAAGGTTCCATTCGCCGGGGGCGACGGTGAACACGAGGTAGTCGTCGTTCTCTCCGAAGCAGCGCACGCCCTCGATGCCTCCTAGGGGTTCGCCGTCTAACCAGACCGCATGCTGGTTAGCAGAGACACGGCTCACGCGTCCGATCGACTTGGGGATCCCTACGCGGGCCACGGTTCCAACCGGCGATGACAGTTCAAGCGAGAAAGTCCCCTCGCCAAGGTTCATGCGAACCGCAATCTCGCCCTGGACGCTCGGAACGAGCTGCTCGACCGAAGTGAGATCGAGCAGTCGGGGGAAGACGTGATAGGACTCCCAACCTGGGGAGTCCGGGGCCAAGCCGGCGACGTACTTGGACAAGATGTAGTTCGGCGCGTTCCAGGCGTGGTTGTAAGTCCCGCCGTCGCGGACCCCGAGGTACTCATCGAGGGTGGTGCGTTCGTCGTTGTCGATCTGACTCTGGTAGCGTTCTCGCATCCGGCGCAAAGCCTCTTCGGGAGCTCCGGCGAGCACCATCGCCTCTTCGACGATCCATTCCATGTGGGGACTCGCCCCGCGCACCGGGATCAGCACCTCTTCCATGATACTGTTGTAATGGCTGGGGCGGGCCAGGCCCGCGAGGATCGCCAGAGCGTTGGCACGGTCGTCTTTGAACTCACCGCTCGTGTAGTATTTACCGTTCCAGTAGAGCTTGTCGAAGTTTGCGGAGATGGCTTCCAGTCGCTCCTCATACATGGTGAGGTCGCTGGAGTGGCCTAACTCGGTCGCCATTCGCTTCGCCGCCTGCAGGGCCAGCACGTACCAGCAAACCTGGGTCGGCGGAGGGTCGACCCCTTCGCCCCAGTCCGCCCAAGCCGTGCGGCCCTCACGCCAGGAGGGCATGCCGTTGGGCTCCATGCCCCAAAGCTGGAGGTACTCTCGTACCAAGGGGTAAGCGTAGGCCAGGGTCTCCGAATCTCCCGTGTTGTGGTAGTAACGCCAGATGCCTTGGTCGATGAACTGAAGGCTTTGCATCGGCAGCTCGTCGATGAGCCCGGGGGCAAGGCCCGCGATGATACCGTCTTCGCTGTATCCGACCGTCGTCCGGATCGCTTTCTTGAGTAATTGCCGGCCCGCGTCGTCCAGGGTGTAGAAAACGGGCCCGCACTGATCAGCCACATCACCAATCCAAAGACCACGTTCGCGGTCCGGGCAGTCCATGTAGCCGTCGCGGGCGCACACATACAGAGTGTTGCGAGCCATCCACCACAGTCTCGTCAGCGCGGGATCGCTGCAAGCAAACTTGCCTTTCATCTCCCCCACGCCGGTCCATCGGTACTTGAGGGCGTTGACGACAACGCCCTTGGGGATCTGGTACTCCACGTAGTGCCCGTTCACCCAGGCGTACGACTCGAACGCCTGGCTTCCGGAGCGTGTTCGGTACGTGGTTGATATCCGATTGACTCGGTTGTCGAGACGCACGCGGATCGACTTCCCCGGGGGGGAGACCACTTTGAAGTAAGGAGTCACCTGCTGATTGAAGGGGAGCTTGCACCGGATCACGGAGCCGTCACTGGTGAATGGGAATTTGCTCTCCGGGTAGTCCTCGTAGTTCACGAGACCGCGATCGTTTAGGTGCGGTACGTAGTTCAGCTCCAGCTCATTCCAAGGGCTGGCCGGCGGGCATCCTTTCTCGACGGCGTCTTGCCATGAGCTGTCGTCGTAGCCCGGCGTGTACCAAGCCGAGTCGGTCCAATCCCCGAGCGACTTCCTGGCGTCGTACTTGATGTTGTACTGCGGGATCTGTCGGTCGTTGCCGCCGCCCCCACTTGCCGGGTCGTAGGCTGGGTGGTGCTTCACTTTCCAGCTCCGGTCGGTCTTCAGCATCGTGTCGCCCAAGTCGGCTTGCAGCACGAGTCCACCTTGCCCACTGTCGGCGTGGGCTTTGCGTGTCCTGCCGAAGTGCCAAACGAGCAGAGCGATGGTGTTGTCGCCCTCTTGCAGATAGGGGGCGAGGTCGACTTGTTCATAGAAGGTGTTCCCCTTCCTCGGTCCCCGAGCGATGCCCCCCTCGAACAGAACCTGTTCCCCGTTCACCCACAGCCAGTATTTGCTATCGACGGCGATCCTGGCGATCGCTTGCTCTGGGGCCTTGGTGACATGGAACTCCTTGCGGAAAGCCATCCAGGTATTGGCGGGGCCGGCCTGTTCTTGCCAGATCCACTGCGTGTTCCACTCCCCTGGCTCATCGCCAGCTAGGGGAGGCGATGCCGGGGCCAGAGCTACCAGAGTCAAGACGAGTACGTGTATTCTGAAGACCGGAAGCATCGTTCTTTTACTAGGAGAGGATTGCTAGGCGAAGCGTGATGGCCAAAAGAATTCACGCACAACGAGGCGGTCGGATACGAGTGGAGCTGTGGCAAGTCGCCTAACACCATCGCCTACGACGTAAAGTGCCGTGCGCTAGGAGGAAAGCAGCCGCTAGGCTGACGAAGCCGGCGGTGTCGTAATAGTTCATCAGATTCTATCGAATACATATGGTCTCGCCTCATCATGCTAGTCGGCGCAGCTGGATTCAGGACAGGATCGCCTTTACCACGCGGGCTTCTTCGACGCCTGTCAGCCGCTGGTCGAGCCCGAGGTGGGGGTACGTCAGGCGTTCGTGATCGATCCCGAGCAGGTGAAGGATTGTCGCATTGAGATCGCGGACGTGGACCGGGTCTTCGGCGATGTTGTAGCAGAACTCGTCGGTGGCCCCGTGTGTCACACCCCCTTTGACTCCTCCGCCCGCCATCCAAACTGTGAAACAACGCGGATGGTGATCGCGACCGTAGTTCGCGTTGGTCAGTTTCCCCTGGCAGAACGTTGTTCGTCCGAATTCACCGCCGAAGACAACCAGCGTATCCTCAAGCAGGCCGTGGTCCTTAAGGTCCTTCAGCAACGCTGCCGCGGGCTGATCGACGTCTCGGGCCTGGGCGCGAAGTTTATCCGGCAATCCGCGGTGATGGTCCCACCCCCTATGGAAGAGCTGTACAAAGCGGACATCGCGTTCGACCATCCGCCGTGCCAGCAGGCAATTCCTCGCAAATGAACCCTTCTTGCGTGACTCCGGGCCATATAGCTTGAATACATGCTCCGGTTCGTTCGACAGGTCTGTCAGCTCAGGCACCGAAGCCTGCATCCGGAAAGCCATCTCTTGCTGGGCTATCGTCGTCTGGATCTCGGGGTCCCCCACCTCCCGGGCGTGCTGGGTATTTAGCTCCGATACTAGGTCAAGCATCTCACGCCGCCCGAATCTCGAGACACCCTCGGGATTAGTAAGGTAGAGGACCGGGTCGCCGGAAGGCTGGAACGACACACCCTGGTGCTTCGAGGGCAAGAACCCGGCGCCCCAAAGTCGGCTGTAGAGCGCTTGGACGTTGTCGGTGTCGCCGCTCCAGAAGGCCGAGCTCAACACAATGAAGTCGGGCAGATTCTCGTTCATCCGACCTAAGCCGTAACTCAGCCACGATCCGATACTCGCCCGGCCGGGGATCTGCGAGCCAGTGCAGAAGAGTGTCTTGCCGGGGTCGTGGTTGATCGCTTCGGTGTGCATTGAGCGTATCAAGCAGAGGTCGTCCGCGACCTCTCCGAGGTGCGGCAGCAACTCGCTCATCTCGACGCCTGACTCACCGCGGCGATCAAACTTGAAGCACGACGGCGCGATTAGCTGCTCCTTGCCTCGTGTCATTGCGGTGACGCGCTGGCCTTTGCTAACGCTCGGCGGCAACGGCTCGCGGAATCGCGCGAGGAGTGCGGGCTTTGGGTCGAAGAGATCGAGTTGGCTCGGCGCACCGGCCATGAACAGGAAGATGACCCGCTTCGCGCTGGCCGGGAAGTGGAGCCCGTCGATGTGGCTCGCCCGCCCGTGATTGGCGAATAACGATCCGATGGCCGTTGCTCCGAGGCCCATGGCTCCGGTCCGCAGGAACTGGCGTCGGTTCACTCTGTCAGCTGGCGTTGTATGGTGCATCGCGGTCTGTGCCTCACGGGCGAGAGCGGGTCTCATCGAGGTTCAGGAGCGAGTGGGCGATTAACGCCCAGGCGGCTTGCTCGCCGGCGTCCGTTGAGCCGTCGCCACCTACGAACGCTCGGGCGGCATCGGGGTCGTTGCGGTAGAGCGTTCGGAACGAAACGAGTGAGTCACGCAGCTTGGCCAGCTCGTGCCTGCCAATCTTGCGTGCTGTGACCCGCTCAACGAGCCGATCCAGTCGTTGGGCATCGTCCATCGTCGGGTCGGCAAGCACAGCAGCCGCCATTGCCAGCGCGGCCTCGATTTGCTGGGGCTCGTTCATGAGCACAAGCGCTTGTAGGGGCGTGTTGGTGCGTTCGCGACGGGCGATGCAGCCCTCTCGGGTTGGCGCGTCAAAGATCGAGAACTGTGGCGGTGGTATCGAGCGACGCCAGAACGTATAGAGGCTTCGCCGATGGGCTCGCTCTCCACGGTCTGCCTTGTAGACACGCGGATAGCTAGTTGGCATGGTGACGGTCTCCCATAAGCCCGCGGGTTGCGGCGGCATGACGCTCGCGCCGTCGTTCCTGAACGACAGCAATCCGGCGAGGGCAAGCGCCTGGTCTCTGATTACCTCCGCGTCGAGACGGAACCGCGATCCCCGTGAAAGCAATCGATTCTCGGGGTCGTTGCGGTAGGCCGACGGTGTCGTGTGAGAAGTCTGGCGGTAGGTCTGTGACAACACAATCTCGCGGACTAGGCTTTTCACCCTCCAGCCGTACTCAACGAACCGCGTGGCGAGGTAGTCGAGCAGCTCAGGATGGCTGGGGGGATCGCCTTGAGCCCCGAAGTCCTCGGAAGTCTTCACAAGCCCAACTCCCATAAACTGTTGCCAGAATCGATTGACGGCCACCCTCGCAGTGAGAGGGTGCGTCGGATCAACGAGCCACTCAGCCAGATCGCGGCGTGTCTTAAGGCCCCCCGTTGCTTTGAGCTCAGGCAGAAATGAAGGCGTTCCGCGCTCGACCCGCTCTCCCGGCTGGTCGTAGGCGCCTCGTATAAGCACGTGTGCTGGACGTTGCTTGACTCGCTCCTTCATGATCAGCGCGGCTGGAACCCCTCTTCTAACAGAGGCCAGCTCGTCTTGAAGGGACTCGATCCGCCCCCGCAACCGATCCGGGACAACCGGGGCAGCATCGGCAACCTTCGACACAGGCTGCGAGGCGTCGATCTCCGCTCGGGACGCCTCGATCTCGCCGGTGAGTCTCTCGATCTCCGCCTGCTGGGAGCGGTTGGGCAATTCGAGGTACGGGGAATGGAGACCGCGGAGGAAGTCCGATCCCTTCCTGTGGCCGGTTTCTGATTCGCCGTCGAGGTTGTTGAAGAAGCCGTAGAGTTGATAAAAGTCTTTCTGTGAGATCGGGTCGTACTTATGATCGTGGCAGACAGCACACTCGAGCGTGAGACCCAGCATCGCCGTGCCGAATGCAGATACCCGATCGATCACGTTGCGGTTGAAGCTCTCCTCGGGCAGCGCAGTTCCGACGTCGATGACGAGGTGAAGACGATTGAAACCCGAAGCGATCAGCTGGTCCGTCGTTGGATGGTCGTACAGGTCGCCCGCGAGTTGCCACGAGACAAAATCCTCGTACGGCAGGTCTTCGTTGAATGCCCGAATCACCCAGTCGCGGTAGGGCGCCATCTGGCGGTAGTGGTCGTGGTGCAGGCCGTTCGTATCGGCGTACCGAACGAGGTCGAGCCAGTATCTAGCCATATGCTCGCCGTAGCGGTCGCTAGCGAGCAAGCGATCGACTAGCCGAGCGTATGCGCCGGGGGCATCGTCGTGAACGAACCCGGCGACCTCTTTAGGATTCGGCGGTAATCCCGTCAGGTCAAGCGTCACTCTCCGGATGAGCGTCCGCCGATCAGCCTTAGGGCTTGGGCAAAGCCCTTCGGCCCGGTGGCGAGATGCGACGAACTGGTCGATCGGGGTGGACGCCCAGGCGTCGTCTCCTTCCGGAATCTCTTGGACCACAAGCGGCTGAAAAGACCAGTGCTGCTCGTAGGGGGCCCCGTCATCGATCCATGCTTTTATCGACGCGGCTTGCTCCGCGGTGATCGCCTTGTGCGATTCAAGCGGTGGCATGCGGTAGCCTTCTTCGTCCGACTCGATCCGCAGCACAACCTCGCCGAGGTCGATCTCATGTGGCACGTCCAGCCGGACGCCCGCCTCGCGTGTTTGGGCGTCTGGGCCATGGCAGTGGAAACACTTATCCGACAAGATCGGCCGGATGTCGCGGCCGTACCGCGGCGCTCCCTCGGCGACGGCAGTCAGAGCCACTATGGCAGTGGCTATCGGCAGCATGAAGCGCGCCAACGTCATGCCAACAGTCTCTGGATCAATGTCGGACTCAGTTAGCATATCGCACGACTTACTCTTTTACGAAGGCTCGACCATGGCGCCTTCCTGTCGAGCATGAGATTGTCGAATACTGAAACTGGCTTGTACACACGATCTGTCTTGTCCGCTGCGCTTGATAGTCACGCCATCCAGGGGACTCGCCGTCGGTACCCAATTGTCTAGGTCGCTCGCCACGGAGCTTCCTTCAGATGCTCGCTCACCTAGGCTTTGTACGCTGCCGCCGAGGTGGCCACCATTATTCCTAGAGCGGACGCCGCGGCAGCTAGCAGCCTCTTCGTCGCCCTGCCTAGTCCCAGTCAAGGTGTTCGGATCTTAGTTGGGCCTTTGAGCAAGCGATCGCAGTGATTGCACGGGCTTGCGTTGGGTCAATATTGCCTACGTAGATACGCAGTGCGGATTGGAAAGTGGACAAGGTTTCTGCTTGGAATCTGCCGCTTTCTTTGATCATTATTTGAGACGACTGACAACTTAAGGGCGGTGCCCATTCTGAAGCTAGCGGCAGTCTGATCGCCGAGGTAGAGTGCGTGAGACTTGCAGCTTGCATGTCGTGATCAGCCTGGGATTTTAGGGTGCCGCCGATTCCTTGAGTGCGGTATCCGTTGCCCAACGTTGTTAGCGTCCCTGAACACTCGCTGAATGACATCGATGCCCTCATCCTATGACGACTCGATCAGCCGATGCATCTGCATGACTGCCGTTGCACTGTTTGTTGCAATGTCAGGCTGGTCTCTCGCCGATTCGCCAAGCCGCCCGAACATCGTTCTCATCGTGGCTGACGATCTGGGTATCAATCAACTAGGCGCTTACGGGGGAAGGTTGATCAAGACCCCCAACTTGGATCAATTGGCGGCGGGGGGAGTCCGTTTCACACAGGCTTACTCGGGCAATACGGTATGCTCTCCTTCTAGGATTTCGCTGCTCACAGGCCGCGATAGTCGGCTCATGAAGGATAACTCTAACGCGGCTCGGCTCGAACAGACCGACGTAACCGTTGCCCACGTGTTGAAGCAGGCCGGGTACTCAACCGCACTCTTTGGGAAATACTCAGTCGGATACGAGATCGGTCTTACCGACCCCCTGGCGATCGGCTTCGACACGTGGTTTGGCATGTTTGGGATACTGGAGGGCCACCGGCAGTACCCTTGGCTTCTCTGGGAGGATGGACGCAAAGTTCGCATCAGGGAGAACGAAGGTGGTAAGAAGGGGGTCTACGCACAAGAGCTTTTCACACAGAAAGCGATCGACTACATCTGTCAGCCGCACACGGATCCTTATTTCGTGTTGCTGGCGTACTCCTCTCCTCACGCCGAGCTCGCGGCGCCGGCCGAGTATTGCGAACCTTACCAGGAAAGCCTCGCCGGCGAACCTTACCTCGGGATGACCCCAAGTGGGCCGAGCGATAAGTACGCACGTTATTACCCTGAGCCCATCGAGAAACCGCAGGCTACGCTCGCCGGTATGGTGGCTGCCTTGGATGACTACGTGGGTAGAGTGGTTGATGCGCTCGAGGCCAAGGGCGATGTAAGGAACACGCTGATCCTCTTCACGTCTGACAACGGTCCGCACCAGGAGGGAGGAGGTGATCCCGATTTCTTCAAGGCCGCCGCTCCCTATCGTGGCATGAAGCGTGATCTTTACGACGGCGGTATCCACGTCCCAATGATCGCGCATTGGCCCGCGTCGATCACCGAAGGCCGCGTTGAAGAGACGCCCTGGTGCTTCGCCGATGTGCTACCGACGATTGCGGACCTGTCCGAGGTTCCTCTCCACACCGTCCCGCGTCTGGAGTCGAACGGAGTGAGCATCCGCTCTTTGCTGCAGGACGACGCTGTAGACCTGCCAGAACGGACCTTGTACTGGGAGTTCGTCGAGCAAGCCGGCGATCCCAACTCGGGTGTCATGGGCAAGGTTTCCCAGGCGGCTCGTCGTGGGGCTTGGAAGGCGGTCCGCATCGGCCGCGAAGATCCGGTCGAGGTCTATGACATAGAGAACGATCCCGGCGAGACCTCGGAGGTGAGCGACTCCTATCCCGAGGTCCGCGATTACTTCATCGACTTCTTCTCGAACCCGAAAGACTCTCAAGAATAGCGGCCCGTCAGGCGGATTGAGTCGGCTTAGGTCACGGCCCGGCGGGTAGGTCGACAACCTTCGCGACACGAAGGCTTACCGGGCCCTTGATCCCGGAGCACGTCAACGCCGAATCGGCATCGGGTGGATGGATCGTCCACGTCTTACGCCCGCCAACAGGTTGGATCGCGTCGTAGACCAAGCGGTTATGCCAGGTGTTGGTTACCTCCACGCTGATTTCAAGATTTTCCTCCTTTGCGTAGGGGGTGATGTCAACTCGAAAGGGGGGGGCCCATAGCGTTGCCACTTCCGCCCCGTTGACGCTTACGGTTGCGATATCACCAACACGCCCCAGATCAAGCCACAGTCGCTCATCTTCCGCAAGCGACGGAGCTGCCCGATTCATCTTGTAAATTGCACTACCCGAGAAGTGCCTCACCGCTTCGTGAGGTAGATCGGACCAGGGCTGAATCTTATCCAGAAAGAGACGGTCAGGAACGCCCCATCCTGGCGGGAACGACAACTCCCAATCTTCCTCCAAGCCAATGGTCTTCGTTCCAGAGATGGAGAGCACCAACGCCTCGCGATTCTTGCGACCGAAGCGATAGATCCCGTCATTCCAAGCTATATACCGCTTGCCATCAGGCAGCATGCAGCCAACCAGTGGGGGCGGGTCGATCCAGGGCTGAATCGGCTCGTGCTGAGACAACCCGAAGTGAGGAAACGGCTTGCCTGTATCGACGCGGCTCGTATCCGTTGAGTCCACCAACACTTTGCCATTGAAGGAGAACGATGTGTAGGCTGGGCTAGCAGGTTCGTGATGAAAGACCACGAAGGTGGATCCGGCAGCGGGCAGTTGCATCGCCACGGTGGTTCCATGCTCTCCCTGCCAGTAAACCGCAGCACGCCGAACCTGTCCCGTCATTGGGTCCCAGAATTCGGGACTCCCCTTGGCGCGAAAGCGAAGATTCGCGTCCAGCGACCCCAGGCGATCTGCAGCAACGAAGTAAATCTGAGTACTGCCAACATCGCGATGGTTCCAAACAGCCGATCGGGCTCCCGCCACATCAGGCTGAATCCCCAAGTCAACAAGAGTCGTCCGAAGGTCGCCCCCCCAAAGAAGAGTCCCGCTGCCTATCGCACGCCTGCCCGATTCCTTGGGATGCGGGCCCCAAAGCTCATTGACCAGAGCGTCGAAAGTCAAGTTCGCGTGCGAAGATCTGCTCAACGATGGATTCGATTCTGGCGGGACGCCAATGACGGTAGCGCCGGCGTGGAGCAACCGCTTAATCGCCTCTAGCGTATCGGGCGTTAGCCGACGGCATTGCTCCGGAGCCAGCCAAAGCACACGCCACGCCGTCCCTTCAGGAACCCGAAGCAGCCCCTTGCTCACGGTGATCCTATGCTTGAGCGCGTCGGCGTTAAGATAGTCATACCGATAGCCCGTGGGAAACGCGGTGTCTTGCCGCGGTTTATGATCGAGGTCATCCCCCAAATACCAGAGCACATCGGCGACAGGCTGCCCTTGCTCGAGCATGAGCTGGCAGCGTGCAAGGTACTCGGTGAACAGCGGCATGTGCTTCCACCACGTCTGATTTCTCAAGAACGGCGACCCTATCGAGCTACCGAACGAGCTGCCCGGCGGGAGGTCGCTCGGGTTGTGCGTGTAGGTGTGAAACACAAGCTGTGTGACCCCTTGCGAAAACGCGCGGTCAGCGAAGTTCTTCAGTGCGAACGGGTGATCCTTCCACCTGTTAGGGATGTTCGTGAACGCTTCGGCAGCTATCCGAGGTTTTCCGTAGATGTGGGCTGCGGAGACGGTGGGTGCGATCGGCTTTGCCTCGAGGCCGCCGTAGTGGGGGTCGTTCGGCTGCCAGAACTCGCACATCGGGATGTCGGCACGCCCGAAATACTCCAGGATGTCTCCCGGAGAAACATCACCGAGCGCTGTCTCGAAGGAGACTCGCAGGCCCTGATCGCGTGATAGCTGCGCCATGCGCCCGAAGTAGTTCTCCACGAGCAGATCACTGATCGTGGCGCGCCAGTCCCGTAGGAAACGCTCCGAGGCATGGGGACTGTCGATCACCCAGCCTGCGAGTGCAGGCAGCCAGGGGCGGAGCCGATAGCCTTGTCGCTCCTCGAATGCTCGCTCCATAAGTGGAGTCCAGGTCTGCGTGTAGCATTCCCAGCTATCGATCAGCATCCCATGCAGCCGGCCACGATCTGCCGGCCCACCGGCACGAGTCACCCGGCCGAGGTATCCGGCGAAGTGCTGTTCGGCGCCCGCCGGCGAGAGCTTGTCGCACTCAAAACCGGTTGCTTCTGGTGGGGCGGGCTTGTTCTTTACGCCTGTGTTGACGTGCCCAAATCGGACGATCGTCCAATCGCCGCTCGGGGCTTCCCAGGTGAGTCGACCTTGATCATCGACCCTTTCGCTGAGGTCGATGATGGAACTGCGTGAAACCCAGGCTTCCGGCGCCTGCTCGGGAGTGTCATTCCTCTTCAGACTTCGCAACGCAAACCCGGCCTGCCCACGCCAGTCGTGCATTCGTGCAGCCGATGAGAGCCTAAGGTAGGACAGATCGATCGGGTATTGGTTGTCGAAGAGTATCCGGTACCGAGAAGCCTTCGCGTCGGAGACCGCCAGGACCAACGGATACTCAGGTTGACGATCTTGCCAGGTGCCGCGCGGAACCGAGTGATTTGCTAAGTCTACCCACCCGCTTTCGGTTGCTGCTTGGACCAGGATACGCGTCTCCGGATCGAAGTTGCGACGAGCCATCAGCAACTCGACCGGCGGTAACTCGATTGAGCGTATTGCCAAAGGGGTCGAGAACTCAAACTCGACCCAAACCGGCTCGTCAGCAGCTTCTAGACGAACCGACACGCCATCTTCTCTTGCAAGTAGTTCCCTCCAATTACCCGCTCGATTGCTTCGCACCTTAACGGGACTAAGCCAGTTGTTACGATCTCCCTCAGGAGTTGGAAAGGCCAGCACCGCGATATCGCGGTAGTCCCGCCAAGGCTCTTCACAAGGCTGAGGCGTATCGAGAGCTAGGAAAACTTGCTCTCCTCCGCTGACTACCGTACGACTTGAAATGACGTGACGCATCGCCTTATCGGGCGTGATCCAAGGACCGCCCGACATCGCCCAGCCCGGGCAGTTCTGCATCGTAAAGCGCAGTCCCAACCGGCGTGATTCATTCGCCACGTGGTCGATCATCGCCTCCCACTGAGGACTCAGGCTCTGGATCTGAGGCGAGACGCCAGGCCACTTTCTGCCACGGCCATGGAACAACTGGATGCCTTTCAGTCCGGCTGATGAAACTGCCTCGAGGTCGGCTGTCAACTTCTCCTTATTGACATTACCGCCGATCAGATGGAACCAGGTCTCGGGTCGATGCCTGTTTGGCGGCGTAATGAACTGCTTGACCAGGTCCTGGGCTGCCGCCATATCGATAAGCAAGAAGATGGTAAGCAGCGCCCAAGCAAAACTTGGCGAAAACAGCATTCTGCGAAATTGGGGCATTGTGCACCAGACACTATCGATACTGCAGAATGCAGATCGGGGGGGAATCAATAAGCTAGCCACCCGGCATAGCATGCGATTAAGTGGCCAAAGACTGAGCGCAACGAAGCGAACGACTCTCTGGCCTCCCTCTCATTGGCGGCGGCTAATTCCAAGGTGGAAGAGCGTGACGAGCAACGCAAGCGCGCCTGGCTCTGGGACCGATACGCCGTTGGCGGGCAGTGTCGCGCCGTAGTTCTCACGCCATGTCGTGTACTGGTCCTGCCCAATAGGGCCATCGTTCGGGTCATTCGGGAGGGTGCCGGAGAGCGCGCCGAGGTTGTCTTTCCAAACCGTGTAGTCCGCCGCGTCAACGACGCCATCTCTATTGAAGTCGCCGTCTAAGAACACGCCCTCGAAAGCATCGTAGAATAGCTGCGGCTGCTGAGACTCATCGCTAGCGTTGCCTGACGCGAGGCTCCAACGCTGTGTCGCGCTCGCATCCACGTTCAGACGCAGGAAGACGTAATCGCCGATCCCTTCTCCACCCGCGTACTGCTCGTTCAAGAACGCAACCAGGTTCTGCCCGCCCGACGCCGAGGTCAGCACCGAAGCGTCGACCGCCATGTCTTCCACCAACAAATTGTCCTGCAGGAGCGTCGCCTCGGGGTCGGGCGTATCCGATAGGCCGTAGTAATCAGAGTTCAGAATCTCAGGTGCGTCGCGACGGTCGATACCGTAGAGGTCCCCGCCAATACCTCCGCTGGTGACGGACTGCGTGAGATAGCCTTGGAAGCTCGCCATCTGAAAGGGGTCCTCAATGCTGCCTAGGTCGGGGATCTGGAAGACCATCACTGCGGCCCGATCGTATGGGTCCGCCCCCTGCCCGCTCTGCCCTACGTTGAGCTCGCTGCTGTTGATAACAAAACCTAGCCCCTCGCCGCTAACGTCGCCTGTTGATTTGCGGTACCGCAACGAACCATCAGTAGGGACCGACGACAGTGAGGGCGTGGTGGGCGTTATGGTTTCGTACTCTAGTATGTGCAAAGGGGAGCCTGTAGGGTTCGATGGGTGACTGCTTGTTGCCTCTTCCTGTATATAAATTGATAAGATGCCATCATCAAGCAAGCGTCTGTTATCTAGTTGCGGAGTGCCCACGAAGTCTCGTGACTGCTCGCGGTGCAAAATATTCCAATCGCCGTAGCCCGCCAGTGTTCTCTCAGCACCGGCAATTACTAAGTCGTCGCCTTGGGTGTAGAGACCAAAGAGGTTGCCGTTGCTGTCCACTCCTAGCCGTGGGCGGCTGCCGACGGCCGTGCCAGACGGGAACACCTTGACATCCCAATTGCCCGACTGCGGCTCACGGTAGTAATGGTGATACTCAGAGTTGCTTCGATCGCTGAACGGCGAGTTAGTATAAGTCGGACCTTGGGTTCGATGGAACATTAGCGCATGCACCCCACCGAAGGGGTCGACGATTTGCCCCTGCTGATTCAGTACCCCTTGCCGACGATCGAGATCGACAACCTCGATGCCGGGTGAATCCAGTGTGACCGGCGAGGCGTTCGTCCCGACAATTGCGCCGTCGTTGTTGTGCCAAGTTGTGCCTCTATCGTCACTGTAGGCATACATAATATCGTGATTGCCATCCTGCGTGCCTTCACGCCAGGTCCACGTTGTGTGGATCCTGCCGCTGCTGTCAGCGTGAAACCCATTGTGGTAGGCGTTGCGCCTGTCCGATGGATTGTTGTTGACATCGTCGTAAACCCCGTTCCCAGGTCGGCCACGATTGACGAAGCGGGTATTGCTCCAGAGACCGGTCTGCGAATCGTAATCCGCAATCTTCACATCGCCGCTTCCGCTCCCGTAGTCGCGATAGGTGAGGACGAGGTCATCGCCCACATTCGCAAACCTTGGATACGTGACCCTAGGGACCGTCGAACCACCGAGATTCAAGGAATCTCGTTCAGGCTTGAAGACCGCCTGATTCCATGTCCCGCTCGTCGCGACGCCGGGGTCGGTGGTGAGGTATCGAAGCTGATCCACATGATGGTCATAAGACAGGTGGATGCGACCATCCCCAGAAATCCCCATCGAGATCACATTGTGAGAGTCCCAGTTCTGGTTGCCATGCACCATGTCATAGCCAGTATCGATGGTCTCCCATGTGTTACCTGCCAGGTCACGGCGCGATACGTAGATGTCCTGCTCAGCGCCGTTGTGGTACCAGCTGGCGTACTGATATCCGCCGTGTGTTAGCAACACTTCTTGTTGGTATGGGCTGCCATTGATCAGATTGCTGAAGTTTCCCCCGGTCGCCAGCACCAAGGCGTTCGAGTCTGGTGACATGTCGTAGAGCAGGCTCACATCCAACTGCCCGTGCAGTGGTGTGAATGAGCAGATCAACTGCAGGGCGACTAGCAGTAGCAGCTTTCTTGGCAGCATCGCAGACTGTTCTAGGTCTAGAGATCAAAGGACTCGTGACAACGCACTTTGATTATAGCCCAAGGCTCCAGGGAGGCATAAGCGATTGCATCTACCAGTCGTTGTGTAGCCACCCAGTGATAGGGTGATGCCGTATATCGCACTCCAAGTCGATGGACATCCGCCGTCAAGAATCCGAGACGGGGAGTATAGACAAGCAAGGCATCAGGCTGTTCTCTACTAGATGCTGGCGGGGAGCCGATGGCGCGTGAAACAGGCACCCTCCTATCCTTGGACTGATCTACCTTCTCATCACTGCGAGGTCAGCTCAACCAGCAACGTATTACCCTTTCCCGGCTCAACCTCTACCGTGATGCCTGAGGTGCTAGCGACTGTGTATTTCTTCGGCAGTGATTTCGCAACAGCGGATATGGGAGCGCCTTCCATCGCAGGCGGCGGGAGGATGGTAACAGGGTGCGATCCCACCTTTGCTCCATCGGAATCGGAGTAGGTTCCTAGTACAAAAGTACCATCAGGCTGTATCTCCCCTTTAGCCATCCTGCCCTCAGCAGGTGTTACGAGAACGTAACCGTCCGTCAATGGTTCTCCATCAAGTGTTACGGAGCCATGGACCGGCGCTACGCCGTTGGAGTTCCCGCACCCAAGCGTCAAGATTGCACACGCAGCCATTAGGAAAGTTGCTTCCCAGCAAGCTCTGGACAGCACGCTATGCTCGCCTACAGAACGGCGGATGTTTGCTGGGGGAACGGGTGGCATCATTCAGAAGTGTTGTGGGCTGCGGCTGTTCGAATTACTGCTGATCTCTTTCGCAAGGCAATTGCAATGTTGCGACGGTAGAAGACTTGATCTATCGGGCTCCGACCCATGGTGTTTTTTTGCCTAGCACCAATCGTGGATTTGCCGCGTCGTGAGTGAGTCAGCACCCCCTCGGCTACGGCACCGTGGCCTGCCCGGCTACCCGGTCTATTGGTCGGTACCGACCTCACCCCCAGAGCGGCTTGCGTAGGCATAGAGCGTCCTCAGCTCAACGTCTTCGTTAATGAACCTGACCGAGCCGTCAGCGAGAGCGAAGTGGCACCCACCCGGGTGTTCAGAACCGAAGCCGACATCGTTCCTTAGCGGCCCGGGCTGCGGGTTGCTGTTGATCGGGTACGTCAGGTTGTGAGAGTTGTAGAACCAGGTTGTAGCGGCTCCTATCCACCAGCCGCGTATTCGCTGCTCACTCGGATCCCCGAATGCGTACTCTGCCATGATGGCGGTGTGGCTCGAGCCGTCCGTGATCTTTCTGAATCCGACCTTGCCTTCAAAAGTAATCACGCCGTTTGTCGCCACCTTTCCCTCTCCGCCATTGTGGCAACGGCCGGCTCCAGTACCTTCAAGCATCTCGTAAGGGCTGGTCTCATCAATGCGGTTGCCACGGCCGCAGTAGTTCGGGATGTCCGTATCGGGGTAGGCGTCGGTGTTGGCACCAAGGATGGCGGGATAATGCGTCGCGGTCCCAAGGTCTTCAAATTCCCCACCGCTACCAAAATCGCCCGTGATAATCGGCTGTGTTCGGGCGTAGGAGGGGCACTTGAACTCTTCGATCGGAGTGGTGTCAATGAAGTCACGCACTTCCTGAGTTTGCCTGTCGTAGGCGAAGTTGGGATCGAAGATGTCTCTGACAGCGTCTAGTTCAACGTAGGGAGTCAAGAAGGCGAGATGGCTCCAGTTACCAGAGTCCCGCGCGTTGCGCTTCTCTTCTTGGGGCGAGAGTTTACCATTTGCCGGAGGAAAGACTCGGTTCGAGTCAACGTAGTTCTGGCAAGCGATCCCCAGCTGGCGTAGTTGGTTGGAGCATTGCGTCCGCCGCGCCGCTTCACGCGCTGCCTGGACGGCGGGCAGTAGCAGCGCCACCAGGATCCCGATGATGGCGATCACTACCAAGAGCTCGACCAAAGTGAAGCCTTTAGATTGGCCTCGGGAAGCGGAAAGCGGGCTCCTGGCTGTATGCATTTCCCGGCCGAGTATGTTTCGGCTCAGGACTTCTGCCGACTCGCAGGCTAGATGGTGGGACATCATCACAAACTCCCTTTTTGAGCTCAGGTCGATAACGATCGAGAAGTCCAGTCAAGAAAAGTCCCCCATAAGCGACCGGTCGCCCCAGAATGGGCGATAACTTACGAGGAGGGTGTCCAGCGGGACTCGGCTTGGAATCCACCGCCGACAATCAGAACGTCACCCTTGACCCAATTTGGACACGCAATCCGGGCCCATAGCGGAAAAGCAGCGGCGTGCGGCAGGCCGCACGCCGCTGCTAGATTCTGCTAAGCTTGCCAGGCGACGCCCGCAGGCAGAAGCTCGCCTCCTAGGCTTCGCTGGCCGATTACAACGGTAATGGTGCGACCGCAACGGCTTACGCATGCAATTTGGACGCTTCTAGCAACATTAGCCGTCCATATCCCGGCCGTGAGGGCGTTCTCTAGTTGATGGACAAGCCCCAGGCACAACCCGGCTCAATAGCGGACCAGCAGAGGTACGAGCTGTTCGTACGGAATTTGCTGGAGCACGAGCCACGAGTACGGGCATTCCTGAGGGGCCTGCTGCCAAGTTGGCAGGATGCGGCCGAGGTGACGCAGGAAGCTAGCTTGGTGGCGTGGCGCAAATTTTCGGACTTTGAGGAGGGGACCTCGTTCGGCGGCTGGTTCCTGACCATCGCTCGGTACGAAGCCATGGCCTACCGTCGTCGCCAAGCGAGGTCGCCACTCGTGTTTTCCGACGCGGTTTGGGATCTCCTGGCAGAAGAGACCACGGAAGCAGAGGAAGAGCAGGTGCGGCACAGGCAGCTTGAGAGCTGCCTGGACACACTCGACTCAAGGCAGCGTGAACTGCTCATGAAGGTTTACTCGTCGGGTGTGGTTATGCGTGAAGTTGCAAAACAGTACGGCAAAAGCGAGCAAGCGTTCTACAAGGTAGTTCAACGTCTCCGCGCGTCTCTCCTCAAGTGCATCTCAAAAGCGAAGGCTATGGAGGGCTGTGATGTCTGAAGCTGACCTCAGATCTTTAATCGGATTGTGGCTTGACGGCCGGATCGAGGAACTGGAATCTAAAAGGCTGCAGCAAGAGCTCCTGAAGTCGGCGTCGGCCAGGTCGTTGTTTCGCAGGTACGCGAATCTCGATTCCCTACTCCACGAGGTGGCAGACACGAGCGGCATGCTTGGGTCTTCTCCGTTGAGGCCTCACGCTGCGGGTCAAGCAACGACTCCGTACGTGGCCTCTATGCAAGCCACATTGCCGTTCGCTAAGCACACCGAGAGACGACGGAATCGGCTCGAACAAGCGGTCGGCTGGATGGCCGCCTGTGCGGCGGGCGCACTGCTCGGAGTTTCGTTGCTGAGCCTCTACGGCTCTCGGGATCTGATCGCTACGCAGGCCGCCGAGTCGCCTGAGAGCGTGGGCACGATCCACCCCGTGAGCAGGTCCCCTGTGAGGAAGCCACCCGCTCCCGTTGCGACTCTCTCTCTCGCCGATTTGGCTCAGTGGGATAGCGCGCCACGCAAGGTTGGCGAAGCCCTCCATGAGGGCGAAACCATCAGCCTGAACAGCGGCAAGGTGCGCGTTAGCATCGGCTACGGGGCAGAAATCGTTGCTGATGCCCCTTTGTCCTTGACGTTCCTGTCACGGCGTCGCGTAAAACTGCACCACGGCCATGTCGCCGTCGATGTGGCGCCGTGGGCGAAGGGCTTCACGGTAGAGACCGAGGACATGGATGTAGTCGATCTCGGAACCACGTTCACCGTCTCCGCTTCGCCCGGCACCAAATCGGAAGCTGCCGTGCTCAAAGGTATGGTGCGGGTTCACCCATCAAGAGCTAGTAACGGATCGCGGCGGGGCGTCCTAGTTACTGAGGGCGAGCAGGTGTCTATCAACGAGAATGGTTTCACCAGGGAGTCGCACCCCCACGAGGTGGACCAGCTGCTTCGCGACCTCGACTTCGGTGCAACCGAACGCTACCGGCCGGTGGCTCTGCATAATACGGGTTATGGTCTTTCTGTAGGCGACGAGGACATGCACTGGAAGGTGATAGCCGGTCCCAGTGGAGACGTGAAGCCTCCACAGTTCGCCACGGTGTGCCTGCCCCACGAGAGATACCTTCCCAACAACTCTGAAACGTCGCAGTGGGTTTCCGTCGCCGACTGGCAGTCCGCTAGAGCCAACTCCACCTATACGTTCCAGGCGGAGTTCGACCTCGCTGGATACGACTTGGCCACGATGCAGCTGTTCGGCCGGTTCTTGGCCGACAACGGGGTTACGGCGGTGCGCGTTAATGGCGAACCCATTCCTGTCCGGTCATGGGTTGATAACACCGAGTACCAACCCTTCAAGTTGCCTCAGTTTCGGTTCGTCAACATCACGGAGGGGCTCATGCAGGGCAGGAACGTCATCGAAGTCGATGTCCGTAACGGCATGCAACGCACCTGGGACGATGAAGCGAAGGCTGCTCTTCTTAGCGCCATCCCTAACCCGATGGCGCTGCGCGTCGAGTGGTACGCATTCGGTCGGCGCCATAGTGTCGCAAAGGTTGGGGGTCACCCTAGACGGCTCATGCACCCGGCAGGCAATCGGACCCCGTTGATCACACTCGCTGGCTTGGCTCGTGGCATGTAAGCCATTCGTTCTGGCGAGGGGCGTCTCGTCCCCCTGCTGGATGACGCACAATCTACTGTTCAGTGACCGTCGGATTCGACACCGTAGGCGCATGCGACCAGCCTTTTGTCGGCTCTCAGACTGCAGGCTCCCAATGGACTATGATGGATGCACTAAGCGGTCTATGGCTGGATTAAGTGGTGCACTCCACCTTGGAACGCCTGGGCATGCATAGAAGAAGCGAGCAGGATTAACACCACGAATGATAATTCCACAGCTTTCCACTGCCTGGATCTTCGCTGCAGCGCTGCTCGCTTATGGCAGTGTGGCAATTCCGAGCTGCGCAGAGCCGCCCGAAGCATCGGTAAAGCACAAGGTCGCCAGTCGCGGAACCTACCGCTCCCCTCGCGTCGCAAGCTCAGTCGATTCGCTCTCCTTTGCGTTCGACTTTGTCGCGCTCACGCGACAAAGTCCGATGGCAATCAGCAGTCAGCCAGATGGCGATCTGCTGATTGATTTCGGGCGTGTCGCTTTCGGCAATATCGAGTTCACTCCTCCGGAAGGATGCGAGGGCGAGGTCGTCGTGCGTTTTGGCGAGAAGCTGAGCGACGACGGGTCGATCGATCGGGATCCGCCCGGTACGGTGCGTTTCAGCGAGGTGGCAATCAAAGCCAAGCCGGGGGAGAGAGTCATCGTAGCGCCACCGGCCGATGAGCGGAACACACAGGAGGGCAACCGCCAGGGGCGATACGGGAATACCGCTCCCCCGGCGGTCTTAACGCCGCCCGAGTGGGGTGTTCTCACGCCATTCCGGTGGGTTGAAATCGAGGGCGTTACGGATGATCTGTGCGTCGGCCACATCTCTCGTCGCGCTGCCTTCCCCAGAGGCTGGGACGACAACGCCGCTTCGTTTGCGTGCTCCGATGAGACCCTCAACCAAGTCTGGGAACTCTGCCACTACTCCATTAAGGCAACCCTTTTCTCGGGCATCTACGTCGATGGCGACCGGGAGCGGATCCCATATGAAGCCGACGCTTACCTGAACCAATTAAGCGATTACTACACGAGCGGCGATCCGGCGGCGGCTCGGCGGACTTTCGAATGGCTGATGGAGTACCCGACTTGGCCTTCGGAGTGGGCGCCCCACATGGTGTTCATGGCCCACGCCGACTGGATGCACTTCGGGGACATCGACTGGCTCACACGGCAATACGAAGGCCTGAAATCGAAGACGCTCATCGAAAGATGCAACGACACGGCACTCGTTCAAAGCAGCCAACGCCAAATCGAATGGAACGACATCGTTGATTGGCCGCCGCAAGAACGCGATGGCCACGTCCAATCCGAAGTGAACACCGTCGTCAACGCGTTCCATCTGGCAGCTGTCACCAAGATGGTGGAACTGGCCGAGGTGGTCGGAGCCCACTCCGACGCGGTGAAGTATGCGAAGCACGCTGACCGGGCGAAGGAGGCCTTCAACAGCCAACTGTTCGACGCCGAGCGCGGGCTGTACCGCGACGGCCGCAATGTCGACCACAACTCCTTGCACGCGAGCTTCTTCCCTCTGGCCTTTGGTCTTGTCGACGAGGAGCATCGCGAATCAGTCACGGATTGGCTGATCAATCGCGGGATGCAATGTTCGGTCTACGCCTCGCAGTACTTGCTTGAAGCGCTCTTTGAGAACGGGGCCGGCGAGGCCGCGGTCGAGATGATGATCGCTCCGGGCGACAGGAGTTGGCGGCACATGCTCGACTCCGACGCGACAATCACGTGGGAGGCATGGAACGTTGAGGCCAAGGCCAACCTCGATTGGAACCACGCCTGGGGAGCGGCCCCCGCCAACCTGCTCCCACGATACGTCCTGGGCGTACAGCCCCTCAGCCCCGGCTGGGATCGAGCGATTATACGCCCGCACACGAGTGGTCTCGAGTTCGCACGGGGGGTGACTCCCACGCAGCATGGGCCGATCAGAATCGATTGGCGTAATTCCGATGATTTCAAGATGCGGGTAGAACTGCCCGAGGGGGTTTCGGCCGAGGTGCATGTCCCATCAGTTCCCAACGCCATCAGCGTCTTCGTCAACAATCACCAAGTCGAGGCCGTGCTCGAAGGCGGCTACTGGAAGCTTGTCGAAGAGTTGGCAGGTAATTCGGTGATCGAAGTTCGCTAGGGTGTACTGTGCTTGCACAGCAGCTCGAAGGACGAGGCCCTCAGGGGTTACCGAATTCGCATCTACTGCGGCTTCGTTGACGGAGGTCTGCGCCATCCGCCAGCCCTCTTTGGCTGTGCGCCTTTATTGCTAAGCAACAATTGGCCTGTGCTGCACCCAATCCCAAAGGTGCATCACCATTTCTAGCTGAGCTGATTCGACATGCTGCACCGAGCTACTCTCCTGGTCGTGCTCATCGCCACTGGCTCCCTCGGCGCGCATGCCCGTCCGAACGTGCTGCTCATCGCCGTTGACGACATGAACGACTGGGTCGGCTTTCTGAATGGGCATCCCCAGGTGAAGACGCCCCACATGGATCGCCTGGCGAGCCGAGGGGTGGTCTTTTCCAACGCCCACTGCGCGGCTCCGCTGTGCGGCCCTTCGAGGGCCGCCGTCTTCAGCGGCAAACAGCCCTTTAATACCGGCGTTTGCAACAACCGTCAGCAGATCCGCAAGCTGCACCCCCAATTGGTTCTGCTCCCGGAGCACTTCCACGCCCATGGCTACCGAACGTTAGGCACAGGGAAGCTGATGCACCGCAAGTTTAACGATCTCTATGAAGAGACGTTCTACCCCGAGCAACGCTGGAGTCCCTACGCTAGCAAAGAGCCGCAGAAGGCCGAGCCCCGATTCGCACTGCGTCCCTTAAACGGAATGCCCAACGATCGGCAGGAGCTGCAACCCGGACGGTTTAGCTCCTTCGATTGGGGGGCGGTTGACGTGCCGGATGGCGAGATGGGCGATGGCAAAGTTGGTG
Source organism: Planctomycetes bacterium MalM25 (assembly GCA_007745835.1). NCBI lineage: Bacteria > Pseudomonadati > Planctomycetota > Planctomycetes bacterium MalM25. The sequence continues at coordinate 2,014,442 of CP036424.1, forward strand.
CCTGGGCGGCGAGCAAGCTGCAGCACCAGGGCGAGTCGGGTCAGCCGTTCTTCCTGGCGGTGGGATTCTATCGACCCCACATACCGCTGTACGCGCCTCAGGAGTATTTCAACCTCTACCCGATCGACTCAACCGTAGCGCCGGAGGTTCCGGCCAACGACTTTTCCGACTTGGGTGCGCCCGCAATCGAGTTAGCTCATTCGATCCAAACGGCGGGTCTCCACGAAAGCGTGCTCAGACACGGCCGGTGGAAGGAAGCGGTCGCAGCGTACTTGGCGTGCATCTCTTTCGTCGACGCGCAGATCGGCAATCTGCTCGATGCGCTCGACAGCGGCCCCTATGCGGACAACACCGTTGTCGTGCTGTGGAGTGACCATGGCTGGCACCTCGGAGAGAAAGAGCACTGGGGAAAAACAACCGGATGGGAGCGATCGACGCGCGTGCCACTTATTATCGTACCCGCGAACGAGGGCCAAGCAATTTGCCGGGTGGGCGAACAATGCGGCGAGCCTGTAAGCCTGATCGATCTCTATCCGACACTGATCGATCTGTGTGACCTGCCAACGATGGCGGGGTTGGATGGCGAGTCTCTTACGCCACGGTTGCGTCAACCAGAGGCCGAGTCGAAACGCACTGTAGTCACCTGCGTAAAAAAAGGCGTGTACTCTGCGCGGAGCCGGCGTTGGCGACTGATCCAGTACGCAGATGGATCAGAAGAGCTATACGACCACCAAAACGACCCCAACGAATGGTATAACGTGGCGGCAGACGATCGCTTCACGGCCATAAAGGAAAGTCTCTCCAGTGTGATGCCTAACCAATAGCCGGTTGCTCGCACCGATGGGACCGCTTCCGTAAAAAAACAGGATCTACCTCGGTATATGTCTACTTGCAAATCATCTGCCTCGTACCTCCTATTCTTTGGTATGTCCGTCTTGGCTATCGGGCCAGGCAGAGCTGTCGCCGAAGCGCCGGCGCCGCATCGACTAACACTCAGCGAAGGATTCAATGCCCCTGTGGGGTTCTATGATCCTCGGCCGACTTTTTCTTGGCGGCTTCCGGTTGATGATGGCATTGTAAAACAGTCCGCCTACCGGATCGTCGTTGGCAAGTCGGCGACTGGTTTGCCCGAAGACGCCGATTACTGGGACTCGGGTAAACGTTTGTCTGACCAGTCCGTCTATGTGCCCTACGGAGGGAAGACGCTGGCTTCACGTGATGTCGCGCATTGGCGGGTTAAGTACTGGGATTCACGGGGGCGTGAGTCGCACTGGAGTGATCCCGCTCGCTTCGAGCTCGGGTTGCTTGATAATAGAGATTGGAAAGCGGAGTGGATTCATTCGGAAGAGACACAGCCGCTTGCAAAGAGGATCGAGGTCGTCCGCGCCAGCTACGGTGTCGCAGGCGATCGTGAACGGCAGGTTGATCTGACCGGCAAGATTAGAAGGCTGATCGATGCGTGGGGCAGGCCCGTCACTGCCAGCAATGATTTTGCTGGCAGTGACCCGGCGCCGGGATTCCCCAAACAACTGGTGATCACCTATCGCAAAGGGGGGGAGTCCTTCACATCGACGACTCGAGAAGGGAGTCGCTTGAATTTGCATACTTTGATCCCATCGGCCTACGCACCTGAGTATCTTCGTAAAGAGTTTATGGCTCCCTCGCCGGTCGTATCAGCGCGCATGTATGTTACGGCGAAAGGGCTCTTCGAAGCGTATATCAACGGTCACCGAGTTGGCGGCGATCACCTGACCCCTGGTTGGACACCGTATCACGCGAGGGTCGAAACGCTTACCTACGATGTGGCCTCGCTCCTTGCCGAGGGCGGCAACGCCCTCGGAGTGGTGCTGGGAGAGGGCTGGTACGCAGGTCGGATGATGCGAAAGAGAGACGTCTATCCGTTTGTTGTGCCGAGTGCGTTGGTGCAGCTGGAGATCCAGTACGCAGACGGCAGCACCCAAGTGGTGACGACCGACAGCAGCTGGAAAGCCTCGAGGCAAGGCCCCATGCGGCGCTCGGGCATCTACGATGGAGAGGACTACGACGCACGCCTCGAAATGCCGGGCTGGAGCCGATATGGCTATAAGGACTCCACCTGGACTGGGGTCACTACGCATCCCGTCGGCGACGGGCCTAGGCTGCAGCCAAAGCGGCATCACCCGATACGGGCAACGCAGGAGGTCAAGTCCGTACAAGTCAGCTCGCCATCGCCTGGCAAGCACGTCTTCGACCTGGGACAGAACCTTGTTGGATGGCCCCGAGTGCGGTTGCCCGTGGTGGAGGGCGCTCTGGTTACGCTGCGTTTTGCGGAGATGCTTAACGAGGACGGCACGCTTTACACTGAGAACTACCGCAGCGCCAAGTCGACCGACACCTACATACCGGCCGCGACCGGCGTCGTGGAGTGGCAGCCGACGTTCACTTTCCACGGATTCCGATACGTAGAAGTTAGCGGGGTCCCAAAAGAAGCTGTTCCCAGCACGGACTGGGTTACGGGCGTCGTCTTGCGCTCTGACTTCAAACAGGCGGGTAGCTTCTCCTCGTCTAACGAGAAGCTCAATAAGCTGCAGTCCAACATCACTTGGGGCCAGCGAGGAAATTACCTGGACATCCCGACAGACTGTCCGCAGCGCGACGAGAGACTCGGTTGGACCGGCGACGCTCAGGTGTTCTGTCCGACCTCGATTTTCAACTACGACGTTCACTCTTTCTGGGCGAGCTGGTTACAGAGTCTCCGCGAAGATCAGACGCCCGAAGGGATCGTCCCCAATGTGGTCCCCAACACGCTTGAGCCAGGCGGGAGCCCGGGATGGGGGGATGTGGCCGTTGTCGGCCCCTGGGAGGTCTACGTGCGTACCGGCGATCGTCGACTCTTGCATGAGAATTATGGGATGATGGCCAAGTGGACTGCGGCCTACGAGCGAGAGGCCAAGGACTTCATGGTTAGACGGCATGGCTTTGGCGACTGGCTACAGCCCTACCCGGAGACCAAGAATTCTCGGTCGGACACACCGCTAGATCTCATCGCTACCGCGTACTTCGGTCGCTGCGCCGCTTTGATGCATAAGGCGGCGCTCGCCCTCGATCACGTTGAGGATGCAGCGAAGTACGAGCGACTGCACCGCGAAATCCGCAAGGCGTTTTCAGCCGAGTACTTTGATTCATCGGGGCAGATGATTGCTGATCACGAAACCCAGACCGGCTACCTGCTTGCACTGGCGTTCGACTTGCTCGAGCCGGGATTGCGTGAGCCGGCAACCGTGAACCTCCTGCAACTCATCGATGACGCTGGTGGTCATCTCCGCACGGGCTTCTTGGGCACGCCTCTCTTAGCGCCACAACTCGACGAACTTGGGCATTCCGACAAGGCCTACCAAGTGCTGCTCAAGGAGACCTACCCGTCCTGGTTCTATTCCATCAACCAGGGCGCAACGACGATGTGGGAGAGATGGAACAGCTACAGCCACGAGGACGGGTTCGGCAACGCGGGAATGAACTCGTTCAACCACTACGCGTACGGAGCCATCGGCCAGTGGATGTACGAACGAATCGCAGGCCTCGCTCCCGATCCGAATCAACCTGGCTACAAGCACTTCTTGCTTCAGCCCAATCCGGGAGGAGGACTGACCTCGGCCTCGGCATCACTCGATACCCCCTATGGTGAGGCATCTTGCGGTTGGATAAGGAAAGGGGGCAAGCTGTTCGTGAAGGCGGTTGTTCCCCCTAACACGACAGCAACCTTCAAGCCGCCGCACCTAGCCGATGGCACGCCTTCGGTCCATATGGAGGAGGGGGCTGATCTGGTAACGACGGATGGCGGTCAGACCTATCTGTTGAAGCCAGGAAAATACCGAATGACGGTACAATAGCAGCGTCGTCCGGTGCCGGGGCTGTTGCCGTTAAGACATGTGTGGCGTGCCGAAGTGGTATAGCAAAGCGGCTACCGTAGATTGCTCAAAGCTAGCTTCTGTGGTAAGTCACCAATGCGTTCGCAGCACAATTGCTCCAAGACCTGCTGGAGCTGACGTTGGAGGATCGTGATGGTGTGGTCGCCGCCACGTTGACCGAGCGCCGCGACGCCGTACATGAAGGCGCGTCCGAGGAAGGTGAAGTCGGCACCGCTAGCCAGCGTTCGGGCGATGTCGGGGCCCGAGCGGATGCCGCTGTCCATCATCACGGTGATCCGGTCGCCGACCTCGGCGGAGATTGTTCCCAACGTCTTGATCGACGATTGGCCGGCGTCGAGTTGGCGGCCGCCGTGGTTCGAGACGATGATCCCGTCCAAGCCCAGGTCGCAGGCCATCCGGGCGTCGGCGAGGCTGGCGACCCCTTTCAAGACGAGCTTTCCCGGCCACATGTCGCGGATCGGCTTGATCCTCTCGGCGTTCAAGCGTCCCGAGAAGGTCTTGTCCATAAAGGCCCCCAGCTGCTTGAGGTTTAGGCCCTTCGGCATGTAGGGACGCAGGGTCTCAAAGTTGGGCTTGCCGGCGACGAGCGTCTTGAGTGCCCAAGTCGGGCTCCCTAAGATTTGGAGGATGTTGGCCAGCGTCATCTTCGGCGGCATCGCCAGCCCGTTGCGGATGTCGCAATGGCGGTAACCGAAGGTGGGCACATCGCAGAGGATGACCAAGACGGGGTACTCGGCCGCCTTGGCGCGCTGGATGATGTCGTCCCGCACCCGCTCCTCGGCCGGGTGGTAGAGCTGGAACCAAGCGGACCCCTCGGAGATCTCACCGATGCGTTCGATGCTGCTCGTCGTCACGGTGCTCAGCACGAACGGGATGTTCTTCTCGCGAGCCGCTTTGGCGAGGATCTCGGGCGCACGGGGCCACATCAGCCCTTGCAGGCCCACGGGGGCGATGCCGAAGGGGGCGTCGTAGACGTGCCCGAACAGCTCGGTCTTGGTGCTGGATCCGCCGTGCTGGGTCAGGTATTCCGGGATCAGTTCGATCTCGCGGATATCGGCCGTGTTGCGGTGGAGATTGACCCCCTCGTTGCACCCGCCATCGAGGTACTCGAAAGCGAAGCGGGGGATGCGGCGTCGGGCCCGAGCACGCAAGTCACCGACGCTTGGGAACTGCGGATCGAAACTGCTTGGCATTTCTCACTCGTCAGGTTACTCAGTGGATTCGACTTCAGGGGATGACATCAGCCGAGTTCCACTGGCGATGAACCAAGCGAAGGTGCCGAACAGCATCGCCCACTGCGCGGCGGGCAGGCTGACGCCGCCGGTCACATAGGCGATTGGCGAAATGAGAGTCACCACTAGGGCAATCAGACCTATCAAGAAGAGTGGGGCGTTCATTGGGGGGGCTCTGGAATGGCCGGGGTATCACTTGTGCCGATGAAAGCGGACCGGAGCGCCCAGTAGATGGCGCCGCAAACGATCCAGCAGGGGATCACACAGTACGCCGCGTCGGTCCCCTGCTTGAACACAAAGAAGATGCAGTACAAGCCGGCGGTCACGGGCAGGAGCCATGCGACCAGGACGGCCAGATTGAAAGTCGATCCGCTGCGGACGGCCGGCTCGTCCGCCTGCCGGGTACGGAACCAGTAGTAATCGACGAAGATCACCGCCCCCATCGGGCCGAGCACGGTGCCGTACGTGCCGACGAAACCCAGGAGCCTACCCGAAAGGTTCGGAAAGGCCCCCGCCACCGTGGCGATCAGCCCCGCCAAGAGCGTCATCCGGACGCGGCTTGATTTGGTGAAGACTCCCTGCAACGCCAGGCCTGCGCGGTAGATCGTCGGGTTGGCGGTCGTCCAGCCCGCGATGACCACGCAGAGGATGCCGGTCCACCCCAGCGCGGTGTGGGCCAAAACCCCGGGGTTGGCGGTCGTGTCGCTGCTCAACTTGATCTGCGCCGCGAGCATCAAGCCCGCGGCGATCCAAGCCATGTAATGACCCAAGAACATGCCGATCGAGGGTGCCCAACCAGACGACTTATCGCGGGCGAACCGGAAGATCGACAGGTCGGCCATCCCGAAGTGCATCGCTCCGTTGCAGAGCCAAGCGAACAGCACGATCTGCCAGAACCCGAACACCGGGGGCGTGTCGCCCTTCTCTTGGTACTCGGTCGCAACGAAGTCAACCGCTTGCGACCAGTACTCCCCCTTCGTCAGGTCACCGAGGCTGTTGACTTCCATCTGCCCAAGCGAGACCAGCCCGGCCGCGCCGAACACAATGATCATCCAGGGAGCCGCCAGGTTCGCTACCCGTGCGACCGTCGCGTAGCCGCTGGAAGCCACCACCGAGATCACCAAACCAACCAGGACCACCAGGGCGGTGAAGGAGAGGGGGCCGAGGCCGAAGATGCTCTCGGGGACTTCGTAATCGATCCCGAAGGGGACGCCGACCGCGCTGGCGGAGACGGTGATCATCGCCCCGGCGAGGAAGCAGAACAGCACGCCGTTGACGACGTTGTAGAGCTTCACCAAGCGCGAGCCGGCGATGCGCTCGAGCTGGTAGTACAGCGTGTACCGCTTCGCGATGGCGATCGGGACCACCAGGTACCGCCAGGTGAGCACCGCGAGCACGTTGCCCAGCAGAAGCCCGAGCACCAGATCGCCCAACGACGCCCCGGCACCCAGGAAAAGCGGCCCGATCATGAACTCGGTCCCCGCGCAGTGCTCGCCGGCGTACATGCCCCAGAACTTGCCGGGCCCGAGCAGGTGCGATTCGGGGACGCGTTCGCGTTCGAACTCGCCGCCTTCAGACTTGGATTCTTCCACGGATTCCTCTTCGCTCAGATAAGACTTCGATTCGAACCGAGACGCCCTACGCACGCTGAGAGAGAACGTCCCTCTCGTAACGCCGCACCGACTCGAGCCACCCCGCGGCGGGGACGTCGTGGCGGCGGCAGTATTCCTCCCAGACCGCCCCGTAGGGGAGGTTCTTGTGCTCCTCCATCAGCGCCAGCCTAGCGGTGTAGTCCCTTCGGTCTTCGGCCTGTCGGAGGGCATCGACCGGTTCGAGTTGCGCCTCGAGCAGGGCCCGCTGCGTCGCCCGGATGCCAATGACCCAGGCGGCGACCCGGTTGATCGTGGCGTCGAAGAAGTCGAGGCCGATGTGCACCCGCGAGGCGTAGTCGTGCAACGCGATCTCGCGGGCGATCGCCCGTAGTTCATCGCTAAGCACCACGACGTGATCGCTGTCCCACCGCACGCCCCGGCTGACGTGCAGCAAGACCTCGGGAACCCAGCAAAGCACGGCAGACAGCTTGTCCGAAACCACCTCGGTCGGGTGGAAGTGCCCCGTGTCGAGGCACAGAAGCTTCTGGTTCTTGGCGGCGTAGCCGAGGTAGTACTCGTGCGAGCCCACGGTGTAGCTCTCGGCACCAATGCCGAAGAGCTTCGACTCCACCGCGTCGAGGTGGTGCGTCGGATCGAGCTGTTCGGAGAAGACCGCGTCCAGCGACTCGGTGAGCCGCTCCCGCGGGGCTCGCCGATCGAAGGGGGTGTCCTTAGAGCCGTCCGGAATCCAGACGTTGGTCACACAGGGCGATCCGGTAGCGGCACCCATCGCGGCGCCGATCCGTCGGCATGCTTGTCCGTGCGAGACCCAGAACCCACGCACGGCCGGGTCAGGGTGGGAGAGCGTGAGCCCTTCCGCCGCCTGGGGGTGAGAGAAGTAGCTCGGGTTGAAGTCGAGCCCAAGTCCCTGTTCTTTCGCCCAATCAATCCAACGCGAGAAGTGCTTGGGCTCTAGCTCGTCCCGTTCGACGCGGCCGCCGTCCGTCTCGGCGTAGATCGCGTGCAGGTTGAAGCGGTGCTTGCCGGGGAGCAGGGCGAGGGCTTGGTCGGCGTCCTGACGCAGCTCGTCCGCGTTCCGTGCCGGCCCGAGGTAGTTGCCCGTCACGGCGAGCCCGCCGCCCAGCGCGTCTCCGCTGTCCTCAAAGCCGGCAACGTCGTCGCCCTGCCAGCAGTGGATTGAGATTGGGAACGCCGCCATCGAGTCGATGGCCTTATCGGCATCGACGCCCCTCTCGGCGAACTGCTCTCTGGCTAGGCGGTAGGCGGCTTGGTCGCTCATCTCGGTTGATCCTTAAGCAGATTGCCCAGCGATAGTCGTGTAGCGTTCGCGAGCCGATGTCCAGTCGCTCGGAACCTCCGAGGCATCGACCTGCTGTGGCGGAAGCGAGCGGGCGACTAGGTGACGCAGCTCGGCCAGGTCCTCGATCAGGCCGAGCCCCATCGCCTGGACCAGCACGTTGCCGATCGCCGTCGCCTCGACCGGGCCGGTGAAGAGCGGTCGCCCGATGGCAGCGGCGGTGAGGCAGTTGAGGAAGTCGTTTTGGATGCCGCCCCCCACGGCGTGCAGGACCTCGATCTTGCGGCCGGTGATCTGCTCGAGTCGGTCCAACGTCTCCGCGTAGCACAGCGCGAGGCTCTCCAGGCAGCAACGCGCCAGCTCGCCGGGACTCGTAGGAAGTGGCTGACCCGTGCGTTCCGCGTGCCCGCGCAGCTTCGCGACGATCTGCCCGGGGGCGGCGAGGTCCTCAGCGTTTGGATCGATCTGCGTGCGGAATGGCTCCGCCTTGACGGCGAGGGCCGCGAGGTCGGAGAAGCTGTGCTCGCTCCCCTGCAGGGCGAGGTCGCGTTGGAGCTCCTGGATGAGCCACAGCCCGCCGATGTTCCGAAGAAAGCGGACGGTCGGCTTGCCTTGGCAGTCGACGCCGAGTTCGTTGGTGAAGCCGGCCTGGAAGGCTTCGGCGGTGGCGATCGGCTCGGCGAGTTCCACGCCCAGCAGCGACCAGGTGCCGCTGGAGAGGTACGCCCAAGTGCCGGGCTCCCGTCCCGTGGCGGGGACCGCCGCCACGGCGGAGGCTGTATCGTGCGTGGCCGGGGCCACGACCTCGATCTCGGGGCTGACCCCAAGGCCGGCGGTGAGCTCGGGACGCAGCTTGCCGAGCCGTGTGCCCGGGGCGCAGAGTGATCCAAACCAGTCCTGGGGGATTCCCAACTGCTGTAGGTTCGCCCGGTCCCAGTCCGCGGTGCTCGCTTCGAGCAGCGCGCCGGTCGAGGCGTTGGTTCTTTCGTTCGAGTGCGTCCCGCTGAGCCAGAAGTGGAGCAGGTCGGGCATCAACTGCACGCGCCCCGAGGTGGGCATCATCTCGGAACCCTTCTGCACCCGCGCCCAGAGCTGGAACAGCGTGTTGAATGGCAAAGGCTGGATGCCGGTCCGGCGGTAGAGCGATTCGGCACCCCCCTTTAGTTCTCCTAGCACCTCCCCCCGCGCGGCGGTGTTCGCTGGGTCGCGGTAGCAGTGCGGCAAGCCGATCAGCTCGCCGTGTTGATTTACGACCCCGTAGTCAACGCCCCAGGTATCGACGCCAACACTCTTGAGCTCAACGCCTGCGGCCCGGGCCGCTTCGGCCCCGAGCTTAACGCCGAGCAGGACCTCGTTCGCGATCCCCGTGAGGTCCCACACCGGCCCGCCGGGGGCTTCGAGCGGGACGTGTTTGAAACGGTGGACCTCTTCGATGCGGAGCGACAGCGGTTCCCCTTCGAGCAGCCCCAGCATGGCCCTGCCTGAACTCGCGCCGAGATCGATTGCAAGGTGGGCGGATGACATGACGAGTAGGCAGCTTGAAGAGAGAAGCAACGAAGTGAGGAGCGATTATCGCAGAAACGCTTCGTGGAGTCCCCCATCGACGTTGATGACCTGGCCGGTCGTCTTGCTCGAGCGATCCGACAAGAGGAAGTAGGCGGCTTCCGCTTGATCGCGGGGAGTGATCGGTTGCTTGGTCAGCGTGCGTTGCGAGTAGAAGCCGGCGAGCTTGGAGCGCAGTTCGTCGTCGCCCTCCGCTTCCTCGAACGGGATCTCGTACTTTGTGAGCGAAGCGATCACCCGGTCGCGCGGGAACATGGTCGAGCCCTCGACCACCGTCGCCGGGGCGACCGCGTTCACCCGAACGTAGGGCGAGCACTCGATCGCCAACTCACGCACCAAGTGGTTAGCGGCCGCCTTCGAGGTGTCGTAGGCAACCGAGCCTTTCTTCGACACAACCGCGTTGACGCTCGTCGTGAGGACCACCGAACCGTTCAGCCCCTGGTCGCGGAACAGCCGTTTGGCCTCGTCGACCACGTTGTAGGCGCCGTGGACGTTGACCTCGAAGGTCAGACGCCAAGCGTCGTCGGACAGGTTGCCCTCACGGTCGGGCGGCAAGAACACGCCGGCGGTGACGAGCAGGTGATCGACACCGCCGTAGGCGAGGGTCGAGGTTCTGAGGAGGTCGCGGATCGACTCCCGGTCGGTGATGTTGACACCAACCCCGAGGGCGGGGCCGCAGCCCGACACGCCCGAGCCCGCGACGCCGATGCCCTGGCCGTACTCGGCGGTCAGCTCGTCCGCGGTCGCCTGGGCGGCGTCGGCGTTGAGGTCGGCACACACGACGTGGGCACCCTCCTTCGCCAAGCGGTGGGCGGCCTCTTTCCCGATGCCCGAGCCGGCCCCCACGACGATCACGACCCGTCGCGCCAGCTCCTTCTCGGCGGGCATCCGCTGGAGCTTGGCCTCCTCGAGAAGCCAGTACTCGATGTCGAACGCCTCCTGTTGAGGCAGGGCGATGTACTCGTCGATCGCCTCGGCTCCGCGCATCACCTCGACGGCACAGTTGTAGAACTCGGCCGTGACACGCGACTCGCTCTTGTTCTTGCCCCAGGCAACCATGCCCACGCCGGGGATGAGCACGACGCTCGGGTTCGGGTTCCGCATCGCCGGAGAGTCGGCGTGCTTGCAGCGATCGTAGTACGCGGCGTAGTCCTCGCGGTACTTGGCCATGCCCTCGACGAGCTTCTGCTTCAGCTCCTCGACGCCCTCACGCGCCGGGTCCCAATCCACGTAGAGCGGCTTGATCTTGGTCCGCAAGAAGTGGTCCGGGCAGCTGGTGCCCAGCTCCGCCAGCCGCGGTGCGTCGTGCGAGTTGACGAACCGCTGGATGGTCGCGTCGGTCTGCACGGTCCCGATCAGACGCTGCCCTTCGTGCGTCACCTGCCCTCGCAACCAAGGAAGCAACTCGGCGAGCAAGCCGTCTCGGTCGCCCTCGGCGACCGGTTCGTGCTTGGCGCCGCCAAAGGTTTGGGCCCCCTTGTCGTGCTGCTCAATGTAGCGAGCCGCTTTCTCGATCAGCGAGAGGGTCAGCTCGTAGCACTCACGGTCGTCATCGGCCCAGTTGATCAGGCCGTGTTGGCCCATCACCAGGCCCTTGAGCGACGGGTTCGCCTCCGCTTCCTTCTGCATGACCAAACCGAGCTCGAACCCGGGACGCAGCCAAGGCACCCAGCCGATCTCGCCGCCGAAGATCTCCTGCGTGAGCTTCTCGCTGTTACGGCTCGCGGCGACCGCGATCACGCTGTTGGGGTGCATGTGATCGACGTGGCGGGCGGGCAGGAACCCGTGTAGCGGGGTGTCGATCGACGACGCGCGGGGGTTCAGGTTGAAGGTGCAATGCGGGAAGTACCCGACCATGGCGTCTTCGGCCGGGGTCTTGGGGCCTCTCTCTTCCGCGGCAGCGTACGTCTTCTGAAGGCCGAGCAGCTTGTCCATGTGAAGCGAGGCAAAGTTGACCGCCTTGCTGGTCCGCAGGTCCCCGCCGGAGCCCTTCACCCACAGGACGTCGGACTCTTCCCCAGTCAGCGGATCAACCTCGAACACCTTCGACGACGTGTTGCCGCCACCGGTGTTGGTGATCCGCTGGTCCGCCCCCAGGCAGTTCGAGCGGTAGACCAAGCGCTCGAGCGGCGAGAGCCCCTCCGTTTCTGATTCGTCCCAGTGGCGGGTGACGTGCTGCAGTTCGTCGAGGAGAGTGGTTTCAGCCATGGAGAGAAGGTGGGTTTGCGTTGGTTTGCGCGCGGCTTTTTCTTGCCAAGGTCGCAGAATGGCCTATAATGCAACAAATGTCAACATTGACTCGTTGAAGTTTGTGGTTATTGATGCTCGCAACCGAAAGACGCTCTCAGATCCTTCAGCTCCTGGATTCCTCCGGTGCCGTCCAAGTCACGCGACTTGCGGAAGACCTGGAGGTCACGGACGAAACGATCCGGCGTGACCTCGCCAAGCTGATGGACGAGGGGCTCGCGGTTCGCACGCACGGCGGCGCTGTTCGCCCCGAGGCGGGTCTGCACGATGCCCCGTTCGCGCAGCGTCAAGTGATGAACGTCGAGGCGAAGCGCGCCATCGCCACCGAAGCGGCCAAGCTGGTCCAGCCGGGCGACGTCATCGGTATCGACGCCTCGACGACGGGCTTTGAGCTGGCTCGGATCCTCCGCAACCTCACGCCGTCGTCGCCCATCACGGTGGTATCGAACGGGCTCGACGTCGCTAAGGTCCTGGCGGGGCGTGACGGTTTCCGCATCATCTCGACCGGCGGCGAGCTCGACAACGAGGGGACCAGCTTCACCGGGACGATCGCCGAATCTTCACTGCGCCAATTCGCCCTGCGGCGTGCCTTCATGTCATGCAAGGGCTTCGACAAGGAACGCGGCCCGAGTGAGGCGTCCCTCGATCACGCCGCCATAAAAAGAACCATGCTTTCGGCTGCCGACGAGTCTATCTTGCTAGTGGACACGTCTAAGATTGGCTTGCCTTCAATCTGCTTCGTTGCCGAGCCGGCGTCCTACACCAGGATCGTTACGGAGAGCTCTGAGCAAGAGGCATTAAAATGAACTTATACGGGTAAGATACATTCGTCTCGAGCCGGAGCGGTTGGCTCTCTCTCCTCCTCGTTGAGTCAATCTTTCGGTTGGATTCTGTCTAGAGATTAGTGGGGGTATCTAGTCGTTTGTGCACGATCTATGGCATAGCTGTGGTTAAGATCAGATTCTGTATGACTTCAGGCGTAGCGTGTCGGTCTCCTCTTTGATCGGCGCCCGTCATCCACCAGCAAAGCATGCCAGCGTCAGAGCAGTCGAACTTGTTCCGCTGAAACTCTACGACGCCGTCTCTTTCAGCGTAGAGCAGCTGGTCCCATAACCAACCCACATCAGAATCGGTATGGTTGCATGCCCAGTCCCAAGGACTCTTTGCTGTTTGGAGCAGTGTATTCTGATCGCCTATCTGATGCTCCTTGACACCGAAGCCAAGGATGTCAGTCCATTGAAAAAAATCTCCGCTGTCGTCGTTCGCTGGATGGTGCGACACGACATGCACATGCTCAATATTGGAACGCTGCGACCCGCGAAGAGCGAAGCCGATGATGTCTGGCTCGCCCGCCTCGATTATCCACAATGGGTCGTTGGCGGTAGACGCATCGATAGCTTTCCGCAGGTCTTCAACCGCGGCTTCCTGCTCCTGCCTACAGTTGTAGTGACGCACCAAATTCCTGTAAGGACCGAATCGAGCGAGCCCCTCTCGGCACACTTTGTCCAGGACTTTCTGGCGGCGAAGCTCGTCAGATTTCGTGATGCGACTGCTAGGCCGCAGGTCGCATGAGTGTGAAAGATGAGTCAACCTATCCTGCAAGCCAGCCCTGCCAAGCAAGCCAAGCATGACCGCGGTGGCACCGATGTCGTCGGGATCAGGGGAATTGCCATCTACTACTATCGCCAGGCGACCCACGGGGGGCTTCAAGGGTGTCACGCGCTGTGCTGCATCATGGTCTTGAGGCGTATTGATTCTCCATTCAATATGGTGGTCGCCTGCCTGCATTGCGATCCTGTTCTTTGGCAAGTGTTTGGCATTGCCATTCCATACAATACCACTGATGTTCGGCGGAAGGCGTACCTCAGCGACCGAGTTCGCCGGGATCGTGAATTTCCATGTCACCCGCTTTTTCTCTTGCTTCCAGGAACTCTTAACGGTGCCGTAAGGCGTCTTCATGGTCGCTGCGACCGACTCCAAATCTTGTGGGATGAACGGCTGAAGCAACAGTCGTCGAAACCCCGCTTCCTCAGGGTGGCAGCGGATGCCCGCCAGGTAGTTCAGCATCCAGGCGGTGGGGTGGTTCATGGCGTGGTGATCAAGCGAACGCTGTGTTTGTCGAACCCTTGAGATGCCGATGAACCTTTCAAAGATCGTCGTGGCGTCGTAGTCACGTATGCTCTGCGCCACACCCGGGTAGTCGGGATTTTTGAGCATGCGCAGTGCCAGATCGACGTGGCCGTGCTCGGTGAGCTGAGGGTAGATGAAGTAGGACATAAAGCCGCCGTCAAACTTCGCCCCATTGTCCTCGTAGACCTTCGCCAACGACTTGGCGACGGCCTTCTCTTCAGCCGGATCGAACACGTCAAACGCCAAGGCCAGGCTGTCGTGCGTGCCGTTGCCCAGAGTCTGATCCTGCTCGTCGTAGTACGTCTCGCGGATCGACTTTCGGATGCCCTCGGCGAGGCGTCGACTCCATTGGGCATCGATTGAATGGCCGAGTGCCTCGGCCATCTGACCGAACCGATCCGCGGCCGCAAAGAAGTTTAGCGCAGCGATCAGCCGGTTGTCCGCTGGGGCACGGGGCACCTCTTGCGGGGCGGCGTGATCACCGTAGCGGTGAAGGCGTGGCAGCAACTTGTCGGACGCCTTCTCGAAGTACCTCAAGAACCGCCGCATCGCTTCGTAGTGATCGGCGGCGGTCTGCAGGTCGCCGTTCAGGCGGTAGCTGTGCCAGGCGATGAACAGAGGAGAAACAGCCCAAGTGAAGTCCCCCGCTGAGTTGGTGGCGCGCAGCCCGACTCCAACCCTGCCCGGAATGCCGTTCCGGTCCATTGGCGGTGTGTAGAAGAGCCGCACCTGCTGCCGGTAGAAGGACGCCGACTCCAAGGCTTGCATGCCGGTCGACCACGATGAATGCAGGTCGCCCCCCCACAGGCATTTCTCTCGGTGCGGGCAGTCCTCCAGCACGGAGTGCATGTTGTTGAGGTGCGTCTGGACGCCCATACCGAAGATTCGATCAAGCAGGGGGTCGGACGATTCAAACGTCGCTTTGATCGGGGCGTCCGTGTGGACGACCAACCCCTTGATCTGCCCCGCGGTCGGCGGCTCGCTCAGGCCGTGAACCTCGGCGTACCGGAAGCCGTGGTAGCTGAAGTAGGGACGCCAGTCATGAGGCTTCCCATCGGCGATAATATGATGATTCTGCGGCGAAGCGTGGCAGTTCCAGAACGAGTAGGGAACGTTATCGAGGCGGCGCCCCTCCTTGTCGAGCATCTCCGAGCAACGAACACGCAGGACGGTCCCTGCTGGCTCGTGGAAGCGTAGGCCGACCCAACCACTGATGTTCTGGCCCAGGTCAACGATCCAGGTCTTCTCTCCGACGCGCCAGGTTCTAACCGGATCGATCTCACGCACGACGCGGATCGGGGGCTGGTCTTGTGCGATCAACCGGGGCGACAGCGCCTCGACGGTCTGTACCGGCTCCCAGCCCGCGGGTGTCCCCGGCCTCTGCCATTCTGTGTGCCAATCTCGGTAGTCGATGTCGTCGCCGAGGAAGACGTTGGACCGTAAGACGCCCGACGGCTTCCATCGCCAGCCTTCGCTAGTCACGACATGGTCAAGCGTCCCATCCGCGTAGCGGACCTCCAGGTACGCACGCAAGCCTGGCTTGCCATACCGGTGGCGTGAGTGGGAAAACCAGCGATCGTTGTTGTACCAACCATCCCCCAGCAGCACCGACAGGGCGTTGCTCCCCCGCCGCAGATTATTCGTCACGTCGAACACCGAGTAGTGTGCGAACTGTGGGTAGTCGGTTTGGCCGGGATCGAGCACGTGATCCCCCACCTTCTCGCCGTTGAGGTAGGGCTCGTTGTATCCCAGGCCGCACACGTATAGCCGGGCAGAAGTCGGCTGCTTGGTGACCTCGAAGTCTTTCTTGTACCAGGCCGCTCCGAGTGGGGCCCGGGGGGAGATCATCGCCTCTCCCAGGGGGGCCTCGCCGTGCTCGCACACAACTTTTGCCGGTGTTTTCCGCTGCCCCATTTTGGCGATCCAATCGTCGTCTGACTTGACGATCTGCTGGCTGCCGTCGGCGAAGACTACCTGCATGCCGAAGGAGACGGGCGTTCCCGGGTCGCAATCGGTCAGGGTGATGCGAACCTCGTTTTCGGGCCGCAGGTAGAAACCGTAGTCTTTGTAGTTGATCGTCGGTGGGCCCTCCGGGCCGCTGAGTCCAGCTCGACCATTGACCTCGACCTGGATCGCTCCCTTCTTCACGTGGCTCCACCACGTGCCTGCGTAGACGACTTCCTTGTCGGGCAGTGAAAACTTGAGATGGTAGCTCGCGTCCTCTGCTTGGCTGGATTGCCTGTCCGCAGCGATCCAGTCGCCCATAACGTGAGGTGGTCCGCGTTCCACATCGATCTCTCGTGTGCAGGAGATCCACTCCGCGCCCTGCCAAGCCGCATCGTCCAAGAGCCCCGCGTCGAACCACGACGGTTCGGACCAAGGCGAGAGGTCGCCTTGGTCGTCCTGGATGCGGACACGCCAGTGGATGCGCTGCTTCGCCGAGAACGGCTTGCCGGCGTAAGGGATGGCGACTGATTCCGCAGCCCGCACCCAGCCGCTATCCCAGAAATCGGGTGCCGACAGCCGGGACGCTGTGCTGGCGGCCTGGATGCGATAGGCGCGTTGCGCTAGCCCCGCCCGGCCGCCCTCCAGCCGCCATGAGAGCATAGGGTCGGCGCGATCGACGGCGAGCGGCGTGACGCGCAGGTCGCACTTCAAACCCACCACCACGGCGTGATCGCCAGAAGACGATGCGGGGGTGACTAAGAGGGCGAGTGCCAACGCCCCAACCAGGTTGCTAGCTGAATGCTTCAAGACGCCGGCCTTATTCTGGGAGTGATAGGGACCGCTTTCCCCGCTCTTCATTGACTTGTCTTGATCACTTCAGCTGCAAGGTGAGGTTGGCGCCTTCGCGACTCAAGGTGAAGCTCTGCTCTACAGTAGCGCCGTCGTGTACAGCTTTCGCTGTATAGGTCCCAAGGTAACCCCGCACCCGGCAGGTGCCCTGCGAGTCGGTCGTAACGGACTCGTCGGTCCACCACTGCTTGGTCACCAGGTCGACGAAGACTTCTCCTGAGGGCTTCAGCTTCCAATCACTTCTCCACAGAGCCGCCGAGGGCTTCCAGTGCATCGGCTCCCAGAACCCCCACTGAATGATCGCCTCAAAGCTGGGGTGGCTGAAGGTAGCGATCATGACATCACGGTAGTAATCGGCCTGCAGCTCGTCGTCATCTCCCGCTTCGACATCGAACTCGCTCAGCTGGAGCCGCGGCGCCATTTGCGCGAACTCGTCGTAAACTACGAGCAGCTCCTCCGGTGGGGTCAGCGTGGTCAGTCCAAAGTGGGCCATGAACCCAACCACGTCGGGCGACTGGCCCTGCGCGTTCAGGAATCGGATGATTTTCTTGTACGGTTCTCGCTTGTAGCCGTCCGGAAGGACCTTGCCTTCGTTGATGGCGTGCGTCGCTTCGGGTGCGAGGCGGCGGGCCTCGGCGAGTATCTGGGCGTAGATCTCGGGGCCACCATACTCTCGCTCGTAGGTGTGTTTCCCCCAGCCGACGATGTGGTTGATGGTGTCCCATTCGGAAACGAACGGGGCCGTTGCGGGCAGCACATCGGCCATGTGCTCCCAGAGCCACACGCGGTGCGACGCCGGATCACCGACGAACGGTTTCTCGTCCGCGTTGAAGTCCATCGGAGCCCAGGCGATGTAGTGCCCGCGGACCTTGATGTGGTTGGCTTGCAACCACGGCACGGTCCGCTCGAAGAGGATCCTCCGCTTCCTTTGCCAGCCTTGATCCTCACTCTTCGATCGTTTCCAGTTGCCCGGACGCAGCTCGGACTCGAAGGTCACGCGGTCGTAGTACTTCTTGACGACCTCGCGATACTTCTGGGCGTCTTCCCAGGTGACCGTCACTTTCCCTTTGGGCCGGATTGGGAACTCGCTCTTATCGGCCCCAAGCACTTCGGAGTTGACCGCGTTGCCGAAACCGAAGGCGTGCCGTCGCATCGCGATCGTGACGTGTGCGTTTGCGACCGGGTCGCCGTTGGCGTCGAGGACCCGAACGGCGATGTCCCCCTTGCGGATCTTCTCGATCCGCTCCAAGGCTTTTTGGCGCCACGGCGCGTCGGACTCGCGTCCTCGGTACATCACGGTTGATCTGGGCAACTCCGCGATGTCGTGATCGGGTCCGTAGTTGAGCAGTTGCAGGTCCGCGATCTCGGTGACCTTTCCCGCCTCACCCAGGTCGATGCGGAGGTGGCTGTCCACCGGGTTATGATCCAGCTGCGCCACGAACGACCGCACGTGCTGCTTCCACTCACGATACGCCGACAGCCGATAGGTGTAGCCCGACTCCTCTCCGGCGTTGACCGAGAAGCACGCGTTATTGGGCTGACCGCCGGCATGTGGGCGGCGAATCCAGAACGAGATCAGCACGACGTCGCCCCGCCGGATAGGCCGGTTAATCGAAGCCAGCACTTGCACGTTCTCCGCCTCGCTCATCCGTTCGCTGGATTCGACGCGATACGCTCGCTGAGAAGGCGTGCCCGGTGCGGACGTCCACCGGCCACTCGCCTCGACGTTCTGCGAGCGCAAGCTCAACGCTTGCTCCGGTCCGAACGAGAGCACCGGGTCGCCCCCCTCGGGGTGAGTGATTGGCGACGCCCCGAGCGCGCTCAACCCGCCCCAACCGCACGCCGCAATAGCCAGCCCAACGAGCGTGGATCGGATCCCAGGATTGCGAGGGCAGCGTGCTCGTTTGTGCATCTTGAAGAGAGGGCTTAGGAGCTTGCGTCAACCATGGCAAAAGGGTTGCTCCTGGGCTGCGGATTAATCGGCGTTCTTGGCTGCTGGCGTATTCTTCAGGCGCGCGCGTAGCCGTTGTGAGAGCGAAGCGACAAGGGCCTCTTTCTCGGTGTCTTCCGCGAGGTTGCGATCGTGGATCACGCCTTGCCGGAGATCGTAAAGTTCCCGTGCAACGAGGCGATTGGACTCCGAGAGAATCCATTCCGTGTAGCGCCAGCGGTCGGTGCGTAGGCTGTACCCCATCTTGGAGCCGCGTGGGTACTGACTCAGTGCATCGGAGCGAGTGGCCTGAGTCGCGTCCTGCAAGACCGGCAAGAGGCTCACGCCTTCGCAGGAGTCAGGAACGCTCCCTTCGGTCAGCATTGCTAGGGTGGGGAAGAGATCCACCATCTCGGCCAGAGCTCGGGTCCGAACCCCCGCGCTAAGATTCGGGGCCGAGATGATCAGGGGGACGTGAGTGTCCAACTCAAGATTGGTGTGCTTGCACCACAGGCCGTAGTCTCCGAGCTTGTAGCCGTGATCACCCCAGAGGACGACGGTCGTTTTGTCTCGCAGCCCTTGGCGATCGAGTTCAGTCAGCACCCTGCCCACTTGCGCGTCCGCGTAGCTGACGCAGGCGGCGTACCCGTGCTTCAGTTCGGCCGTCTGCTCGTCGTTCAAGGGGCCATCCTTCGGAATGTCGGTGTAGCTGCGCAGCTCGCCCCAATTCGTGAAGGCGAGGGAAGGCGCGCCATCGGGAAGCGCTCGCTCGGGAACCTCGAATTGCTCACGATC
Organism: Planctomycetes bacterium MalM25; assembly: GCA_007745835.1. NCBI lineage: Bacteria > Pseudomonadati > Planctomycetota > Planctomycetes bacterium MalM25. The sequence continues at coordinate 2,033,953 of CP036424.1, forward strand.
GTAGAGATCCCAGTACCGTTTCGGGGCGGCGAACGGCAGGTGTGGCTTCGCGAGGCCGACGCACATGAAGAACGGCTCATCGCCGGCTCGCTTCAGGGCTTCGACGGCCTGGTTAACGACCGCGCCGTCTCGGTAGGCGCCGTCATCGACATCGACCGACTCGACCGCCGGGCCTTTGGTGGCTTGCGACAGGGCAAGTCTTGTAAGCTTATTCTTCTTAGCGATTACGCGACGTTCAGCTATGGATCCTAAGGTTGTCGGGTCAGCGTACCGATCACCCGGGACGTCTGGCAGATTTGACCAATAGCGGCGATCATCGTTGTGGTGGTGGTAAACCTTCCCGAACGACGACGTGTTGTAACCCCTCTCATAAAAGTATCGCGGTAAGCTCATCGCGTCCGGGACCGTACGCCGCAGAGGAGACCATAAGTCATAGATGCCCAGCGAATCTGGATACTGTCCCGCCATCATGCTGGCGCGGGACGGGGCGCAGATCGCTTGCTGGCAGTAGGCCCGCTCGAAGAGCACGCCGCGCGACGCTAACGCGTCGATGTGCGGGCTGTGGATGTACGAAGCGCCGTAGCACGCCAGCTCAGGCCTGAGGTCGTCGATACACAACACCAGCACATTCGGGCGCTCCTCTTTTGCAGCAGCCTGCGTGGCCAACACCATGGAAAGCAGTGCTAAAGCAAGCCATACAAGGGCACGCAAGTCGTTGATGATTATCATAAATCAGCTGTCGGTATCAAACAAAATTTCCTCGTCAGTCCTAACTACTCTGACACAGAGGCCTCTTCTTCGATCTGCAAATCGGTCTTTGCATCAGTCGAAGAAACTTTACCTTTCAACAGGGCCTGATACTTGGCGTCGTCTGTAACTTCAAGGATCTTGCGGTTGGACAGCATGACCAGTCGGACGTTGTCTTTGCCGGTACGCTCAAACACTAAGGGTTCTCTCGACCGCTCTAGGTCAGGATTTATAAAGACCCCCCATCGTACATGGAACTCTTCGGAATCATTCTCACTCACAAAGCAGTCCTCAACATTCGCCAGATCGATCTCCATTAGCTCTAGGTTCCTAGCGATGCGATCGTCGCTGATCAAGAAATCTAGCAGCTCTTCCTTCGACTTAGGCCCCAGATAGCCGTGCCTGGAAGCGTACAGCTGGTAGACGCTAGCGACCTGCTTGATGTTGGAGTCGTTGGAAGCCTGCACGAATCTGACGCTGTCGGAGGCACCGCACCCGAAGAGAGGCACGAGTAGCGCGACAGGAATGAGTAGGCGCCAAGACTTCAGAGCAGTGTTCGTAACCATTCGTCTTGTGTGAGTTAAGATTTGCACGGGAGATGCATGGCTCGATGACCATGGTCTGTGGTTTACACCACAAGACCTGTATCCTCTCCTAGCTGCCGTCCGCGTCGATGGCCAAGCCATCAGCGCGATGCAATAGGGCATAGTACGGCAAAGGCTCTATATCCATGCTGATGGTCCGGACTGATCCATCCGCGAATACGCTGTTAAGGATTCCGGGATGCGCTGAACCGAAGCTCTGGTTGTGCGAGAATTTCTTGTAATTGGACGAAGTGGTGGTAGTGCTGTCCGGGTAGGGACCGCCACGACCAAGTCGCACGGTTGCAAACCCGCCTGCGTAAATGCCGCCTCTCTCAGTCGGGTTCTCTGGGGCCGTATAAAGATCCGCTGGCATAGCCTTCTCGGCGAACATCACGGTCTTTGATGCGCCGTCGGTAATTTTTGAGAATCCCACTTTAGTGTACTTGCTGAGCTGGTCAGCAGATTCGGAGGTTCGCAAAAAACCGCCTCTGCCGATGACTCCTTGGCTTATGAACTCCTCAATGTCCTCTTCTTCGTTGCGACTTCCACGAACTGGATCTATGAAGGGGACGGTGGCGTCAACGTCGGATGCGTTCGTCACCCTGTTTCCGAAGTAGTAGTCCATTGCAAAAGCCGCGTAATCACCGTAGAACGCTTCGTCCCCAACGAAATCAACAATGATTCTAGGTCCGCGTGTCGGGCATGACAGACTAACGACTTGACGTCCGAGTAGCTCGGGCGTTAATCCAATTGTGGACCGCAGATCGTAGAGGGCATTCTCTTCAAGGAAGGGCATGAGCTGATAGCACCAAGAGAGGTTTTCAATCGCGGCTTTGGATTGAACGTTTGGCTCGCCACTAGGCCCTGTCAGACCTGCTCCATAGCCATTCAAGGCAAGTCCCCATGTTGGAAAACGCCCGTTGGTTGACTCGTAGTTCAGTGCTCCAATGCCTAGCTGCTTGAGGTTGTTGGTGCATTGTGTTCGGCGAGCCGCCTCCCTCGCCGCTTGTACTGCTGGTAGCAGCAGGGCAACCAGAATGCCAATGATGGCAATAACCACAAGCAGTTCAACTAGCGTGAACGCCTCACGGCTCTTTGGATCTGTCGCCTTCATAAACTTCTCCTAGGGTAGCTGTGTGCCGCGATGCGTGTGACGATGGCTAGTGATTTGATGACGGGTAATAAGTTCAATCAAAAGTCGAACGCATAGCCCACGCGTGACAGTGCGTAGCGAGGTGAGCATGCGCACGTGGACAGAATGAGAAGCAGCTGACCTAAGCTGCTGACCTCTGGTACGGTGGTAGAGCTGACTGAACCGAAGTTACCGAAGCCTGCATGCCAGAGTGCATAATCGCCTTGGTCAACGGTGCCTGATCCGTCACCGGTTCCAGGGGCCAGCGAGGATTCATCGGCCCCCAGGTGGTCCCTCCAGACGGTGTAGTCGGCCGCGTTGACGATCCCATCACCGTTGAAGTCACCGCCCACAGCAAGGAACAAGCCGGTCACGCCCACGTTGTCGACCCACAGATCGTGACCTCCCGATCCATCCCCCTCTCCGCCCGAGAAGGCCAGCAAGAAATCGACCGTTCCGCCGGCTTCGAGGGTGTTGTCGGCGAGCCCCAGCAAGGAGTGGCTGATATCGTCATGGGCGCTGTTGTCCCAGGCTCCGGCGACGTGGCTGATTTCTTGTTCTTGAGAGGTGTAGAGAACTCCGTTGGTAAGGTCTCCTGATACCACGCTCAGCTCATATGTTCTTGCCGCTTTCGGGCGGAAGGCGTAGGCGTCGAAGTGGAAGCCGTCGAGGTCGATATCGGTTGTCCCGTTGTTGGTTAGGGTGAACGTAATCGTGCCGGCGGTGGTGGCGTTGGAGAGCTCGAGGTTCTGGTTATTCGTGTCCGCAACAGACGTGTCGGCCGATGGCGAGACGGCGTGCGAGCCCCAGTCGCCGTCAACGCTGGCGCCCCGTTCGTCCGTCGTGTGCCAGTTGATGCCTTCGGAGGTGGTGACCGCGGAACCTGAAACCCCCGCCGTGGCGTACGACGCCGAAGGGCTCGAACCGCTGTTCCAGGTGTCCCAGCCGGCTAGCAATGAGCCGTAGGCAGGGTCTGGTTCTGTAGGAAACTCTATGTTGGGATCGACTGAAGCATGGCTAACGAAAATCATCGCTTCCTCAAGCACCTCTTTCGCCCCAACGTAGATTCCCCACCGAAACCGCGTGTCGGAATTATCTCCAGGATCCGAATTGCGGGTGTATTGCCCTGTCGTGAATGGCTGTGGCTGGTCGCCAAAGTACACTTCGTAGTCGAGCCCGTTGTCGCGGATTCGGATGTCAAACGGCTGGCCAATAGCGTTCTCGACAAGCGTTTGAGTCTTTGCCTGTCCAGGCAGTGGGCGCCTATGAGTTACTGAAACCCTGCCATCCTGGTTCATGTTGAGGTGGACCGACCAGGCTTCGTCGTCCTGATCTTTCGCCTGAAAGATTGCAGCGTTGATCGGCTTGATAATAGTGTATCGTGCAACCCAGTCATGCCACACTCCATCGCTAACGTTCCAGCCAGTGCTGGCGTCAAAGGCTTCGACTCGGGCAGCCAGCGGTCGATCGTTGCGAACGTTTTCTTCGCCGGGAAACAACCGGAAGACTTGTGTGGCACCGTCTGTTTGATACCAGCGGCTCCAATTGTCGAAACTGCTTTCAGGGAGCGTGCTGTTGGCGAGTGTGTGAAGACGCAACCCGTCGTCAATGCCTAGTGCTCCGTTAAGGCCCCCTTCGACAGCCGCGTTATTCACATCGATGATCGTCCCGCTGTATCCGTTTGTGATGTCGTTACGGATGTCATCAAAGGGCGGATTGACACCCGGCCCCTCGGTGTAGAGCGACACCTGCCCGTAAGCCGAAGGGATACAGCATGCAATTGCAAGCAAGGCCGTGCTGGAAAGTTCTGATGATCTCACAGGTTGCATACCCTGTTTGATGGTTGCGTTGGTTCTACTGGCGTATCTGATTCTTGCTGCAGGCTTAGGGATGTGGAGCCGTGAATATTCCTGCGCCGGCTTGTCGCGAGCATTAGCGTCAGGCCGCAGAAGCAAAGTGACGTCGGTTCGGGGATTGTTGAAAAGCTTAGCGGTGTGATGCTGTTCGCTCCCCCAAAATACGCCGTCCAGAGTGCATAATCGCCTTGGTCAACGGTGCCTGATCCGTCACCGGTTCCAGGGGCCAGCGAGGATTCATCGGCCCCCAGGTGGTCCCTCCAGACGGTGTAGTCGGCCGCGTTGACGATCCCATCACCGTTGAAGTCACCGCCCACAGCAAGGAACAAGCCGGTCACGCCCACGTTGTCGACCCACAGATCGTGACCTCCCGATCCATCCCCCTCTCCGCCCGAGAAGGCCAGCAAGAAATCGACCGTTCCGCCGGCTTCGAGGGTGTTGTCGGCGAGCCCCAGCAAGGAGTGGCTGATATCGTCATGGGCGCTGTTGTCCCAGGCTCCGGCGACGTGGCTGATTTCTTGTTCTTGAGAGGTGTAGAGAACTCCGTTGGTAAGGTCTCCTGATACCACGCTCAGCTCATATGTTCTTGCCGCTTTCGGGCGGAAGGCGTAGGCGTCGAAGTGGAAGCCGTCGAGGTCGATATCGGTCGTCCCGTTGTTGGTTAGGGTGAACGTAATCGTGCCGGCGGTGGTGGCGTTGGAGAGCTCGAGGTTCTGGTTATTCGTGTCCGCAACAGACGTGTCGGCCGATGGCGAGACGGCGTGCGAGCCCCAGTCGCCGTCAACGCTGGCGCCCCGTTCGTCCGTCGTGTGCCAGTTGATGCCTTCGGAGGTGGTGACCGCGGAACCTGAAACCCCCGCCGTGGCGTACGACGCCGAAGGGCTCGAACCGCTGTTCCAGGTGTCCCAGCCGGCTAGCAATGAGCCGTAGGCAGGCGGCTCGGCGAGCTCAAAGCCCGAAAGAACGCTGATCGATAGCGGGGGGAGTGAGATAGAGCCAGGGGTCGATGCGACAAGGTTCAGCCCACTGTCGCCGAGATCGAACGTTGGGAAATCGTTTACGTCACTGAACTGCAGTGCCTCATGGACATAGGTGCCGTTGTAGATGGCGCTGTCGATGTTGACGTCGAATGGAGCACTAACCGGCGACTTGTTTACCGCGTACACCACAAGCTCACCATCTCGATAGGCCGCCTGCGCCGACGCGGCGTCGAGGCCCGGAACGATCTGGCTGGAAGTCACCTGCCCCGAAACCAACTGGCTGTCAAAGAAGACATTTCGCAGAATGTCGTACGCCGCGCCGCGTGTGGTTTTCACGTGCTTGGGGTTTGCGGACTTGTCGTACACGATCATCGGATCATGATTGTGGATCTGAAAATACTCGGACGAGTCGAATAGATCAGGGCGATCGATCAGCCCCAAGTACGTGTCCGATAGCCCTAGAACGCTGATGGCGTTGCTGCCGCCGTCGATGCTCCACTCTGAGAGCCAGATCGGCTTGCCCGGGAATTGGGTTCGGATGTCCTCGGCGGTCTGAATCATCTGAGTGCGAGCGTCAAGGACTTCCTGCAATCCGGCAGTCGAGTCTCCAGGGCGGATGTACTTGTGCAGTGTTACCGCGTCGTAGTAGGTCTGATCGGCCGCCATGGCGGCGTTCCACGGCCCGTGGACGGAACCCCCGGTTCTCCAAGTCACTGGTACCGAGACCTGGATGCTCGGGTCTTCCGCTTTCAGGGCCACCGAATGCGCCTGGGCCACACCCACGTAGAGCTCTGGGGTCGCAACGGCGTTGCTGCGTTGAGAGCGCCAGAAAGTCTCATTGCCCAGTTCGATTCGATTGACGTCGAAGCCTTTCGCGGTCCGGTCTTGAAGCCGGGCGACCCCTTTCTCCGGACTGTCGTAGTTGATGTTCCAGGTGTGGAGCACATCGAATCCGAGATTGTCGTGGAGCGTCTTGAACCCTTCAAATCCATATCTTAGCTGGGGTACATTCTCGACAGCCCCTCGATAGATTGTTTCGTAGTCGTCGTAGATTCGGCGACCATCGACCTCCCAGTCGTAGTAGTTCGCCCACACGCCGTGTGGGAATCTTAGTGATGGTGGAGACCAGCCGGTGATCAGCGCTTGGCCGTCTGAGTCGTCGTATCCATCGAGCCCGTACTGGTTTTCAGGGAAGTTGGTGTTGAGCCCTAGCAGCTTGTTGTTGAACGGGACTGCGTCGCTGCTGATGATGTGGATCGCGGCGCTTTGCGAGCCGACGTTCTCGTAGGGATAGTCGATCGCGGTAGCAGTTGTCGCAAGATAAAGGTAACCGAGTGCAGCCAAGGGCTGGCGGCAAGAGCTGGTTTGCATCAACGCTTTCCCAAGCAACGGCAATTGTCCACGCATGTAAGAGACCCGGTGCGGCACCCTTCCGCACCGGGTCATAGATTGAATACGAGCGCGACGCGGCTCAGTCTCGGCAACGGCTACGTGTTACTAGCGACACGAATGCGAGGCCAGCGATCGCCAAGGACGCCGGCTCGGGAATCGCGGGCACGCCGCTGAGTCGGACGTAGTCGAGCTCGTAGTTCGCGCTCCGGAGGGTCGTAATCGGGTCAATCCGTATCTGCGTGATGTCGTTAGCGGCATTGCCCGAAATATCGAGCGTTGCGGTGTACCAGAACTCTTGGTCCCCGGGCGTTTCTTCGACGAATCCGCTACCGTTGATCGAGATAGCGGCTGCGTTGATCCCTAAGTGCAACGAGCTGTCAGCACCCGCCAAGTCTCGCGGAGCCCCCTGATCATCGAGCTGGCGGAACCGGATATCGACCGCCGACCAGCTATCAAAACCCGCTGGCAGCGAGAAATCCGGATTGTACAGGACGCGTAGATCGCCGGAGGTTGCCGGACCCAATGTCGTTGACGTGAGAACTCCCTCACCGCCCGATGTTGTCACGGTGGTGAGACCGGTTGTGCCACCGTTGGCGCCGCCATTGTGTTGCCAACCCTCTGTATCGCCAGGCGTATTGAACTCGAAGGAGAGGATGGGGGCCGCAGCGGCTAGGCTAGGCGCGAGCAACGCGGCTAGCGGGGCAATCAAAACTCGGAGATTCATTAGAACGATTCCTCAAACGTGGTGAAAAGGCAATGGTGAGTACTGGCTTAGAATTCCTCTGCGTAACTGAACGGGTCAGCTGGGCAGCTCAGCGACGACGCCCCGAAGCGACACACCCCACGGCAGCGAGCAAGCCCATCAGGACCGAGGCGGGCTCGGGGATGGCTGCCGCTGTCGCCGTCGCCGTCGAGAACAAGCTGGTTCCGTAGTTCGCCGCCCAAAGGTCGTAGCCGGCCTGCGATGAATCGGGGCTGTTGCCATCTCGCCAGACCGTGTAATCCGCCGCGTCGACTATGCCATCGGCGTTGTAGTCGCCGTCCGGCGGGGTCGTGGCATCGTAAGAGATGTCCCCGAAGCCCCATCGTTCCGCCGGGGCGACGTTGTCCTGCGTCACGCCAGCGACGGCGATGAAGAGGAAGTCGTATCCGTCGCCCAGATCGAAGACCAAGCTATCGGATTGCCACTCATCGCTCGGCAGGAAGATGTCCGTATCGGGGTTATCAAGGTCGAACTGGCTTTGCTTGAAGAGCAACTGTTCGACAACCGGCTCGGCGCCGCCCGAGTCCATGTCGCGATACTGACCCGACGCCACCGACGCCCCCGCGTTGGCGTCACCCGCCGACAACTGGAAGTCATCGTTCGCCCACGGGTCAATAAGCGCACCGGTGCTCTGAATACCGAAAATCCGAACCGCGATGTTCCCACCGGAGAAGTTTAAGTTCTCAGGAACATTGTCGACCGTGTTGGTGCTGTCGGTGTTTGGGGTTGGGTCGTTGTAGTAGAAGCTGAAGTCAAGCGTCTGCAGGCCGGTCGTGGTCTTCTCATCGAATACCACATAGCCTAGGCCAGCGCCGCGTGTGTCAGCTACACCTGTCCCGGGGCTGTTTGTCACGAATTGGGCCGGAGCGCCGACCGCCATGCCTGCCGTGCCAGCACGGGCACTGCCGGCATCCACGGTCGCCATTCGTCGGTCAGCGGTTTTGAACAACGCCGCATCTCCCTGCTCGAGCACGTTCGGGTCGGCGCCAGATTGAACAATGCCGTTTCTGGTGGCATTAGCGGGGTTGTTGTTGAGCATCAAGTCATCGTTCAGACGCGCGCTGCTAAAGAAGTTGAGCGGCTGACTGCCGTCGTAGAGCGTCGTTTGAGCGGTGGTCGACGTGGTGGCCACGAAGAGCACGGCGAGAAGGAGCGGGGCTACGCATGCGTAACGGATCATTTGGCGTGGCATGGGGTGGTGTGAGCTAGAAGAGTCACAAGATGCGGGTGAGCGGCTCGCCCACCTACTGCTAGCGGCGAGCCTGTGGCAATCAGGTCAGCCCAATACGATAAGAAGCGAGGCGAAAAGCGAGGCGAAACAAGGATGAATCGCGGGAACTGCAGCAGGGGCACTCGCCAACTGCCTACGCAACAGCATCCAAATACGCAGGACTGGCCCCGGAGTGGACGTACTTTCCGAGAAAACCAGGGGGGAAAGGGCATAAACGCCGGACTTTTTTGCCTGATAGGAGGGCCAAATCGGCCGGCGAAGCAGGATTCTCAGCGTTTTCACCCTCGGCGTGCTTAGTCAGCCTTCAGGGCCCGGTTCTGCCCGCATTTGGTGGCGTGGGCAGGTTCGGCGATACTAAGCGGCAACCGGGAGGCTTATAGCATGCGTTGCCTCGAAACAGCACAGCAGCGTTACTCCGCCGCCGCCTTCAGCTCCGCGAAACGTTCACGCATCCGTGCGAGCCGTTGCGCGTGCCGCGGTTCGCTGACCAGATCGCGTTCTTCTAGAGCGTCTGTGGAGAGGCAGAAGAGCTGCTCGACACCTTGCACTGGCCATAAGATGTACTTCCAGTCTTTCTCGACCAAGGCCTCGGAGGCGGGAATGAAATCGGCGTTTCGGAAGGTGGGGTGCTCGTAGAAGAAGTCTTGTCGCCACGCCGGGGGCTGTTCGGCTGTGTACAGCGCAGCGACATCTCGGCCCTGCATGCGCTCGGGAGCGTCGATTCCTGCTGCTGCAAGGATGGTCGGGGCGAGGTCAATACTAAGAGTAAAGGCTTCGTCGGTCCTCCCGGCGCGCTTGCTAGGCATGCGAGGATCACGCACGATAAGCGGAACTCGGATGCTCTCCTGGTGCGGATACCATTTATCTCCTAGGCCGTGCTCTGCGTGGTAGTAGCCATTGTCCGTGGTGAAGAGAACCAAGGTTTGATCCAGAACTCCCTGGTGTTTGAGCTCTTCCAGCAGTTTGCCGCAGGTCGTATCCACTTCGGTCGCCAGCCGATAGTAGTTCTTCATCATCTGTTGGTACTTCTCGGGAGTGTCGAACCGCCACGCCCAGCGAACGCGCCCTTCGTTCGCGTCGGTGAAGAACTCAGGCAGACGCTCCCAGGATTCCTGTGTTGCATTGACAGGGATTGGGACATCACGGTCTTGATACAACGACATGCTCTGGGGCTGTGGTAAGAACTGCTTCGGGTTCTTGTCCTCGGCATGGGTGGCGAAGAACGCGACGGTTAGGCAGAAGGGCTGCCCGATGGGACGGGTCTTCAAGAACTCCAGAGAGTCTTCTTCGTTGCGCTGAGTGACATGCAGCCTGCGCCCATCTTCCATGTCGTACCAGTGCTTGCCGTAATACGACCTGCCGAAATCGTACCTGCCCTTTGGGAAGCGACCGTTGTGCCATTTCCCTACGTGACCAACCCAGTAGCCGGCGGATCGTAGCTTTCCGGGGTAGGTTTTGCTCCACGGCGTCTCGAAGGCCGAAAAGGCGCGGCACCCGTGCCTCGACATGTACTGCCCAGTGAGCAAGTTCGCCCGGCTGACTCCGCAGATCGAGGTGGTGACGCAATTGTGTGTGAAGCGGATGCCTTCGCGCGCCAACGCATCGAGGGATGGGGTTTGAACCATAGGGTTCCCCGCGATTCCTAGGGTGTCGTGCCGCCAGTCGTCTGCGTAGAGCAGCAGGATATTAAGTGGCTCTGCTGCGCAGCAGGAAGACAACCCGAAGAGCAGCGTTGAAAGGGCAGCGCAGAGAGCGACGACTAGACGTGCCGGCTGGGCAGTGATCATTGCGAACAGCTTGCGTATCAGGCAGAAGGTCGATTCTTTCGCACACAAACAGAGAGGGTCGGGGGGTAGATCTTTACTCTTAACGGTTGGAGGAGACAGCCTAGCATGGCCACCTCGTCGAGCCTTGCCATGCGCTCATGAGAGAAGGGAAGCGATTCCTTCTGTGCTGCCTGATGCAATATCAGGCGGGGGAGACCACCCCGGTTCTCCCCCGCCTGAAAAGCGAAACGAAAGGTATGCCCAATGTCTCAGGCACCACCGCGCCGGCTAGTTGGAACGGCGATCATAGCCAGACCCATTAGAAACACCGCTGTAGGTTCTGGGACCGCAGCCGCAAATGAAGAAGAGATCTGACTGGCGCCGTAGTTGGCTGCCCACAGGTCGTAGCCCGCCTGAGACGAATCCGGGCTGCCACCGTCTCGCCAAACGGTGTAGTCAGCGGCATCGACGTTCCCGTCGCCGTTGTAGTCGCCGTCCAGTGGCGCGGGCAGCAAGGCTTCCAAGGCGGTTATGTCGGCGGTGTCAAAGTAGTCATCACCGGTCAGGTCAAAGTCCGTGAGGTTCAGCGACTCAAGAATGTCTGCCTCAAACGGGGCTGAGGGGGCGTTGAACAGGTCATCCTGACGTTTCTGGGCTGTCTCGCCACCGTTGCCAGCCAGGTAGTCTTGGGCAAGTGTGAGGTCAGCGGTCGTGAGAAAACCATCCTTGTTCAAATCGCCGGCCTGGGGGACAAACGCGCGAACCAGGGAGAAGTTGTCGACCTGAACTTGGGTGAACACGGCCACGTCAACGTGGTTGTTCGGCACCGGTGTGCCCGGGAAGTTGACGATCGACGTGTTCGCCTGCGTTTGCACGATCAGATTGATCGGGTCACCACTGTCCTGAGCGGCCTTGAGCGCGGCGCCGGTGATGGACAGCGTCTGGGTGTCGCCCGAGGTGATGTTGCTCAGCTGGTCGTCGAAAAGCGATCCAGCCACCGCCGTGCCTGGGTCAGTAGAGTTGTCTCCAACGGTCAAAGCAACTTTAAAGTTCGAGTTGGGGTTGGCCGCCCGTGTCTCGTTGAAGTTGAGATCGAATGAGAGCTCGTAAGTCGCGCTATCGTCGATTGTGACACCGTCGAGAACATCGGTCTGCGTCAGACCGTTCAGGTACCCGCCCGCGGTGTTCAGCGAGAACTGTTCGGCCGTCGAGCTCCAGTGGGTGTCGAGGTACCAGGAGCCCTGAACTCCGTTGTCCGCGTTGAGCAAGTTTAGCCCCGTGCCATCGGGCCCGTTGACGGCCTCGACGATTGAGTTTGGGTTGTTGTTGAAGGGGGTCCAATCGTCGACGTCGCCTGTGTTGCCTCGGAAGGGCCCGTAGTTGCCGTTGCCCCCGTTGACGTTGAAGCTGACGTCGTTGTCCGGAGAACCGTACACCGCGTTGCTGACCTGGGAGAGGTCACCGTTGCGGATCATGTTGGGCTGAACCGGGGTGATCTCAGGGAAGGCCAGAGTCGATGTCGTGCGACCGAGAATGACGTTGTCGACCGAGAACTTTGCCCCCAGCACGGCGGCTCCTCCCTCGGAGTTCGGAATGCCATCGAACAAGTCGAAACGGAGGCGGTTGATGTCGCCTTCCCAGGCCGCGTCATTGAAGTCGCGGACGATCGTGTAGGTTCGCCAGTTGTTGTCGATAGGGAAGGAGCTGTCCGGCTGGTAGGTGACTCCGTGAGTCAGGCTGCCACCACCAGCGGCGGTTCCTTGCACAAAGTTGCGACCACGGATGCGAGAATCAATCTCGCCCGTGCCGCCATCGATGGGGGGGGGCGTGTCCACGCGAAAGTCGAACTGAATGATGTCGTACTGACCCGGCAGTTCGCCGACTGTGAAGAGGTTGTTCGATCCCGTGTTCAGCCAGATCCAAGAGTCACCGTTCCCGTCGCTGCCCAGGCCGTCGGTGTCGGCGTTGTTCAGTACGCCACCCGAAGCGGACACACCAGGCATGCGGACACCGGTCCAGCCTTGCGTCGTGTCGTCGTCAAAGTCGCCGACAACGCGGGTGTCGTTGAGTGTCGGGGCACTGCCGCTGCTACCCACGCCGTCGATAAAGGTGCTTGCTGCATTCGCCTGACAGCCGAAGAGAGCCGCCGATAGGCAGCAAAGCGGCTTCGCCGCAGCTTGGAGTAGCCGGGCCAGATAGCTCTTAGGACTCATCAGTAATCTCCGGTTGTCGTGCTAGGCGCGTAGAACACGCGCAGAAGAGTCGTATGGGCTGATCCTGCGTGGGATCCTGATCGAATAAAGGAAAAGATGCAGAAAGGCTCCGCTCTGGCAGTCACTTCCGGCGACTGGCAGATTGGACGCCATTAATCGGAAAATCCACCGGATTCCCGATATTCCGCGAGACCCTAGTCGGCAGCCGGTAGTTCAGGAGGGTCCCCTCGCTAAGGGCATAGAGATGTTCAGGTCGACGGCTACCCGCATGCATGGACTGCCAACTGCATGGAATCAACTCAGCCATCGTTTGGCTATCTGCAGCCCCGTCCGACGAACTATTTCTATTTCTCCCACCACGACTCCAGCTGATCGGTCAGCCGGGCGACTATCTCGGTCTTCTCGCGGGCAAGATCACGCTCCTCATGAGGGTCCGACGCCAAGTCGTACAGCTCTCGCCTGGCTGCAGGATCGCCGTAAGCGATGAGCTTCCACTGGCCAGAAATCACATAGCGTGACTTGACGCCTTTGGCCGGGGAATGGACGTCGATGATATCATGAGGAAAAGCCGCCCCGTACACCGCATCTCGCGCCTTGAGCGCAGCTTGGTCTCGCAGGTCGATGCCGGACATGGTCGGCGGAGGGGTTTGACCGGCCATCATCAGCAAGGTCGGGGCAATGTCGATAGCCGAAACCAGCGTCTCCTGGTCTATCCTGGAGCTTATGGCGTCGGGCTGGCGCACCATAATCGGGGTGCGGATGCCTCCCTCGAAGGGGGTTTGCTTCGAGCGTGGTGCGTACCGGCCGGCCCTTTCAGGGTCCTGGATCCAACCGTTGTCTGTCACGTAGACCACGACTGTTGAATCACGGAGCTCTCGTTCGTCGATCTCAGCGAGCAACTCGTCACAGGTTTGATCAAACCATTCGCACATGGCCCAGTACTTGGCGACCGGCTCGCTAGGGGCCAGAGGGCGATACTTCTCTAGAAGGTCCCGCGGTGGTGTGTGCGGGGCGTGGGGCAGAAAAGGAGCGTGCCAGATGAAGAAGGGCCGTTTCTCCCCCTCACGCACTTCGTCGAGGAAGCGACGAATCGGATCGATCCCCTGACGCGAGATCTTGAGACCTTCGTCGCCGTGGCGGGCACCACGCTTGGGATCGCCGTGTGTCATGGCGTGGCTGAAGCCAAAGTTTTTGGGATCGGCTTCCCACCACTTGCCAGTTTGCAGTGTGGCGTAGCCGGCATCGCTCAAGAGCTGGACCAGGTTCGGCAGCCTCTCCAGTCGATCGTAGATCGCTTGGTGCAATGCGTGGTGGCGTTGGTGCCGGCGACTCCTGCTGTTGCGGATCGTCGAGTCGCCCGTGGCCGGGTCATTGCCGGTCACTCCATGGTGGTGGCAGGCGGTGCCAGTGAGGATTGAAGCGAGCGAGGGCCGACAGATCGGGGCTGTGACGTAGCCGCGCGTGTATGTGAGTGATTCTCTTGCTAGCCGATCGATGCTAGGCGTCTCGATACGGGGGTGCCCCATAAAACCGTAGTCGCCCCAAGCCTGATCATCGGACAGAATCAGAAGAATGTTGGGCTTTGATTCGCTCGCCTGCTCCGCTTGGCAAGAATCGGAGCAGACGACCAGCAATGCCATTAGAAAGCAACGCGACGGCATATTCTTGATCCTGGTGATGTTCCCGATGTCGCGCCAAGGGCGTAGGCCAATCCGCAGTCGCAGCCTGGTCCCACTTAAGATCACTTCGCGCGGATGTGGGCAGACCGCCCACTAAAGAATACGTTCCGGTAGGTAATAACTGGACAAACAAAAAACAGTCGCCAGCGTCAGCAAGCAAGGCTGTCGGTCAACGTCGTCTTATTCAAGAAAGTAGTCCGACGTCCCGTTCAACAAGGTTGTCATACGATATCGACCACTAGTCGTCGGTCGATATCGTTCCTGAAGCTGAGAATGGTCACGTCCGATTGTCACGAATCCTGCACGGTTCATCAACGGCGCATGGTTGGGAAGCGTGAAGCCACGCAACGTCTCGATAGCAGTTGTTCTTTAGCTGGTCAGGCCGCCGTTCGTTCGTAGTGCTTCAGCACGCCACCGAGCCACTGGCGGCAGACGATCTCCTCGCCCTCGCCAGGCGGGTCGTCGACCTCGGGCCAGACACCGAGCAACGGCTTGTTGTCTTTCCGCTGGTGAGGACGGCAGGCGTGATAATAATCGCAATAGGAAGAGACAAGATGGTCGAAGTGACCGAGGCCGAAGACGATGAACCGGTTCAGGCACTCAGCCCGAATCGAGCCGATCCAGCGCTCGACGAAGGCGTTCTGATTCGGCGCTCGTGGCGCTGTGGGTTCAACCGAAGTGCCGTTGTCGGCAAAGACCTGATCGAATCGTTTGGAGTACTTGAAGTCGCGGTCTCGGATGAGGTAACGGATCGGCAGCTCCATCCCACGGGCCTGCTCGAGCATCGACTCCGTTTGCTCGGTTACCCACTTGTCGTCGGCCTTGAGCGTCGCGGGCGAGCAGATGACCCGTCGCGAGTTGACGTGCAGGAAAGCCAGCACGTAGGCCTGCCGCAATCCGGTGCTTGTCATGACCATCTTGCTGAAAAAATCACACTGCCAGAGGGTCTCGGCGTGGGTCTTGATGAAGTCGTCCCAGGTGCCTGGTCCTCGCTTCGGGCCCGGGTGGATACCTTCTTCCTTGAGGATTGTGCGGACCGTTGTGCGGCCACAGCAGCGGATCCGCAACTTGCGTAATTCGCCCACAATCCGACCGTACCCCCACTGGTTTTGTCTCGCGAGCCTGACGACGATCTGGCGGATGGTCTCCGACGTTCCTTTCCGGCCCATCTTCTTCGCCGGCGGCTTCCCCTGACTTCTCCGCTCCAGCCAGCGGCGGTAGGTTCGTGGGTGCACGATGGAGACCAAATTCAGCACATCTGAGCGCATGCCGTCACCCAACTCTAGCAGCCGCTGCCGCTCCTCATCCTTAAGGAAGATGCGACTCTGCGGGACGGGAGCCCGAGTCAGCTCCAGCTCGGCCTTCAAGAAGAGGATGTGCCGTCGGAGTTGCTCTTCGTTCGAGCGGGCGAAGAGAAAGAAGAGTGGCGAGAACCAGGGCGGCATCGGGATGATAACCTCTCGAATCTCAGGCGTTTTCGGGGTGACAACCTTCCTGAACCCCTGCTGTCGCTCGATTCTCGTCGCCCGATCTGGGTCCGCAAACGTCTACTGGTTTGCGCGGCGAAAAATGAGGTCCGTTGCTAATGCTTGCCAATCGTTGCTATCCGTTGCAAGCCTCCCAAACCAGTAGTAGTCTTCGTAAAGCGTTGTAGACGAGTGGGTTGCGGCAAGGCCCTTTTGGAGCCTCATAACCTCGAGGTCGTCGGTTCGAATCCGGCCCCCGCCACTTTTTGTAAGTACTACCGATACCTTGATTTAGGTAACCGGCCAAGGGTTGGCCGTGCGGCTCTCTGACAGCGCAAGCGGGGAAGGCAAGCGGGGATGACCCCCCGCACATCCCCGCTTGGGTTTGTCCCTGAGCGGAGAACGCACGTGCCACGTCTCTTCCACACGCCGCCCAAGTACCGGCGGCACAAGTCCACCCAGCAAGCCATCGTCGAGTTCGGTGGCAAGCGGATCTACCTGGGTCCCTACGGCTCCGCCAAGAGCCACGAGCGGTACCAGCAGGCGTCCCGTTCAACAAGGTTGTCACACGATATCGACCGATGATTGTCGGTCTATGTCGATGTCGAAGCCGTAAACGAAGGTAATCGATTGTCACGAATCATCCACGTCTTACCAGCGGCGCATGGCCGAGCAGCGTGAAGCCACGTAACGCCTCGATAGCAGTTGTCGCTGTAGCTGGTCACGCCGCCGTTCGTTCGTAGTGCTTCAACACGCCGCCAAGCCATTGCCGGCAAACGATCTCTTCGTCTTCGTTCGGCGGATCATCGACCTCCGGCCAGACGCCGAGCAGCGGCTTGTTCTCCTTCCGCTGGTGTGGCCTCGCCTGATGATAAAAGTCGCAATAGCAAGTAACGATATGGTCGAAGTGACCGAGGCCGAACACGATGAATCGGTTCAGGCACTCACCCCGAATCGATCCGATCCAGCGTTCCACGAACGCGTTCTGATTCGGCGCTCGCGGCGCCGTCGGCTCGACCGAGACGCCCGCGTCGGCGAAGACCTCGTCGAACCGCTTGGAGTACTTGAAGTCGCGATCCCGAACGAGGTAGCTGACCGGCAGCTCCATCCCGCGTGCTTGCTCCAGCATCGATTTGGCTTGCTCGGTGACCCATTCGTCGTCGGCCTTGAGCGTCGCTGGGGAGCAGATGACCCGACGCGAATTGACGTGGAGGAACGCCAGCACGTAGGCCTGTCGCAGACCGGTGCTCGTCATGACCATCTTCGAGAAGAAATCACATTGCCAGAGACTCTCGGCGTGGATCTTGATGAACTCGTCCCAGGTCCCGGGACCACGCTTGGGCCCCGGATGGATGCCTTCTTCCTTGAGGATGGTGCGGACCGTTGTGCGGCCAACGCAGCGGATGCGGAGCTTCCGCAACTCGCCAACGATGCGGGCGTAGCCCCATTGGTTCTGCTTGGCGAGCCGGACAACGATCTGGCGGATCGTCTCGGAGGTTCCTTTGCGGCCCATCTTCTTGGCAGGCGGCTTGCCCTGGCTTCTCCGCTCCAGCCAGCGGCGGTAAGTTCGGGGGTGGACTATCGACACGAGCTTCAATGCGTCTGAGCCGATGCCTTCCCCCAGCTCCAGCAGTCGCTGCCGCTCCTCATCCTTGAGGAAGATGCGGCTCTGTGGCACGCGAGCCCGGGTCATCTCCAGCTCGGCCTTGAGGAAGAGGATCTGCCGCCGGAGTTGCTCCTCATTCGAGCGCGCGAACAGGAAGAACAGCGGGCTGAACCATGGCGGCATCGTGTCGGCTCTCCCGCGATTCTCAGGCGTTTTCGAGGTGACAACCTTTCCGCACCCCTGCTATCGCCTCGATTCTCGCGGGTCGATTCGTGTTGGCAAGCATCCCCGCTTGCGAATGCCTACGTTTGCTAACGTTTGCCAATATTTGCCGTCGTTTGCAAGCGAATAAGCGGGGATGTATTCTTCGTAAGTCCTTGTCAGAGAGAGTGTTCGGGAAACGGGCTTCTGGTGCCTCATAACCTCGAGGTCGTCGGAGCGGGACGAGTGCGTGCGGGAGATCCGCCGCGACGGCAAGAGGGCGTGGAAAGAACCGATCGACTACCACCGCCGCAGCCTCGGCGAGACCGCGATGAGTCGGATGAAGACCAACTTCGGCGACCGACTGAAGAACCGCACCCTCCCCAACCAAGCAACCGAGGTCACCCTACGCTGCAAGCTCCTCAACCACTTCGCCCTCCTTGGCATGCCACTGTTTGCGTGGGGATAGGCGACAAGGCCCCAAGTCGATAATTCCTTTTCGGACAAACATTCATGCAAACTCACGAATATCGAGACTTCGACGCCTTTGCTGATTCAGTCCAAGGGGTTGATTGCCAAATGATGCAGGATAAACCGACGAAGCGCATCTGGTCCATTACCGACATCGACTTAGGTGACACCAAGGTTCAGCATGGGCAACTCGGTAGTGCCAATATTGTGGAAGGCGAGACAGCTGCCGACGCGTACTTGCTCTACATGCCGCTAACCGCCACTTGCGAATACAAGTTCAACGGCGTCCCCGTCAAAAAAAACGATTTGGCGATTCTGGAGCCGAACAGCGAATTCAGATTCAGCACGATAGTCGAGCATGATTTTTGCATGGCTGTCGTATCAGCCAGCCATTTCGCTGATATGGAAGAGTGTTCATGCGATGCAAAACGGTCAACCGTGCGCGTGGCTCGCGGGAATCTTCAATCTGCCAGGAAGCTTTGCCAAATCGTGCATCAGATCCTGAGCTCAGCTGCTTCGTGCCCACAATTCGAGTCTAAGGTCGCGGCAAAACACGCGTCGGCAGCTCTTGTTAGAGTGGCATCAAAAGTTGTTGCTCACGAACTCCAACAAGAAGCTGTGCCGCAACTCGGGCGGGCGAGACTACCGCGAAGTGAGATTATTGAGCGTTCGATGGCTCTGCTGGAGGATGTTAATGCGGAACCCGTTCATGTACGAGAATTGGCTACGGCAGCCGGTGTGTCGGAACGAAGCCTGCGGCGATCCTTCCAAGAATATTTTGGTGTTGGCCCCATTCACTATCTGCAACTGAGGCGGCTTCATCTTATCAACCGAGTGCTTAGGGAAGCCGATCCAGACGCGAACTCGGTCACTGAAATCTTAGCTCAACATGGCGAGTGGCAGTTCGGTCGATTCGCCACAAGATATCGCCAGCTGTTTGGCGAACTGCCATCGGAGACACTACGAGCGACCCGGCCGTGACGTCCGCGGGTGCAGAGGCCATCTTTTTAGCATGCCCTGACCGTTCTGGCCGGCCTTGCTTCCTAACCCCAGATGTTGAGAGGCATACCGATTGCGACGAAGGCGTTGAGTATCTTGCAGCGTAGGGCGAGTTCGGTGGCTTGGTTGCGGGGTTCTCGGTTCTTCAGCCGGTCGCCGAAGGCACCCTTCAGCCGGCTCATGGCCGTCTCGGCGAGGCTGCGTCGGTGATAGCCGATCGCCTCCTTCCAGCTCTTCTTGCCGTCGCGGCGGATCTGCCTGAGGCACTCGTCGCGTTCGATCGGGTCGGCCGACGAGTTGCCGTGCTGACGGATCACCGCGTTCTTCCGCGGCGGGATGATCTGGTGGATACGCTCTTCTTCGAGGTGCTCGCGGACGGCCCACGTGTCGTACGCCCCGTCGCCGTAGAACGTCTGGACCTCTTGCTCGACTTGTTCCAGCAGCGGCTTCACCGGCGTGGCGTCATGCATGCTCGACTCGGTCAGCAGCTGAGCGACGATTGCGTGGCTCGCCGGATCGACCGCCAGGTGGACCTTGCGGAACGTGCGACGCTTATCGACCCCGTGCTTCTTGCGATGCCACTCGCCGTCTCCGAAGACCTTCAGGCCCGTGCTATCGACCACCACGTCGATCGGCCCCTTCGCTGGGTCGATGTCGATCGAGACCTTCAGCTTCGCGGCACGCTTCACGAGGCTCGTATGGTGCGGGATCGCGACGCCCGCGTCGAGGAGCTTAGCCAACGCTCGTCCGAAGCCCTCGGTCTGCCGGTAAGGCAGGCGGAACAGCTCGCGGATCGTCAGCAGGGTCTCGATCGCCACGTCGCTGTAGGTGAACGGGCGGCCGTTCTTCTTCGCCTCGTTCTCGTGCTCCCAAGCGTCCACGACTTCTTCAGAGAAGTAGAACGTGAAGTCGCCCCGGTTCACGAGTGCCTCGTTGTACCGCTTCCAGTTCTTGACCTCGTAACGCTTCTTACGCGGCTCCGCTGCGCCTGCTGGCATCGTTCGCTCCGTCAGATGAGAGATGGGACTCCGTCCACGGCGATCTACGCGGCGTTTCAAGGGGTTGTTCAGCAAGGCCGTTCTGGCCGGAAATGCATAGCACAGGCTACGGCGAAAACTTATTTTTTGGAGTGAGGAGTCTGATCTCTTGTAGCTTGAGTTGCAATGGAAGGTGTTTTGCAAAGGGATCTTGGCTTCGAGTTTCAACGAGGGATGATATTGGGTAGGACCTTGGTCTGTGCAGGTTTTCAAAACAGGCGTTCGGTTGTTGTATTGATGCGATGGCTTATTGAGCATGCTTCGCGTAAATTTCTTTGCTTAATTACTCTGCGCTCGATCATTAATTCCATGCGTACAGGATAAGAGCTACTGCCGACTCCGACACGAGAACGCCATCTCTCGACGCCAGCCAGCGTCGATGGGTCGCGTTCTTTATTGTTTCCCTTGCTAATTATAGACATAGGAACCGCGATATTGCGTCCAGACGCAGACAGTAATCCCTCCCCCCGGATACCACGCGATCGCGATCCTTAACGTGGGCGGAATACGGTACCAAGCCGAGTGTTGCAAATTTCAGTGTTCTTGGAGAAAAGCATAATATGTTCAAGCATTTCAACATGATGATCATGGGGTTTTGTCTTATCCTGCGGCTACTCGTCGCGGGCACCGCGGACGCACAGGGTCTGTCGAACTCACTAGTGGATTGCGAGCCCTTCGGCCTTGCGGTGTGTGCTCCCGATACTCCGCAGACCTTCCCCAGTGAGAATTTCGTAATATTCCCATTGACGGGGGGGGAGGACCCGCTGTTCGTCATCGACGGCCAAGCCAATACGGCCATCGACCTGATCATGGATGAATTTGTCACTGCGGGCGAATTGGAAAAGGCAGGGTTCCGGTTGACCGGCTTGACTGCGTCGCCCGATGGAACGCGCATTGGACCGATCGAGCCCGGAGACATCCAGTACATTGGCAACTGGTCATCAGAGGCCTCCAGCATTCCTTTTATCACCGGCGCAGGGTTCGGCCAGACGCTTGAGTGGACGAATCTCGCGGGTGCGGATCCGGTTGGTGCAGGAGCCATCCTCAGGATGAATCTGACTTTCATCACTGTCCCCGAGCCGAGCGCGGCGCTGCTGTTCGGCCTTGGTTTGCTCGGGCTGGGGCTGACAAGAAAACGACCAGCCTAACCCTCCCTTGCAGACTTGATTGCGGTTTCCTCTGAGGTGCTCGTGAAAACACTACTCTGACTGTCACTAACACGACGGATCAGAGGCAAAATGCGCTAGTTTTCCAACACACCCAAGCTAAGAGGATTAATCACAATGCGAGTTACACAAGTCTTTGCAGTTGCATTTCTGTTCTCGATCACCACATGTGCGGCCCATGCCCAGACGGTCCGACTGGATCCGGGGGATGACACGATCGCATACGGGATCGACAATCTGAACGTCGACGGCACATTATACAACATGACTTTCCGTAACGAAGGACCGGACGAAATCTACGGCCCTTCCTCACCCTTCGTTTTCGATTTCGCTTCAGAGTCCGAGGCGATCGCCGCAGTGGATGCTGTGAATGCCGCCCTCAACCTCTCGACGGCCACAACGTCTTCTTCGGCGTTGGTTTCTACTCCGTCACGCCGTGTAAACTACTTTTTGGTTGGATGGGACGAGGATGAGTCGCTGGGCCGCGTATCCTACATCCAGGGGGTCTACAACAACACGAATACGTGGATCCACAGCGGCGACGGTTCCCAGAACGATTTCGCCAGTGACCAATATGCAGATTTCACGGTGGTGGTGCCCGAGCCTGGGACCGCGCTGTTGATGGGCCTGGGTCTGCTCGGTCTCCGCGCAGTCGGTCACCGACGAAAGGCGATTGTCTAGACGCACGGACATGACGTGATTTCTCAAGCCCCAAAGGCCCGACAACCGTCGGGCCTTTTCTTTTTGGTCGGGTTCCAAACGGAGCTCAGCAGCATGCATTACCTCTTGCCGATCAACGTGATTCCAAGCTCAATCAACAGTGCCTGGTTAGGGTCTTTGCCAATGCATTTGCCGCTGCGGACTAGTGCCATCGTGCCAAGGATCAGCAGGGTGCACAAACCCGCCAGCGTGTCCTTGATCCGATCAGTCCATCCGTCATGGTATTATGAAGGCGTGCAGAGTATTTCCCAACATGCTCCGGATCATCGTCGATGACTCATAACCACAGATTGCTATTATTTACCATTGTCTACTCTGTAGGTGGGTCGTCACTGATCGGAAACGCTCAGGAGCTGACTGTCGGTGAAGCAAAGTCGATTGCTAGGGAAGCATACATCTATGGCTACCCGATCGTTGAGAACTACCGAGAGATGTATAGGTTTGCCATCGATGAGAATAGCGAGCAGTACGGCACATCTTTCAATAGTCTCTACCACCGCCTCCCAGTATTCAGCCCTAACGACACAGGCGTGGTAACACCCAACATTGATACTCCGTATTCTCTCTTGTGGATGGATTTAAGATCGGAACCACTAGTACTAGCCATTCCGGAAATTAGCGAGGAAAGATATTATTCGGTCCAACTGATTGATCTGTTCAAGTATTGCTTTGCCGTTATTAGCGACCGGACGTCTAGCAATAGCTCTGCAAACTTTCTCGTCGCTGGTCCAGATTGGCAAGGTGAAGCACCAGCGAACATCGATCAAGTATTTCGCTGCAAAACAGAATTCGCCATGGCTGTCTACCGCACACAACTGCGTGGCAAGAACGACCTCGAAAACTTCAGGAACATCCGGAGTCAATACACGGTACAAACACTTAGCAAGTTTCTCGGGCAGCCAAATCCCGAGTCTCCGGCTACTTTCGAATTCCCTCTACCGCCAACCGATTCTCATGCAGGCCTTGAGTTTTTCTCGAAGCTATGTTTCCTGCTCCAGTTTTGCGATTCTCATTCGTCAGAGAAAGGATTATTGAAAGAATTCTCAAGAATCGGGGTTTCCGCCAACAAACTGTTCGACGCTACTACGCTGTCCCCTGAAATCGAAGATGCGCTGAATCGTGGTATTCAGGAGGGCGAGGCTGCCATTACAGCTGCTGCGTCGACGTTAAAAGTTGCCGAAGTCATCGGTACACGCGAGTATCTTGGCAATGACTATCTGAAACGGGCGGTAGCAGCCAGGATCGGGCGTTATAGCAACTCCAAAGAGGAAGCTCTCTACTCGTTGTATCTAAGTGATGGGGAAGGCAAGCCGCTTGAAGGTGGTGCTATTAGCTACGTCTTGAAACTGGGTGAAGCGGATCTACCGCCCGTCAACGCATTTTGGTCGCTAACCATGTACGAGAGTCAAAGCAAAGCTCTCGTCGAGAATCCAATCAGCCGCTACCAAATCAGTTCGTCGATGCTTCCAAGTCTTGCTCGTGATTCGGACGGTGGTGTGACCATACGGATCCAGCACAAATCACCTGGTGAGGAGCAGGTGAAAAACTGGTTGCCAGCGCCTGAAGGCCCGTTTTATATGGTCATGCGCCTTTACAGACCGAAGCCAGCAGCCTACGACGGAACTTGGTCACCGCCGCTTGTTTGGCGCAAGGAAAGGAATACAGAACCGGTCGTTACCAAACCTGATGGCGCCGAAACTGCGGAGGAGGTCAAGCCATCAATTATTGCCGACGAGCCCAAGCCCGAGTTGGAGAGGCCAACGATTTGGGGGGAGCCCACAGAGGTGAAGGTGCGCGTGTATGTTATCGACATCGACGAAATTGACTCGGCAGACCAAAGCTTTGCCGCTAGCGTCTATTATATCGCTCAATGGAAAAATCCATTCCTACGTCACAAGGGACCTGGGCCGATGAACCGTGGCCTGTCTGACATATGGAATCCAAGACTAACCATCGTTGGTCAGCAAATGCAGTGGAAGTCGTATCCAGATTCTGTAGAGATACAATCTGATGGGACCGTGACATATCGTCAGAAAATCTGGGGAAGATTCTCGCAGCCTTTGAATCTACAAGATTTCCCGTTTGACAGACAGGAGCTCTCTATCCATGTCGTAGCGGCAGGTCTCCTGGAGGAAGACGTGAAGATAGTGCCATTTATTACTGAGCGTGAGGTTGGTTCTGCAATCGCTGAAAAATTTTCACTGCCGGACTTCGAGGTCATGTCGTGGGATGCTTCGCCTGAGCCGTATGTCCCCGGCCAGGAAGAAGTCGGTATTGCTGGATACGAAATGAGAATTCAAGTTGTCAGACAGGCTACCTACTACATATTAAAGGTAATTATTCCGCTCTGTCTAATCGTTGTCATGTCGTGGTTGCCCCGTTGGATCGATCCAGAGCAGTCTGGAACGAATATTGGCATTTCGACATCAGCCTTTCTAACACTCGTCGCTTACTTATTTGCAATTACGGTACTCTTGCCTCGAGTCTCGTATATCACACGCATGGATCGCTTTATTTTGCTTTCCACACTAACCGTATTTGCAGGACTCATCCAGACAGTCTTCAATACAGCTTTGCTGAGACATGAAAGGAAACGTTGGGTTGAGCGGATCGATAGCTGGTCGCGTGTTGCATACCCAATCATGCTGGTGCTGGTACTCACGGTGTCCTTCGTCCTTTAAGTCAGGACGTTGCATGGCCTTGCTGAACTAATCGACGAGTAGCGTCGTAGATCGGCCCGGACGGAGTCCTCTTTTCTCAGACGGAGCGAACGATGGCCGCTAGCAAGGCGAAGAAGAAGTCGTACCGGGTGACGAACTGGCGGGAGTACAACGAGTCGCTTGTGTGCCGGGGCGACATCACGTACTGGTTCAGCGGCGAGGTGCTCGCCGTTTGGGAGCACGACAACGCCGAGGCTCGTCGCGGACACCCGTTCGTCTACAGCGATCTGGCGATTGAGACGCTGCTGACGCTGCGAGAACTCTTCCGCTTGCCCTACCGCCAGACCGAAGGGTTGGGTCGGGCGTTGGCGAAGCTGATGGGGGTTGATGTGGCGATCCCGCACCACACGAGCTTGGTGAAGCGGGCCGCCAAGCTCGACATCGACACCCAGCTGGCCGAGGTGAAAGGCCCGATCGACGTGGTGGTCGATAGCACGGGCCTGAAGGTCTTCGGCGAGGGCGAGTGGAAGGTCCGTCAGCACGGCGTGGGCAAGCGTCGCGATTGGCGGAAGGTCCACTTCGCGATCGACCCCAACTCACACGCGATCCTCGCCGAACTGATGACCGGATCCGGCACGCACGACGCGACGGCGGCGAAGCCGCTGTTGGAAGACATCGAGCAACAGATCGAGACGTTCTACGGCGACGGAGCGTACGACACGTGGGTCTTGCGGGATCACCTGCAAGGCGAGTCGATCCACCAGATCATCCCGCCGCAGAAGAACGCGGTGATCAGGCAGCACGGCAACTCGAAGAAGGACCCGCTGGAACGCGACGAGTGCGTGCGGCAGATCCGTCGTGACGGCAAGGCGGCGTGGAAGGAAGCAATCGGCTACCACCGGCGAAGCCTCGCCGAGACCGGCATGAGCCGGCTGAAGATGACCTTCGGCGATCGCCTCAAGAATCGTGAGCCGCCCAATCAGAAGACCGAAGTTGCTCTCCGAACCAAGATCCTTAACGCCTTCGTCTCTATCGGCATGCCTCTCTCGTTGTGGATTTAGTCAGCAAGGCCACGTTGCATTATTGCTTAGATCATGAGGTGGTTAGTCAGTCACTGCTTTCTGCATTACAACACTAAATAACACCGTAGAGTATTCCGTACTCTTATTGTCGGTCGCATGGCGAATCAACTTTTGGTATCGCTAGCACCGTATTGAGGGGCATGAGACCTCAAGGCAGTGCGGCGGAGCTGGAAGCTCGACGCCGTCGCGCTGCGGCGTGCTTCCAGGCAGGGGAGTCCGTCCGCACGGTGGCCGAACGTATCGGCGTCGATCGCAGCAGCGCAAAACGCTGGCGGCGGGTTTGGCGTGAAGGGGGCGAAGACGCGTTGGCCGCCAAGCCGCACCCCGGCGGCAAGTGCAAGCTCACCGACGAGCAACTCGACGAGTTGGTCGAGTTGGTGATCGCCGGGCCACGCGAAGCGGGCTTCCCGACCGACCTGTGGACCTGCGCCCGCGTAGCCAAGGTGATCCAAGATCGCTTCGGCGTCGAGTACGACCGCCGCCACCTGGCGAAGCTGCTCCGCAGGCTCGGCTTCAGCCCACAGAAGCCCCGGAAAGTTGCCCGCGAGCAGGACCCCGAAGCGGTTGAGCACTGGCGGAAGGTCGAGTAGGTGCGGATCAAAAAAAAGCCCGCCGAAAGGGAGCCAGCCTTGTCTTCCTCGACGAAACGGGCTTCATGCTCCAGCCGGTGAACCGGCAGACCTGGGCTCCCATTGGCTGCACGCCGGTCCAGAAGGCGTGGGACCGACGCGATCGGCTCAGTGTGATCGGGGCGGTCGTTCTCTCGCCGACAAGAACCCGAGTGGGTTGCTGCTTCGGCGTGCAACGGAAGAACGTGAAGGCCGACGACGCGGTCGGGTTCTTGTGTCGGCTGCGGAAGAAGGTCCGCCGACCGCTGATCGTGGTGTGGGACCGCTGGAGCGTTCATCGATCGGCCGAGAAGAAGATCGCCAAGCTAGGTTGGAAGCACATCGAGTTCGAATCGCTGCCCGCCTACTGCCCGGAGCTCAAACCGGTTGAAGCGATGTGGAGCCACGCCAAGTACGCCGACCTGGCCAACTTCGTCCCCAACGAGGTGGAGCACCTCAACGAGGCGGTTCACACCTCGCTCGACGACCAAGCCCACGACCATCGCCTGAAACTCTCCTTTTTCAAGACCGCTCTACTCAGGCTATAAACCGGCTCGTTAGCCATGCGACAGGCAACAAGTCTAGCCTCTCTTCTCGCCACTTCACTTATGGACGTGCTGCCAGCAATCTCTCAGATCAAACTTCTACTCGGTTGCTGTCAGATAAGTCTTGAGCAATGGTAGTTTAATATGTATGAGGTGTCAGCTCTAGATACGACAACTTGTGTTCTCGTGCATCGAGCGCACTCCAGCGCAAAAACGGCGGGCCTGTTCCATTATAAGATGCTTGGTACTTAATAATGTTCGAACAGCCCCTTACGTTCCAATCAGCTTCGAGGAAATGACGTCGAATAGTTGCTTGGTGATTTTTAGGTCAGTAGCCCTCTCCAATTCGCGGATACCAGTCGCGCTGGTGACATTTATCTCTGTCATGACGTTCCCGATCACATCGATACCGACAAAAATCAGATCTTTATCGCGAAGCGCGGGACCGATCTGCTCGCAAATCCAAGTGTCACGGTCGGTGAGCGGTCGGATCTCGGTCCGCGCCCCGGCGTCCATGTTGCCGCGGTGGTCACCCGGGGTTGGGATGCGAACCAGAGCTTTGGGAATCGGCTTGCCGTCAATCAGGATGATCCGTTTGTCACCCGAATCGACGATATCGGTAAGGTATTTCTGCAACATGATATAACGCGAGCCATAATGGCTGACCGTTTCGAGAACCACGTTTCGATTCCCGTCTTCGGCATCGGTGACGAACACGGATCGGCCACCCATCAGGTCGAGTGGTTTGACCACGACCTTTTGATGCTCGGCCACAAAATTACGCATCTCCTGTCGTGAACGAGTGATGAGCGTGGGTGGGGCACAATCCGGAAACCACGCCATAAACGCTTTTTCGTTGGCATCTCGCAAGCCCTGCGGCCCATTGATTACCAAGGCTCCGTCATCTTCTGCACGTTGCAGTACGTAGGTTGCGAAGATGTACTGCATGTCGAAGGGTGGATCCTTACGCATCAAGATTACATCCATGTCACTCAGTAGAGTCACCGCGACGTTGCCGGCAACAAACCATTCAGTGTGATCGTCTGCGACCTGCAGTGCGGTCAGACGGCCGAAGGCCTGACCCTCGCGCAGCCATATATCGTGCAACTGCCCATAGTGTATTTCCCACCCTCTCCTTTGTGCTTCTAACAGCATGGCGAGGGAACTGTCCTTGTGAGGCTTGATGGCCTCGATGGGGTCCATGATGACTGCCAACCTGCGCCTTCTCATCTGAATGTCTCCTCGCACATTGCAGGTAAAGCAGTGTTCATAGTTTCCATCCATTGGCCCTGAAAACGGCGCAAGAGAGCTTCGCCGAAAGTCTGACCCGATTGGGCGGCCTCTTGCAACGGCTCAAGGTAGCAGCTTTCGTCTTGTCCGTATTGGTTCCGATATCCGCGTCGCTGCAAGCCCTGCCGCGCCAGCTCAAGGATCCACAATGCAAGCTCCTGCACGGTCCCGTTTCGAAACGGCGTCCGAAAACCGTGTTTTGCGACCTCTCGTTCCAGCGCGTATCTTTCTTCCGGTGTCCATGTACCGATACGCTCCCAAGCCGCATCCAGCGATTGGGCGTCGTACAACAGACCTGCCCACAACGCAGGTAGCGCCGCGACTCGCGAGATGGGACCAGCATCGGCACCACGCATCTCCAAAAAGTGCTTCAATCGCACTTGGGGGAAGACCGTCGTTAGATGATCTTCCCAATCGCTGAGCATGGGCCGCTGACCCGGCAAGACAGCCAACTGACCGGCCAGAAAGTCGCAAAAAGACAACCCGCTGGCATCGATATATTTGCCATCCCGGCAAACGAAATACATGGGCACATCAAGGGCGTAGTCGGTGTATCGCTCGAATCCCATGCCTGTCTCGAATACGAAGGGCAGGGAGCCACAGCGCCCGGGGTCGGTATCGCTCCATACAAAGCTGCGATTGCTAAGGTAGCCACTGAATTTCCCCTCCGCGAATGGCGAATTGGCAAACAGGGCGGTCGCCACCGGCTGTAGAGCCAACGCGACTCGATATTTCTTCACCATGTCGGCTTCGTCAGCGAAGTCGGCGGTGACTTGGAGCGCACAGGTGCTTTGCATCATGTCAAGGCCGAGTGAACCGTACTTGGGCATGTAGTCCCGCATGATCCGATAGCGCTGCTTGGGCATCCAGGGCAATTCCTTTCGAGTGTGCTTGGGTTGATGCCCCAATGCCAGGAAACGCAGTCCAAGTTGGTCAGCCAGGATTTCAAGTTCCCGATGGTACGCCTTGGTCTCCTGAAACGTCTGATGTGCGTCGCCTAGCGCGGCACCGGATAGCTCGATTTGACCGCCAGGTTCCAGCGTGATGGTGCGGTTCTTCTTCACAGCAGCGATCGGAAGTCCGCGTTCTTCGATTGGTTGCCAACCGAAACTCGACATACTTTCCAATAACGCTTTGATCCCCGGTTCCGGCCCATCGTAGGCTGCAGGGCGAAAGTCGCTGGCATGGTAAACGAACTGTTCTTGTTCCGTGCCCAGAGCAAACAACTCGGGAGCCTTACAGCCTGATTCCAAATACTCGACAAGTTGCGCTTTGCTTTCCACCGGAATCGATTCAGCGTCGCCGAGGCGCGAACGCTCGGCCTTCTTCTGATCCACGATTGAGTCTACCGATTTCATGTTCAATCTACCCAGTGCAAGACGTCACGAATGACACTCCATCTCGGTTGTTGCGGCTGGTTGGACTTGCCAAGAATCCAGTAGTCCGAAAGCTTTCGCAAAGTGTTATCCGTACGTTTAAGGTCGATCCACGTGTTGAGGAAGGTCCTCATGCGATCTTCCCCCCGTGCAACCGGAAAAGCGACCGGTACACGGTGAATCGTCGGCTGCGGAACAACCACCGCAAATTCAGGGTGAAGCAATGTCCAAGCCGACCCAGCTTCAGCCGAGAATAACAGCGCATCATAAGAGTCGCCCTCTCCTGCGACAAAATCCTGCGGCGAATCGACGAGTTTAATCTGTGGATCGGTCAAGAATGGTTGTACCAACTCTCGAAATTGCGACAGATTGCTCGGTACCGCCAGCCTGATACCGTCGATCTGGATGATGCTTTCCCGGGTCATGAAATCGTTGCGACGGTGATCGCGCACGACGAAGGCAACCGTTTCTTCGAGATAAGGTTTTGTGAACTCAACCTCCATTGCACGCCCGGGCGTCACCACGGCGCCTGACATCACCACATCGATCGCTCCGTCCGAAAGCAGCTCGGCCCCCTTTGATTTCCCCATGGGCACCAACTCCAGCTTCACACTCAGGTCATCAGCCAGTACGTGGGCCAAGTCAATGTCGTAGCCGACCAGCTGCCCGGAGTTATTGCGGAACGTGAATGGCAACCGCTGGTCGCGGTAGCCGACACGGAGTGTCCCACGGGAACGAATGCGCTCGAGTGCCGATTCAGAAACGTCCGGACTCGCTTCGGCCGGTTCCGAATCGAGCTCTGTTACCTGCAATGACGAAGGCATCATCAACCGGCGGCTCATGAAGTCAGTGTTTGCCGAGTCGCCGCGCGATGCATCCGCAAAGATCAGGCGGACGCCCAATACTCCCAGGAAGATAATCGCAACGGTGCCAACGGCCACCGCGATCAGCTGCTTCTTTCTAACCTGCAATTTGCCCGCCAGCGAACAGGCGCTCACAGCTCCAAACATCAGGATGAAAGCGCCCGACGCGACCATGCCGAATCTGCCGGTGAAGACATTGGCAACCACATACAACTGAAACAAGTCAGACGGGATTCGCAGTTGATCCAACAGGAACGGAATCGCCACCATGCTGCTGCCGAACTTGCTGAACAAACCCGAAATCAAGAAACCGGGCCACTGCGCAAGCGAGATCGCGACCCCGGATAGCCAAGAGGCGAACACGATGAAGCCAAGGATCAGGATTTCTCCCGGGCCGGGGAAGGCGAATGCCAGTGGAATCAGTACGTCTACTGCACTGGGCGCATCCTTGGATTCAGGCGCGCACTTTCGGACAAGAACCTTGGCGTGGTCAGCCAGCAGAGGTAGCACGACAAACACGCTGCCGGTGGCAAACGCCGTGATCAGCGCGTCGCGGGCCGGCCCCATGATTTCCCGGTATTTCAGTGTCAGCACTGCAGTGGCGAACATGGGCAAGAACCAAATCGCCAAGGCAAACCAGAACACCAAATAGGTCGCGAAATAGATTTCGAGCGATTGCATTTCGGCGAAGTCCAGCGTACCGGCCGCCCGTGCCGTGATCGCGAAGACACCAATCGGGGAAAGCCTCGCAATGAACTTCGACACCCGCGACAGGGAAGTAGAAATCGTGTCCAGGGCATCCAGGATCGACTGCTTTTTATCGATTCCAATCAGGGCGGCCCCGACTCCCATGGCGAACACTACAACCGCAGGCACGGTTCCAGTGGCCAAAGAGTTGAAAGGATTCTTGGGGATGAACAGATTGATGAAGTCAAATTTGGGAGACGGCTCCACCAAGGACGTGCTGAAGTAGGAACCCGATTCCGCTTGTGGATACGCCAGCGGCATGAGCACGATGAAGACCAGCGCAACAGCCCACAAAAATCCCAACAACGTGATGGCGCGTTTGACAAGAATTCCCGCGTTGCCCGAACTCAACCGGCCCAGTCCGTAGATCAGTGAAACAAAGACGTAGGGCAGAACGGTCATCTGCAGCAGACCGATGTAGGCGTCGCCCACGATACCCAACGGCGAGATCAACTCACCGAAGAAGACGCCCGCGACGACTCCTACGACAAATCCGATCAGGACTTTCGTGGCCAAGCTCATGCGATTCTTTGCTGGCTTACTCAATACGCACCGCCTGGTTGAACTCTGGGAGCACCGATCCGCGCCTTAAAGTCTATCGACAATCGCCTTGGCCAAACGCTCGGGGACTTCGATCGGTGGCCAGTGGGCGCAGTCTTTCCAGATGTGCAAATCGATCTCGGGGTTGAGTTCCTTCATCTTGTGTGCCATCTCGACCTTGGCGTTAATGTCTTGCTCGCCCCAGTAGACGCTCGTCGGCGCCGAGAGCTTTGTGAGCCCGTCCCTCCAACGCTGGAGATTGGCTTTCCGCTCCAACTGGTAGCGATTCAAACGGGTCAAGAGACGATCACCGTTCTTCGCGCAGATCTGTGCGACCATCACGTCCAGCAGGGCTTTGCAGGGAGCATGCTCCTTGGAGAACAATCCGTCCTGAGCCATGAAATGCTCCATGGTTTCCGGCGGCAAGCTTTCTTTCGACAACTCGTCAGGTGCCTCCAGCATCGCGACCTGTTCCGGCACGAAATGCACCATGTCGACCAGCGTCGAACCGTTGAGGATGATCGCGTGCTTAATCTTAAATGGGAGCTTGCCTTCTTCGTGGCGAGCCATGATTTCGGCCCCGACCGTTTGCCCCATGTCGTGAATCACGAGCACGATTTCTTCCAGGCCCTCGCGGCGAGCGATTTCGACCAGCTGATCTGCCTTTTGGAATAATGAGTAGTGCGTTTCGAAGGAACCGTCGGTCGGTTTGTCGCTCTGGCCAAAGCCCAGGAAGTCGGAAACCACGACGCGTGTGTGAAGAGCCACGCGGGGAACAACATGCTTCCAGTCGATGGACGATCCGGGAAAGCCGTGGCTAATCAGTACCCCATGACCGGGCCTTTTCGCTGTACCGGAAGCGTGGACAAAGAGTTTGTGGCCATCAATCTCCTCGAACCGGCCTTCGTCAATCCAGATCTGCAGGTCTTCGGGGATGGCTTCGTCAGTTTTTTCGCTTGCGCTCATGATCTCGTCGTTCCGTAAACCATTGGAGGGGATGATCCTGATTCGTATTTTCAGGAATTGCGAGGCCGAATGGGGCGAAAGCCACGACGATCGCGGCGATGACATCCAAAGCCTCTTTTTCCGAGATCCTTACGCAAGACCCAGTCAGTGAACGGATCACTGACTGGGCCTGGGCGAGTTCATTCAATGCAACTAGAAGCCAGCCGGCCAGCGCAAAGGTTTCGTGGTAAGCGGGGCGCGCGGTGTCGTGCGTCTTGTCAATCCGCTCTGATGCAGTCTCCAGACGAATTGATCGAAGCGGTCGCCGCCAAAGAAGGGTTCGCCATGGTGGACCATAAGTGGCACGCCGCCGTGTCCCGTTGCCGCCATACCCTCGGCGTTGTCGATCCAGATCTGGTCGATTTCCTCCGGATTCTTCTGGATGTAGGCGATCGCCTCGTCGTAATCAAGACCGTCGACCCGATTCATGTACTCCTTCACATAATTCGGCCAATGACCCTTGGCTGGATCGTCGGCAGCATTGGGGTTAATCGGGTTCACAATGCCGCTCCAGATCAGATAGGAAACCTGGTTGACGAATTCGATCCCCTTGCCTTGCTTTTCGGCATAGCAGCCCAGCCGCGTGATCCAGAAGATATAGGGCTGCACCTCCGGCGGATGAGTAGACAGCCAATTGTCCGGTCCCGGAACTTTCCCCTTCGGATTCCATATCATCCGCACCGGGTCGGGAACTGGCATGGAGAACGGAACTCCGAGGAACTTGCCCTGCCGCGGAGCATCCCAGGCCATATCGGGAACCTTATAAGGAAGGCTGAACAGACCGCCAGCTTTGCCGGAGCCGCCCTTGGTCGAGCGAACCGCTACCGGTAGGACGATCCGAATGTTCACGTTGACGTTGTAGTTGGAATTCAGCCATACCAGTCGGTTCAAGACAAGGTAGCTATAGGGACTGCGCATCGACCAGAAAACGTCGACTTCCATCGGGTCATCTTCGGTCACGAGCCGCGTGCGGGGTGCAGGCACTCCCTCGATTCGAGGCTTGTAAACGTTGTCCTGGAAATGGGTCCACAAAAATGCCTCCTGATTCATTTTCGGATCATCCGTGACCGGCATCGGCGGCAGTTCCGGAACGGCGGGGTCGTTCGGCCACTCCGTGCCCACGGTGGCATTCAGCTTGTCGTAAAGCTCAGGCGTGATCTTCGGGAACGATTGCTGTATCGCTTCTTGCGACTTAGCAAACTGCGCCACGAAGAGTACCGCCGTGACGGCAGTCAAGAACATTCGGCATCTAGCTGCGTTCACAATTGTTCCACCTTTCTGTCAGATCTTGGGTTGGCAAGTTCGTCCGTCGATTGAAATCAGATCGCGGGATTCGGCAGTGTTTAGATTCTTCGTGCAAAAATTGCAGTCTTGGCTCATTCTCCAAGAGGAATACGAAGCACTCCTATCTATTCTGCATCAAACGCTCCCAACTAATATGCAGTTTCGGCCTAAAGTAGCCCTGGTGGGGCACATGCCCCAACTCCATCGACGGAACCGTTCGCAGTGTTGGCGATGAGAACCGACTGAGGAATGAGTACTTGGGCGAGCGCGTTTGCACACTCGCACGTTGATGGGCGTCCTCATCACGTGTGTTCACCCGAATACTATCGAAGGCCCCTTGCAAGATTGCTACAACCGGAATCTCCGGTATATGTCTCGTCTGCGGAACAAGCGTAATAAGGGCGAACAGACAAACGCAGTGAACGGGATCGGACGATTAACGAACTAGGTGCACAAACGCATCCAAGGTCGACAATTGGATCTTCAAGTCTTCTTCCGAACCTGAGAGTCGTTTCTTCAAGATAACTCTTAGCCTGCCTTCCGCGGCAGCCTGGTTGTTCGAGGAAAAGTGTTACGCGTCGGTTTTGCATCTTTGACGCCCGAAGAGCTGAGCCTCTCCAAACAGATATGGATATCGACATGCACCATCCGATCTTTCGCATTGTCACATGCATTGGCTTATCCGGTTGCTTGCTCGTAGCGGCGGCTAACGCCCAAGTCGCGTTCGACCCGCTCGGAGACGACTCTTTCGCGTTCGGAGAATTCGCGACGAATGCTCCGAGTTCTAAGTTTTCGCCAACTTCCTCGCCGCTGATGCCCATCTCATATTGTGAGGAGGATTGCGATTCGTGTGATGCAGCGTATGGCCAAAGCAGTGGCTGCTGCTGCTCGGGCCGCCATTGCGACTGCATCTGTTGTCGCAGCGAACTCACCGGTGACTGGTGCGGAATGCGAACTCATTTGGCCGAAAACGGGATTGCGATTCAGAGCTCACTCACCCAGTTCTACCAGGGCGTAGCTAGTGGAGGTGCAGAGCAGAAATTCCGCTATGGCGCCAAGCTCGATCTGTTCACCGAAGTTAACACCGAAAAGATGGGGCTGTGGAAAGGTGGCAGTTTTTTCCTACACGGCGTCAGTTGGAATTTCGGTCAAAACTCGAATGCCGATGCGACATTCCTGGCTCCTGTCAACGCCAGTCTGACCTACCCGGAGGCCGAACCATCATTTGGGGTCAGTTCCTTTTGGTTTCAACAAGAGTTGGGCGACCAAGGCTACGCCGCGTTGGTCGGCAGGTATGATCTGCTCGACGTGTGGGGGTTGTTTTATCCAGACTACGGCAAGGGTGTCGACGGATTCATGAATGTCTCGTCATTCGTTCCTTTCAATGTCGTTCTCACAGGCCTGCCACCGGTTTCCAACTTGGCAGGCATCGTCAAGGCGGGTGAGCAGGGTGTGGAGGGGGCGTTTCTCGTGTTGGAGAATGCAAACAGTCCCACCACCCTTGGATTGGAATTCCCCAACGGGGTAACTCTTTTATCGGCTCTTCGGAAGTACACGAAATTAGGTGGGCTTCGAGGTACGCACACCTTGGCCGCCTGGTATGCTACCGGTGATTTTACTTCATTCGACACCAACAGTTGGGTCGATTTCCCACCTGGACTCAACGCGACACCAACACGTAGCGGAAGTTGGTCGGCGATGTACATCGGTGAACAACGACTGTGGCAAGATCCCTGCAATGAAAAAAGGTATACAAACCTGTTGGGGTACCTTGACTTTGCCGACAGTGACACCAACCCGTTCCAAGTGACCGCAGGTGGTTCGATTGAGTCGTTTGGGTTCTTCTTGAGTCGACCAGGCGACCGTATGGGAATCGCTGGCTTTTACAACGGGCTGGGTGAGTTTTCCAATCTACTCAGCGTACTTGAACCGGCTGGCGACGTGTACGGTTGTGAAATCTATTATAACGCTGAAGTAAATCCCTGGTTTCATGTCACATTTGATCTGCAAGCTGTGAATCCGTCATTGAATTCTCGTGATACAGCGATCGTGGCGGGCTTGCGAGCCAAGTTAGATTTCTGATTAAAATCTACCACGATCGTGCTATTCAACAAGCGTCCTATTCAACAAGGTTGTCACTTCATATCGACCGGCAATCGTTCGGTCGGTATCGGTCGTCGAGCAGCGAACGAAGTCACCCGATTGTCACGAATCATGCACGGTTCATCAACGGCGCATGGCTTAAAAGCGTGTAGGCACGCAACGACCCGATAGCCAGTTGTCTCTTCGGCTCGTCAGGCCGCTTTCCGTTCGTAGTGCTTCAACACACCGCCGAGCCACTGCCGGCAGACGATCTCTTCATCCTCACTTGGCGGATCATCGACCTCGGGCCAGACGCCGAGCAGCGTCCTGTTCAACAAGGTTGTCCGAGTAGGCACCTCGTTGAATGAAGTTTGTTTGTCCGATTTCGAGTGCTTCGCCGATGAGTCGATTGTCGCGAATCAGCCCCGATCTGTCACCGGCCGTCCCGTTCAACAAGGTTGTCACTTGATATCGACCGACACTCGTCGGGCGATATCGCTCTTGAAGCTGTGATCGAAGCTGCCCGATTGTCACGAGTCATGCACGGTTCATCAATGGCGCATGGCTTAAATGCGTGAAGGCACGCAACGACTCGATGGCCAGTTGTCTCGTCAGCTCGTCAGGCCGCTTTGCGTTCGTAGTGCTTCAAGACACCGCCGAGCCACTGCCGACAGACGATCTCTTCATCCTCACTTGGCGGATCATCGACCTCGGGCCAGACGCCGAGCAGAGGCTTGTTCTCCTTCCTCTGGTGAGGGCGACATGCGTGATAATAATCGCAGTAGGAAGAGACGATATGGTCGAGGTGTGCCAAGCCGAAGACGATGAATCGGTTAAGGCACTCACCCCGAATCGATCCGATCCAGCGTTCCACGAACGCGTTCTGATTCAGCGCTCGCGGAGCCGTTGGCTCGACGGAGACACCCGCGTCGGCGAAGACCTTGTCGAAGCGTTTGGAGTACTTGAAGTCGAGGTCTCGCAGGAGGTAGCGAACCGGCAGGTACATCCCGCGAGCTTGCTGCAGCATGGACTCGGCGTGAGCGGTCACCCAATCGTCGTCGGCCTTGAGCGTCGCCGGCGAGCAGATGACCCGCTGCGAGTTTACGTGCAGGAATGCCAGCACGTAGGCCTGCCGCAGACCGGTGCTCGTCATGACCATCTTGCTGAAAAAAATCGCACTGCCAAAGGGTGTCGGCGTGGATCTTGATGAACTCGTCCCAGGTTCCGGGACCCCGCTTGGGCCCCGGATGAATGCCTTCCTCTTTGAGGATCGTGCGAACTGTCGTGCGGCCAACGCAGCGGATCCGCAGCTTACGCAGCTCGCCGACGATTCGGGCGTATCCCCACTGGTTCTGCTTGGCGAGTCGAACCACGATCTGGCGGATCGTCTCGGAGGTTCCTTTGCGGCCCATCTTCTTGGCAGGCGGCTTGCCCTGGCTTCTCCGCTCCAGCCAACGGCGGTAGGTTCGTGGGTGCACGATGGAGACCAACTTCAAGGCGTCCGAACCCATGCCGTCGCCCAGCTCTAGCAGCCGCTGCCGCTCTTCATCCTTGAGGAAGATGCGACTCTGCGGGACGCGAGCCCGAGTCAGCTCCAGCTCGGCCTTCAAGAAGAGGATGTGTTGGCGGAGTTGCTCCTCACTTGAGCGGGCGAAGAGGAAGAAGAGTGGCGAGAACCAGGGCGGCATCGGGATGACATCCTCTCGAATCTCAGGCGTTTTCGGGGTGACAACCTTTCTGAACCCCTGCTGTCGTCCCGATTCTCTTCGATCGATCTCAGCCGGCAAGCATCCCCGCTTGCAAACGCCTACGTTTGATAACGTTTGCTAATACTTGCCGTCGTTTGCAAGCGAATAAGCGGGGATGTATTCTTTGTAAGTCCTTGTCAGAGAGAGTGTTCGGGATTCCGGCTTCTGGTGCCTCATAACCTCGAGGTCGTCGGCTTCCGCCGTGCCCAAACTTCTCAACCGCCCGCCCAAGTACCGCCTCCACAAGAGCACCGGCCAAGCCGTCGTCTCGATTCACGGCAAGGTCATCCAGCTCGGCCCGTTCGGCTCCCAAAAGAGCCACGCGCGGTACCAAGAGGAGATCGCCAACTGGCGAGCCGCCCGTCAGAAGCAAGAGATTGAAGAAGCGGCTGCTCCCGAGATCTTGCTCCACGACCTGCAGGCCCGTCGCCAGCGTGATTACCCCGTTTCGATCGACGAGCTGGCCCTAGCCTATCTCGACTTCGCCCGCGGCTACTACCGCAAGAACGGCCGCGTGACCCGCGAAGCCGAGATCATCGGCGACATGCTCCGCGTCTTGGTCCGCCACCACAGCGGCCAGTCGGCCGACGAGTTCGGGCCGGTGAAGCTCAAGGAGCTCCGCGAGCGGATGATCGACGAGGCCGACTGGTGCCGCAAGCACATCAACCGCCAGGTCTCGCGGCTGACGCGGATGTTCAAGTGGGCGGTCGCCAACGAGCTGATCGGGCCAGCGGTCTACCAAGCGCTGACGACGGTCGGTGGTCTCAAACGGGGCCGGACCGAAGCACGCGAGACCGGCCCGGTGACGCCGGTCGAGGACGCGATTGTCGAGAAGACGCTGCCGTTCTTGCCGCGGATCGTCGCCGACATGGTGCGGTTGCAGCGGCTCACCGGCTGCCGGCCCGGAGAGGTTTGCACGCTTCGTCCAGGCGACCTCGACCAATCCGAGGAAGTCTGGGTGTACGAGCCGGGCGAGCACAAGATGGAGCACCACGGCACGAGCCGGCTGATCATGCTGGGCCCCAAAGCACAGAAGCTGCTCGCTCTCTACCTCGACCGTCACCCCCTATCGCCCTGCTTCTTGGGGGATGAGACCGTCTGGCTCTCTCGGCGTCGCGGCGAAGAGGCCAGCATGCCTCTCAACGCTGATCTGATGAAGCGGGCCCACCGCTTCGCCATCGGTCGCGGAACTCTGGACCCGTACAACGTCAACGCTTACCGAATCGCCATCCACCGGGCGTGTGAGAAAGCGGGCCACGCGAAGTGGTCGCCTAACCAGCTGCGGCACACGGCGGCGACGGAGGTCCGCAAGCAATTCGGCCTCGAAGCGGCCCAGGTCGTATGCGGGCACCAATCGGCCGACGTGACCCAGATCTACGCCGAGCGCGACGTGAGCCTCGCAAAGGAAGTCGCCCGGAAGGTCGGCTGAACCCGATCGCGTCGCGTGGCCGTCGCGCGAGTCAAAGTTCTTGACTCGCGCCTCCGGTATGCGCTAGGCCAGGAGGATCGAAACAAGAAATAGAAGGAGTAACTCGATGAGCAACAACAATAAACCGGTCCAAGAGGTCCGCGACGGCGGCCTGCGGGTCGCGATCTTCCGCAACGAACCGAAGCAAGAAGGCGACCGCCCCCGCTACTCGGGCAAACTGACGCGGAGCTACCGCGACGCTCAAGGCGAATGGCACGACACGGAATACCTCTCCGGGACCGAGTTTCTCCGGGCGGCCCGGCTGATGGAGAAGGCCTACGACGTCGAACTGGCCCAGAGATCGGCCGACAAAGAAGCGGTGCCAGAACCCAGCAACTAGAGGCAGACCGGCGTCGCTGTCGAAGGATCAACCGCCCCACGCGCAGCTAATAAGGCGCGTCGGTGGCGATGACCTCGGCAAGATGGCCGCAACGCTAACTCCGCGAAGTTGAGGCAACTTCAGCGAGTTGCCACACGCCGTGAGCGGTCGGTGGCTCGCACCAGATGGCGTCCGATCCTTGCGGCTGCGCCCGTCACGCCTATCTCGCCTTCCGATCGCGGCGCCATTAGCCCTAGTCTCGAATCAGTGCGACGGCATCCTCGGTTGGAAAGTCCGTTGGCTTCTACTTGCCGACTACCTCGGTATCGCTGTGCGACGTAGCCGGGTCGCGACCCGGCGACTGGTCCAGGGCCTCCGCGAGTCGGCGAGCGGCGATGGCGCCCACTTCGTAGTTGTTGGTGGCCACGTAGCTCACTTTGGCGGACTCCCCATCATAGAGGGCCTCGTCGTTCAGGCCGCTGTCGAAGACAACTGTCGGAATTCCCTTGGCTTTCGCTTTGATCACAAGCGGTACGAGCTTCTCTGAGTCGATCGGGGAGATGCAGATCCCGCTTACACGCTCGGCGATCAGTCGGCGAAACAGCTCGATTTGGCCCGCGAGGTCTTGTTCAAGCGTGGGCGCCTCGAAACGGATCGCTACGTCGCCGGCGTCCCGAGCGGCTTTCTCGGCGCCTGCGCGGACCGATTGCCAGAATTCGTGCGTCAGTCCCTTGGTCACGACGGCGATCGTGAATTTCGGATCGGTTGGCTCGACGGTCTCGCCGCCGAATCGATCTGGGTAGAGCAGCGGGCGGATTCTATCGCTTTCCATGTTGTCGGAGGTTGCGAGATGCTGCCCAGTTTGCACGCGAGGAGTGACCTCCTCGCCCCGAAGGTGAGCGAGCATCGTCTCAACCGTCTCGCGACCCATCTTCACCGGGTCTTGAAGCACAATCCCCGCCATTTTCCCATCCTTCAGGGCAGCGATCATAGCGGCGTTGGCGTCACAACTGACGAAAGGGATTTTCCCAGCACGATCGGTCTCTACGAGGACCTGCAGCATCCCATCGCCGTTGGGTTCACAGACGCAGAAGATTCCTCTCACGGAGTCGCCGAAGGTCTCGAAGAGCTGCCGTGCTCGACGTACGGACGTCTCACGGGTAGTGCCAAGGTATTGAACCGACGCGAGGACGTTGATATGCGGAAACTCATTCTGCATCGTCTGCAAGAAGCCTTGCTCGCGTTGTTCGGTGCTCTGGCTGAATTGGTTGTAGCGGCAGAGCAGTACGCCAGGTTCCGTTGGCGGCTCAGTCTCGGGCCGCGAGAGAATCGCATAGGTCGCTCCGGCAGCGACGATCGCAACTAGCGAGGCGACCACTGCGATACGTCCCGGACGAGCACGCTGAGACCGAAGCATGAGAGAAGTCTCTTTGATTGAAGGGCCGATACGGAGGAGCCTCTGTTTGGAACCGCCATCAAGGCCTACGGCCGGGCCGTCTCACATCGATCTTTGCCAGAGATGAGTGACTGCGTCGCCACTGATCGGCTCGCTCAGGTGTAGCACACGTTCAATTGGTAGGCAGTGCCTCTTCGCCTTGGCTAGACCCTAACGCGCGCCAGACGAACTCGTCGATGTCGTCGCTGTAGAACTTGGCTGAGCCGTCGCAGTGCGCGGTGTTCACGCCGCCTGGGTGTTGGCTCCTTGCAGCGGTATAGTAGTTGTTTGTCGCCACGTAGTACGCGGGGTCGCCTTCCGGCGGAGCGCCGCCAGGAACCGCTAGGCAAGGCACGTCGTCCGTCGATTCGCAGTACTCATCGACGAGGTCCTTTTCCCACGTTTGTGAGCCGTTGATGTTAGGCGGGAAGAGCGTCGTAAAGGCTTGGCCTCCTCGGCAGATCGTGCAATCGCCGATCGAACCGTGCCACTGATCCGAAGGACGGGGAGTCTTCGCTGTGATCACTTCCGCGAACATCAGGGTCTTCGATGTCCCGTCGATCAGCTTCCTCATGGGAACGCCTCGACCGAATGTGAACGGGGCCCCGCCGAAGAGGTAATCGACGCCACCGATCGATCGGTCACGTTGGGCCTTCGTCGTGTTGCCCCAGTTTGCGGCATAGTTGTAGTACCAACGAGCATACCGGTTGTCGTCTGGCTGATTGAGGACCTCTTCATCCGAAGGGCAGACATAGAGTTGGATTTTCGCCTGACGGGCAGGCAAGTTGGCTGGCGCGGTGGCGGCTATGTCGAGGTTGAAGAGGTCTTGGAGCGCCTGCTCTTCGATGTAGGGAAGCATCAGATGCACCCAAGTGAAGTCGTCATACCAACGAGCGGTTGCTCCGCCGCTGGCCGAAGTCGAGCGAGGTTGGTCGCCCGGTTTCAGCAGGCATCCGGCCGAAAATCGTCCCAACGCCGCCTCATGATTCTGCTGGGCGAGCGCGATCTGACGAATCTGGTTGATGCACGAGTTGCGCCTCGCCGCTTCGCGAGCCGCTTGAACGGCCGGGAGCAGCAAGGCCACTAAGATGCCAATTATCGCAATCACGACCAGCAGCTCGACGAGCGTGAAGCCACGCTCAGCTGTGTGCTCTGGTTTCGTCCTCTCCATCGCCTTCGTCCTCTGAAGTCCGTGGGATTGGTCTGATCAGCGTCCGCTACGGGCGAGAAACGAAACCGTCGTAAGCGCCAACAGAAGCAGGGCGGCTGGCTCAGGCACCGCATTCGTCGATGACGGGCCGAAGACGCGGCCGTAGTTCGCGGCCCAAAGTTCGTAGCCGAGCTGACCGGGAACGGCGCCGGCGCCGCCGTCACGCCAAACTGTGTAGTCCGCCGCATCGACCCGCCCGTCGCCGTTGTAGTCGCCCTCGGCAACAGCTCCGAGCAGGTTCCCGGCGGTGACGACGCCGGCCGAGAACTGGATCTCGTCCAGCAGCCCATCGAAGCGGCGCGGTCCGTCGCCGCCGACGTCGAGGCCGAAGTTCTCGGTTCCGATGAAGAGGTTGCCGTCGTTG
The DNA here is from genome assembly GCA_007745835.1 of Planctomycetes bacterium MalM25. Classification (NCBI taxonomy): domain Bacteria; kingdom Pseudomonadati; phylum Planctomycetota; species Planctomycetes bacterium MalM25. The sequence goes on from CP036424.1 coordinate 2,076,588, forward strand.
CCGACCGGCAAACCCCCGAAGGTCTCTGGCAGGTCGCGAGTAACCAGGGCGGTTGTCCCGTCTTCGTCGGCGATCGCGAGGGTGAGCAGCCCGGTGCTGTTCGCCCCTGCGCCTACCTCAAAGCTAGCCACGAGGTAGTGCCACTCGCCGTCTGCGTAGTTCGCGGCGCCCTCGCCGGTTGTCCCGCCGATGTCAATCGTCTCGATCGTGGTCCCGTCGTTGACGAAGAAGCGGAGACCACCGGCGTCCTCGTTCATCGTCAGTCCGAAGCGAGCGAAAGCTTCGCCCTGGATCAGGATCTGCTGGACGTCGAGCCCCTCGCTGGTCTTGAAGAAGGTCTCGACGGTGAACGATTCGGTAAACGCCAACTCGTTGCCGTAGACATCTTGCGGGAAGAAGAGCGCGCCCTCGCTCGCCACGGCGGGAAGTGTGGTCCCCGCGTCGTACGATGCGGCGCCCGCGTTGTTTCCATTGATGAACATCCCCGTCGGAGGCACGTCCGAGCTGGTGGTCACGGTGTGACCGTTGTCGGCGGAGAAGAAGAACAGGTTTTCGACCTCCGCGGGAGTATCGGCTCTCACGCTGATCGTCCCTTCGTCGGTGCCCAGACGCACGTCGAGCACCTTAGGATTGCCTTCGGCGAACGGCCCAGGTGCGTTAGGGTTGAGGTCCATGCTCCACCGAGCGACCGCCGCATTGGGTCGCGTCGGGTCGGGGTTGGGCGGCACGTACTGGTCAGCGGGAACGAGGCTGATGTCGAAACCGTCGCCGCCCCGGTAGGTGATCACCCGACCCGCGGCGCCGGGCACGGTCGAGCCTTCCGCCAGACTGTCAAACTGTCCGGCCGGGATGCTGAAGCCATCGATAAGCGTCAGCGTGTCGTCCGTCGGAGTGTAGCTGGATAGATCGACAGACAGTCCCGGGAAGGCGCCACCGGCGCCCGCGATCTCGAAGAGGCCACCGGTGTGGACGATCGGGCTAATGCCACCGGCGTCGGCAGTGAAGTTGAGGTTTCCCTTCTCACGTACGATGAGTCCATTCGTCTGGAGCGAGACGTTGCTTCCCGTCAGGTTCAGGTTAGCGCTGATGGCGTTGGGGAACTGGCTTGATGCGTCGGCCAACAAGAGCCCGTCGCTGAGAGCCCAGGTCGCGGCACCCGAGAGGCTGACGGTCGCCGTAGGGCTTTGGAACACGCCGATGTCCACCTTGTTGGCGTTGAAGACGCCGCCCGATTGGGTCCACGTCGCGTCGGCATCGAGTCCGATGATCGTGCCGCCGAGATTGGTCATGTTGACCGTGCCCGAGTTGAAGACGAACTCCCCTGGGCCGCCGCGGCCGATCTGCAGTCCGTCGGGTGTGATCGAGCCGTCGGGCGTTGTGTCGAGCACTTCGATTGCGCCGCCGTCGAGGGTGTAGCTCGAAAGCGTGGGGCCAAACTCACCGATCCAAAGCCCGACGTCCGCTCCAACGGCGTTGCTGATCGTGAGGGTCCCGGACGTGTGGGCTACAGACCCGCCATTGCTCAAACGGAGCGAATCGACCGTGGCATTGGAGGTCAGGTTGATCGCTGGAGCAGGCGAGCCCAGCGGCCCGGTGTGGTCCTCGTTGTTGAAGACAGCCAGATCACCGGCGCCCGGAATCGTTCGAGATCCACCGAAGATCTGGCTGTTGAACGTCTGCCAACTGCTATCGGAGAAATCAGAGCCGTTGTCGCCGACCCAGAGGTGGAGCTCGGCTGAGACAGGCGCGGCTGCAAGCGTCGCAGCAGCTGCGACTACATGGAGGAGGGTACGCATGGCGAAGTCCTGTCAGGCCGAGATAAGACGCTGTGAAATGGGTCGAAAACTGAGAGCGAAAGAGAGTCCTGCGCGACCGGCGACACGGGGGCGGGCGATCTGCCCACCCCCGCAGCCGGATTCGCTAGGCGTCGCCTACCGCCTACGGGCGGCGATCATCCCCACCCCGGAGATCATCAGCAGCATGGCGGTCGGTTCGGGAATCGCGACCAGTCGCACTTGGCTGGCGACCGAGTAGTCGATCGTCCAGTCGCCGAAAGCGGTCCCTTGCGGTGCGTTGTCGAACTGCATGTCCGAGCCGGTGTAGGAACCGATGTTGTCGATCAGCACGAGTGAGTCACCGAAGCCGGTCGGAGCGGGCAGGTTTTCAAGGAACAGTTCGCCGTTATTGAGCAGGAACTGGTCCCCGCCGATATCGACGGTGCTGATGCCACCGCCCGCACCGTTGAACATCAAGTTGCCTTCGTCCTGCATGACGAGGCCGACCGACGAGAAGCTGACGTTCGGGCCGTTGAGGTTCAGATTGACCGGCGCGGGGTTCCTAGGGGTGAACACGCCGTGCCCATCGGCCAAGAGAACCAGACCGACATTCCACTCCGCAGACCCGCCAAGGTTCACGGTGGAGTTCGGGCTGGCGAAGAGACCGATTTGCACGCCGGCGCCGTTGAATGTTCCGCCTGCTTGGTTCCAGGTAGCGGTCCCGTCGAGACCGATGACAGTGTCGCCAGCGGTGTTGTTGACGGTCCCGGAGAGCAGCGTGAACGTGCCGTTCGACCCTCCCGCCCGACCAACCTGAAAACCGTCGCCCGGATCGTCGATCTGGAGGGTTCCGCCGTTGAGCGTGTAAGTCGAGGTGCCGGGGCCGAACTCCCCGACCCAGAGGCCCGCATCGGGGCCCGTGCCGTTCGCGATAGTCAGCGTGCCGGCCGTGTGACTGACTTTGCCGCCGTCGCTGAGACGTAGCGAGTCGGGGCTGACGTTGGAATCCACGATGATGGCAGGCAAGCTGCCGTTGTTGGCTACAGCAAGGTCAGCCGGTCCCGGGTTCCCATCGGGATCCCAGTTCGCGGCGTTGCTGAAGAGAGCGTCGCCCCCGCCATTGTCGTAGAAGAACAGCGCCGCTTGCGACGAGGCCGCCGTTCCAAGCGTCAAGGCTAAGGTTGCCAGCCACCTGACAGACATGAGTCAACTCCGTAGTTGCTGATCAGAAGGTGCCAAAACTCCTCAAAGAGAAGGTTGGCGGAAAAGTAGGACGAAAAGGCACCGCAGTCCGCAATGTCAGTCGCACCAATCGTGATCTAAGATAACAACGTGGTAAGTAGAGTCAACACACCTGTGAGATATTTTGGGAATAACCTGGTATCAACCTGGAAATTATCGTCGGGCCTGATAGATTGGCTTTTGCAGCGACATCGATGTCGGCAGAAGGACCCCTGTCCGTCAGAACGCATAAGGAATGGCTTGTGAGCGTAAACAACACCAAGCAGCGGCACGTCTACGAGACCGTCCGTCGCCGTATCGAGGCGGGCGACTTCCAACCCGGGGACCGCATCCCTTCGGACTCGGAGTTGGTCCGAGAGTTTGGGGTCAGCCGGCCGACAGTCGCCAAGGCTTTACGCGAACTCGAACGCGCCGGCATGGTGCGACGGAAGACCGGTTCGGGGACCTACGTCCTGGATGTGGCCGGCGCCGAAGGGCAGCAATTCGGCTTGCTCATCCCGGGGCTGGGTGAAACCGAGATCTTCGAACCGATTTGCGCGTCCATGGCGAGGGTCGCCCAGCTGATGGGCCACGGACTGGTGTGGGGCGCCAACGCCACACACGCTCCCTCCTTCGAGAAGGGGCGGCAAGCGATCGCCCTCTGCGAGCGCTACTTGCAAGATGGCGTCGGCGGCATTTTCTTCGCCCCGTTAGAACACGTCGATGACAAGGACCAAGTCAACGCCCGAATCATCTCGCTCTGCGAGTCGGCCGATGTCCCGGTGGTGCTGCTCGACCGCGACTTGGTGCCCTACCCAGAACGTAGCGACCACGACTTGGTGGGCATCGACAACCGCCGGGTCGGATACGCCGTGACGCACCACCTTTTCCAGCAGGGATGCGAGCGCGTGATGTTCTTTGCCCGCCCCGGCTCAGCCGCGACGATCGACGCCCGCATCGCTGGCTTTATGGAAGCGGTCGTCAAGGACGCCGGCTCGTTCGATGCCAAGCTCGTCCAGCGGTGCGACCCGAAGGACCGTGAAGCGATCGGCGCGTTCTTCGCATCGCAACGCCCCGACGGCATCGTCTGTGGCAACGACGTCACCGCGGGCCACTTGATGCACACGCTCGACCAGATGGGCCTTGATGTGCCGGACGACGTGCTCGTCGCTGGGATCGACGACGTGAAGTACGCCGAGTTGCTACGTGTTCCCCTGACGACGGTGAGGCAACCGTGCGAGGCGCTTGGCGAGGCGGCTTTCAGGACGATGATCGACCGGATCGATGTCCCCAACGCCCCGGCGCGAGACGTGTTGCTTGGTTGTGAGCTGATCGAGCGTGAATCCACGAAGCGAATCAAGGAAACGGCCCGGTGAGCTTGTTCAACAACCATCAGACGGCGTGCCGGCCCCTCGTCGTTGGCCTCGGCGAAGCCTTGTTCGACTGTTTTCCCGACCGGGTTGTCCTGGGCGGGGCGCCGATGAACGTGACCGTCCACGCCGATGCGATCCTAGGCCCGCTCGGTGGGGCAGGCGTACCGGTCACGCGAGTCGGAGGCGACGAACTTGGCGAGCGGTTTGTCTCGGAGGCAAGGCAGCGTGGGTTATCGACCCAATACGTCCAGACCGACGAATCGCGACCGACTGGCCGCGTCGTGGTCACGTTGGACGATGGAGGCCACGCCTCCTACCGATTCGATACCGAGAGCGCCTGGGATGCCCTGGAGTACGACGCGAGCCTTGCGACGCTCGCCGGGCGATGTGATGGCGTCGCTTTTGGAACACTGGCCCAGCGCAACACAGCGAGCAGAGAAGCCATCACCGACTTCGTCGCTAATGCGACGCAGGCCGTCCGGCTCTTCGACGTGAACTTGCGCCAGCAGTACTACTCTGCCGATCTGCTTGATGCGTCGCTGCAGCTTGCTTCCGCGGCGAAGTTGAACGAAGAGGAACTCCGCGAGGTCTGCGAGCTGCTTGAGCTTCGTGATGCCGGCAGCGGCGACATCGACCAAGCCGCCACGCTCTTGTCGGCAGCCTACCGACTGGACTGGCTCGCCATCACACGCGGAGCCGAGGGCACTGCCCTGTACGCCGACGGAGTCAAGCACACCGGGGCGCCGGCGTCTTTCTCGTGCGAGCCGAACGCTGACACCGTCGGTGCGGGCGACGCTTGCTGCGCCGGGCTGCTATGCGGGACGCTGCTTGGATACACGAGGCAAGCGACCCTCGGGTTGGCGAATCGCCTTGGCGCTTACGTCGCCACTCGACCCGGCGCGACGCCTGAGCTACCGCGTAGCTTGTTGGCGATGGCTCCATCAGAGTCCACGGCGGCGACCGACCAAGCGTAAGCCCATCGAAGCCTTTTCTACCAGCCTTATCAGAAAGTTCCGGCACGGCATGATACGCCTCTTGCTCTCTCTCACGATACTCGCGTGCTTAGCGAACGAAGCCGCTGCACGTGGACCGTTCGCAGCTGGCGAGATCGAGGCGGCTCGTATCGAGTTAGCACGCTATCGGGAGTCGGCAAGATACCTACGTGAGCCGCTACGGCCGCAGTTCCACTTCACGCCCGAGCGGAACTGGATGAACGACCCGAACGGGCTCGTCTTCCACCGGGGAGAGTACCACCTCTTCTACCAGCACAACCCGGTCGGGAACGCCTGGGGGCATATGAGCTGGGGCCACGCCGTTAGCCCTGATCTCGTGCGTTGGGAGCACCTGCCAATCGCCATCCTGGAAGAGCAGGACGAGATGATCTTCTCAGGCAGCTGCGTGATCGACCACAACAACACATCCGGGTTCGGCACGGCTGACAACCCGCCAATGGTTGCGATCTACACGGCCCATCGGTCCGGCAATCAAGCTCAGTCGCTGGCGTACTCCACCGACAACGGCCGCACTTGGACGAAGCACGCGGGCAATCCGGTGCTCGACCTCGGTGAGGCCGACTTCCGCGACCCGAAGGTGTTCTGGCACGAACCTACGGAGCGATGGGTGATGGTCGTCTCGCTGGCGATCGCCAAGCGGTTGCAGATCTACGGTTCAGACGACCTCAAGCAGTGGACTCTCCTCAGCGAGTTCGGCCCCGCCGGCGTCGATCCGAAGCCCAACTGGGAGTGTCCCGATCTGTTCGAGCTGACGATCGAAGACGCTGCTGGCAAACCGACGGGCGAAACCCGTTGGGTGCTCGAAGTCGACATGGGCGACGGGGCGATCGCAGGCGGCTCGGGCGGCGAGTACTTCGTCGGTTCATTTGATGGCGAGCGGTTCGTCTGCGACGATCCAAACAACGCTGCCCATTGGGTCGATTTCGGCCGCGACTTCTACGCCCCGGTGAGCTGGTCCGATGTACCTAGCGAAGACGGTCGAAGAATTTGGATCGGCTGGATGAACAACTGGCAAACGCACCTGCTCCCCACTTCGCCGTGGCGTAGCGCGATGTCGGTTCCGCGCTCGCTCGCACTCCGAAAGACGTCCGACGGGCTGCAGCTTGTCCAGAAGCCCGTGGAAGAGCTGAAAACTCTTCGACGCGATCAAACGAACCTACTGGAAGACGACTTCGTCGGACGCCAGCTCGAACTCGAACTCGTCGCCCAGCCGGTCGACGATCAACCGATCCGCCTAAGCGTCCTCAAGGGCGAGGAAGAGGCAACCGTCATCGGCTATGATCCGAGGGCTCAGCAGCTCTACGTCGATCGCACCCACTCCGGTCAAGTCGATTTCCACGAAGCTTTCGCCGGCGTGCATCGGGCCCCGCTCAAGCTCAACGGCAAACCGCTGCGGCTCCGGGTGCTTGTCGATCGCTCGTCCGTCGAGGTGTTCGCTCAGGACGGGCTGGTGGTCATCACCGATCGGGTCTTCCCCGCCGAGTCGAGCGTCGGCATCACGCTGGACGCTCCTGGCGCCGACGTGAAGAGCTTCCAAGGTTGGCGAATGGCCTCCTCGTGGCGTGACGACTGATCGAACGCGAACCTCGGCTCTTACTCATCTATTCATCCCCTTCGCACTCCGCGAACGTTCGCATGCTATTGAATCGGACTCTGCTCACCAGCGCCGTGATTGCTGCCCTTGGGGGCTTCCTCTTCGGCTTCGACACGGTCGTGATCTCGGGCGCCGAGCAGACGATCGAATCGATCTGGAGCCTGGGCTCGGGGATGCATGGCCTCGCGATGAGCGCCGCTCTCTGGGGTACGGTACTCGGCTCGCTCACCGGTGGTTACCCAACCGACCGGTTCGGCCGCAAGCGAACGCTACTCTCAATCGGCCTACTCTACTTCGTATCGGCGGTTTGGTCGGGCCTCGCGGGCGACGTCTACTCTTTCATGATTGCGAGATTCCTTGGCGGGATAGGCGTTGGGGTTTCAACGGTCGCCGCGCCGCTCTACATCGCCGAGATCTCGCCGCCCGCCCTCCGTGGCCGGCTAACCGGGATGTTTCAGTTCAACATCGTCTTCGGCATTCTGATCGCTTTCCTGTCGAACTACCTGCTAAGCGGTATTGGCGAGGACGCGTGGCGATGGATGCTCGGGGTCGAGGCCTTCCCGGCGTTGATCTACACGCTCGCCTGCTTCGCGATCCCCGAGAGCCCACGATGGCTGCTAGCCGTGAAGGGGGACCGCCCGCAAGCCGCCGCCGTCTTGCAACGCATCGGCCTGGCGGATGACGAACAAGACGCCGCCACGCAGCTCGATGAGATCGCCGCCGCGGCCAAAGCCGAACCGGCGACGCACAGCCTCTGGACGGCCGGACTCGGCAAGCCGATCCTGCTCGCCTTCCTGGTCGCGTTCTTTAACCAGCTGTCGGGCATCAACGCGATCCTCTACTTCGCTCCGCGGATTTTTGAGCAGGCCGGCCTCGGTACTCAAGCCGCCTTCCTGCAGTCGATCGGGATCGGGATCACGAATTTGGTGTTCACGTTCGTCGGCCTCTGGCTCATTGATCGGCTGGGCAGGCGGACGCTGCTGTACATCGGGTCGCTTGGCTACATTGCGTCGCTCGGGCTGTGCTCTTGGGCGTTCGCGTCGGAGAACTTCAAGATCGTACCGGCGTGCATCTTCGCCTTCATCGCGGCTCACGCCGTCGGTCAAGGCGCGGTGATCTGGGTGTTCATTTCGGAGATCTTCCCCAACCGCCACCGCGCGGCGGGCACATCGCTTGGGTCGGCGACGCACTGGGTCTTCGCCGCGCTGCTAACGCTCTTTTTTCCGACGATGGTCGAGTGGTTCGCCCCTTCGATGGTGTTCGCGTTCTTCGCGGGGATGATGGTCCTGCAGCTGCTCTGGGTCTGGCGGATGGTCCCCGAGACGAAAGGCGTGCCATTGGAAGAGCTGCAGCGCAAACTGGGAGTAGCATGACTCCCAATCGCTACCACGTGATCGCCTTGCTCTTGCTTGCCTTCGGGGCGACGGTGACTCGCGCCCAGTTCGCACAGTACGAGGAGCCCTACCGCGGGTCCTTTCACTTTTCGCCGGCAGAGAACTGGACCAACGAGCCGAACGGGTTGGTCTTTCACGATGGAAAGTACCACCTCTTCTACCAAGAGAATGCGTTCAACAACCAGTTCGGTAACCAGAGCTGGGGACACGCCACGAGTCCCGATCTGGTCAGCTGGACGCAGCAACCAACCGCCATCGCGCCGGGGGAAGGCCGGCTGATCTATTCCGGTTCGGCGGTCGTCGATGAGGACAACACCGCGGGCTTCGGCGCCGGGGCCCTCGTGGCCGCCTACACCGGCTTCGACCCGATCACGGGAGTTCAAGACCAGAGGCTGGCCTACAGCCTCGATGGTGAGACGTTTACGAAGCGACCCGGTACGGTGCTCCCACGTTTGCCGGGCGTCGAAGGGATAGAGACCCGTGATCCCAAGGTCTTCTGGCATGAGCCGACCAACGCCTGGAAGATGGTGCTAACGCACGGAGGTCAGAAGAAGGCAAGCCTGTGGACCTCTCCGAACCTCCAGAACTGGAGTCGCACGCAAGACTTCTTCGCCCCCGAGATAGCCGGACAAGTCGGTGGCTGGGAGGTACCGGACCTATTTGACCTACCCCTCGATGGCGATCCGGACAACAAGAAGTGGGTTCTTTCAATCACCCCTTCCGACGGATCACCGGCGGGTGGCAACGGCGTGGCCTACTTCGTCGGTGACTATGACGGACAGACCTTTACCCGCGACGCATCGGTCGCCCCGCTCAACCAGCCGCTGTGGGCCGACTACGGGCGAGACTTCGACGGCCAGCAGTCTTGGTCCAACACGCCCGACGGCCGGACCATCTGGACATCGGTCATGCAGAGCTACGGCGAGTCGGTCCCGACGACCCCCTGGCGAGGGCAGATGGCGTTTCCACGCGAGGTGGGGTTAGAGACAACGCCCCTCGGCGTTCGCTTAGTCCAACAGCCGATCGACGAGATCGCTTCTCTTCGCATTCCTGGTTCCGAGACCATTCTCTCGAATGTGGCGATCTCGCCTGGGTTCGACCCGCTCGACGCGCTCGATCTCCAGCACGATGCATTCGAGTTGATTGCTACGATCGACCCGCAGCAAGCGGCGAGCGTCGGTCTTCAGGTACGGCAGGGAGCCGGAGGTGAAGAGACAACGATCCTCTATAACCGGCTGATTGAACGCTTGATAGTCGATCGCACCGACTCGGGAGAGCGCGCGTTCAACAGTGGCGCTGGCGGGGTCCATCTGGCGCCGCTGACGCCTGGTGCCGATGGGCGGGTCACAATCCGCGCTCTGATCGATCGAGGTTCGGTCGAAGTCTTCGGTGGCGCCGGCGAAGCCGTTATTTCGAATCTGATCTTTCCCGACCCCAGTAGCCGCGGAATCTCGCTACTCACCAACGGTGGCTCGGCAGTCTTCGAGTCACTTGAGATCTACCCTCTACGTAGCATCTGGCCCGATCAGCCAGCACCCCTCGCCGCGACACCGGCGGTCGCCCGCTGGAGCATGGACGCGACCCCCACCTCCACGATCTTGGATGGCTCGTACCCCGCCGTAGTCGATCGGCGCGTCGCCTTTGGTGAAGGAAGCGGACTCGGTACAACGAATGCCCTGTACGAGCCCTCAGCCGCCGTGGACCACCTTTGGCTCAGCCGCTCGGGCCAAGGCGGGATGCCAACCAGTCCCGAAACGCCACCGCCGGCAATGTTCGCCAACGGCGCCGATGGCGGAACCGCCTCTTTCAACGCCGCCGCTCTGGCCAACGAGAACGGCGCTCTTTTTCTTCCTGCAGATCGCTATGGGGAAGAAGCGGCGTTCGAGGGCTCCTTCACGGTCGAATTGTTCTTCCGCACCGATGGCGACCGCAGTGGTGCCGGTCTGATGCAGCTCATGCTCGCCGGCGAAGACGACTTCCGCTTCGGATTGATCGTCAACGAAGGAGGCCAAGGGAATATCCGCTTCGCGTTGAACGATCGGACGGGGACGATCCCCATCCTCGACACACGCTCGGTCAGCCCACGCAACTTTGCCGATGGGCAGTGGCACTACCTAACCGCCTCATTCGACGCAGACGCCGGGGCAAGCGGTGAGTTGCAACTTGTGGTGGTCAGCGAGGACGGACAAGTCACGGTCGCCGATGGCTTCGCCCCCTCCGGGTTCGATGGCCTGCCAACCGATGGTGGGGACGGGGACCTTTTGATAGGGCGTCACAACAGGTCAGCCGCGGCTGACGATCGCACGTTCCTTGGCCTGATTGACGAAGTCCAGCTCACTGGGGCGTTGGTTCCCGCCGGTCTGCGTTTAGGCGCTGTCCCGGGTTTTCCTCTTGGCGGTGATTTCAACGGAGACGGGCGCGTCGATGCTGCCGATTACACCGTGTGGCGAGACGAGCAGGGCCAAGCAGGCGAAACGCTTCTGGCCGACGCCGACGGTAGCGGAACCATCGATACCGCCGACTACGCGATTTGGCGAGCCAACTACGGCCAGCAAGTGTCCTCGGCATCCCAGCCTGTCCCCGAGCCGGGCGCTCTCGGCTTGTTCGCCTTGGCAGGTCTCTTCTGCCTACTGCAGAACGGTCGACCGGGGCGGTCGCTGAGTCATTTGTCTAATTGAAGTCGGGTGGACCAGCTTCGCTCAATTCGAGGCGCGTCGAACGTGCGTCGGTCTTCCCCGTATGGTCCAAAAACTCAGCCGACGCGAATCGCCATGATTTGTAGGCTCTGTGGACCGTGGAGTCCAGCAATCTCGGCCGAGAATCAGAGGGTCGATGCCGGTAAACTGGGTGGCTTTGGCGAAGCCCGGGAGGGTGCCCGATGAAGACTCAGCTGCAACCTTGGCACATCGCTTTCGCGTGGGCGGTCGGCTTCGTGAACCGGCAGCAGCAGCTGGTGATCGAGTACCTGTGCGCTGAGAACCGAGTCCTGCGTGAGCAGGTTGGTAGGAAGCGGATCCTGCTGAGCGACGACCAGCGAAGGAGGCTGGCGGTGAAGGGCAAGGAGCTGGGCCGTAAGGGCCTGGAGTCGATCGAGACGCTGTTCACGCCCGATACGATTCTTCGTTGGCATCGGAAGCTGGTCGCTCAGAAATGGGATTACTCGAAGCGTCGGAAGCAAGTCGGGCGACCGTCGGTATCGGAAGAGGTGACGAAGCTGATCGTCCGCTTCGCGAAGGAGAACCGGTCGTGGGGCTACGGGCGGATTCAGGGAGCGTTGGCGAATCTGGGTCACGAAGTCTCGGAGTCCACGGTCGCGAACGTCCTGAAAGCCAACGGCTTAGAACCGGCTCCGATACGCAGGAAACAGACGCCCTGGAAGGAGTTTCTGAAGGCGCATTGGGACCAGCTCTCGGCGGTCGATTTCACGAGCGTCGAAGTCTGGACGCCGCGAGGCCTGATCACGTACTACCTGTTGTTCGTGATCCAGCCGAAGAGCCGAAAGGTCCACTATGCCGGGATGACAACTTCGCCGAACGATGCGTTTATGCAGCAGATCGCGAGAAACTTAATCGACGACGAGGACGGCTTCCTCAAGGACTCGAGGTTGCTCCTGATGGACCGAGACACCAAGTTCTCGGCAGCATTTCGACACACGCTGAGCTTGGGGGGAGTGCATGCGTTGCGGCTGCCGCCGAAGACGCCCAACCTGAACGCCTACGTCGAGCGGTTCATGCGTAGCATCAAGGAAGAGTGCCTCAATCGGATGATCTTCTTCGGCGAGAAGACCGTCGAGAACGCGGTGAAGGAGTACCTGACGCACTACCACACCGAACGCAACCATCAAGGCATCGACAACCGACTCATTGAGCCAAAGGAGGAATCGCCGCCCGATGGGATCATCTCATGCCGCGAGCGGCTTGGCGGGATGCTCAAGCACTACCACCGAATGGCCGCATGAGCCGCGAAATCAAGGTCGTTCGATTTTCTAGACCTTACGGCGTAGTAAGATCCCGAAATCACTTCAAATGCAGTGGTTTTTGCAAGACGGCGGGGCCTCTCTCATAACCTCGAGGTCGTCGAACACTGATGAAGAAGCGTGGGCAGCACTCACCATCTGGACGCATCTATCAGGTAGCGAAAGGGGTGGGGAGGTTTGCTGCAGCACGCCTTGCTAGCTCCCTGCTCGTGGAGACCAAGCAGAAGGGAGAGAAGCAAGGGGTATCCGCCTTGCTTGACTGGGGCAGCTTCAGTGAAGACAGCTATCTAGATGAGATAGTGATCGATTACCAAGTTGGGGAGATTGAGAGTGTAAAGAGTGGCACCTCACTTAGCACGGTCAGCCTTTGGGCAAGACTTTTTGCACTGCTATGAACGCCAGGAGAAGACCGCCGATGCTGATGGTGACCAGGGAGCTTGGCAGATTTGAGAAGTAGGTGATTTGGTAGATCGTGCTGTAGATGAGTACGCCGAGCACGGTGCCCGTCAACGAGCCGGCGCCGCCAGTCAAGAGTGTCCCGCCGATCACGACCACCGCGATGACATCGAGTTCCAGACCGTTGGCGTTGGTGGGGTTGCCTGAGTCCATGTAGAGCGTCATCGCGAGTCCGCCCAACGCCGAGCAGAAGCCGCTTAGGGCGTAAACGCCGATCCGAGTTCTTGCGACGGGCAGGCCGATCAAGAGCGCCGATTCCTCGCTGCCGCCCAGCGCGTACAGATTGCGACCAAACCGAGTCAGGTTGGCGATCGTGAGAGTCACGACGAACATGCTCAAGAAGATTAGCGCGCCGAAGCTCAATTCTGCGCCGCCACCGATCGGGAGTGTTAGGTCCCCTAGTGTGTCGTAGAAGGGGTGCTCGATCTGGATGGATTCACGCTTCACGACAAACGCCATGCCGCGTGCGAAGAATAGCCCACCTAGGGTGATCAGGAACGCGGGCAACTTGAACGCATGGATCACCCCCCCCATCAAGGCGCCGTAGCCGGTACCGATTGTCAGGGCGATTACCCACACGAGGATCGGGGGCATGCCGTAGTCAGTGATCAGAGCCGCAGTGAAGATCGTTGTGAAGCCGATGACCGATCCGACAGAGAGGTCGATTCCACCGGAGAGGATGACCAGCGTCATGCCGAGGGCCGCGATCCCCAGAAAGGCGTTTTCGGAGACGAGGTCTGCGATCACGTAGCGGGAGCAGAACCCCTCCAGGCTAAGCGAGGCCGTTGTGAACAGAGCGACCAGGACCCCCGCGGTGGCCAGGATCGACGAATGCTTCCGCAGCCAACGTTTCATTCGACGCCTCCCCTGAACCTCTTCCGGAAGGCGTCCGATTGCAGCAGGCAGACCCCCAAGATCACAAGCGACTTCGGGACCGGAGCGGTGTCGGGGGCGACGCCGAAGGTGTACATCGTGGTCAGCAGGGTTTGTAGGAGCAGCGCGCCGAGCACCGATCCCGCTAGGGAGAATCGCCCCCCGGTCAAAGCCGTCCCGCCGACGACCACGGCGAAAATGGCGTCTAGCTCAGTGTACAACCCCGCATTCACCGTGTCGGCGGCTTTGATGTTTGAGGTGTCAATCAAGCCGGCCACCGCGGCACAGAAGCCCGAGAAAGCGTACACCGCCACTCGGATCACGGTGGTGTTGACGCCGGCGCACCGGCTAGCGAGTTCGTTAGCACCAACGGACTCAACAAGTAGACCCAGGACGGTCCGACGCGTAGCAACGGCGGTCACGACAAACAGACTCAGCGTTATGGTGATGGGCGTGGGGAGGCCTAAGAAATGACCATTCGCTAAGTAGTCGAACCAGGCGCCGGCGCCCTGGTCCGCAAGCGAGATCACTTTCTCGCCGGTGATGTACCGGGCGATGCCGCGGCCGCACACCATCAGGATCAGTGTCGCAATGATCGGCTGGATTCGTAGAAGCGACACCAGCGCCCCATTCGCCACGCCGGCGAGCACGCCGGAGCCTAGCGCCAGGGCCAAAGCGACCATGAGGCCTGCTTCCGACTCGGTGAGTGCCAGCGCGGCCACGGCGCCGGAGATCGCCATGATTGAGCCGACCGATAGATCGACGCCGCCGGTGGCGACGACGAGCGTCATCCCCAAGGCGACGATCGCCCCGATGGACCCACGGTTGAGTACGTCGACCAAGCTTCCGTAGAGACGTCCGTCCCGGACCTCTAGGGAGTAGAAGCTAGGCACGAAGACCGCGTTAAAGAGCAGGATCAGTGCGAGTCCCGCCAGGGGCCAAGTCAAGCGGCACTGGGCGATTCTTGTCAGCATACTAAGGGGTTCACGTGTCATGGCTGCCGGCAATAAGGTCCATGATTGCTGTCTCTTGGACCCCGTCGTCCTCGAGCTCGCCGATCACCTGTCGGTCACGGAGAACCGCGACTCGCTCGCACGTACGAACAACCTCTTCAAGCTCGGATGAGATGAAGAGGATCGCCATGCCTTCCTCACGAAGAGAAGCCACCAAGGACTCGATCTCCGCTTTCGCGCCGACGTCGATGCCGCGAGTCGGTTCGTCGAGGATGATCAGCTTGGGCTGCATCGCCAGCCAACGAGCCAGCAGAACTTTCTGTTGATTGCCCCCAGAGAGGTTTCCCACGGGGGTCTCAGGGCTTGGGGTCTTGATGCGGAGTTTGCTGATGTAGTGATTGGCGATCTCGGACTGCTTTCCACGGGGCAACGCCCTTGCGAGCCCTCGGTGAGCCTGCATGGCGAGCAGGATGTTCTCACGCACCGAGAGGTCAAGCAGAACACCTTCCCGCTTGCGGTCCTCTGGGCAGAAGGCGAGACCCGCGCGAATGGCGCGGGCGGGCGTGGGGCTGGTGAGCCGCTCACCGCTCACGTGGAGCTCGCCGTGGTTGGCGTGGTCGAGCCCGAACAGCAGCCGTGCGGCTTCGGTCCTCCCCGACCCGAGCAAGCCGGCGAAGCCGAGCACTTCCCCTTTGCCAATCCTTAAATCGTAAGGTTTAATCTGTCCGTCACGCCCAAGGTGCTTCGCTTCGAGGACCCATTCGTTGTCGCTCGATTCATCCTGCATGGCGGTGCGGCTGGGGGGGGCGATTGCCGATGCCTCGGGCTGTCTGCCGAGCATCTTGGCGATTAGCTCTCTTCGAGGTAGGTCTTGGGTCGATTGCGTTTCAACGTGCCGGCCATTCCTAAGCACTGTGATCCGGTCTGCGATCGCGTACACCTGGTCTAGGAAGTGGGTGACGAAGACCATCCCCAAGCCCTGGTTCTTGAGGCCGCGCATGACTCGCAGCAGTTCCTCGACTTCGTTTTCATCAAGGCTCGACGTCGGCTCGTCCAGAACGAGCACCTTCGCCTTCATGTCGAGGGCGCGCGCTATGGCGACCATCTGCTGAATGGCGGTTGAGTAGGAGCCCAGCTCTCGATGGAGGTCGATTCGCAGGTCGATGCGGCCGATCGCCTTTTTCGCGCTTGCGTAGAGGGACTTCCACGAGAGCAAGCCCATGCGGGTCGCCTGGCGCCCGAGCATGATGTTCTCGGCGACGGATAGCTGAGGGATGAGGGGCACCTCTTGGAAGACGGTGCTGATCCCGGCGGCCTGCGCGTCGAGTGGGCTGTGTGGAGAGATGGGGTCGCCCTCCATCAAGATGCGACCTTGGTCGGCGCGGTGCACGCCGGTTAGCACCTTGATGAGCGTCGACTTGCCAGCGCCGTTCTCGCCCATCAGCGCATGGACTTCTCCTGAGCGCAGCTCGAAGTCAACGCGATCGAGCGCTTTGACTCCCGGGAATGTCTTAGAGACCCCTTCCATGCGGAGGAGGGAGCCGGTTCCATCGAGCGACGGCATCGCGGTTTTGCCAATCAGTACTTGCGTGAGCCGATAAGCCCTTCGGCGTCGTCCATCTCGAACACGGCGTCTTCGATCAGCGTCTTCTTTTCGAGCTGCTCTCCGTCACCGGACAGGATCTTCTCGACCGCGTCCATGGCAAGAGGTCCCTGCAACGGATTGCACTCGACGGTGCAGTTGAGCTTGCCCGCCACCATCGCCTCGAACGCGGCGCGGATCGCATCGACGGAAACAATGACGATGTCTTCCGCGGGCCGGAGGCCGGCGTCCTCGATCGCCTGGATGGCGCCGATCGCCATGTCGTCGTTGTGAGCGTAGACCGCTTGGATCTCTTCGCCGTGCTTCTTGAGCAGCGCCTCCATGACCTCCTTGCCCTTGGATCGCCGGAACTCGCCGGTCTGAGTCGAGATGATCTCGATGCCCGGGTGATCCTTGATCACGTCGCGGAAGCCGTTGAAGCGATTGATCGTGGGGGAGGCGCCGGGGTTGCCCTGCAGCTCTACAACTTTGGCCTCGCCATCCATCTTCTTGACCAGCCATTCGGCCGCCTTGCGCCCTTCGGTGTAGGTGTCGGCCCCGATGTACGTCTCGTACAGGGACTCGTCGCTCGTGTCGATCTGCCGGTCGAGGATGACGACAGGGATGTTGCGCTTCTGGGCTTTCTCTAAGACGTTGTCCCAGCCGGTCTCGACAATGGGGGCGAGCACCAGCACATCGACGCCCTGGTTGATGAACGAGCTCATCGCCTTGATCTGGTTCTCTTGCTTCGACTGGCCTTCGGCGAACCTGAGGTCGTAGCCCTTTTCGGCGGCGGCTTCCTTGACGGAGACGGTGTGCGCGTTGCGCCAGTCGTTGTCGGCTCCTGTTTGAACAAAGGCGACAACGGGCTTCTTGGTGGTCGGTCCGTCGGATGACTTGGTGCATCCGCCCGACAACAAGATGAGGACGCCAAAGAGGAGTACGAGATTCTTGCCGATAGCCATATGACTAGCCTAGTTTTCCCGGGTTTAGCAGCGAAAGACCGCTCACGCACGAACTGTCACCAAAGAGAGCCGAGGACTAGGCAACTCAGGTAAGTTGGTTGCCACGATACGGCCCTTGCCCTCGCGAGCACTGATTGTCGCAGAAGGAGGCTGGTCTGTCACCAGCGTGGGGCGGGCGGAGGACGATCTGCCGAGCATCTAGCGATAGGCGGCGATGATGCGAGCGTTGCCTTGTCGCCGTGCGCTACTGAGGATGGGCATTCGTTACTCAACGAGGGTATCGCGGTCCTCTGCTATTGTCATAAAGCCGCGCGCTCAATCCGGCTCTGTCGTGAACGCGGATCGGCATTCGATCCGGAGCAAGTCCGCGATCGCTCGGCCGAGCTCGGCCGCCTTGGCGTCGTTGTCGATGAGTCCGACGACCACTCGGTCGGTCGCGTCGCCCAGCAGGGAGATCTGATTCGAGACAAGTGTCCGGTAACCGCCGCTCTCGCCGTGACGGTACTTGATCTCTTCTAGTCCGATCTCAACCCGGTTGAAATCGTTGGATTGGTGTCGATTGACCCATCTGTAGATGAGGAAGTCACGCACCTCCCTGACCTCGTCACGAGCCGCGTCGAGTTCGGTTCGCACTCGTGTGAACGTCAGCAGCCAGCCGGGCGTTAGGAAGGTAAGCACCAGCAGAGCCAGGATCAAGAGCCCCGGTGTGGCGGTGAGCCATTCTGCCACGCTGGCTTGGAGAGCGTACTCGTAGATGGCATCGACGAACAAATGAAAGAGATAGCCGGCGAACAGGATGAACGGCACGCCGAGGCAGCGGAACAGCCACCCAGCCGACGAGGCGACGTGGATCTCTTCCGGCGACACTCGGCGCCAAGTCGTGACTTCCTTAGACACTTGACGCCTCTTGGTTTTGGGCCGCGCTCGGTTTGGGCTTTGGCGTTTCCTCAGGTTGATTCCAGGCATAGGTGATGCCGATCGGGATCGCGATCGCAAAGAACAGATAGAACGCGAACAAGCACCAGAAGGTCTTAGGCTCTCGATCGCGTTGACAGTACTTGGCGAGACGGTCGTGTCCGCACTCGGTATAGTCCCTACGCAGGTACTCACGCATCTCACCCCGCTTGAGGCCGCGGCGGAGTTCCACGACCGTCATACCCCATGGCAAAGCCATGAGCAGGGTTGGCATGATCATTTCAGGAGAGGCGGGCATGAACGGTGAAGGGGGGGCTGAGGGACAAGAATGCGATCAGCAATCGTGGCGTCTTCCCGACAGCCCGTTTGGGCGGTCAGGGTGGGTCCAAGGTCCGTCGTCCCGGCTCATGGGGCCAGGGGGGTTGCGTCGCCTTGTTGATTAGCTCGCTCACGTCGGGGAGTTGCTCGAGCGACGTATTGACTAGCACTGGGGCAATCGTTCGGTACCGTGCGGCGAGCTCCGCTCGGTTGGTTGTCTTCGATCGCTTGTAGAGGCGTCTCACGTGCTCCTGGACGGTGTGCGTGCTGACCCCGATCAGCTCAGCGGTCTCCTTAGCGGTGTAGCCGGTAAGCAGGCAGGCGAGCACTTGGAGCATGCGTTTGGGTAGGTCCATGAAGGCCGAGCCCTCGACACTGGAGAGTTGAACGGGTTGGAATTGACGGAGTTCCCCCCACAGGCCCCTGACCAGTTCGGCCGAACTGCGTGGAAAAGTGGGCGCACCGATAGCCCGTTGAAGGAATAATGACTGCACCGTGTCACCCGGTCCCCTTGAGTAGCTGATGAGGCAGTCGTCCAGGCCCATCGGCACGGAATGCTCAATAAAGTGGGCGCTGCCGTACCACGACCGATCGTCGATCACATCGCTTCGTAAGGCGACGCAGAAAGTCTCACAAGCCTCGGCTAATCGCGAGTAGGGCAGCCGTTCGTGTCGATCCCGAACAAAGTGTTCCCAGAACGTCGGGCGATGCTCGACGCCTCCCCAGTCATCGAGCAGGGAGATGGGGCGGAGCCAACCCTCGGGCGACTCGGGGGAGCCCACCCTCTTGTAGTCCGCGAAGAAGGCCAATTCGGCCCCCAGCAATCGACGGATCGCCTTGGTCAGTCGCCAGCGCCATGCTACTCCGTCGCCCCCCACAGCGAGGCATTCCCCGACCAGCGAGTAGAGGCGTCGCGCTTCGCGAAGCCGTACGAAGTGTTGGGCGTCAGGGGGCATCGCTTCAAGCCGTAGGCTTTGCCAGTTCGAAGGAAGGCTACAGCCCGAGATCAAATCTGCAGTCCGTGACTGGCATCTCGGGGAGCAGCACTCCCGGTTGGCGTGGCCAGGGCGCTTGGGTCGCGTGCTTGAGTCGTTCCAGGTGCTCGCAGAGATCGTCGGCGGGCATCTCTTGGAGAAGCGGGCCGAGGTCGTAGTAGCGTGCGATGAGTTCGGCTCGGTTCGAGGCCCCGGAACGTTTGTAGAGGCGTTTAGTGTGTTCGTGTACGGTGTGCTCGCTGATCCCCAAGAGTTCGGCGGTCTGTTTGACTGTGCGACCTTGCATTAGGCAGCTCAAGACCTCGAGCATCCGCTTGGGGAGTAGCATGAGCGCCGACTCGGAGACGGGCCGCAGAGTGTCAGGCTGCAGCCTGCGGAGCTCGACCCAGAGCGCACGGATCAGGTGGACGTAGCGGCGCGGCAGCGACGGTCGCCCCGCTTTACGCTGAATGTTGAGCATCTGCACTCCCCCGTCGGGCGTGCAGCTAACGCTGTGGATGAAGTCGTCCAGGCCCGAGGGGACCAGGTAACGCCGGAAGAAATAGCTCTCGTAGTAGGCCTCGTCCGTTGGGATCACGTCCCGGCGAGACGAGACACGGACGCCCGAGTGGCCTTTGATCAGGTAGGCCATTGGGGTGTGCTCGTGACGACCGTCTCGCACGAACTCTTCCCAGAAGAAACGGCGGTGCGCCTCGCTCGGCCAGTGATCGATGATCGAGAGCGGGCGGAGCCAACCGCCGGGGTCGCCCGGTGAACCGACGATCTGGTGGTCGGCGAAGAAGGTCATGTCGACGTCGAGCCACTCGGGCAAACGTTGCACCAGATGCCGACGCCACACCAGGCCGTCGCCACCGCGCTCGACGCACTCGCTGATCAGCAGGTAGAGCTCGCGGGCGTCCTCTCTTCGGATACGGCGGTCGCTGGTGCTCGACATGAGGTGGGATTTCCTAGGAGGCGTCTCTAGACCGCGGGGCCCTTTCGTAGGGGGGGATCAAGCACCCATCCGATGACCCGACAGACGAGACGGTCCCCTGTTTTGGGGGCTCCTACGGTCGAGCCTGGGGGGGCGATCTCTTCGTCCGCACGGCTGGACTCACTGTAGGTGAGTGCAGGGCGAGTGGGCGTGTCCCCAGAACAGGGGGCATCCGCCTCTGTCGGCTTGGAGGCTCTCTTGCTGGTTGTCTCCTTAGGAGGGGGCGCCGCTCCCCCCAAATCTAGGTAATGGCTGCCCCGGCGGTCGGTGAACACGATGAAATCGGAGCACGTGACAGACGGCTCCCCATGCCCCACGAACATCCGAAGCACAGCATGTCAAAGCGATACTCTCATTGGCGCACCGTAGCCCTGGCATTCGCGACCGTCATGGCTCCGCCGCTCGCTGCTCACGGCGACCTCGCCGCGTGGATTGGCGGGGACGGCGTTTGGGACGCATCCGATGCGAACTGGTCGAACAACGACGAGCCCGACCCCGATGACCAGGTCTACATCGGCAGTGAAAGTGAAGTCACCATGGGCATCGATAACTCGGTCGAAGACATCCACGTGAACAGTGAGTCCATGCTGCTGACGAGCGACTACTCGCTGAATGTCGCGGACCTGCTGTATCTTTCCGGGTTCGGATTAGGAGACGGCGGCATTCTTCAACTAGCTTCGAATTCGCCGGGCGCCTCGCCGCCGCTGGTTTCGCTGTCCGCCGGCCGTGTTGAGATCGGCCAGAACGCCGAGCTTCGCATGGCGGGCAACGCCATCATTCAGAACGCGAGCGGTGTGGGCGACTTGAAGGTTTTCGGTGGGGGAGTGCTTCGTGGCAACGGCTTGCTCGCCTTCACCGACAGTCACAACGGGGCCGCGATACCCGCCCTGATGAACGATGGGAAGATCATCGTTGGAGCCACCGCGTCCTCCATGCTCCCGGCCGGATCCCCGCCGGCCCGAACGCTTCAGCTTGCCATCTACGACGAGGACCTCTTCTTTGATCTCGGCGGGGCGGGGGGAGGGCAGGTGACCGTCACGCGTAACGCCACGCTCGATGTCGATGGCTGGATCGCGGATTTCGATGGCGCGCTCAATCTCTACCACAACTCGACTTTCGATTCGTCGAACAACTGGAAGCTCGGTTCCGCCGCGGCTGGCCCCGGCGTCATCACGGTGGACAACGGGGAGGTGCCCGGGGTGCCAGGGTTGCTGATCCCTGCCACGCCGGCCGATGTCGCGTACATCAAGGGCGGCCTGGTAATCATCGACCACGCCGATTCGGTCATCGACATCGTGGACCTCGACGGCGCGCTGACCTTCGACGCGCCGGTGATCGCAAACGAGGGCTCGATCTACCACAGCGGCACGATGACCTTCAACGCGAACACAATCATCGGACACGGGTTCAACCTGCTGAACACCAACCATTCCCACCTGATTGTGAACGCCACGACGACCGTGAACGACGCGAACTGGGACTGGGACTCGACCGGCAACGTTCGCAAGCTGACAATCGGCGCTGACGGCTCGCTGGTGGCGAACCTGCTCGACCCCACGGCGGACGACCAATGGGGCGCCCAGATGACGCTCGACGGCGGCAGGCTCGAGGTCAACACGGCGAACGGCTTCTGGGGGCAGAACACCGGCTCGATCACGGTCACAGATTCCAGTCAAACCGGCATTGGCGTCGATCCCCCGCCGAACGCCAGCCGCATCACGGGCGATCACTTCGTGCAGACCAACGGTACTTTCCACGTGGAGAACCTCGGTCATTTGAAGTTTAACTCGAAGAGCACTTGGGGGGCATCGCTCGAAGTGAACGGTCACCTGGAACTCTTGAACTCCATCAATTGGGCGGGCGCCAATGTCACCGGTCAAAACTTCAGCGGGCTGTTGGATCAGAAGGCCAACGCGGTCGTCACCGCGAACACGACGATCGGTGTGCACACATTCGATTGGGGGGGAGGTGACACCACGATCAATCCGGGAGTGACCTTCACCGTAGACGTTGATAGCGTCAGCAAGGACAGCGGTTCGGATTGGTACGACAACGGGTCGATCAACGTGAATGGCGGTGTGCTCGACGTGACGGTCGGCTCAGACCAGTGGGTGCTCGCCGGCACGAGCTCCTCGAACGCGGGCGTCCTCAACCTCACCAACAACGGCGCGGGAATCCCGGTTCTGCAGGGCTCCGAGGTTGCGACGGTAGGGAGTGGGCAGATCCGCGTCGACGGCGGGGCGTCGATCGGGTCCCCTCTGCTCCTCTCCCTCGGAGTTAACTCCACGCCGGCGACGGGTCTCTTGATCACAGGCAGCGGCGGGGTGGTCAACGCCTACGGCAAGCTGACCCTCGCCGGCGGAGACCTCCGCGACGACATCGATCGATCCCTGTTCAACGCGACCTACAACCTCTTGGACGAGCTGGAGGTCACCGGCGACTCGACGGTCGATGTCGAAACTTTCTTGTGGAGCAGCAGCGACGGCACGAAGATCACGCCCGGCGGTTTCCTCCGCATGAAGGCCGCCGCGATCAACCTGGGCCCCAACCCTCACGAGTACGATCGAGGAGCCTTCCGCATCGAAGGCGGAACCGCCGAGTTCGATCTGGCGGGGACCAACTCTTGGACGATGGACGGCTCGCTCTTCATGCAGCACAAGAGCGGGAGCGGGGCCTCGCTGAGGGGCGACTTTGTCTACTTCGGTGACGACGACTCCTCGCCCGCCGACCGCAATGCCAAGCTCACCGTCACGGGGGGCGGGCAGTCGGTCGTCTACGCCGACGCGATGTACTACTCAGACGCGTCGGTGAGTGTGGCCAGCGACTCCACGCTCGTCCACGCGGGGAGCGTGACCTTCAACGGGGTAGACGGTGGAATCTTTGCGGAGTTCGAGGGCCCCGGCAACCTCATCCTCGCCGGCACAAACACGTTCAACGAAACGACCTTCCTGGAGTTTTCGGGCGGGACCGTGGCGCTCGATAAAGGACTGTTCAGCGGGGGCGGGGGCGGAGGGGTCTTGCCGTCGAGCGACACCTATATTCACGCGCCGGTCACCATCGAGGCGGCCAGCATCGACAGCTACGGGTTCTCGACAACCTACGGCGAGACCACAACAAGCGACCTCTACCTCTCACCCGGGGGCAAACTGACGATCAACCTGGATTCCCCCTCGACGGGTTGGCAGATCAACTCGTACGGCAGCATCAACTACGCGGGGGGGTCTTCGAGTCTCCATACTTTCCTAGCGGGCAGCGACCTCGAGTTGTGGGGCGAGATGACGGTCTCTGGAAAGGGGCGCTCGGGGGCTCGGATCGATATCCACGGCGCCATCAACATCTTCTCGACCCCCAGCGTCTTCCAGTTAGGAGGCAATCTCGGCGGTGGCCCGAACCGACTTGAGGGGGGCAGTATCTACGGTCCGGGCACGCTGAGGGCCGGCGGGGCCACCGATCTGGTCGGCTACGGGGACATTGATTCGACCATCGATTTTGACGGCACGACATCCGATCTGCTGGCCGACGACGGCACATTAGTAATCAACGGCGACCTGCTCGATGTCGGGACCTTCGGCACCGCCGACGCCGACGGGGTTCTGGAGGTAACCAACCCCTGGAACACGCTGATCGCCCATCAGGTGGTGCTCAACGGTGGGCAGATTCAAGGAGCCAAGATCACTAACGCGGGCGCCAACGGCATCGTGGGCCACGGCCAGGTTAGCGCGCAGGTCGTGAACAACACCAAGATCGAGGCCCTCGGCGGCACGCTGACGCTCTTCAACGCTGGCGATCAGCTCGACGGGCTGAACAACGCCGGCTTCCTGCACGCCAACACCGGTGACTTCGTCGTTCAGTACCCCTACACCTACCCGGTTGATTTCTTCGGGACGGTCCGCGTAGAGACCGGCCGCGAGTTCTTCGCCGAGAACGCCGAGATGGCGTTCGGCTTCGGCGCGGCGCTCGAACTGAATGAGGGCGCCTTCCGCTCAAATGTCGCCACATCGTTTGGCGGGGCCCTCGAAGTGGCCAGTGGGCAGCCGTCCAGCCTCGATAGCGACACGGAGTTCGTCTTCGAGGCCTTAAGCAGCAGCGTTCTGAACGCCGACTTGCATCTTGCCGGGAGCACGGACGTTTTGGCTTCTGCGGGATTCAGCGGCGCTGGGGACTTAGTGAACACTTCCGCCGGCCTGCTCCGGCTCGCGAACGGCGCCGTCTTGGGGGTCGACCTTGTTAACGAGGGGCTGATGCACATCGGCAACTCGCCCGGCCAAGCGTCAGCGGTCTCGTTCGCTCAGTCCGCGTCCGGCGCCTGGCAGGTCGAGCTCGACGATTCAAACCATGACGACTACGACAGCCTAGAAGTCTTCGATTCCGCCCAGCTTGCAGGCACGCTGAGCGTGGTGCTCGGCTACTCCGCGCAGCTCGGCGAGACTTTTGAGGTTCTCACAGCGGTCAACGGGGTCAGCGGGGCCTTCGATCAGGTCGATTTCTCGCTGGCCCAACTCGATCCGGGCTTGGGTTGGCAGATCTCCTACCTCCCTAACGCCGTCGAGCTGGCGGTGGTCGCCCCGATCTCCACGGTGCCAGGCGACTACAACAACGATGGCGTTGTTGATGCCGTGGACTACAGCGTCTGGCGAGACCACTTCAACACGTCCACCTTGCTTCCAAACGACCCGACCGCCGGCTCGGTCACAAACGAGGACTACGAGGTTTGGAAAGCCAACTATGGTCAGACAGCCAGCGCGATGCCTATGCCAACGAGCCCGACCGCGGTGCCGGAGCCCACGGCGTGGTTGCTGGTCATCCTAGGGGCGACTGGCGGGGCTGTCACAGTTCGCCGTCGGTAGCTGCAATCCACTGGCATGGCATACGGCGTTTTCGAGGTGATCGCTTCCGAAGGAGCGTTCGAGCAGGCCGAAACGACTTAGTTGGCAGACTGGTACGGCCATGACAATCGTTTCGTCGAGGTAGCGGGTCGGTCGGGGTGGGGGATCGAGGGGCGGCCAGCACTCGATGCTGCGGAGGGCTCCCCGGACGGGCGGGCGATAGCGCTCTGTGCGTGATACGGTCCAATCGATAAGGCAAGAGCATTCTAGGAAAAGTGACTTCGAAACGGTCCTCTCTCATCCCTCTCTTAGCTTGCTACTTTTGCAAGATTCTCCAGGATTGCCTGAGAAACCCGTACAGCGAAGAACGTTGTATCGGTAGACAACTGTCGTTTTGACGGTCTCATCCCTCCGGCTGCGACGCCTTTGGTGTTCTTCATGACGGCAGGAGTTGGGGGGGCTGTTAGATCGGAGCGGTTGCCTTCCTTCTCTTCAGGCAGTTCGTTTCCGGCCTATTGCCGAAGCCAGCTGCCACCACATCTCTGGACGGCGGGTTCTTGTGCTAACGAGGGGCTGTTGAAGTCGCCATCCAGAGCGGCATGGTGACTCAATCGATGGAAACACCCAGACGTACCGATCGTCCACGCCTACGGCAGCGTGCGTCAACTAGACCACCGGGGCCGCTCCGTCCCGGACGGACGTCCCCCGGAATCACCTCTCTGCCAATGTGCGAGATCTGAAACTGAGCCAATCGCCTGAGAACGCTCACGGATCCCTGCGCTGTTCTCGTTCGTCATTCTCATAGCAATAGAAATGCCTGAAAGAGCCAACACCTTGAAGCGAGCGGTCAGCGTCTTTCACGCGGCCAAGATGGCAAACAGCGTTCTGCGGCGAGCGGCGAGCGCTCTTGCGACGGGGCTGCTGTGTGCAGTCACGTTGGGAATGCTGGCCACTGGCAAGTGCGCCTTCGCCGCTGAGAAGCTGAACGTGATCGTCATTATGGCGGACGACATCAGCGCGAACGAATTCCCAATCCACGGCGTCCCCGAGGGGGGCGTTGGGAACAGCGCCTCATCAACCCCCACCCGCACACCGAACCTCGATCGGATCGCTTCTGAGGGAGCCTGGATCAAGACCGCTTGGTCGGCCCCGGTCTGTGGGCCGACTCGCGCTATGATCATGACGGGCCGATACGCTCACCAGCATGGTTGGTATGCCAACAACATGAAAGCGAGTGGCAGCTTCTACCAGACCTCGACCGACTCCAGCGGGCAGCGCCAGATCATCGGTCATGTCGCTAAGCAAGCGGGATACGCGACCGTCTGGGCGGGCAAGTCGCAGATGCCCGAGCTCGACCAGTACGGCTTCGACGAGGGGATTTTCTATACCGGCTACGACGAGACCATTGACGGGCAGGTCAGCCCCTACAGCGATTTTCAGGCTTCGGACCCTTACAAGCAGGGTTCGTGGTACTGGAAGCCGAAGCTGAAGCGGATGAACCACCCAGACGATTCGACAACCTTCGCTTGGGCGCCCGCTAACCAGAACGGCGAGTTGGACTACGGCCAGGATCTCTATATCGACACCATCTTCGACTTCGTCAACCGACACACCGACGACCCGACGACGAGCGCCGATGACGGCGAAGCCACCAAGCCCTTCTTCGCCTACTACACCCCGAATCTCGGGCACCGTGCGGTCGATTACCTGAACGCGGAGCAGCTTCCCAACGGGGACTACCTGGGCGAGCAAGACTGGGCGGGCACGCCCGCTTTGGTGCTCAACGAAGAGACGGGACGTTGGAGCCGTCAGGTCGAGACCTACCAGCAGCAACAGAACTCGGGCGATCCGGTCGTTGGCGTCACCGAGAACCACATCGACCGGCATGTCGAATACCTGGACTATCAAGTCCAGCAGATCACCGATGAGCTTGAGCGGCTGGAGATTGCCGACAACACGGTCCTAATCTTCACCACGGACAACGGCACCTGGGGCTACGGCAAGAACCAGATAACGAAGCAACGCGGCACGCACGTCCCCTTCATCGTCTACGCTCCGGGTCAGCTCGCTGTGCAGGGTGAGCAGGATATCCTCGTTGAGCTGACCGACGTGTGGCCCACGCTGGCCGACATCACCGGCTTCGAGCCCCCCACGGACTATGACGTTGATGGCGAGAGCCTCTGGGGGTACCTCACGGGCGAGACGAGCGAACACCGCGAGTGGATCTCCTCGTACTATGCAGACGATCAGCTGATCCGGGGCAAGAACGTGCTCCGTGACGGGCGAGGAGATTGGTACGACACTCGGGGCGCAAGCGATGGTGACTCGTTCATCCCACTGACCGAGGATTCCGATCCGGAGCTCCTCGCCGAAAAGCGGATGCTGGAGCTGGCCCTCGAAGGCATCCCCAGCCTCGAGGAGTCGCAGTACGCCGGCGCCTTTGCGTCGACATCCGCCTCACTCTACGAGTCAACAGCGGCGATCCCCGAACCGACTGCGGCGGGGCTGACGTTCGCCGCGGCCCTGCTGGGGTTGCGGTACGTGAGAGCGATCGAGGGAGGGCGAGCTGAGCCCGCCTGCCACCCGTCCTCATCGAGCAACCGTCCCGCACCTTGAGTCGAACCGCCCAACGTGTGATTGGCTGACCCGAATCACGCTCCTCTGACGGAAGAAACCTCCCCCGCTACGACTTGCTCATCTTAGGAATCTAATCATGAAGAAGTTGCACCTCGCCGCGACCATGGCCCTGAGCGTGCTGTTGTCGCACGCCGCCTATGGCCAACAGACGGTCATCGACTGGGCGCCCTCACAGCACCTGGATGGGAACACACAGCAGCTCAACCTCACTGCGACAGGAACGGTGGAGAGTGGTGCGGAACGAGTTAGTAACTACAACTTCGACGTCACGCCGATGATCGCGGGGGGCGTCGGCAACTACAGCCAGAACAGCCCTCCCGATCTGTTCGGCATCTTGCAGGTCTCCTCGCCGATCTCAGAGGCCGCTGCTCCGGAGATGGACATCAACTTCATGCGCAAGGATGTCAGCGAGCTCCGCCTGGGCGCCAATACGGATCAAACCCGATCGGCGAATGGTTTGGTCTGGGTCGACCAAAGCAGCTTTGCGAACCCGCTAAGCTCGATGTCTGATGTTATCAACGCGAGCTTGACCTCCATCCTGCGTGGTTCGGGCGCGACGGCGGGCGAAGCCCGCTTCGCGGTCCGCGATAGCGGCCAGTGGTACTTGAGCAATTCGAGCGTTCAGCAGTCCGGCGGCTTCTTCTCCACGGATACGCTGGCGATCACCGACATGTCCGCTGAAATGTGGGGCGCCTACAGCCCTGCGACAAGCACTTCGGACGCCTTCGTCTCGTCGGCCGGCTCCGTCTACAACACCGCCAGCTCGTCGCTCAACAACATCGAAGCTCTGGGGTACTACCTCCAGGTCGAAGGCGACACCAGCACTGCCAACACCCGACTGTACTCTCGCGGGTTCTCCTTCCTGGTCGATGCGCCGGCGACCGAGTTCGTCTCGGACATCTCGCTCGGCAGCGACGGTTTGCTCGGCGAAGGGGGCGTCTCCATCAACGGCATCACGTCGCCGGCTCCCGTGTTGACCCGAAACTCCGGGACCGACGCCAACGCCGCCAACCTGTCCTCGAGTGACACTTGGAGCTACACGCTTAGCAACATCGCGCTCGACAATGACGGCGCCCCCAACGACACCATCAGCTTCGACGTAAGCCTCGCCTCGACCTTCGCCAACGGTGTCGGCGAGGAGTTTGAGGGCGAGGCGGACCGCTACCTCCACGACCGCATCAACCTCCTGGGCGATTCCAATGCGGATTACAACAACGACCAGACCGTCGACGCCGCCGACTACACCGTGTGGCGCGACAACCTGGGCGCGACGGGTGAGCCAGGCGCTGTCCCGGGCGACGGCACGGGGGTCGACGGCGAACCCGACGGGACCGTCGATCAGCTCGATTACGACCTGTGGAACGCCGACTACGGTCAGATCGAGACGCAAGAAGCCGGCGGTGGTTTTGGGGTTGAGCCTGCCGATGTGGGCGTGGGTGAAGGGGGCATGGATGGAGGCGAGACGCTTCAGTTTACCGCCTCGAACCTCACTTACAGTCGGGACGGTGGATCAGCTGAGACCGACGGCACGATCGACGGATTCATCGATCTCCACTTCGCGAACGTCCTGAACCGTGACCTAGTTGGGGTCAACGGCGAAGAGTTCGAATTCATTGGCCAGGGGGGCGACATCTCACTCGGAGAGACGGCTAGTGCCGACATCACGGTCGCCCACACGGAGAACACGCTGTCGATCGGTGACATGAACATCCATGGCACCAAGACGCAGTCTTACAACGTCGCCGACTTGACACTCCGTGTGACGATCCCGGTCGCTGCGGCGGGTCTCGCCGTTCCCGAACCCACCGCCGTTGGCCTCGCCGCGGTCGGCCTGCTGGCGTGCCTCGTACGCCGTCGAGCCGGGGCTTGAGACTCGGAGTTGGACCCGCGGTGCTTGCAACTTGGAATCTGGTGTGAAGATGCGTTCTTTCAGGCTCGATAGCTTCTCAGCCTTAGCCACGGTGGCCGCCGTGTGCTCCTTGTTCTTCGCCGCCAAAGCGATGGGCAAGGAGTACCGCACGGTTGCTTTGACGGGCCAAGCCGCCCCCGGTGCTGTGGGGGACTTCGACGGTTTTCAGGCTCCACAGCTGAGGGAATCGGGCCTGGCCTCCTTTGCCAGTTCAGCCCAGGGCGTACCCGGCATCTGGGCCGAAAGCGGGGGTGGACTCGGGTTGGTGGCCCTTGCGGGGGCCACCGACCCGGGGGCAGGGGGCGGGGTCGACTTCACCTTCTTCGAGGCCCCGGTCACGAACGAGGCGGGGACGACTGCCTTTGTTGGTTTCCTAAACGGTTCCGGAGTGAACCTCAATAACAACACCGGACTCTGGTCCAACGCGGGCGGCTCGCTCAACCTCCTGGCGCGGGCAGGTGCTGCGGCGCCGGGCACCGCCGGCGGCGCAGGGGGAAGCGGTGGGGGTGTCCCCGGCACGCTCACCACAAGTCAGTTCCAGCCGATCGTCGACTTGGACAACCTCGATGAGCTCGATGTCGGCGGAGGCTCGTCGGACACGATCCGACCCCTCCAGCGGACCGCCTCGTCGAACCGGGTTCTGGGCCAGAGCTTCACGCCCAGCTCCACGAAGACGCTCGATTCAATCGTCCTCCTGGCGGATACCGCGGAATCCTTCGATAGCAACACGCACGTTCTCCAGCTCGCGATCTTCGAGCAGACCACGCCCGACGACGATGGGAACCAACAAACGGACCCCGGGGGAGACACCCAGATCACCTCGGTTGAGACGTTCGATCTGGCGGGTCTCTCTTGGGGAGAGGACACCTTCCTAACGCTCAATCTCAACAGCCCGGTCGAAATCACGGGAGGTCAGGAGCATCACTTTGAGTTCTGGTTCACAACCGAAGACAACTCGCACAACATCAGCTTCGATCGGAGTCAGAACGTTGGCAGCAGCGTGGCAACAAACGGCATCATGGTCGTCTCGCAAATCAGTGCGACCGACCCTCCCCCCAGTTTCCCGATTGGTGATGCGATCTCCGTTGATGGCGGAGGCGGTAACCGAGACCTCGATTACGGCTTCATCTACTCCTCAGGTGGTGGGGGTGTGCTGGACAGCTTCGCAGTTCTCGGCTCCCCGGTCATCAACCAGCAGGGACGCACCGCCTTCTTCGCCACGTTGAATGGTGGCGACGTGATCGAAGGCGCCGACGATAACGGGATCTGGGCCCAGGACACGAACGGCGACTTGCAGCTCGTAGTGCGTGCCGGGGACGACGCCCCCGGCGTCTCGGACGGCTCGAAGTTTTCGCTGCTGAGCAGCCGCCCCGCGTTATCCGACGATGGGCGCCTCACTTTTCAGAGCACGCTCGCTGGGTCCGCCATCACCCAGAGCAACGCCAGCGGCATCTGGTCTGAGGACGCTAGCGGAGACATCCAGCTCGTCGCCCGGGCGGGCGAATCAGCGCCGGGAACCCCGGCCGATTTTGCGGCGATCACAGAGGCCCCCTCCGTCAACAGTCAGGCCCAGATCGCCTTCATCGCCGGACTCTCAGGCACGGGGGTAGCTGCGGAGAACAACTACGGTCTGTGGTCGAACAGGAACGGTGTGGTCACCCTGATCGCCCGAGAGGGCGATCCTGCCCCCGGACTCGATGGTGAGACGTTCGCTGAACTCTCGAACTCGCTCCCGGTGCTTGGCGACGGGGGTGAACTCGCTTTCCGCGCACTACTGGCTGGAGACGGTGTTGGAACGACAAACAACGCCAGCCTTTGGAAAGATTCCGGCGCCGGTCCGTTGCTGCTAGCCCGTGAGGGGGATGAGGCGGAGGGTGTCTCGGACGGGGCCTCGTACCTCAGGTTCGAGGACGACCTGCTGGTCAACGCCGAAGGCCAGGCGGCCTTCATGGCCGCCTTGAAAGGGGCAGGCGTGAATTCTGCGAACAACCTCGGCCTGTGGGCGGAGGATACGAGCGGCGCGCTCCACCTGGTCGTGCGTCTAGGTGATTCGCTAGACGTCGACGGCTCGTCCGCGATCGACGAACGCACCATCACGGAGATTGCCCTGTTGTCCCGTGATAACGCCCTCGCCGGCAGCTCGCCCGCATTCAACTCCGATGGTGGCGTCGCCTTCTACGCCGCGTTTGACGACGACTCTAGCGGCGTCTTCATCGCCGACCTCTCCACCTTCTCGTTGAACGGCGACTACAACCAAGACGGTGTCGTCGACGCCGCTGACTACACCGTGTGGCGCGACAACAACGGCGCCGCCGGGCCGGTGGGTGACGGGACCGGGCCCGGGCTGGATGGCGTGCCCGATGGGATCGTTGACCAGCATGACTACGAGCTATGGAAGGCGAACTACGGTGCGCCGAGCATCTCGGTCGTGTCACTAAGCGAAGGGCGTCAGGTTCCCGAGCCGCTCGGATCGCAGCTGCTCATCGTCGTGTTCTGTTGGCTTCAAGCCGGGCTCCGACCGCCAAGCCTTGGACCGTTCCGATAGGCATTCCCTTCCATAAGGCGCCTGGCTGCCCCTCGAGCTCCACCCCTTGTTCAGCAACCTCGTACTACCGAAAGGCAGGTCTAATGATGAGACGTTCACTCCTCCTCGCGGCGATGGCGTCGCTGCTCTTACCATCCGCCGGCCTAGCGGGGGCAATCTCGATCAGCGCAACCGAGCCAACGGTTGATCTCGACAATCTCAACGAGCTCGACGCCGATAACAACAGCACTGACACGGTCCGGCCGTTGCAGCGGACCGGGGCGAACAACCGCGCGATCGGCCAGAGCTTCAACCTGGCTACGACCAAGACGCTGGAATCGATCGTCTTGCTGGCGGACTCTTCTGAGACCTTCGATGCCTCAACGCATGAGCTGCAGCTTGCGATCTTCAAGCAGACCACGCCCGACGGGGATATGGACCAATTGACCGACCCGGGCGGTGACACACAGGTCGGATCGACCGAGGTCTTTGATCTCGCGAACCTGTCGTGGGGGGAGGATACCTACCTAACGCTAACCCTCGACACCGCCGTCGAACTCTTGGGTGGCGTTGAGCATCACTTTGAACTCTGGTTCACGTCCGACGACAGCTCGCACAATATCAACTTCGACCGCAGCCAGAACACTGGCAGTATCGTTGCGACAGACGGCGTGCTGGTTGTTTCTCAGATCAGCGCGGGCGGGGCGGTGAACACCTTCCCGATCGGTGACGGCATCGTCATCGATGGGGGCGGAGGCAATCGCGACCTGGACTACGGTTTCAATTTCTCCCCAATCCCCGAGCCCGCCTCGGTGGTGCTTGCCGCGGCGCTGGCGATCCTCATCCCGACTACGCGTGGAAGGTCCTAGCCAAGTCGGTCCGCAAAAGCGGGACTCGGTTGAATGAGCATCGAGCCGGTTGATCGCAGCGGCCTGCGGTCGGCCGGCTTGTCTTTTCTAGGATCGTTCAGATCGCTTCAGCCTTTGCTCTTACTCTTACCTTTCTTCTCGGAGCGTTCGGCGCCGCTCCGCTTGATGTCTTCGATCAGGTCGAGAACGCCCTGCGACAAGATGCGGCCGGCCTTCCAGATGAAGACTATCCGCGCGTTCCCAAGCTGGTTGCGCAGCGAGAGCCCAACTAGGTCTTTCGTGATGGGCCCACCCCCACGCCCGGCGACGATCCCCACACCCAGCCCGGCGCGTACGCATGCCGCTGTGAAGGCGCTGTTGTCGGTCTCGACGGCGATCTGCGCTTTCTCAAGAAGCTCCTCGCGGTGCAACGCCTCTTCGAGAACACGCCGGCTGTTCGTGCCGTGGTGACCGACTATCAAGGGGTACTTGATGAGGTCGTTGAGCCGCAAACGCGCCCGGCCGGCTAGCGGGTGGTCCGGGGGCGCTAGCGCCAGGAACTCGACCGAGTACGCCTTCTCATAGACGAAGCCGGTTTGATCGGTCTGAGGGGGGGGCGCTAGGGTGAGCCCGAGGTCGGCTTCGTCCGCGGCGATCAGCTCTTCGGCGGTCACGTTGTCGCCATGCAGCAGCTGCAACGAGACCCCCGGGTGGCTCTCGAGGAAACTGCGGAAGTGATCGCCCAACTCCTCTAGCAGCATCCTCATGCCGGTCACCAGTCGGAGCTGACTTGGTGAGCGACGTTCGTCCAGCACCTCGAATGATGAGTCGAGCCCCGTGAGCACCGGCCTAAGCGCGTCGTAGAGCATCTGTGCTTCATCGTTCGGACGGATGTTGCGTCCGTGTCGCGTGAAGAGCGTGGTCTCGTAGCAGCGCTCCACGCCGCGCACTTGCTCCCAAACGGTCGCGGTCGCCAAGAACTGTTGCTTCGCTGCGGCAGAGTAGCTGCCTTGCTCGAAGACTGCGCAGAAGGAGCGTAGCTGCTGCACACTCAGGTCATTGCTGCGAAGGCTGGCGGCATCAATCATTCGCGGGCTCCTGATGATGTTTCATCCATTTTTGATTTCCCTGAAAGGCCTGTGATTGTAAGTTCTCGGCTGTGCGATGGCGACTGCCACGCCAGGCCTTTTCGTTTTTTCTTTTCTCGGCAACGACGACGGCGCGATGGAGAGCGCGGAACGACGGTCCCCCCGTGGGTCGGTCGAGTCGCATCCCTCGTGCGTCCCCAGCCAAGGAGAGCTTATGCACCTCTTCGCAATCAGCGCCATGTCACGAAGACAACAGCCGGGTTCGCCCCCCCAAAAGCCAGGTAAAGGATTCACTCTCGTGGAGCTACTGGTCGTGATTGCGATCATTGGCATCCTGGTCGCTCTGCTGCTGCCAGCGGTGCAGGCGGCCCGCGAGGCGGCTCGTCGTACGAGTTGCACGAACAACATGCGTCAGATCTCTTTGGCGATTCAGAATTACGTCGATACCAAGGAGAACTTCCCCAACAACCGCACGCACAACGCGAACACGGGGATCACTTGGGTCGTTCAAGTGATGCCCTACATGGAAGAGCAGAACACCTTCGACCTTTGGGAGCAGGCGAAGTTCAATTTCCGCTCAGCCCCGGATGAAGTGCGACAGTATCACGTAGTCGCAATGTCCTGCCCTTCACGGCGAGATTCCATGCTTGCTACCGGAGAGAAACAGCCGCCTGCTGCCGGGAATCAGGGGGGCGGCACAGGTCCAATCGATTCCAAGATTGGCGCCTGCGGAGATTACGCCAACAACGGCGGTTCAAACATGAATGGCAGCAGTTTTTGGTCTAACAACAACGGCCCGTTCCTGCCCCGCCAGAACATCAAAGACCCGCAATCGAAGAAAACCTTCGCTCACGTGACCGACGGCACGAGCCAGACATTCTTGATTGGCGAGAAGCACGTGATGCTGGAGACCATGGGGCGCCACTTCTATGACCGGTCCATGTACGACAGCAAAGACGCCGACACCGTGACCCGTGTCGCCAGTCGAAACAGCCTGCTCGCGAAGAGCCCAAACGAATCCTATAAGCGTCAATTCGGATCGACGCACCCAGGGGTGGTGCAGTTCGGGTTCATCGACGGCCACGTCGACCCGATCGCCACGGACATCGACGGCAGGACGTTGCAGCTTTTCTCGGAGATCGCCGACGGTGAGGTGATCACAGAGCGATGAGCAAAAACTTTCCTCTTGATTGGTCCTGCGTGCATGCCTGCGTCACTCTCGTTGTCGCCCTATCGACCGGGTGCAACGACGGGCTCAGGCTGCATCCCGTTCAGGGCCGTGTGCTTCTTGAAAACGACACCCCCCTGGACGGCGGCACGGTCATCGCCGAAACGCTCGACGGGGAGATACGACGCAGCGCCAACGGTGACATCGGCTCCGATGGCACGTTCTCTCTGGGAACCCTCGCCGCTGGTGATGGGGCCGTCGAGGGCGACTACATCGTTGCGGTGATGCCCAGGGCGCTCTCCGAAGGCGATCGCGCCCAAGCCGGGCCCGCATTTCATCCGAGGTACAGCGATCCCATGACGTCGGGGATTACCTTCCGTGTGGACCCGGGGGAGAACGAGGTGGTGCTCCGGGTCTCGAAATCTGGCAAGCGCCAACTTTGATCAGCTGAAGGGCAGGCGCCGTCGTTCGCGGGGGGCGTCGCGATGCTTCCGGAGCCGAGTGGAGGTGCAATGCTACCGCGCGACACCGATCGGCCGGGCGTGCCTCAGGGGTGGCGGGACGCACGGCCGCATCGGCCGCTCTCAAGCCGCCGGCACGAAGCCCGGTGTCTCTATCACCTTTAGGTAGTTCTGTTATGAGTCGTTTGCTCTCTGGACCGAGCCGATTTGTCACACGATGTGCGACGTTGATGCTTACCCTTACTCCGGTTCTCACGGTCAGTCAGCCCCCCATTTTCTCGGAAGGCTACAACGACCAGGACAGCCTCGGCGCCCAGATTGAGGGGCAATTCATCCGTAACACGGCGGTGATTTGGGGCCCGATCCCCGGCTTCCAGGCCGGGCTGCCGACGATCGCCTACTTGGAGCAGTGCGATCTGATGTTCGAAGGCGGCACCCCCTTCCCGAACAAGCACGCCGCCTTCTTCGCGGAGAGTCAGGCAGGGGATCAGACTCCTCCGCTGAACCCCTTCCTAAGCGCCGTTATCAATGACTATGGTAGAAATAGGAATTGCGATTTCATCGACGTCCTGATCGACGACGGGGTGTTCGATACGCTCGCCAGCTTTCAACCCTACACCGACTGCGGCCTGCTGGAGTTCGATCCGGATTTCAAGAAGCTGGCTTGGGTGATCGATCTTGAGGCCCAGGATTTTGGCCCGGCCTTAGGCGCCGAGTTCCATGGGTTCGAGTTCAACCTCCCGTCAACATCGACCCTCGACGTGAGGATCCAAGTCCGCAACCAAGGTGGCGAAGAACGCTTTGCGATCGATAATCTTCGGATCATTGCGGATGGCGATGCTGGCTTGGCCGTAGACTACAACCATGATGGCACGGCTAACGCCGCGGTCTACACGGTGTGCGTGATGGGGGATCGCCCGACTCGTCGCAGGCTGGTTACGACTTGCGTGCGGGCAACTACGTGTCGATGGTCGCAGCTGCTGCCGTCCCGGAGCCGACCTCGGCGGGGTTTGCCGTTGTGGCCTTGGGCCTCGCCGCAGTCGCGAGGAGGTGGAGCTGATTTCGTAGGGGCTGGGGACGACGCCCCGTCCGGTGATTCCTTCGCCGGGCGGGGCGTGTCCTGTTGAGTACGATTCGCTGGCCGGTTGTCGGCGGCATCGTCATGACTTAACGTCGCGAGCACTGCGGGCAGGGGATGTGGTCGGTCGCCGAAGCTGGCCATCACAACGTGACGAACACGAGCAAACTGAACAGGCATTAGGAGAGGTGGTGTGATGAGGCTTACGACAGGCGGGAGTGTGGTGTTGCTTGGGCTCCTTGGGTTGGTGGCCGCGACGGCAGCCGTTGCCGGCAGCGCCGAAGTGACCGGGGAGCTAAAGGAGTGGCACAAGGTTACGCTCACCCTCAACGGCCCCCAGGCGTCCGAAGATGGTGAGCCGAATCCTTTCCTCGACTACCGGATGCAGGTCACCTTCCGGCACCCGGAGACCGGCCTCACGTACAGCGTTCCTGGGTACTTCGCCGCGGACGGGAATGCGGCTAACACCTCCGCGACAGCGGGTAACAAGTGGCGAGCCCACCTCTCGCCCGACCACGCGGGGGAATGGACTTACCGTGTGTCGTTCCGTGAAGGTTCCAACGTTGCAATCTCTGACGATCCCGAGGCGGGCGCGCCGGTGGCGGGAGTCGAGGGGTTGGGTGGCTCGTTTGTTGTGGCGGAGACCGACAAGATCGGGCGTGACATGCGAGCGAAGGGGCGCCTTGGGTACGTCGGCAAGCATCACCTTCGCTTCGCTGGCTCGGGCGAGTATTTCCTGAAGGCGGGCGCCGACGCCCCCGAGAACTTCCTCGCCTACCGCGGTTTCGACGGTGATTTCAAGGCCGACGGTCATAAGGACCGGCTCGTCAAGGAATGGGCTGCTCACGTTCAGGATTGGCGCGAGGGCGACTCCGTTTGGCAAGATGAGAAAGGGAAGGGCATCCTTGGGGCGATCAACTACCTGGCTTCCCAGGGGATGAACGTCTTCTCCTTTATCACGCTGAACATCGAGGGAGACGATCGCAACGTCTTCCCGTACACCTCATATGAGGTTCGCGACCGCATCGACTGCTCTCGCATGGATCAGTGGGAGGTCGTCTTCGCGCACGGCACAAACCAGGGGATGTACCTGCACTTCAAGACGCAAGAAGCCGAGAACGTCAACCTACTCGACAACGGCGAAATGGGCCCGCAGCGCAAACTCTACTACCGAGAGCTGATCGCCCGCTTCGCCCACCACCTCGCACTCAATTGGAACTTAGGCGAAGAGGTCGGGCTCGGCCACAAAGTCAGCACGAAGAAGAAGAAAGCTTGGGCCAAGTACTTTTGGACACACGACCCGTACCAGCACCACATTGTCATCCACAATGGCAACCATCATTATGACCTGCTGGGACCGGGATCCGATCTGACCGGCTTCTCCTTGCAAACCAGCCAGGTGGATTTTCGCAATGTCCACAACCGGACCCGCGAGTACCTCCGCCGCAGCGCCGAAGCGGGCAAGCCGTGGGTGGTCGCCTGCGACGAGCCGGGCGACGCGCAACATTCGTTGATCACCGACGCCGAAGACCCCACCCACGACAACGCCCGAATGAACGCCCTGTGGGGGAACCTGCTCGCGGGCGGGGCGGGAGTGGAGTGGTACTTCGGGTACAAGCACCCGCACAGTGACCTCTCGTGCCAAGACCACCGCGTCCGCGAGAACATGTGGAAGCAGAGCAAAATCGCTCTGGACTTCTTTTCCGACAACGACATCCCCTTCTGGGAGATGGGCAACACGAACGGCCTGGTGGACGCCAAGGACTCGTTCTGCCTAAGCAAGTCGGGCCAGCTTTACTTGGTCTATCTAAAGAAGGGGGGCTCGGCTTCGCTCGATCTGTCGGGCGTGGACGGTCTCTTTGAGATTCTGTGGTTCAACCCACGGGAGGGCGGCTCGCCCGAGCCGGGCTCGGTGC
The DNA here is from genome assembly GCA_007745835.1 of Planctomycetes bacterium MalM25. NCBI lineage: Bacteria > Pseudomonadati > Planctomycetota > Planctomycetes bacterium MalM25. The sequence continues at coordinate 2,115,419 of CP036424.1, forward strand.
AGGCGGTGCTTGCCGGCGGCAAGGTGCAGCTCGGCACGCCGCCACGAGACACGGACAGAGATTGGCTGGCGATGGTGCGACCCGGGGACGCGACGCGTACTTACCCGCCTGCCGTTTCGGTGGCTGCGGTCAAAAAGCTGATGCTGCCCCAGGGTAGCGACACCGTAAGCGTTGAGCTGGATGGGGGCGTCCAACGCGTCTCACCCTCGGAGGATGAGGTCGTGACAAAGTGGTCGCTGGTCAGCGGCTCGGGCGACGCCGAGTTTCAGGACGCCTCCAATGCCCAGACAACCGTGACCCTCAAGGGCGCGGGTGAGTACGCCTTGAGGCTGACCGCAAACGAAGGTGGCCGTGAGTCGCACACCGAAATAGAGGTCGTCGTCGAGCCCTTCCGTTCCACGCTCTCGGCACTGGAGGACTTTGAGTTCGTGGTGTCGGGTTCCTTGGTGCCGGGCTACAAGGACGGGGCTCGCAAAGCGATGGCGATCAACGCCGCCCAGTACCGCGATCGGTACGCCGCCGCCGAGGCGGAGTACGTGGGCGCGCTGGGCCGATACGATCTGGTGCTCACCACCCTGACCGAAACCGACGGTGAGTCATCCTATCGACTGTACGTTGCCGATAAGCAGATCGGCGAGGTGCGGAACCCTGAAGCGCGTCGCGATTACGAGCAGGTCAAGCACCGCTTCGAGGGCGTTACGCTCAGGCCCGGCGACAAGGTCCGTGTCGAATTCAACTCCGCTTCCAACGGAAAGGTTCCCGAAGGGGACGGGTTCGCCTATTCGCGAGGTCGATGGCGGACGGTTGAGTTCGTCGAGGCCGGTAACGCGCGGTAGCGCAGCGTCTCGAAGACGCGGCTTCCGAAGAGGCTATTCCGCGGGTGAAAAGCACGCGCAAGAGGCCGAGAAGCCAGCCGGCTGGCGGCTACGGGGCAATATGCGCCAGTAGCTCTTGGGAACGTTCGTAAATTCCGAAAGCATGTTCCCGACTTTCAAACGAGCGCGGCGTTCGTTCGCTTTGAACGCTGTTCGTACAGCCATTATAGTGTGCTGAACCGGAACAGACTGAGTGACGCGTCTTCTCTAGCGCCTCCCATCAGTCCTCTTTTTGCATTTCTTATCGTGCAACCTCAGGAAGACAGGCGTCGCTATGTCCAAACGGTCGCGTTACTCGAAGCTGCGCAAATCACCTTCTAGCAAACGCAAGAGCGATCAGAAGCGGGAACGTCTGGGACGATACGAGCCTCTAGAGCCGCGGCAGATGCTGGCGGGGGACGCGGCCTATACGGAGGCTCCGCTCGACAATACCGAGACGGTTTACGCCTCAGAGCCGGAGGGCGCGCAAGCTTCTCAAGCCGGCGAGAACGCCGCTACGGTATCGGGTGAGCTGCGGAAGTGGCACAAGCTGACCCTCGACTTCGAGGGGCCGCAGACGAGCGAAAGCGCCTCGAACAACCCGTTCATGAACTACCGCCTGGACGTGACTTTCACGCACCAGCTGTCGGGCGAGACGTACGTCGTGCCGGGGTACTTCGCCGCGGACGGCGACGCCGGCAACAGCCACGCGACGAGCGGCAACATCTGGCGGGTTCATTTCGCGCCTGATGCGATCGGCCAGTGGAACTACACCGCCTCGTTCCGTGCCGGCACGAACGTCGCAGTGAACAGCAACCCACTGGCGGGCTCTTCGGCGGGCTTCTTCGATGGCGACAACGGCAGCTTCATGGTCATCGAGAGCGATAAGAGCGGCATCGATCTTCGCGGCAAGGGGCGTCTGGAGTACGTGGGCGAGCACTACTTGCAGTTCGCTGAAACGGGCGAGTACTTCTTGAAGCAGGGACCGGACGCGCCCGAGAACCTATTTGCCTACCAAGACTTTGACGGCAACTTCAAGACCGACGGGCAGGGCGACCAGTACATCAAGACGCTCCAGCCGCACGTGCAGGATTGGAACCCGGGCGACCCGACCTGGGACAGCGAAGACGCCGGCTCGACGCAAGACAACGGCAAGGGGTTGATCGGCGCGGTCAACTACCTCGCGTCCGAAGGGCTCAACGCCTTCTCCTTCTTGACGATGAACATCACAGGGGATGATAAGAACGTCTTCCCGTACACGAGCTACAGCGAACGCGTCCGGATGGACATCTCGAAGCTGGACCAGTGGGAGAAGGTCCTCGAGCACGCCGATCACAAGGGGATGTACCTGCACTTCAAGACGCAGGAGACCGAAAACGATCAGCTGCTAGACGGCGGAGCCTTGGGCAACCAGCGAAAGCTCTACTACCGCGAGCTGATCGCCCGCTTCAGTCACCATCTCGCCCTGAACTGGAACCTGGGCGAGGAGAACACCAACACGACCCAGCAGCAGAAAGACTTCGCCCAGTTCTTCTACGATAACGATCCGTACCGCCACAACATCGTTATCCACACTTACCCCGGCCAGCAGGACCAGGTTTATGACCCGCTGCTGGGCAACCAGTCGAAGCTGACCGGTGCGTCGGTGCAGACCGGCCAAGCCGACTTCCGCAACGTGCACGGTGATGCGTTGCAGTGGGTCACCGATTCGGCGGCGGCGGGGAAGAAGTGGGTCGTTGCGGTCGACGAGCCGGGCGACGCGCAGCACGCGCTGCGACCCGACAACGACGCGGGCAATTCGCACGTCGATGGTCGCAAGAACGCCCTGTGGGGCACCCTCATGGCGGGTGGCGCCGGCAACGAGTGGTACTTCGGCTACGGCCACGCCCACTCGGACCTCACGCTGAACGACTTCCGCAGCCGCGACGACTGGTGGGACTACACCCGCTACGCCTTGGAGTTCTTCAACGACAACGACATCCCGTTCTGGGAGATGCAGAACGACAACAACATCTCCGCGGCGAGCAACGACTACGGGTTCTACAAGCCGGGGGAGGTCTATGTCGCGTATCTGAAGAGCGGCGGCACGACCAACATCAATCTTTCGGCTGCCGCCGCGAATGAAACGTTCGAGGTCAGTTGGTACGACCCACGCAACGGGGGCGCCCTGCAGCAGGGCTCCGTCGCTCAAGTCACCGGCGGCGGCACGCGTGCCATCGGCCAGGCGCCGAACAACACCGGCCAGGATTGGGTGGTGCTGTTGCGGGAGCCGTTGATCGTCGATCAGGGCCCCTTTGGCGAAGAGGCCATCGAGCTGACTGACGGGACCGTTATCCCGTTCGAGAACTACGACGTTGGCGGGGAGGGCAAGGCTTACCACGACACCGACGCGATCTCGCAAGGGGACCATTCCCGTGCCGGTGGCGTCGACGGCGGCCCCGAGGAGGGCGCCCTCGGCGAACGCATCGGGTGGACGGCCGACGGCGAGTGGCTGGAGTACACGGTCGATGCCACCGCGGGCACGTACTACGCCTCGCTCCGCTACTCGGCTGGCGCCGCTACGGTTGGCAGTGTGCGGCTTCTGATCGGCGGCGGCCCTGACGGCGAAAACTTCACCGAGTTGGGCGTGTTCGATCTTCAGAACACGGGCAGCTGGACGGACTGGGGTTACCTGACGCTGCCGGGGGTGACGATCCCGGCCGGGGACGGCCAGGTGCTCCGGGCCGAGATTGTCGGCGGGGGATTTGACCTGGATCAGATCGAGTTCACCACCGACGCGCCGGTAAATGCGCCCCCCGTTGTGACGATCGACGACGTGACCCAGGTCGTGGAAGAGGCCAGTGGAGAGGGCGTCTTCCAGGAGCAGAACGGTCTGGTCGTGATGGAGATGGAAAACACGGAGACAACCAATCTCGGCCTCTGGAACGAGGAGACCGAGTACGCCAACTACACGGGCGACGGATACCTTCAGTTCACGGGCAACGGCACCGCGAGCGGCCCCGCGACTTCGCCTTTGGTCTACAAGTTCAAGATCAATCAAGCGGGCTTGTACTACCTTCACCTTCGAGCGGCCCGTGATACCACGAACGGGCAGCCGGGTGACCACAGCAACGACGCCTACGTTCGCGTTGAAGGCGATTACGGGGCTGGTCCCAACGCGGGCAACAATCACGGCGACGACGCACCGCTCAGCATGCTCAAGAGCAACACGAAGTTCTACGGCGGCAACGCGAATAGCTTCTCGTGGAACTCGGGCAACCGTCTCGACCCGGGCGGCCACGACAACAAACGGGTCGCGGTCTACGATTTCAAAGCGGGTGAGGAGTACACGCTGGTGATGTCGGGCCGCTCCAAGTGGTTCAGCGTCGACCGCATCGTCTTCCGCCACGCGAGCGTCGGCACGGGTACGGCCCAGAGTCTGAGCCAGCCCGAGTCCGATCGGTCGGGCGGCGGCCCCACCGGCGTATTGGGGTACCAGATCGACGCCACGGTCACCGACGACGGCCGCAACTTCTCCCCACCAGAGTTGCAGTGGGCGATGCTCTCTGGGCCTTCTGGTGGGGTGGTCGGATTCGATGACCCGAACGCTGAGGACGTGTTTGCGACTTTCTCGGTGGACGGCACTTACACGCTCATCCTCATCGCCGACGACGGTGAGCACACGACATGGCAGACCGTTGAAATCAACGCGAGCAGCACTCCCAACTCCGCCCCCGAGGTGGAAGCGGGAGATGATCTTTCGATCAAGCTCCCGAACGACACCGTAAATCTCAGTGGAGTGGTGACTGATGACGGCCTCCCCGGCACGGGGCTGACGAACACTTGGTCCGTGGTCTCCTCTCCGGCTGGATCCAATGTCTCGTTCGGCGATGACTCGTCCGCCAGCACCACCGCGACTTTCGACGTGGCGGGCGATTACGTGCTGCGTCTGACGGCCGATGACGGTGGCAAGGAGTCCTCTGACGAGGTCACGGTCACGGTCCGCAGCGAGCTGGAGCCGATCGTCCTGACCCCAACCGATGACGCTTACCTTGAGAACAGCACGACTTTCAACAACGAGCATTTGAAGGTCGAAGACGCTTCCCGCTCACGCGTGAGCTACCTCAAGTTTGACATCGATGGGCTTGAGGGCTTCAACGTCGCCAACGCGACCCTCCGCCTAAACGTGAACGGTGACCCCGGCAACGGCACGGTCACCGCCTACACGGGTAGCCACAGCAGCTGGACGGAGTCCGGTCTCACGACGGGCAACAGGCCCTCGGCGGGGGCGGCCTTGGGGAGCGTCGGGGGCAACCACGCCGAGGGGCAGTGGAAGGAGTTCGACGTAACCAACGCGGTGGTTGCCGAGGGGCAGGTCACGTTCGTCGTCGAGATCGCTGCCGGCAACGACGTGTGGTTCAGTTCGAGCGAGGGAGCCGCTTCGCCCGAATTGGTCATCGAGGTCGCTGCGGTCCCCACGCTGACTGGCGACTACGACGGCAACGGAGTCGTTGAGCAGGCGGACTACGATGTCTGGAAGGCCTCTTATGGCAGTACGAGCCTGCTTGATGCGGACGGCAACGAAGACGGTGTCGTCGATGCCGCTGACTACTCCATCTGGCGAGACAACCTGGGTCAGTCGCTCCCGGCTAGTGAGCCGCTGATTCAGACGATCGTCTCGTCCGAACCAGTCGTCGAGCCCGAAGTCGTCGGTCCTTTTGCGTTGGCTCCGGCCGTCATCGCCAAGGACGCTTCGTACGCCCTGCTGTCAGTCGCACAGGAAGCTCAGGACGCAAACTCGAAGGAGTCGCAACTTCTGCTCCTCTTGGGGGTCGCGGGTCCTTCCACCGAAGAGTCGGCGGTCGCGGAGGTTGAAGCACTTGAAGAGGCTTTGGCTGACGGGAACGAAGGCGACGCCACGAGTGTCGCTCTGATCGATAGGGTCTCCAGGGCCTTCTGAGCCTTCTCAAAGCAGCACGCCTCTCTCGGGCTCAGCGTACCTAGCGACGCTGAGACCCGGGGGAGGCTTAGCTGGTTGGATTGAGTGGGGCGAGCTTGTCGAGAGAGGTTCGCCTTGGGGCGAATAGCCGTTTGCGCTGCTCTTTGAAGGCGATGGCGAAGTCTCTGGAGCCCCACGTTGATTTGGGTCTGCCTCCGTATCGGACGCGCGAGAGGGACTTCCATTGTCTCTCGAAAGCGTCGCTGAGATTCAGCGAGGTGTTCCCTTCGGTGTCGAGCACTTCGACCGCGCGGAGCCACTCAAGCGTCGATCGATAGGCCTTTCCTGGGTCGGCGTCGCGGCAAGCAGCCAACACGCGTCTTGCAGCTGTTCGTTCAGCGTGTCGAGATCCTGTTTCGCTTACGATCCAGCTTCTCCACACGCTGCGTGTGAGCCAGGCCGCTGCTGCGAGCGAGAGCATCGCGAAGGGTAAGTACAAGAACGCCACGGCGCCGCCGGACGCTGTGCCTGCGCTGTTGGTGGGGGGGGCTGCTACCCGCACAGGCATTCCCGGCACGGAGGATTGCCTCAGTTTCTCTTGGGTCGTGTCCCACCACCTGACCGTGAGAGGGGGGAGTTCGTACGTGCCGGGGCGTACGAATTGGTACTTGAAGACCTCGAGTCGTTCCGCGGTCGAGGCGCCCCGTTCGGTTCTGTCTTGGATCTTTGGAGTCCCTTCGTAGACCTTTATCCCGTCTTGGGCGAGGGGCTCCAACGGAGGCAGCATCATGGCCGTGGCTCCCTCAGCTCGACGAGTGAGCGTGCGCTCGATCACATCTCCAGGCTGTACGCTCTCGACCCGCTCGGGTGACCACGCCTGTGCGAAGGTCAATTCGGTCGTTGGCAGCACCTCGTCCCCTGGGGCGACGTCGGGAGGCAGCCGCGACTCGAACCGCAGTTCGCTCGTGGAGGCTTCTGTCGACTCGTCGTCGGCGGTGTAGGAGGGCTTGCTGCGGAAGCGGACCGTGAAGGGAGGGATAGTCACCTCCCCTTGCCGCCAGGTGTAAACGGCGAATTCGTGGCGTTGGGAGAGCCAAGTCTCCCCCTCGATCGATTCGCTGCCGATCAAGGGGCTGCTCAGTTTGACGATCACCGTGCGTGGCAACTCCGGCAGTTCGAACGTAGCGACACCACTGAACGGACCTCGCGAGTGTAGCGTCACATAAAAAGGCGCCCGCTCACCTACCCACGCATCTTGCACACCCATCTCAGCGCGGACTTTCTCGATCGCCTCGGCGGCTGGCCCACACAGCAGTAGGAGCATCGCCGCAAGATGCGTTGTGGCGTTCCGGCTTGTCCGCCGCGGAAGGGGCATCATTGGTCGCTCCCGCCGACAGCCTGTTGGTAAGCGAATTTAGCCCGCAGGAAATCGGCCGGCTTGGTCGTGACGCGGCGGAGCCACAGGGCTTGCGTCGCGGCATCCGGAGGGCCGTTGTCTGCCTCTGTTTGCGTCTCCACGCCCTTGGATTTCGCCCCCTTGTCGAAGACGACCTTGTCGGCTCCTACGCGTTGATCACCGTAGTCGCCACCTTGCGATTCGACGAGCTTGGCGCGAGCCCGGGCCAGCTTGCGGTTGGCTTGCGCGGCCTCCCAGCCCGGGCGGAGCTCAAGAGCCTGTTCAAAGCAGGCGACAGCCTCTTCGTACTTCCCCTGGAACACTAGGCAATCTCCTCGGTTGAAAATCGCTTCGGGAGTCGCCAGTTGATTGAAGGCCTGTTCTGCTTTCTTGAACTCTCCGGCTCGATACCACGCCACGCCACTCCGCATCGGGTCTCGGAACGCTTCGGCCGCCCGAGCGTACTCGCCCCGATCGGCCAAGCGCTGCCCTAACTGATCGGGAGTCAGCCAAAGCGATGACCACCAACCCGTCGCCGTGATCAGGAGAGTGGGCAAGAACTCCAGCTTCATCGTGACACCTCAAGCGTGGGTCGGTTAACGACGCGACGGAACGAGGTGAGGCTCCAGGCTGTGAGGAGTGGGACCAACCACCAGCCCGATTCGGTCCAGCGGACACCACCGTCCGCGTCCGGCCTGCTGAGTGCGGGCCTCGAGGTGCGGGTGATGAGCGTGTCCACATCATCCTCGTCGGGAGTGAGCATGACGAGCCCGGCGTTGAGATCTGAAGCGGCGGAGCGCAGCGCGTCGGCTTCCGCAGACTCCTCTTGGGCCACGCCCCACACCTGGATCGACGGACGATTCCCCCCGAGTGGGGTGAATGCCTCCTCGGGGAGGCCGGAGAGCGTGTCGGCGAGCACCAAGATCGTTCCTCCCGAATCGCCAAGATGCTTGGCGGCGAGACGCAGGGCTTCCGGCAAGGCGTCGCCCGGCTCGGGCATGATTTCGGGACCGATCTCGGCCGCCATGGTCGCGACGACTGCGGTGTCACGTGTGGGGGGGAGCACGAGATGCGCCGACCCCGCGTAGGCCATCAGGCCGAGCGGCTGCCCTTCGCGTCGTTTCGCAAAATCAATCGCTTTGAGCCGAGCCCGTTCCATGCGGCTCGGAGCCAGGTCCGTCAGGTCCATCGTGGTCGCCGCCTTGAGGACGAGCATGACGGGCGCGGCGTCGCCGGCGAAGGGGGAAGGCTCCGGGAGCCAGGTCGGCCCCGCCAGCGCAATCAAACCAACCACCCAAGCGGCGAGCGTACCGATCTCACGCCGATTGTTCACGCGCGGGTCGCCGACCGTCATCGCTTTCAGGAGCCGCGGGTCGAAGGCGCGCCGCAACCCGCTCAAAGGGTCTTGCGATCGGCGCCAGAACCACCAGAGCCACACCATCGCCGGCGCCAGCAACAGCCAGGCGGGGCGGAGGAAATGGAAATCGCCAAGCAGGTTCATGACGAGACCACCTCCGTCTGGAAGGTTTGACGGTTGACCCGCAGTCGGGAGAGCGATGCCGAGGCGTGCGAAGGCAAACGAGGCCTCAGCAAGTCGCGGAGCCTGTCTGCGGCAGACAGCAGCAAGGCGATCCCAAGGGGCCAATAGTAGACGTCGCGGCGTGGTCGGTGGCTCGCGGTGGTGAGCTCCCGAGTTTCGATCTGGTCAAGCTGATCGTAGATCTCTTGGAGTTCATCGCGGTCCAACGCCAGGAACGATTCTCCGCCCGATTCCTTCGCCACCTGACGCAGGACGTCGAGGTCGATCGCCTCTTCACCCACGGTTGACGGGTCGCCGATCGCGATCGTGTGGATGGTTACGCCCCGGTCTCGCGCGACTCGGGCCGCTTCCACCGGAGGGACGGCGCTCGCCGTGTCGTTGCCGTCGGTCAGGGCGATCATCGTCTTGGTGGGCGTGTCGCTGTTCTCGAAAAGTTGCATCCCCAGCCCGAGTGCATCGCCCAACGCGGTGCGCGGCCCCGCCATGCCGACGACGGTTTCATCGAGCAGCTGACGGCACAGTGCAAGGTCCGTGGTGAACGGCGCTTGCAAGAAAGGAGAGTCGCCGAAAACGACCAGGCCGACACGGTCCCCCTCGCGTTCCACAAGAAAGTCGCCCAGCACCTCTTTCACCGCCGCCAAGCGGTTGGTCGTCTGGCCCTCTTCATCCGTGAAGTCCTCGTGATCCATTGAGCCAGACAGATCGATCACGAGGAGCAAATCGCGCGTCGGGATCACACGCTCGATCGGAGGCTCCAGCCACTGAGGGCGGGCGAGCGCGGTGAGCATCATCCCCCACACGAGCGTGGCTGAGAGGGCTCGCCAGACTGGCCATGCTGTCGCCGGCTCCGCCGGGGAGTTGGAAGCGACCGCGAGTCTTCCAAAAAAGGGAACGCGCACTGCCGGCCGCTGGTGCATCGCCGCGGGGACGGCCCACCTCACAAGGAGTGGCAGTGGCAAGAGCCACCACGCCCAACTGTGCTCGAAGACAAGCAACGGTCCCTCCTAAGACGGCTTGGCAGGAGGTGGTGGGGCGTGGTCGCGGACCCAGTCGTTGGCAAAGTCCTGTAGCTGCTCGTCCGGCGTGTGATGGGGGCCGTGGTAAACACCATGCGAGAGTGCTTCGGCGACCGCTGGGGGCGCCGGGATTCCCGACGTTGTTTGCAACCATTCGCACCACTTGGCGCCGTAGAGGGAAGCCACCTCTTCGCGCGGGTAAGCCTCCAAAGCGGTGCGCTTAAGCAGGGCGGCGACTTCCGCAACGCATGTGGCTTGGATGAGTTCTCGCAAGGCAGCCCTTCGGTAAGCGTTTTTGCGCCAACGACGCCACTGGCGAGTGCACCACATCGCCGTTGAGAGGGCGATCAGACCGCCAACCACCCACCACCCGAGGGCAGGCGGCCACCAAGAGATGCGCGCAGGCTCAACCAGATCGACGAGGGACTCCAGTTGGGCTGCGTTGTCCCTCATCGTCCCCCCAGGGCGGCATGCACTTGCTCGACCACCGAATCGTGCGTGCAGATTGGGAGGATAGGGATTTTAACAGAGCTCAAACGCTGGTGGATCTGCTCGACCCGCGAGTGGAACTCGGCAGTTGAGCGTCGGGCGAAAGCGGGATCGACACAGACCCGGAGGCTGTCGTTCCCATCGGTCAGATCGCCTTCGGCGCCGACCGGAAAAGCCACCCCGAGCGGGTCGTACACTAAGGCCGCGAGCACGTCGTTGTGCGCCGAGAGGCGAGAAGCCCAGCGGTTGGTGGTTTCGTCGTCGCCTTCGTAGTCGGTTACGAGCACGACGAGGTGATCGTGGGCGGCGGCTCGGCAAGCGCGTCGCAACGCCTCGTTCAGCATGCCCGGGTTCGCCCTGGGCCCATCAGCCGAAAGCGCGGCGTTGGCCAGGGCGAGTTCGTGACAGATCCGGTGGACGTTGGCTCGACTCCGTCGGGGACGCACCTCGTTGATCCTCTCGTCGCCGAAGAGGAGGGCTCCCACGCGATCTCCTCCGTCGATCGCACGCCACGCCGTCAGAGCGGCGAGTTCCGCGGCGGCTCCCGCCTTCGTCGTTCTGGCGCTGCCGAAGAACATCGATTGCCGTTGATCGACAACGAGCAGCACCGGCCGCTCGCGCTCTTCGGAGTAGGTCCTCACGTGGGCCTTGCGCAACCGTGCGGTTGCGCGCCAGTCCATCGTCCGGATGTCGTCGCCGGGGTGGTACTCACGCAACTCCTCAAAGACTAGGCCCCGTCCACGCAGGCGTGACGCGTGTTGACCGCTGAGGAGGCTGCCTACCGGTTGCTTCGGGAGCAGGGAGAAGCCGCGAGTCTGATGCCGCATCCGCACGAGGTCTTGCAGCGTGGGGTGAACATTCGCATTCTGGGGGGGCTGGCGTTCCACGGCTTCTCTAGGCGATCGCCACCCTGTCGAGGATCGCTTCAACAAGCTGTTCGCGCGTCTTGCCGGCGGCTTCGGCCTCGTAGGAGAGGTGGACGCGGTGGGCGAGGCACGCGGGAGCCACCGCCTGGACGTCTTCGGGGGAAACGAAGTCGTTCCCATACAGCCATGCCCTGGCTCGGCTCGCGGCGTCGATCGCGAGGGTCGCCCGCGGGCTCGCGCCGATCTGCAGCATCGCCGCCAGCTCGGTGTCGTAGCGTTCGGGCTCGCGAGTCGCGATCACCAGATCAACGAGGTACTGCTCCACCGCTTCGGCCATGTGCACCGCGTTGACCTCCTCGCGGGCTGCGAAAACGGCGTCTTGAGGGATCGGAGCGGGGGGGGCTTGGTCCTCGCTGGTGTTCTCGGAGCGGACAAGCCGCAGGATCTCAAGCTCGTTCGCGGCGGCCGGGTAGGGCACCTTCACGTAGACGAGGAAGCGGTCCATCTGCGCTTCGGGCAACGGGTAGGTCCCTTCTTGCTCGATAGGATTCTGGGTCGCCAAGACGAGGAAGAGGTCGGGCAGAGAGTGGGTCTTGCCGGCAACGGTTACCTGGCGCTCTTCCATCGCCTCCAGCAGGGCGGCTTGCACCTTGGCCGGTGCGCGATTGATCTCGTCGGCGAGCACCAGGTTGCCGAAGATAGGCCCCGGTTGGAAATCAAACTCGCCGGTCTGCTCGCGGTAGATCTCTGACCCCGTGACGTCCGAAGGCAGCAGATCGGGCGTGAACTGCACGCGGCTGAAGTCGCTGTCGATCAGAGTCGAGAGGGTCTTGATCGAGCGTGTCTTCGCCGTACCGGGGAGCCCCTCCATGAGGACGTTGCCATTCGCCAGCAACGCGATAAGAAGCCGTTCGACGACCTCTTGCTGGCCGATGACGGCGGCGTTCATCGCCTCGGAAAGACGCGTGAAGGCTTCGTGCGGGGTCGTCAACGTGGCGTTCCTGTACGGTGGCATTGCCGCCGGCATCGGGAGTCGAGCCCACCGCCGGCTCCGCCTTGCAGTGTAGCGTCTGACTAAGGATTCAGCATCCCGATAAGATCAGCCCCGGTCTTGAAGCGAGCCCACCGCAATCTCCTTCCGCCGGTGGCACGGTCTCGATGCGGCGCCGCGGGTCGCGCATTACGAGGGCGCCTAATCAATCGAGCCCATCGACGGGGCGGGGGGCCATGCCGTACATGCGAAGTTTCTTGCGGAGGCTCGCTCGGGTGATCCCGAGCACCCGGGCCGCCTGGGCTTGATTGCCACGCGTGTGCCGGAGCACCCGCTTGAACACCTTTTGCTCGGTATCAGCGACGGCTTCGGCGTGGAGGGTTCCGGCCCCCCCCTCGACACGCAGGTCGACGAAGCTCCGCCAGTCCGTCGATTCACGGTTGGAGGACCCTTCGGTGCCGGCTGCGATCACCGACTCCGCAGCCGCCGGGAACAGCTCGCTTGCGAGAAGGAGATCCCCGTTCTGCTGGGCCATCGATCGCTTCAGAACGCTCTCGAGTTCGTCGAAGTTGCCCGGCCAAAGGTGATTGCTCAGGGCCTGCATGACCTCATCGGAGACCCGTGGCGGCCGCGATTCACAGGCTTCAGAGGCGTGCCCTAAGAGGTGCTCAACGAGTTCGGGGAGGTCGTTACGGCGTTGCCGCAATGGAGGCAGCTCGATGACGTACGAGGTGAGAGCGTAGTAGAGGCCCGATCGAAACTCCCCCGATCGGGTCTTCGCTTCAAGGTCCTCGTTGGTGGTCGCGATGATCCGGCAGTCGGCGGATGGCTCACCCGTTACGCTGGTCGGCTTGTAAGTCAAGCCACGGATCGCCTGCAGCACCCGCGTTTGCAATCGCGGAGGCAAGGCGTCTACCTCTTGAAGCACGAGGGTTCCGCTCGCGGCCTCGGTGACGCTTCCCGATCGACCTTGCTGGTCTCCGAACAGCGCCTCGGTTAAGCCACGCTCGTCCCAAGACCCGCACGAGACCGTGAGGCAGGGCCCTTCGCTGTCGCGGCTTCGTTTATGGATCTCGCGAGCTACCGCAAGTTCCCCCGTTCCGTGTTCGCCTCGCACCAGGACCGGCGCGTCTAGCCCCGCAACCTTTCCTAGGGCCTTGAGCACGCTTTGCATCGGGCGGCACCGTCCGATCAGCCCAAGCGGCAGCGTCTCGGCGCCGAGGTCGGGAATGTGGGGTTGGCTGTCCTCTTGGTGAGGGGGCGAAGGTAGCACGCTTCGCCGTTTCAGCGCCCGAGCGATCGACTCGCGTAACGGCACTGGCTCCAGGGGTTTTGGCAGGCAGTCCAACGCCGAAAGCTTCATCGCTTCGATCGCGACTTCGCCCGACCAAGGGGCGGAGACGAACAGCACCGGCACGCTGGGCGCGAGCTCACGAATCATGGCCAGCGTATGGAGACCGGGCCTATCGGGGAGCAGGTTATCGAGAACGACCAGATCCGGCCGCTTGCTCTCAACCGCCTCCATGCCGGTGTGGCTGTCAGCGGCCGTGTGCAAGCGGTGTTCGATACCTTCAAGGGCGCGTCGAACGCTCGTTGAAACGAGCGGATCGCTGTCGATCACCAAGACGGTCGTGCTTGGGCTTTCAGGGTCGATGGAGTTGGCAAGCACGGTTTCGCTAAGCATGGGCCTTGAAGGTGGTCCCGCCCTGTCGAGGTGGCTTCATCAAGTTTGCTGTCCGTTAAGCAAAACGCGTGCCTCTTCCGAGGGGGGCGTCCTAAATGGTTTTCAAGTAATGAGTTAGGGCGATTCGCTGCGCGGCAAGGGCGGCGGTAATGCGCGTTCGTTTAGCGAGCTTCGCGTAGCTACTAGGCTTCTGCAGGCAGGCGGAAGGGCATAAAAAGACCTAGTGGTTACCTTTCGACCGGGACCTAAGTCCTTGTTCTCAGGTCTTTTACGTAAATGTCAAAACATGCTGGCTTCAGCTCTCTTTCGGCGCCCGCTCGACTGGATGGTCGAATAGGCAAGAGGACGACTCCCGACTTGCACTCAATATGCGGGTAGGGGCTCGCTTCTGCCAAGCGGCTTCGCGGGCGGCGAAGTTGGCAGGCAATACGTCTACGGACAGACGTCTACTAGCTCACGGACCCCTACCGAGCGAGAAACTGAGATGAGATCCGAATTGCCCGCCTTGATTGCGGCGCTTTCGATTAGCGTGGTCGCAGGCCTTGCCGAGGCGGACGACCCGTTGCGGTTGCCGCTTTCCGAAGAAACGATTGCTTACGTTACCGACGAGGGGGCCGAAGCCGATCTTGTCGCCTACTGTGGCGAGCCCGCCTGCGGTTGTCCCGCCTGTGGAGACGAAGCCGGGTGCGGTGATTGCATCGACGGTTGCTGCTCCACCTGTGGCGCCAAGAAGAAGGCGAAGCCGAACCCGTGCGCGACATCGCACAAGGGGCTCTTCTACGCCAATGACTTCAGCTACCTGAAAGACCCCTGCTACAACGGTTGCTGCCTGGGCGATTGCATGAAACTCATGCCGGTCGACCGTTGCGGGCGCTGGGGCACGCTCGATGTCGGTGGCCAGGTTCGTCTGCGCTACCACCACGAGGACGGCATGGGCCGTCAGGCCGGGTTCTCCGGCTTCGAGGACACTCAGAATGACTTCCTGCTGTCGCGCCTCCGCTTATACGGTAACTGGAAGGCGAGCGACAACGTTCGTGTGTTCGTCGAGGGAATCCTCGCTGACGCGGGTGGCAACACGGCGTACCTGCCTCGGGGGATCGATGAGAACTACGGTGATCTGTTGAACGCGTTCATCGACGTGAAACTGCACGATAGCTTCACCGTGCGAGTCGGCCGCCAAGAACTGCTCTACGGCGCCCAACGCACCGTCTCGCCGCTCGACTGGGCGAATACCCGACGCACGTTCGAGGGTATCCGCGGCATGTACAAGAGCGGCGACTGGGCGATCGACGGCTTCTACACCAACTTCGTACCGGTCAATAACGACCAGTTCGACGAAGCCGACTACGACCGCTCGTTCTACGGTCTGTACTCGACTTACTCGGGACTCGATAAATCGACCTGGGACTTCTACTACCTCGGCTTCGACGACGAGCGTCAGCTCGCTCCTGTGACCAGTGACTTCTCGCTGCACACCTTCGGCGCCCGTGTCTTCGGCACAGCGTGCGACAAGTGGTTGTACGAAGTCGAAGCGGCCTACCAGGGCGGTCGCCAGAGCGGCTTGGGCCTCGATCACGACGCTGGCTTCGCGACCGCCGGTATCGGACGCAAGCTGACCAACATGAGGTGGAACCCGACTCTGTGGCTCTACTTCGACTACGCCTCGGGCAACGCGGGGGGGGGCGACTTCAACCGCTACAACCAACTCTTCCCGTTGGCGCACAAGTACCTCGGCTTCATCGATGCGGTTGCTCGCTCGAACGTGATCTCGCCGAACGTGCTGCTCACCATGAAGCCGCACGAAAGATGGAACCTGCTGTTCTGGTACTACTACTTCGGCGCCGCCGAAGAGAACGACATCATTCCGGGTGTTGCTGTGCCCTCGAACCAGCTATTGGGCGAGAACAACTTCGGTCAGGAGCTCGACTTCGTGGCGAAGTACACGATCTCGCCTCGCTCGAACATCCTGTTCGGCTACAGCCACCTGTGGCGTGGGGCGAAGATCATCGGCGACAACGACGCGGACTTCTTCTACTCGCAGTGGACGCTCAACTTCTGATCGTCTGATTCAGTCTTGATCGCCGCGGGTCGCCACAGGGTGGCCCGCGGCTTTTTCGTGCGCGTTCAGGCGGCGTCTGGGGAAGCGGTTTGCAGGGTTTCTAGGGAGAGGGCCTCGCACGCGGAGGACCACGCCTCCCGGACTTCGTCGGTGAAGTCCTCGGCAAGCCCTTTCTCGATGGTCCACAGCAACGCGGCGGTCATCTTGTCGTCGCCACTCGACGTGGGCGGCGACGAATCAGCCCGCAGCAGACGAACGCCCTCGGAGAGCTTCGGCATGAACTGCTTGCCCTGGGCGATCAGATCGTCATCGAGACGTCGTTTCCACTCAGGGGCGATCTCCAGCAGCCGGTCGTAGAAAAGCATCGCGACCTGGTCCGCGCTCGGGGCCAGTACGGACCAGGTGCTTTGGACACGCGTGATTTGCGCTTGGTTCATGTGAGAAGTGATACGCAGGGATCCGGCTTGCCTGTTGCAACAACCCAACCAAGACTAGTAGACATCGCGGGCGTAACGCCCCGAATCCTTGAGGCGGGCGACGTAGGCCTTCGCGTCGGCTTCGCTCAGCTCGCCGTGCTCGGCGATCAGGGTGTGGAGTGCCTTATCGACGTCGTTGGCCATCCGTTTAGCATCGCCGCAGACGTAAAAGCCACCGCCCGCTTCGAGCCACGAGAAGAGCTCGGCGCCTTCTTGGAGCATCCGGTCTTGCACATAGACTTTCTCCGCCTGATCGCGGCTGAAAGCCGTGCTCAGCCGTGTGAGTAGGCCGTTGGCTTGTAGCTTCTCGAGTTCGTTGCGATAGAGGAAGTCGCTCGCCTCGTGCTGGTCACCGAAGAATAGCCAATTCTTGCCCGTCGCCCCGGTCGCAGCACGCTCTTCGAGGAAGGCGCGGAACGGCGCGATCCCGGTTCCCGGGCCGACCATGATCATCGGAGCCGCCGGGTCGGCGGGGACGCTGAAGCCGTGCGACGGTTGCACGAAGACGCGAACCGCGTCCCCCGTTGCGAGGCGGTCGGAGAACATCGTCGAGGCGACGCCCTTGTGGAGCCGTGCACCGATCCGCGTCGTCGCCTTACCGACCGTGAGATGGACCTCTCCCGGGTGAGCCTTCAGCGAGCTGGCGATCGAGTAGAGCCGCGGGTTGATCTCCGACAGACACGCAACGAATTCCTCCATGCCTAGCAACGCCGAGGGCGCACGGCGGAGGACGTCGAGCACGTCCATCTCATCGAGGTCATCCGAGTCGACCAACGCCCGCACGGCGTCCGCCTCGTTCGGCTTGGTCGCTTTCACGGCCAGCAGGTCGAGCAGCTCGTCGGTCACCTCTCGTAGGCAGTGCTCGGTGATCAGAGACTCGCGGAACGACGCTCCCTCCTTGGCGCCGAGGTGCTCAAGCACCTCGTCCACCAAATCGGGGCAGTTGGTCGGGTAGACCCCCAGCGAGTCGCCCACTCCGTAGGTCAGGCCGCTTTCGCCGAGGTCGATCACGGCGTGCGTTGTCTGCTTGGCCGAATCGGCGCCGTTGAGGTTCTCGCAAGAGACGAGGCTCGCCGCGTACGGGTTGGCGCGGGTGTAGCCACTCTCGGCGGGCTTGGCGGCGCCGTTGGTGGGCGTTGCCGCCGATGCCGGGGCCTCCTTGAGCAGGCGTTTGATCGCCTTGGTCGTCTCTTTGCCCCCGGGCGAGCAGAGCGTGAGGCTCTTCTCTTCGCCGGCGGCGATCGCCTCGCTGTAGGTCTTGCAGACGTAGCCGCAGGCGCCGCAGTCGAGCTGCGCCATCGCCGCCATCAAGCGGCGTTCGATCGGCTTTTCCTCGGCGAGGGCGAGGCGTTCGTCGAGCGCTAGGCTGTCGTCGTGCCAAGGGAAGTCCTCCTCGGCCTCCGGCGGGACGGCCCCGTCGGCTTCGAGCAAAGCGACACCGTTCACGACGCCGTCGGCCTCGCTCGCACCGTCGAGTCCGGCCCAGCCGGCGAGGAATCCGTTGAGCCAGGCGCGTTGCTCCGCGTTGAACGGGGCCGACTCGGGGATGATCGAAACGCTCATGTCGTGCGGTTGCTGGATCGGGTTAGGCGGTCACGGGGGTGGCGACACAGAGGGCGCGAAGCGCCTCGTCGTCCGTGCGGCGCGTGAAGTCGATGAACGCCTCGTCGGATGACTCGCGGTTATCGAGGTACGACTGGAGCAATGCCGCAACGCGTTGCGGAACGTCGCGGAACGGGAGGTCGGTGAACAGCTCGCGGGCGATCGCCCGGCGTTCGCCGTAGCCGCCGCCGACGAAGAGGTGGTAGCCCTCGACCGTCTCGTCGGGGTCGTCCGGGTCCTCCACGTTGGCGGAGATCAGCCCGATGTCGCCGATGTAATGCTGGGCGCACGAGTGGTGGCAACCGGTTACGTGGATGTTCACCGGGCTGTCGAGTTCCAAACGCTCTTCGACGTAGTCCGCGATCGCCATGGCGTTTGCCTTGGTCGGCGCCGCGGCGTACTTGCAGCCGGCCGAGCCCGTGCAGGCGATCAGCCCCGCGCGGACGCTCGTGGCCCGCCAATCAAGCCCGATCTCCTCGATCGCCTCGCGAGCGGCGTCGATCGACTCGTCGGGGACGTTGGCGATCAGCAGGTTCTGCCAGACCGTCATCCGGAGGTCGCCGTCGCCGTACCGTTCGGAGATCGCGGCGAGACCTCGCATCTGGGAGCTGGTGATCCGCCCGACCGGCAGCACTACGCCGAGGTAATTGAGCCCCGGCTGCTTCTGCGCGTGGACGCCGACGTGCCCCTGGCGGTCGTCCGAGGGGCGGGGCTCGACCGCGTTGAGCGGGGCTTTGCTCAGCTCGTGCCCCAGGTCCTCCTCAACCGCCGCGATGAACTTGTCGAAACCCCAGTCGTCGAGAACGTACTTGAGCCGGGCCTTGTTCCGGTTGGTGCGATCGCCGTGCCGGATGAAGACCCGTACGACGGAGGCCGCCACCTCGACACACTCCTCGGGACGCAACAGCACACCGGTCGGTCTGGCGAAGTCCTTGTGCCCCGTGATGCCGCCGAGCGTGAGCTGGAAGTAGACCCCCTCGGGCAGCGACTCGCTCGCCGCCTTCGCCTTGAGCTGAACCGCGGTGAAGCCGATGTCGTTGGTGTCCTCCAGGGCCGAGATCCGCCCGCCTCCGTCGTAGGCGATGTTGAACTTGCGGGGCAGGCCGTACAGTTCTCGGTGGTTAAGCAGGTGGTGGTGCATCTCCCGAGCGAGGGGGAGGGTCTCGATCAGCTCGGTCGGGTCGAGTCCGCTGAGCGGGCTCGCGGTCACGTTGCGGATGTTGTCCCCGCCCGCACCGTAGTTGATGACGCCCAGGTCGCGCAGCCCGGTGAGGATGTTGGTCAGCTCGGTAGCGGGGATCTCGCGGTATTGCAGGTTGGCGCGCGTCGTCACGTCGACAAAGCCGCCAGCCGAGCGATCGGCCAGGTCGGCCAGGCCCCGCAGCTGCCACGAGCGGATCGCCCCGCCCGGGAACCGCATGCGGCACATGTAGCTGTCTTGCGCCGGCGCGACGTAGAACATGCCGTGGAACTTCGTGAGGAAGACGTCCGTCCCCTTGGGGAACTCGCCCGCGGAGCTGCGGGTGCGGAACTCGTCCCACATGTCCCGCGGGTTCTTGTCCCGCTTGGCCTGCTCCTCGGCGACGAGCTTGCCGCCGGCGGCGACCTGCTCGTCCTGGGCGAGGCGGTGCATCGCCATTGGGTCGGTCGCGGGATCGACCGCGATCGCCGTCGCGGCGCCAACCGTCACGCTCTCACCGGCTCCGCCCTGGGAGATCACCGGCAGACCGCGCACCTTGCGCGCGACGTCGGCGCCGAGTGCGAAGCCTTGAAGGTAGTTCTGTTGTTCGGCGTTGAAGCCGTTCGTTTCGCTCATGTCATTTCGCCCTGTCTCAGTTGCACAAAGAAGCCGGGGCTCGCGACTCCGGCGAGTCTTGCTTTGTGGCCACCGTTCTCCCTCCGGGTTTAAGCCTTCTCCAGCCGGACCGCGCAGTCCTTGTAGCTCGGCTGGTGCGAGTAAGGATCGAAGTGCGGCAGGGTGAGGCGGTTGGTCGCTTCGTAGTGCATAGGGATGAACAGCTGCCCCGGTTGCACGGTCGGCGTGACGAAGGCGGTCGCCTCGAGCTCGCCGCGGCGTGAGCGGACGGTGATCGTGTCGAGATTCGCGAAGCCTTCGCGCCGGGCGTCGTCGGGGTGGACCTCGACGTAGATCCCCTGCGGATAGAGTTTGCGGAGCACGGCCGACTTGCTCGTGCGTGTCTGCGTGTGCCACTGCGAAGCGGCGCCCCGCCCGGTGATCAGCAGGAAGGGGTACGCGTCGTCGGGCGGCTCGGGCATCTCGCGAGAGGGTTCCCAGATGAAGCGGGCCCGCTCGTCGGCGTGGTAGAAGCGGCCGTCCTCGAACAGGCGGCGTTGCTGCTCGACCTCGGCGACCGGTTCGACGCAGGGCCACTGCGCCCCGCCCGCGCGGTCGATCGCCTCGTAGTCTCCGATGCCGGTGATGTCGCACGGGCGGCCCGCCGAGAGCCGCTTGAGAATCTCGAGCGCCGCTTCGGGCGAATCCCACTCGCGGAACAGATCGCCGCAACCCCAGTACTCGGCGACCAGCCGGAAGATCGAGAAATCGGGCAACGCCTCGCCCGGGGGGCGATGGACTTTCTTCACGACGCCGAAGCGGCGTTCGCTGTTGATGAAGGTCCCTTCCTTCTCCGCCCAGCCCGCGGCGGGCAGCACCAGGTCCGCCTGCTGGGCGGTCTCGGTCGTGTGGTACAGGTCCTGGACGACGAGGAAGTCGAGCTTGTCGAGCAGCTCACGGGCGTCGGATTGGTTGATCCACGAGTGCGACGTGTTCGTGCAGACGACCCACAGTCCCTTGATCTTGTCTTCGCGGATCCCTTCGATGATCTGGTGGTAAGGGAGGCTGTCTTCCGTTGGGATCCGCTCAACCGAGATGCCTAGCAGCTCAGCGACCTCGCGACGGTCGTCGGGCTTCTTGAAGTCACGCCCAGCGAACAAGCCGGTGGTGTTGCTGTACAGACGCGAGCCCATCGCGTTGCACTGGCCGGTCACACTGTTCGCGCCGGTGCCGGGGCGGCCGAAGTTGCCCGTCATCAGGGCGAGGTTGATCAGGCTCTGCGCGACGCGGACCCCTTCGTAGTTCTGGTTGACGCCCATCGTCCACCAGAACGAAACCCGCTTGCCCTCGCCGATCACGCGGGCGATGCGTTCGATCTCGTCGATCGGTACGCCCGACGCGTCCGCGGCCCGTTCGGGGGGGTAGTCGGCGAGGAACGCGGCGAAGTCGTCGAAGCCGTTCGTGTGGGCGTTGATGTACTCGCGGTCGATGAGCCCGTCGCGGATCAGCACGTTCGACAGGGCGTAGAAGAAAGCGAGGTCCGACTTCGGACGGATCGGGGCGTGGATCGTCGCGGCCACCGCGGTCTCGGTCCGTCGTGGATCGACGACGATGATCTCGGGCGAGTGCGGGTTGCGGCAGACTCGCTCCCACATGATCGGGTGCGCGGCGCACAGGTTCGAACCGACCAACACGAGGACGTCCGACTCCTCGAAGTCGTCGTACGTGTAGGGCGGGGCGTCGAAGCCGAACGACTCCTTGTAGGCGGTCACGGCGGTCGCCATGCACTGCCGCGTGTTGCCATCGCCGTGGACCATGCCCATGCCGAACTTCGCGAGGGCGCCCAGCAGGGCCATCTCCTCGGTCACCAGCTGGCCGGTGCTGAGGAACGCGACCGCCTCTGGGCCGTGCTCGGCTCCGATCGCCTTGAAGCGTTGGCAGAACTCCTGCATCGCCGCGTCCCACGAGACGGGCCGCAGCTCGCCCGAAGCGTCGCGCAGCAGAGGGGTGGTCGCGCGGTCCTCGGCGTCGAGCACGGCGAGCGCTTCCCAGCCTTTCGGACAGGCCATGCCGAGGTTCACCGGGTACTCGGTCGCCGGCGTGAGGTTCACCGCCTCGCCATCGCGGAGGTGGACCCGCAGACCGCAACCGGTTGAGCAGTAGCCGCAGACCACGTCGGTCGTCGCGTCCGGCGCGAGCCGCTCAGGGACCTGCCCCAGGCCGAACCGGCCCGGCTTGCGGATCAGCTCGCTGGTGAGCGGGCCCTCCTGCTGGTGGATCAGGTTGCGGATGGCGCCGATCACTTCGGACGGCTTCGTGGGGATGGTCGTCATGTGGGCGTCCCTCCGGGCATCTTCAGGGGGACGACCGAGCCGAAGTAGAGCCAACGCTCGGCCAGCTCGCCGACGAGCACGGCGCCGAGCATCAGCACGCTCAGGATGGCGGAAACCGCTCCGCCGGAGAGGCCGCTCATCAGCGGGCCCGCTAGAGCAATCCCAAGTATCCCCATGCCGAAACGCGTGATCGAGGCGTTTCGCAGCGCGGTTTGTTGGATCCGAGCCGTCTTCTCGAGGTCGCCCGGGTGGCTGATTAAGAGGCTTGCCTCGTAGACGAGCTTGGCCGCCAAGGTGGCGAACAGGCCGCCGGCCAAAAGCGCCGTTGACTCGCCACCCAGCACAGCCGAGCACGCCGCGCCGGTCGCCAGGCCGAGCACCAACGGGGTCAGGCCGAACTTGGCGAGCGTGCGGTGGCCCAGCCAGAACCGGCGGCCAGTGAACATGTAGATCTTGGCCGAGCAGAAGACCGCCACCGCACCGGAGAGGATCGCGAGGACCTCCGCGGGCGTTTGAAGGGCCGTTGGCAGGAAGGTTTCAACGAGCGACAGGATCGGTCCGGGCAGCCAGTCGCTCACGTAGGGCAGGGCGGCGAACGACGCGGCGCCGATCGAGAACGCCGCGTAAACGCCAAACAGGATCGCTTCGCGGCTGAGCCACGAGTGCCGCCAGCCGAGCACCGCACGGAACGCCAGGTGAGGGCGGCCGAGGTGCAACGGGGCGACCGCCAACCCGGCTTGGCCCGCCAGGGCGCCGAGCACGATTGTCGCGGCGGCGGAGGATTCGGCGCCGAACCAGCGCATCAACGCGCCGACCGCCACGGCTCCGACCGACATCTGCGTTAGCACCAGCATCGCCACCAGTGGCGCGTGGGCGTGCTGTGGGGCGGCGTGATCGGCGTCGGCAGCGACCGAGTTCGGCGGCAGGCCTCGCTGGGTCCGGTAGACCGTTGTCGGGTTGGTAAGCTGGGCGGGAGGTGTCTCGGGGAGGAAGAGCCCCTTGCCGGTGCGCGACACGGACTCAGCGACGTTGACCACCGAAATGCGGATCGCCTGGTTCGGGCAGGCTTGAACGCAGGCGGGCGCTTCCCCGGCGGCGAGGCGGTCGTGGCACATATCGCACTTGCGAACGATCCCCTTGGACTCACTGTACTGCGGCACCTCGTACGGGCAGGCCATTGTGCAGTACTGGCAGCCGAAGCACTGGTCATCGAGGTGACGCACGACGCCCGTGATCGGGTCCTTCTCGTAGGCGTTGGTTGGGCAGCCGGCGAGGCACCCAGGATCGACGCAGTGGTGGCACGCTGTGGTGACGTGCTGAATGACCGGTAGGGTGTCGTTCTTGCCGAACGAGCCGGGGCCGTAGAGCTGGCCGACGCTCCGCCAGGTCTCTTCCGTGTCGAGGCCGTTGAGGTGATGGCACGCGCTGACGCACGCCTTGCATCCGCTGCACGCGTCGAGATCGACGTCGAACGCGTACTGCTCTCCCGCCCCGGGGGGGCCGGCGGGGATGAGGTCGCGGTAGTACTTTGCTTGAGCGGGGACGCCCGACTCGTCGTGCTGCTTGGCGAACCGCTCGACGGCGGTCAGCTCGCGCGACTCCTCGAGCAACGCACGCAGCAACTCCGCCGGCTCCTCGCCGGTGGCGTTTGGCTGCTCGCTAGCTAGCGTTGCGCTCAAGGACGCGGAGTGGCTAGAGGTACAAGTTGACGCAGGCGACCAGGTCGGCGCCGATGAAGACCGGGAAGCCGAGTCCCGAGGTTAGGCCCGCGTTGGCAAAGCGTTCGCCTCGGGGGAACTCGAAGCCCAGCAGGTCGCTGGTCGACCAGGGGACCAAATCGCGATAGACGTGTCCCGCGATCCCCTCACCAAGGCGAAGGGTCAATCGTCGGCTCTCGGCGGCGAGCTCAGCATGCGGACCGTAGTCGGCCGAGACGATCTTTAACTGCCCGGTCGCCAGGTCGCGTGACCAGACCTCCATCGCCCTCGCGATAGGCCGTTCGCGTGTGTTCAGCATTAGGAGGACGGCGTCGAGCTCGGGCGGCTTGCCCATGAACGGGACGCCGAGCGCTGAACCCAGCCTCTCGGAACGCGCGGCGGCGACGCGGACGAAGTTCTTTGAATCCTCCAGCCCGCCGAGCACACGCGGGAAGCGGTCGTCCCACACGCGGCCGGGCAGGCCGGCTCGGCGTGGGAACTTGATGTAGCGGGAGACTTGCTCCAGGCGTTGCAGGCCGGGGTACCAGCCTTTGTCGATGCCGAGCTCGCCCCGCTCGTTGCGGCGCCAAACCTCGAAGGCCCCACAAAGCCCTTCGGATTCTCGGCAATGCAGGGCGATGACACCCCGGCACTCCTGCTCCCGCAGCGAGGGGATCGCCAGGGTGGTGTGCCCTTCGTCGCCGTGCTCGAAGACGGGCACTCCCTCGGCCCACGCGTAGCCAACCGCCCCCTCGCCGTGACCGTAGGAGTTGTTCGCATCGTTCAGCGCGGACAGGCGGTCGCCGTCGGGCCGGTACACCTCGAAGGCGTGGACCAGGTTGTTGGCGAGGGTTGTCGTCACGAGGGATCGCGTCGTGGTTAAATGAGGGAGGCGATTCAGACGGCCGCCACGGTCAATTCATCTTCGGGCTGTTCGGATTCACCGAACGCGGGGAAGGCGTGCTCGGTGACGCTCATCGCCTCGACCATGTGCATCGTGTCATCCCAATTTGAATCGTCAGCGGGCGTGGACGGTTCGGCGCCGCCGTGCTCTTGCTCTTCGAGGAAGGAAACGAGCGCTCCTCGGAGGTCGTAGTAGAGCTCGTGCTCGAGCACCGCTCCGCGGTCGCGGGGGCGGGCGAAGGGGAGGTCGAGCAGCTGACCAACGCGCGCCCTCGGACCGCTGGTCATCATGCAGACGCGATCCGACATGTAGATCGCCTCGTCGACGTCGTGCGTGATGACCATGGTGGTGATCCGCTCGCGGTCGAGCACGCCGAGGATGACGTCCTGCAGGTCCATGCGGGTGAGCGAGTCGAGCCGCCCGAACGGTTCGTCCAGCAGAAGCACGCGCGGCTTCAGGGCGATCGCGCGGGCGATGCCAACCCGCTGCTGCATGCCGCCGGACATCTCGCGGGGGTGCTTATCGAACGAGTCGCCGAGCCCCACCATCGCGAGGTAGTGTTCGGCGATCTGGCGGCGTTCGGCCTTCGTGCCGTGGGGGTAGACCTGATCGACCCCCAGCAGCACGTTGCCGAGCGCGGTCTGCCAAGGCAGCAGGCAGGGCGACTGGAACACGACGGCCCGGTCGGGGCCGGGGCCGTCGATCTCGCGTCCCGCGACGGCGATGCTGCCGCCGCTGATCTCATTCAACCCGGCGAGCATCGTTAGCACGGTGCTCTTACCGCATCCGGAGTGGCCGATGACGCTGACAACCTCGCCCTTCTGCATGACGAGATCGAACCCATCGACAACACGCACCGCTTCGCCGTACGGGTTGGGGTACGCCTTGATGAGGTTGAAGATCTCGACGTAGCGTTTGTCGGCGGGGCTCGGCCCCCGAGTCTCTGGATTTTCGGGCATGGCTAGTTCTCCTTAGGCGACCGCGACCCGGGGGCCCGGGAGGATCGGTTCGAGGTCGGGCAGCGGGAGCTCTTCGGTGGGGGAGAGCTCCTTGGCTTCCTTGTTGAGTCCGAGGAGGTACTTCGTGACTTCGTTGCGGAGCGATTTAAACTCGGGGTTGAAGTTGAGCGTGGATCGATCACGCGGCCGCTCGAGTGTCACGGGGAATTCCTTGCCAAACGACGCCGCGGGGCCAGGCGTGAGGGGCACGATGCGGTCGGCCATCAGGACCGCCTCGTCGACGTCGTTCGTGATCATCACGACGGTACGGCGGTCCTCCTCCCAGATGCGAAGGATCTCGTCCTGCAAGACCGAGCGGGTGAGCGCGTCGAGCGCCGAGAGGGGCTCGTCTAGCAACAGCACCTCGGGCTTCATCGAGAGCGTGCGGGCGAGGCTGAGCCGCTGCCGCATCCCCCCCGACAGCTCGCCGGGAAGCTTCCACTCGCTTCCGGTGAGGCTGACCATATCGACGTAGTGCTGTACGCAGTCGCGGCGTTCGGCCTTCTCCATCTTGGGGAAGACTTGCTTGACCGCCAGTTCGATGTTGCCAAAGACGCTGAGCCAGGGCAGGAGCGAGTAGTTCTGGAACATGATCCCCTTGTCGGGGCCCGGTGCGCCGATCGGTTTGCCGGCCATGCGGACCGCGCCCGAATCGGGCTTGTCGAGCCCCGCCAGCAGCGAGATCAGTGTGCTCTTGCCGCTGCCCGAGAAGCCGATCACGGCGACGAACTCGTTCTTCTCGACCGAGAGCGAGGCGTTCTCGAAGACCTCGTACCGGTTGGAAACCGGACCGTGGCCGAAGTTCACGCTATCGAGTTCGAGGTACGGCATGGAGTATTCAGCTGGCAGCATTCGGATAGGGTCGTTAAGCGATTGCACGGCCGGCAGCGGATGTCTGGCAGCAAGCGTCGCAGACGCTAGATCGCCGTTGGGGCGCCGTCGAAGCTGACCAAACGTTGGAAGACGATCATCATGCGATCCAGCAGGAGCCCGATCACACCAACAACGAAAACCACAACCATCATCTTGGCGAGCGAGTCGCTTGCCCCGTTGTTGAATTGGTCCCAGACATACTTGCCTAGGCCTTCGGACGAACTGAGCAGTTCCGCAGCGATCAGCACCATCCAACCGACTCCCAGAGAGATCCGCAGGCCTGCGAAGACCAGCGGAAGAGACGAGGGCAGCACGATCTTAAACAGTCGGTCCCAGAACCCGAGCCGTAGTACGCGAGCGACGTTCATGTGGTCCTTATCAACGGACGCGACGCCGAAAGCCGTGTTAACCATGGTCGCCCACAGAGAGCAGAGGGCAACGGTGATGGCTGACGCCATGAACGCCGGGTTGATCTTGTAGGCGCCCAGCCAGGGCAGCTCCCAGAGCCACTGAGTGAGCCAGTGCTTATCGGGATCGGGGATGAAGCCGCCAACGATGATCAGGGCGATTGGCAGCCAGACGATCGGCGAGACCGGCTTGAAGAGTGCGATAAACGGGGTCATCGCAGCCATAAACGTCTTCGATAAACCGCAGAGGACGCCGAGCGGAATCGCGATGACTGAACCGAGGAAAAAGCCGGCAAAGACACAGAGGACGCTCCGCTTTGCTTGGTAGATGATTGTCGCCGGCTTGGCGTAGTTGGACGCTTCGATCTTCGCAATGCGGTCTTCGTCACGGACTACGGAAGTCGCGGCCTTAAGGAGCCCGTCGGCGTCGGACTCGTAGAGGCTCTGCTTCTTGGTCTTGAGCTTCTCCGTGGCGGCTACGACCTTCTCCGCTCGATTGGATTTGGTGAGCTGGTCACGCATCTTGCCTAGGTACTGCCGCTCTTCGGCAATGCTGGTCTGGGCGGCGAGCGCCGATTCGACTGCCGCGTTCTTTTGGCCACGAACGTTATCGATCTCCGCCTTTAGGTTCCGCAGAGTCTCCTTCTCAAGGTCGGTTTGCTGGCGGTGCTCGCGGACTTTGACAACGTACGCGTCCTTCGCGGCGTTATCTCTAGCGGCCGTCTCGCTGGCTTTGGCGGTTAGCACCGCGGTTCGGTTGGCCTGGGCTTGGGAGTACTCACTTTTCAGCTCGTCATAAGCAGCTTGCAGCGGGGCGATCTTCTCGGCCTTCAGCTCGCCGGCGGTTGTTTTAGCGGTGGCGACCGCCTCGTTCGCCTGCGTCTCGAGTGGACCGAGTTCTTCCAGCCGGGTTTCTACGCGGGCAAGTTCCGCCTCGCGAGCGGCGCCGGTGAGGTTGTAGGCTCGTTGCTTATCGTTCTCTCGGTAGTGAAAGGTCATGATCGATCCCGCCGAATCCCAGGTCTGAGCCGGGTTCGGCAGGGTTCCGCTCTTGGTTTGGATCCTCTGCGAGACCACCGCCCAGATGAGCAAGGACGCGACGACCGCCAGCGCCGGTACGACGATGAACCGACCGATTTCCTTCAGCTGCTTCTCGGGTTCCTCGCCGTAGCACAGCCGCACGACGGGTGAGAGGAAGTTCAGCCCGGCGACATCGATCGCTTTTACGGTCCGGTGCTTGCCAGCTAACGCCGACAGGCCGGCCAGGGCGCCGAGGATCAGGAAGAGGATGAAGAGCGTCATAAGTGTGACCCGACTCGAAGGGGTGGAGAACGCCTCGGAGTGGCTATGGTTCAGTCCTTGTTTCCAATGAGGTGGGCGTTGAGGTACTCGATCGGTTTGCGGCCGTCGTACTCGACGCCGTCGATGAAGTCCTTGGTCGGTGGCTTGTAACCGTCGGTGGTCTTCGTCAGCTCGGAGTCCTCGAGGAAGCCCTCTTCGACAAGCAGTTGGGCCGCTTCCATATAGATGGCCGGTTTGTAGACCTTCTTGGCCATTTCGTCGTACCACTCGGCCGGTTTCGCCTCAGTGATCTGACCCCAGCGGCGCATCTGCGTCAGGAACCAGACGCCGTCCGAGTACCACGGGTACGTGCAATCGTGCTTGAAGAAGACGTTGAAGTCCGGCATCTCCCGTTTGTCGGTCTTCTGGAAGAAGAAGTAGCCGGTCATCGAGTTCTTGATGACGTCGTAGTCGGCGCCGACATAGTCCGGACGTGAAAGGATGCGGGCGGCCTCTTCGCGGTTGGTCAGCTTGCCCGAAGCGTCCGTGGCGTCGAGCCACTTACCCGCCTTGATGAGTGCCTTGGTGACCGCGACCATCGTCTGGGGGTTCTCGTCTGCCCACGCCTTCGAAACGCCGAACACCTTCTCGGGATTATTCTTCCAGACGTCGTAGTTGGTGGTGACCGGCACGCCGATCCCCTTGGCGACCGCCTGCTGGTTCCACGGCTCGCCGACACAGTATCCCTGGATGTTGCCCGCCTCGAGCGTGGCCGGCATCATCGGCGGGGGCGTAACCGAGAGCTCGACATCGGCGTCGGTGCGGCCACCAATGTCGCTCTTCGTATACATGCCCGGATGGATACCGGCAGCAGCGAGCCAGTAACGCAACTCGTAGTTGTGGGTGCTGGTCGGGAAGACCATGCCCATCTGCAGCTTCTCGCCGTCGTCAAGCAACTCATCGACGATCGGCTTGAGCGAATCGGCGGTGATCGGGTGCTTCGGCGTCGGGCTCATAAGGTCGTCGTCGTTCTCCTGCATCTGTTCCCAGATCGCGTTGGAGACCGTGATGCCGTTGCCATTGAGGTCCATTGTGAAAGCGGTGATGACGTGCGCCTTCGTGCCGAAGCCGATCGTCGCGGCGATCGGTTGACCGCTCAGCATGTGGGCGCCATCCAGTTCGCCGCTGATCACGTTATCGAGCAGGGTCTTCCAATTCGGTTGCGCGATCACCTCGACTTGCAGGCCCTCGTCCTCGAAGTATCCCTTCTCCTTAGCGATGACGATCGGGGCGCAGTCGGTCAGTTTGATGAATCCGAACTTCAGCTCGTCTTTTTCAACATCCAGCGGCTCGGTCTCTTGCCCCGTTGCAGGGCTTTGGCCGCCCGCCAGGAGGGTGAGAGCACTAAGCATTACGAAAGAGAGGCGGAACGCAGACATCGGGGGCGTCGCTCGGAGGTGGGAGGGGCTCTCCACGCGAGGAGAGGCTTTGAAGGTAGGACGCCTACCGGATGAGCAAGTCCGGGGCCAATCTCTGGGGTTGGTCGCATGGAGCGCGATTGTGGATCGATAGCGGCCCGATGCGACCCGTTTTGGTCGCATCGCGACCAGAATCTGCGATGGACCTCGGGCATCCGCCGCAGAGAAGCGCGGCGCCCCTGCTCAGCCAAGCGGCGCCGGCGGGCAGCCGCTGCGGCAGGAAATGAGAGTTAGCGTTCGGAGACGGGCTCGTAGCCAACGAGTCGCACCGACCGGAGCCATTCGAGCAATTCAGGCGAGCTTTGCAGCAAGCTTTGCCAGGCCCGCTCGACCCAATGGCGGTGTGAGGCAATCGCGGGACCTTTGAGTGGGCACTTGGCGCCCTTCAGGCCGGCCGTCAGCATCTGTCGCGAGTCGACGATCGGAAAATAGGGGTAGCTCCGACAGTCGAGTGGCTTGTAGCCCCCGTCGCAGGTGGAGGTCTTCTGGGCGTGGCAAATCGCCCGCCAACCGCCAAAGGGCAGGGGGCTCAACTCCAGGTGATCGAGGCGTTCACCTCGGTCCTTAGCTTCTTCCACCTCGCCCGGCGGGAGAACGATATAGTTCCCCTGGGCAAACTCACAGCAGGTGTAGCCGCACCCTGCGGTCGCGCACCCCGCGATGATCCCGGGAAGCTCGCTTTTGGACTCAGCGGGCATAGCGTAGGCTCAGTCGAGCTGGATCAACGGACCGTGTTCGAGCGATTCAACGTGGTGATCAACTTCGCTCGTGCTCGGCGTTAGTTCGTGCTCGTTGCCGACGAAGTCACGAACCTTATCGAGCTCGACATTCCAGTGATCGGTCGGAACCGGCAGCTTGCCCGTGGTTTGCCGCACCTCGAAGATGTGCTGCGGGCACGCCACGCCACTCAAGCGTTCGCGGAGGCGGCTCATCAGACGGATCTCGTCTTCGATCGGCACAACAAACCGCAGGGTCGTCCGGATCGGGTGGCAATGGTACAGGTAGTAAGGACGCACCCCCAGCTCGCTCAGGCGGGTGAACAAGCGGTAGAGCACCTCCTCGTCGTCGTTCACGCCACGCAGGAACACCGATTGGCAGAGGAGGATGTAGCCGAGTTGGCGGAGCCGGGTGATCGCCTCTTCGGTCTCAGGCGTCAGTTCGTCGGGGTGATCGACGTGCAGGCTCAGGTAGGGGGTGGGGCCGAGCTGAGCGACCTTCTTCATCAGGTCGTATTCGACCTTTTCGGGAAGCTGCAACGGGTAGCGTGTGTGGATCCTCAGCATGCGGACATGCCCGATCTCGGACATCCGACTTGACGCGTAGAGCAGCCCCTTGGGGTGTGTTAGTGGGTCTCCACCGCTGAAGATCACCTCGGTGATTTCGGGCCGCTGGGCAACGAACTCAACGGCGGAATCGATCTCCTTCTCGGTCAGTCGTCCCTCTTCGTCGAGCCCCACGCCGACGCGGTCCTGCCGCTCGCAGTAACGACAGTTCGCTGCGCACGTATAGCTGAGCAGCACGAGCACCCGACCGCGGTACTTGTAGATGAGGCCCTTCGTGCGAGTTAGCTGCTTCTCTAGGAAGAGGTCGGCGTCTCGTTCCGCCGGGAGGTTCTCCTCTTCGGCGTTGAAGAGGTACATCTCGCGGATCGCAGGGCTTGACTCGGCTAGCCGGCGTAGGTGCGAGGTCGTCTTTTCAGCGAAACGGTCGTCGACCAAGTCGGACATCGGCGGCTGCTGGTTGCGTGAAGGGATCCCGGAAGGCGCTTCGGGGAAGAGCCGCGATTCTACGGCCCCGAGTCCAAGCGGGGAACCAACTCGCCTGCCGGCCTTGCGGGGTTTGCCGGTTCTGCAGGCATGCGGGCCGGCGGCTGGGGCGTGGTCTATACTCGGAAAGCGATCACTCGCTTGCTCAGAAACGTTTCTCGTTCATCGAGGCCTCTTCGTGAAGACCCTTCTCCCCTCGCTTTCGTTCTGCCGAGTCTCGGTGCGGTGGGGCGGCTTGGCTCTCTTGGCTCTCGTCCTCGGGGGGGGCGTCACGGCCGGCGCGGCGCCCCGAGCGGGAGCGAACCCGGACGCCACGGCACTCTCGCCCGACCAGATCGAACACGCAGCAGCGGTTGAGGACTTCCGTGCGGGCAAGGTCTCGGAAGCCGAGCAAGCTTTTCGTGCGATCGTTAAGCGTTCGCCCGGCTACGTGCCGGCTCGCTACGACTTGGCCGCCTTGTTGATCGGCCAGGGACGCTTGCGAGAGGGGGTCGCTCACTATCAGTTCATCGCCACGAAGCTGTTACCTGAGAACGCCGAAGCGCAGCGGCGCTACGCAGTGGTCCTGAATCGGGCGCAGCGCGTTAACGAGGCGATCAGCCAGCTCGAACGCACTTTGCAGTTGGATCCAAGCCATGCGAAGGCCCGCCATGACTTGGTCAAGATCTTGCTGAACTCTAAGGATTACATGAAGGCCGTCAGCATTTCCGATGCGGGAGTGAAGCTCCATCCGGAGGACGCTTCAGTCCACAACGACCATGGCGTGGTGCTGATGCAGATCGGCAAGCCGCAGGAGGCGGTTGAGAGTTTCAATCAGGCCGTAGAGCTCGACGCGCAGCACGCGGACGCTCAATACAACATGGGTCTTGCCCTGAACGAACAGTGGCGTCTGGAGGAAGCGATCGAGCGTCTGCGCACCGCGATTGAACTCCGCCCTGAATACGCCGACGCCCACTACAACCTCGGCAAGGCGTTCGCCCGCAACGGGGACGCCGATGCCGCCCAGGCGGCGTTGGAGAAGACGCTCGCTTTGCAACCAAGCTACTACCCGGCGCAATACGAGTTGGGGATGTTAGCAAAACGCGCTGGTGATCCGCGAACCGCCGTTCGTTACTTCACGGAGGCGTTGAGGCAATCTCCCGGTTATGTGAAGGCCCAGTACGAATTGGGCGCCGCGATGCTTGAGCTGGGGCGGGCCAAGCAAGCGATCCCGCATTTTGAGGGCGTGCTGCTCAACACACCCAGCAACGCGGACGCTCAACTCCTACTCGGCCGCGCTCTGGCGCTCAGCGGCGATGAGCAAGCGGCTAGGCCGCACCTTCTGGAAGCCCTCTGGCTTCGCCCGGATAGCCAGCAAGTACGCTCTGAGCTGGATGCCTTAAACGATTAAGCCCTAGTGGCTGGGGATAGCCCGTCGTTCGGTCCCATCGACCGGCGAAGGTGGGGGGATCCCCGGTTGACTGCGATCCCGGTATCGCTCCCGTAGATCGAAGAAAGGCGACCGGAACTGTTACACAGACGTCTCCGGATCGCGGTGTTCCTTGTCGATTACGGACAAAGAAACCCATGTAGTGCTAGTTAGGGGCGGATCGACAGCTGGGTAACAGTTACTCACGAGGGCGATTATTTTCTGAAAATGTGTTGCTGATTCCTCGCGACTGGCTATCCTAACAGTACTGAAGAGTTGGTGTGCTTAGTGGCGAGTCTGGCCTGTCCATGGCAGGCTGGATCGTCCGAGCTGATCGACAACTCGTCTGGTTACCCCGAATTGGGTCTCATCCTGTGCTTTGATCGCTCTTCAGCAGGCCGGCTGTCCTCCACCTTCATGTAGGCAGCCCAATGGCGTGTTGGGTGGCGACGATGGCGTTTCAGTTGAGCCCAGGCTGCGGTGGCTAGACGGGGCATGCCAAGACAACGCTTTGATCGCTACGCCCGAACGAACCTCTCAAGGATCGACGGAGGATTTCGGGGGTGGGTGTTGCCGGCTTTGGCCGGTGGCTGGTCAAGCTTCCCAGACGCGGGGTGGATTTTTAGCAACGCAACGTGACCCGGCGGTCGTGCGTCGGCCGTCGGGCTCACTGAGCGTTCAACTCATCAAGGCTGTGATCGGGTTTGCCCGGTCTCTTACACCAGAACGCGAACTCTATTTACTGCTCGCCCAAAGCGGCCGCGAGGCCGTGGCGGAAGCTACCGCTCTAGCCAAAAAACGCTACCCCGGAGCCACGCCCATGATCCACCATCTCTCATTTCTGCGTCTCCCCGTGTTGGGCGCCTGCCTAATAACTCTTATCGCCGCGCCCGCGATGGCCGTGGACTGGGACAACGGAGCCGGCACAACGGATTTCAACGACCCGATCAACTGGACGACCGACGCCCTACCGGGCACGGGCGCTGACCCTGAGAATGCCGTCATCGGAACGGGCAACACCGCCGCCAACCCGGCCACGGTAGATCTCAACGGTCCGCTGACAACGAGCCCCATCGGTGACCTTCGTATTGGCGATGGCACCTTCGGCGATGGCACCTTCAATCACTCTTCAGGCGCACTTGTGACCGCCCCTGGTAAGTGGTCGTTTCTTGGCGTCGATGGCGATGGGCTGGACCCGGCGAAGGGCGTCTACAACCTGTCGGGCGATGCGAGCTTCGAACAAAGCCGAGAGGCATTCAGTGAGGGGAACCAGTTCCACCTCGGACTCGGTGGGGGCGCCCGTGACCCCATGCTCGGCGACCTCCCGAACACGGGTGAGCTCAATGTCTCGGACAACGCTCAGATGTTCCTGAACAACTTCTTCGTCGGCAGTAACGATGGCAACCTCGGTACGGTTAACCAATCGGGCGGCGCCGTCTTCGCCGAGAACTGGGTTTCGATCGGACGTGAAGGGATCGGCACCAAGGGGGTCTACAACATGACCGGCGGCCAGCTCGCCGTGACCCAAGACGGCATCACGGTCGGCGAGAGCAGTGGCGCCACCGGTGAGATGACCCTCAGCAACGACTCGATCGTCGACGCCGGCCGCCTCCGCGTTGGCCGCTCGCTCGCGGTTGATGCCGATACGGGCGTCGGTGGCACCGGTGAGCTGACGATCATCGGTGACGAAGTCGATCTGACGGTCGGCTTCCTCGACATCGGCAGCAACGACGGCGCGCTCACCAACGGTGAGGGCACCCTCGAGTTCATCGCCGATGACGGCGGCATCAGCACGCTGGAAATCTTGAACGACGTCACGCTCAACGACGGTTCGGGCGTTGGTTTCGCCTCGCTCGTGGTCGATCTGACGAGCGCTCCTGCGGGCAACCTCGAGCTGATCGACATCGCCGGCACGCTAACCGGCACGTTCATGGGCCTCGCCGAAGGCGCCGCGGTCCCCAACAGTGGCGGTCGGACCATCACTTACGTCGGTGGTGACGGCAACGACATCGTGCTGCTCGACGCCAGCGCCGGCCTGGCAGGCGACTACGACAACAACGGCGTTGTCGATGCGGCGGACTACACGATCTGGCGTGATGGCAACTCGCCGGACAGCAGTCAGGCGGGGTACGACGCGTGGGCCAACAACTACGGTGCCACTTCGTCGTCGGTCGCGGTCGCCGTTCCCGAGCCGACCTCGATTGTCGCGTTGCTGTGCGGCCTGATCGCGGCCCCGGCCGTGGCGCGTCGTCGCTGAGATGCTCCCTGCCGCCCTCCCTCCAAGGGGAGGGCGGCTTTCACTTTATCCCGATAGCCCTCCCCGAAGGACCGTTGCTATGGCGTCGTCCACCCCGCGACACCGTTTGGGTTTCACGCTCGTTGAGCTGCTGGTCGTGATCGCGATCATCGGCATCCTCGTGGCGTTGCTCCTGCCCGCTGTTCAGGCGGCCCGCGAAGCGGCCCGCCGCTCTTCATGCAGCAACAACATGAAGAATATCGGGTTGGCGATCCATAATTACCATGGCAGTAGGAACCAGTTCCCCACCAGCATGGGGTATCCAGGAGTGAGAGGGTGCGAGAACATTGATCCCGTGACGCAGCAAAGGCTTGGAGACTGCCCCGAGGATCTCAACGGCAAAGGTTGGATCGTCGATATCCTGCCCTTCCTGGAGGAGCAGCCGCTCTACAACCAGCTTGAGCTCGGCTTCAACGATCCGAGCACGGATCCACGACGCATGGCTTTCACGGCCGCCGTCAGCAATGGACGTGGCATGGGGCGCGTGGAGATTCGCGACGCCATGGCGACGCAGCTCCAGATCCTGACGTGCCCTTCGGATGACTCAACTATTGTTGAGGGGGACCCCCAACGCTACTGGTGGGAGAACATCCCTGTTGCCGTGACAAACTATAAAGGCGTGATTGGCGATACGGCAGTCCTCGATAATGCGACGGATTGGAACTCTCCAACATTCGGTAGCATCGACTGCCACGACACCGCAATCTGCAACGGCATCTTTTGGCGTAACAACTACTTGCGGCCGGTCTCCTTCCGCAAGGTGTCTGACGGCACGAGCAAGACCTTCATGGTCGGCGAGGCGGTTACACGGTTAGACTTGCACAACGTGGCTTACTTCTCGGACGGCGACTGGGCGAGTTGCAACATGCCGCTCAACCAGTCACCCAATGATGCTGACCTAGCTACCTATGTCTTTGACGAATGGTACAACGTACGCGGCTTCCGCAGCCTGCACCCGGGCGGCGCCCATTTTGTGCTTGCGGACGCTTCGGTTAGGTTCGTCAACGAAGGCATCGACCATCAGGCTTATCGGGCCTATTCGACGCGCAACGGCGACGAAGTTGTCAACGAAGACCTTTGAAAGGTGCCTGGCTAGTTTCCTACTTCCGTGACGAGAGAAGTCGAAGCATGAAGCTCTCCTCTGTTTGGCGTTCGTGGGCTTGCGCTAGCCTCGGCCTCTGGCTGCTGGCCTGTTCGGGATGCAGCGAGTACGAATCCACCGTCAATGGGGTCGTGCGGTTCGATGGCAACACGCTCGATCATGGTGCAGTCACTTACGTTTCCGAAGGTGGGGCGGTGATCGCAACCGGATCGATTGCGAGCGACGGCGATTACTGGGTTGAGGTCGCTTCCTCAGGCGGTCTTCCCGCGGGCGAGTACCAAGTTAAGGTAACCTGCCGAGGCCCGGCGGTTCCTAGCCCGCGTGGCGGTCCGCCCGCCCCCGGCAAGTCCCTTATCCCACGCAAGTACACCCGGGGTCACACTTCGGGGTGGAAGTTCACGGTTGAACCCGGTAGCAACACCATCGATCTGGAGCTCTCAAGTGCGAAGTAACTCCCTGCTATCCATTGGATTGGTTGCGTTGACGGCTCTCGGCTGCGGCAAAGGTGGGGGGGACGCCACGGTCGAAGGGAAGGTGACCATCGATGGCTTTCCGCTGGAGAGCGGCAGCGTCGTCTTCGTTACGGCTAGCTCAAAGAAGATGTCCGCCGCCAGCGGCAATATCGATGGTCGGGGCAACTACAAATTGGTTATTGGCCGGGATTCGGACCTCGACTCGGGCGAGTACCTCGCTCAGGTGAAGTCAGTCGGCGCCGCCATCGAGCAGGAAGGTGGCGGTCCGCCACTGCCCGGCCCGCTGCTCACCCCCGCCAAGTACGCGAAGGCGGAGACTTCGGGGCTGCGGTACCGGCTGCGGCCCGGCAAGAACGTGATCGACATCGCCCTCGCTTCGGACCCGGAGCCGGAAGGGGAGCCTGAGTCGGAGTCCGAGGGGGCTGAAGAATCGACGGAGGAAACCTCTAGCGAAGCCACAGCCAGCGATGGCGCCTCCACAGAGCAGCCGAGTGAAGAGGCCGGCGAAGAGCAGGCTGCCGGAGAGGATTCTGGCGAGGCGGCTCCCGAGGCTGAAGCAACTCCCGAGGCCGAGAAGCCCGCAGTCGAGTGATCGCATGACGCGACCAACTTAGGGACCGAGAAATGGGCTTAGGCGCACGCGCCCCGTGGTTCGCGCTGCTTACGCAAGTGGCGTTCTTGGCGCCAGCCCACGCGGACCCGCCAGGAAAGTGGTCCCTCGTCTTTCAGGAGGATTTCAACGTCCTCGACAAGTCCGAGTGGCGCCTCGCGAACACGAACGCCACGACCAACGATTCGTTGCAGGACTATCTCCCGCAGCAGGTCACGGTCGCGGGGGGCAATCTCGTGATCACCTCGGAGGCCGTTCCGTCGCGAGGCTTGCCGTATCGGTCGGGGCAGATCATCAGCAAGCGTTTGTGGGAGCACGGTCGTTTCGAGGTGCGGGCCGATCTGCCGACATCCATGGGGATGTGGCCGGCGATTTGGCTGCTCGCCGATGTGGGGCCGCACCCGTGGCCCAGCGGTGGCGAGATCGACATCATGGAGAATCGTGGCGATCAGCCCACGGTCTCCAGCAGCGCTTTCCACTACGGCACGAACCCCCCTTTCCGGCACGCGTTCGTAACCCAGGAGCATCAGTCGGTCCTGTTCGGGCGGCTTGCCGATTACCACGAGGGCATGCACACCTACGCCGTCGAGTGGGAGGAATCGCAGCTCCGCTTCTACATCGACGACGTGCATCACTACACCGTCTATGACGACGAGGTGGGGGGCTTCTTGTCGGAACGCGTGGCGCCGATGAACCTGATCATCAACACGGCGATCGGCGGCTGGTTCTTGGATAACCCCGATGACTCGACCGTGTGGCCTCAAGAGTTGATGGTCGATTCCGTGAAGGTTTACGAGCGCAGTGGGGATCCCACTCCGGTCACGCAGCGGAACACCGACTTCGAGGAGGGCGGTGGTTCCCTCGCCGGCTGGAGCCCATTTGGCACAAAGAACGGCAACGTTTCGGTCAGCAACGAGGTGGTCCGGGGCGGCAGAGCGGCGGCGAAGTTGTTCGGCCAGTTCGTCGGCGGCGAGAACTACTCGGGCCTCACTCAGAGCATCTCGGTCGAGCCGGGGCAAGCGGTCAGTGCGGTGGCCAATGCGATGGTCCTCTCGGCGGACTCGCTCACTGGCACGGCCAACTCGGTGTTGATGAAGATCGAATTCTATGGTGTACGCAACGGACGTTACGGCACGCCCGAGATACTGAGCGAACGGCAGGTGGCGATCGCCGATGGGGGCGTACGACAAGACGCTTGGCTCGATCACAAGTTGGAGGCCATTGCACCGGGCGGTGCGGTCGAAGCCCGTCTGTCGTTCGTCTTCATTCAGCCCAACAAGGAAGCGGGTTCTATCTTCCTGGACGACATCGATTTTGCCACGCTCGGGGAGACTCAGCCAAACGGCGAGTGATGCCCTTCGTCACCGGCGTCCCGAGAGTGCATGCCTTGATTCGTTGATCACTCAGGCCGCGAGGTGATCGCCCTACCGGATCCCTGGACTTGGCGGCGTTGGCGTCGTAGGCTCGCCGCGGTGCGATTTTCAACGCCACTAGACCTATTCGATTGATGCCGTGATCCGCGTCCCCACGTTCCCGATGGCGATCCGCGTCCCGAGCATTCTGGTGCTCGTGGGGACGGTGCTCATGATGCCGGGCTGCAGTGGATCAGCCGAGGAGAAGAACGTCGCCATCCCTCCTGCTGCCTCCGAGGTAACTGGCGAACCAACAGCGAAAACCGCTGCCCCAGTGGAGCCGAGCCAGCCGGCGGTGAGCGCAACTACCGCCGTGAAAGGATGGTTCACGGAAGTGACGAAGCAGGCAGGGCTGCCCGCCCAGCAACCCTGGCCCGACGGGCTCTACCTGACGCCCGAGATCACGCCCGGAGGGGTGGGGCTGTTCGATTACGACGGCGACGGTGATCTGGACATCTATCAAGTCCGGCACGGCGAGCCGCGCGAGATGCCCAAGTCCTTCAAGGACCCCGCCCCGAACCGACTGTACCGGCAGGACGCCGACGGGCGGTTCACCCAGGTTGAGGACGCTGCGGGCCTTGCGGATCCGGGCTACGGGCACGGCTGCGCTATGGGAGACATCGATAACGATGGGGACGTCGATGTCTTGGTCACCAACTACGGGCCGAACAAGCTGTACCGCAACGACGGCGGGGCCTTCGTCGATATCAGCGACGAGGCCGGCATCGGTGGCGACAGCTGGAGTTCTGCTTCGGCGTTCGTCGACTACGATCGCGACGGAGACCTCGACTTGTTCGTGGTCAACTTTGGCGTGTTCGACGCGACCCGTCGGTGCGGTGACTCGGGCGCTGCGGGCGTCGGGCAGAGCCACGATTACTGCGGTCCCCATCTGTTTGAGGGCGTACGAGACCGGCTCTACCGGAACGACGGGGGCGGCCGCTTCACCGACGTGAGTGAGTCCGCGGGCATCAACGCCCCGGCACGCGGGTGGGGTGTCATCGCAGCCGACCTGACCGGTGACGGCTGGCCCGATCTGTATGTCTGCAACGACGAAGAGCCCAACCAGCTGTGGGTGAACGACGGAAAGGGCGGATTCTATGATGAAGCGATGCTCATGGGCGCCGCTTTGAACGGCGCCGGGCGCGTCGAGGCGAGCATGGGCGTTACGGTGGGCGACGTCAACTCGGACGGTCGGTTCGATCTGTTCATGACGCACGTCGCGAGTGAGACCAACACCCTCTACACGCTCGGCGAGGGGGATTTCTTCTCGGATGACTCGTCGGCCTCCGGCATGGCGGGCGTCGACCTGCCTTACACCGGCTGGGGCTGTGGCTTGCTCGACATGGATCACGACGGCGACCTCGATCTCGCTGTTGGCAACGGCCGCGTCGCGGTCGGACCGGTCTTGGCCACGGCTCAGCTCGGTCCCTACTGGAGTCGCTACGCCGAGCCGAACCTCTTGTTTCGCAACGAGGGAGAGGGGCGTTTCAGGGACCTCAGTGATCAGGCGGGCGGGTTCACCGCGAAGCCCGGGCTGACCCGCGGGTTGGCCTTCGGCGACCTGGATCAAGACGGCGACATCGACTTGGTCTCGAACGGCATCGACAACCACCTGGCGATCTTTCGCAACGACGCCCCTAAAGCCGGCGCTCATTGGCTTCAGGCAAGGGTGCTTACCGCTGGCCGCGACGCCCTGGGCGCCAAGGTCGAGTTGCTCTCGGCTGGTATGACACAGGTCCGCTACGTCTTGCGTTCTTACAGCTACTTGGCGAGCAACGATCCCCGCGTCCATTTCGGACTCGGCGACGAATCTTCGCCCGAGGCGTTCCGCGTGACCTGGCCCGACGGGGCTGTCGAAGCCTTCGAGGTGGAGCGAGTCGATCAGACTGTCATACTCCGACAAGGCGAGGGGTCGTCCGACCATGCTGAGTGAACGAGGCTCGCGACGCCAATGCTACGATTCGACGCGGATCATCGCTTTGGCGTCCTTGGTGATGGCGTCCCTCGGTTGCCAGCAAGGGCCCGGCACCCCGGGCTCGACGCCCGAGTCCGCGACGATTGATCTCACGGAGAGCTACAACCGCGCCGTCGGTCAGATGGGGCAGTTCGATTACGACGGCGCCGTGAAGACCCTCGAGACGCTCCTCGGAGCGGCTCCCGCGGCGATGCGAACGACGGTACAAACCGACCTGGCCATCGCCCTCCTGAATCGACGGCAAGGGGAGGATCTCGAGCGTTCTAAGAAGCTTCTAGATGAGGTCCGTGCCGCCGACCCGAAGAACCTTCGAGCCCCCTACTGTCGAGCGCTTCTTGAATACAACGAGGGCGCAACAGCCACGGCGCAGGACCTCTTCCGTCTGGTGGCCGAGGCGGACCCGTCCGACAGCTACGCGCGGTACTACGTGGGGCAGTGCCTCGCATCCACGGGCGATCATCGGGGCGCCTTGGACGCGTACCGCGAGTGCCAGCAGATCGACCCTTACCTCCGTAGCGCCTACTACGGGGCGTTCCAGGCGGCGCAGCGTCTAGGTGATCGGGAGGGAGCGAAAGCGGCGCTAACGGATTTCCAGCGCCTCGCGGTGAACCCCCGGGCGCGGCTCGCCGAGTTGAAATACACCCGTATGGGGCCCAAGGCGGCGGTCAACTCGCCGGCCTCTTCAAAGCCGACGGGGCAAATCTTGCCGGAAGGGCCGACGTTCAAGGAGCCTACGCCGCTGCCGATCGAGGGGGGGGAGTCGATCGCGTGGCGTCGCGTTCTGCCGGGGGAAACGACTCCGAGCATCACCGTGGTCGATGTCAACCGCGACGGCGCTAGTGATCTGTTTATCACGGGCGCTGTCGAGGGATCGAGTGGCGCCCCGCAGAGCCTTCTCTTGATCGCCGACGACGGGAAGTATGTCCCGCAACCGGAGTCGCCCCTCTCAGAAACTCGTAACGTGGCCGCTGCCTTGTGGGGCGACTTCGACGACGACGGCTTGACCGACGTGTACCTAGCGCGGCGTGGACCAAACCAGCTGTGGCGCCAGACCGAGTCGGGGCAGTGGGAGGACGTCACCGAATCGACCGGCGTTGCCGGGGGAGCGTTGCAAGCGACCGACGGCGCGGTCTATGACCTCGACCACGACGGCGACCTCGACTACGTGATCACCAACGCCGACGGGCCAGTGCAGGTCTTCAGCAACAATCGCGACGGGACATTCCGCGAGCACGCCGAGGAGCTGGGTGTTGCCGGGGGCGGGCGCCCGACGCGTCGGGTGCTGCTGGCCGATCTCGATTCGGACGACGACGCCGACATCCTGCTCCTGCACGCGGAATCACCGCACGAGGTTTTGCTCAACGACCGGCTGTGGAACTACCACGCCGCCGAAGGATTCGAGCGACTTACTGAAGCGATGATCACCGCCGCCGTGGCGGCCGACGTGGACGTGGACGGACGCGTCGAACTGTTCACGGTCGGCCCAGCGGGGTTGCAACGCTGGGGGGCTTCATCGGGTTGGTCCCCGGTCGAGATCGCATCGCTTGACGCCGGAGTGGCCGACCCGAATCAAGCCGCCTTGGGACTCTTTGATGCCACCGGTTCAGGCGAACTGCGAGCGTTTGCCGGGCAGAGCGAGGGCTGGAGTGTTCTCAACAACGATGGCGAAACCGAGGCCGAGTACGATGCGCCCGGATTGGTCGGGCCGTTCGCCGTCATCAACGGCGATCGAGGCCCCGAGGTGATCGCGTGCCGCTCAGGCGAACCGCCTGTCATCTGGCGAGCCGGACCGGGCCGACATCCGTTCGCGTTGCTCAGTTTCTCGGGACGCACCGATAAGGCGGCCGAGATGCGATCGAACGCCTCGGGCATCGGAGTCCACGGCTCGGCTCGCTTCGGGGAACGCTGGGCCCCGATTCCCGAGTCGCGTCCTCTCTCGGGCCCGGGGCAGAGCTTGCAGCCGATCGCCATGGGCGCCGGGGGCGCGGAGAAGTTCGATTTCATCCGGCTCCTCTGGCCCGACGCCGTGTCGCAGACCGAACTCGACCTACCGCTCGGCGAGCGTCACGACCTGGTCGAGACGCAGCGTCAGGCGGGCAGTTGCCCGCTGCTGTTCGTCTGGGACGGTGAGCGATACGTCTTTGTCGCCGACCTGCTGGGCGCCGGCGGAATCGGCTTCAACCTCGGCCGCGGCGAGTACTACCCGGCCCGTCCTTACGAGAGTTTCCTGCTGCCTGAGGGAGTGCTGAGGCCGAAAGGAGGCCGGCTCGTGCTGAAACTTGGCGAGCCGATGGAGGAGATCTGTTACTTCGACGCGGTGCGCTTAGTCGCCTACGACTTGCCCCCCGGCTGGGAGATGACGCTCGACGAGCGTTTCGGCGCCAGCGAGCCCTTGCCGACCGGAGAGCCCAGGTACTATCGCCGCTCGCTCTCTCCCCTGGCGGCGAGTGGCGCCGGTGAAGAGGACGTGCTGGCTGCGGTTAGGAAGACCGACCGGCGGGCCGCTCCGCTCCGCCGGAGAGATCGCCGCTTTATCGGGATGACCGACCCCCACACCGTGACGCTCACCTTC
The DNA here is from genome assembly GCA_007745835.1 of Planctomycetes bacterium MalM25. Lineage (NCBI taxonomy): Bacteria > Pseudomonadati > Planctomycetota > Planctomycetes bacterium MalM25. The sequence continues at coordinate 2,158,690 of CP036424.1, forward strand.
GATCAACCGCTGGACGAACTGACCGCACCGACCCTGCTGTTCGATGCTTGGGTCGAGTACCCGTACTCTCAGACCGCCTTCGCCGCGTGGCAAGCGGACGCTGTCTACACCGAGCCGACGCTCGAGGCCGAGGGCGCCGACGGGCGTTGGCGTGAGGTCTTCGCCCGCTTCGGGTATCCGGCGGGGACCGCGCGTGAGTCCTCGGCGCCGATCGATCCCAAGCGGTTGCCCAAGGGCGCCCGCCGATTGCGTCTCACGACCAACATGCAGGTCTACTGGGACCGGCTGGCGATCGTGGATGCCGAGCCTTGCGATGAAGTGATACGCTCGCCCGCCAAACTGGTGGCGGCGTCCGTTGCGGACGTTGGGTTCTCGGAGCGGGTGGTCGGTCCGCAGCGTCACACGGTCTATGACTATGGCTGTCGCCCGCCGTTCGGAGACGCACGGCACCCGCGGGGCCATTACACCGAGTTCGGCGAGGCGCTCGAACTGGTGGAGCAAACCGACGACGCCCTCGCGATCATCGGTCCGGGTGAGGAGCTGCATTTGGAGTTCGATCGCCCCTCGAACAGCCCGCCCCCTGGCTGGACCCGCCGGTGGGTGGTCGAGGCGGACGGGTGGTGCAAGGACGCCGATCTGTTCACCCAAGACGCAGGAACCGTGCAGCCCCTACCACGCAACCTGCCCGAAGCGGATGAAGCGTCCCGCTCGCGGCGTGAGACACTCCATCGGCAATACAATACAAGATACCGCGACGGTTACTGATCCGGCGTCGCGACATGCACCCGCACGGTAGCTCACTCCTCTCGATGGCTGCGCCCCACAAATACCGATCAGCGATCACTCCCGGGCTGCGGTGGCTATTCCGCATTGTCCTGGTGTTGGTGGCGTTGCTTGGCGCCAACTCGGTCTACCTGACGGCGATCACCGCGCTCGAGGCGACCACCGAGCGGTCGTACCAAAACTACTACTATCAGTACATGTTTCTGGGGCACTTGGTCCTGGGCTTGCTGCTGATCTTGCCCTTCTTGGTCTTCGGGGTGTTGCACATGCGCAACACCTGGCGGCGGAAGAACCGCCGGGCCGTGAGGATGGGTTACTTCTTGTTCGCGGTCTGTTTGTTGCTGCTCATCTCGGGGTTGCTGCTCACGCGCGCCGGTCCACTGGAAGTGCGAGACGAGCTAGCCCGGCAGGTCTTCTACTGGCTTCACGTGATCAGCCCGCTGGTCGCCATCTGGGCCTACTGGTTGCACCGCTTGGTCGGCCCCCCCATCAAGTGGCGTGTTGGCGCCGGGTACCTCGGGCTCGTCGGGACCGTGGCGGCCGTCGGTGTGCTGCTGCATCAGTCGGACCCACGTTCCTGGTACCAAGTCGGTTCACCCGAGGGCGTGAAGTACTTCGAGCCCTCGCTCGCGCGGACCTCCAACGGCAAGTTCATCTCCGAGCGGGCGCTGATGAACGACGATTTCTGCCGCGAGTGCCACGCCGACACCCACGCGAGCTGGGCCCAGAGCGCTCATCGCTTCAGCTCGTTCAACAACCCGGCCTACCTAGCCAGCATCCGCGAGACCCGCGAGTACTCCGCCGAGCGCGAGGGGTCGGTCAGGCGGGCCCGCTGGTGCGCGGGGTGCCACGACCCGGCGCCCTTCTTCACGGGCAAGTTCGACGACCCGAACTACGACGACGTCCGTGATCCGACCGCCCACGCCGGCATCACCTGCACGGCGTGCCACGCGATCACGCACATCAACAGCACCCGCGGCAACGCCGACTACACGATCGAGGAACCGCTCCGGTACCCTTTCGCGTACAGCAAGAACCCGGCGCTGCGGTGGATCAATCGCCAACTCGTGAAGGCGAAGCCCGAGTTCCACAAGCAGACCTTCCTGAAGCCGTTCCATCGTGACACCGACTTCTGCTCGGTCTGCCACAAGGTCCACCTCCCGGAGGAGCTGAACGAGTACAAGTTCCTCCGCGGTCAGAACCACCACGACTCGTTCATGCTGAGCGGCGTCTCGGGGGGCGGGGCGCGGAGCTTCTACTACCCGCCTAAAGCGGACGCGAACTGCAACCGCTGCCACATGCCGCTCGCCGAGTCGGACGACTTCGGCGCCCGCAGGAACGACGACTCGGGCCGCCGCACCGTTCACGACCACCTGTTCGTCGGTGGCAACACGGCCTTGCCGCACTGGCGTGGCGAGCAGGACGCGGTGGAGCGTCAGCAAGAGATCCTTCGCGACTGCCTGCGGATCGATCTGTTCGGGCTGCGTGAAGAGGGCAAGATCGAAGGCGCCCTCATCGCGCCGCTTCGTCCCGTCACGCCCGAGTTGAAGGCGGGCAAGAGCTACCTGATCGAGACCGTGATCCGGACGCTCACCCTCGGCCATCATTTCACCCAGGGCACGGCGGACTCGAACGAGGTGTGGGTCGAGCTGACGGCGCTCGCCGGCGACCGCGTTATCGGACGGAGCGGTGCGATCGATGAGAACGGCCGCGTTGATCCGTGGAGCCATTTCGTCAATGTCTTCATGCTCGATCGTGAAGGGAACCGCATCGATCGTCGCAACGCTCAGGACATCTTCGTCCCGCTCTACAACCACCAGATCCCGCCCGGGGCTGGGCAGTCGATCCATTACCGGCTGAACGTGCCCGAAGGGATCCAGGAACCGATCACGATCGAGGCACGCGTCCGTTACCGGAAGTTCGATCGCCAGTACCTTGAGTACATCGCCAAGCAGACCGCGGATACGGGGCTCCCCTTCGGTCTCGATCTGCCCATCACCACACTGGCGAGCGACCGGATCACGCTCCCCGTCGTTGGGGGCGAGCCGCTGGCGGAGCCCAATGCGGCGCGCGACATCCCCGCGTGGCAGCGTTGGAACGATTACGGCATCGGCTTGCTGCTCAAGGGCGTCGGTGAGCTGCGGCAGGCGGAGCAGGCTTTCACCGAGGTCGAGAAGCTCGGTCGGTACGACGGCCCGCTCAATCTGGCCCGTGTGCTGTTCCGTGAGGGGCGATTGGACGACGCCGTCGAGGCCGCCAAGCGAGCCTCTGAGTACGACGACCCGCCGGCGCCCCCGTGGACGCTCTCTTGGTTGAGCGGACAGATCAATCGCCAGCAAGGCCGGCTCGAAGCGGCCCGCGAAAACTTCGCCGCGGTCCTCTCTCCTCCCAATGCCGAGATGCGAGAGCGAGGTTTCGATTTCCGCGGCGACTACGAAGTGATCAACCTGCACGGGCAGACGCTCTTTGACCTGGCGCGGCGCAAACGGCGCCCCGCCGATCGCGCCGAACGCGATGAGCTACTGCGTCAGGCGGAGGCGGAATTCAAGAAGACCCTCCGGCTCGACGCGGAGAACGCCACCGCCCACTACGGCTTGCAGCAGGTCTACGCGATGCTGGGCGACGACGAGGCGGCGGCGTTGCACCGCGAGCTGCACGGCGCCTACAAGCCAGACGACAACGCTCGCGACCGCGCCGTCGCGGCCGCCCGGGCACGCTACCCGGCCGCCAATCACGCCGCCGAGGCGGTGGTGATCTACGACCTGGATCGCGACGTCCCCGACGACACGACCGCCGAGCAAGGACGCTGAACCGCGATGGATGAGCCCGAACTCCTCGACGAGCAGCCCCTCGACGAACAGAACGACGACCTGATCGGTCGCGCGCTGCAGCGCTCGCTGGTCGCCTTCCTCGTTCTTGGTCTCCTGGTCGCGGGGGGGGCCTGGCTATTGCGGCGTGTTGAGCCCGAGCAGGTCGATGAAGTCCAAGTGGTCGCCTTACCCGAGGTGCGTGAGGCACCGGTCGCGACGATGCCCCGGCTCGTGTTCACGGATATCACCGGCGCAGCGGGCATCGACTTCGTCCACTGCAACGGGGCGACCGGCGAGAAGCTGCTGCCCGAGACCATGGGCGGGGGTTGCGCCTTCTTCGACTACGACAATGACGGTGATCAAGATTTGCTCTTAGTCAACTCGTGCGCTTGGCCCTGGGACGAGGGCCAGCCCCCCGCGACGAGCGCCCTGTACGCGAACAATGGCGAGGGAGTCTTCACGGACGTGACCGAGGAGGCGGGCCTCGATCAGCAGCTCTACGGCATGGGAGTCGCTGTCGGGGACTACGACAACGATGGCCACACCGACCTGTTCGTCTCAGCGGTTGGGAAGAACCGGCTGTTCCGCAACGTGGCGGGCGTTTTTGCCGAGGTCACCACCGAAGCGGGCGTCGCCGGCTCGGCCGAGGCCTGGAGCACTAGCTGTGGCTGGCTTGATTACGACAACGATGGCGACCTCGACCTCTTGGTCGGCAACTACGTCAGCTGGTCACGCGAGATCGACCAAGTGCAGGATTTCCGCCTCACCGGCATCGGCCGGGCGTATGGCCCGCCGTTCTCGTTCGAGGGGTCGTACCCATATCTTTACCGCAACAACGGCGACGGCGCCTTTGACGATGTCTCCGCTGTGAGCGGTGTACAGCAGAGGAACCTGGTGACCGAAGTGCCGTTAGCGAAGACGCTCGGCATCTCTCCCGTGGACGCGAACGGTGACGGCTGGATCGATTTCGTGCTGGCCAACGACACGGTCCGCAATCTGCTGTTCCTCAACCAAAAGGATGGCACATTCGTCGAATCGGGCATCGAGGCGGGGCTCGCCTTCGATGCGAGCGGCAAGGCTCGCGGCGCCATGGGGATCGACTCGGCCCGCTTCCGCAACGACGATGCGCTCGGCGTCGCCATAGCGAACTTCGCCAATGAGATGACCGCCCTGTACGTCTCCTACGGAGACAACGCCACGTTCACCGACGACGCGATCCCCACGGGGCTCGGCCCGCCAACTCGCGGCGACCTTTCCTTCGGGCTCTTCTTCTTCGACGCCGACCTCGACGGGAGGCTGGACCTGCTGGCGGCGAACGGCCACCTCGAAGATGACATCCAGGTGGTCCAGACCAGCCAACACTACCGTCAGCCCGCGGCCCTCTTCTGGAACGCCGGCGACGCGGGCGCCGAGGAATTCGCCCGCGTGCCGAGCGATAAGATCGGATCCGATCTGGCGAAGCCGCTCGTGGGACGGGGCGCCGCCTACGCCGACATCGACGGTGATGGGGATCTCGATGTGCTCATCACCCAGATCGCCGGCCCGCCCGCTTTGCTACGCAACGATCAGGAGACCGGCCACCATTGGTTGCGGTTCAAGCTGATCGGCGCCACCGCCAACCGCGACGCGATCGGGGCCACGGTTGAAGTGACTCGTGGCGAATCGAAGCTGGTTCGCACCGTAATGCCAACCCGCAGCTACCTCTCGCAGGTCGAGGCGCTCGTGACGATCGGCCTGGGCGGATCAGCCGATGTCGATCGAGTCGTTGTCCGCTGGCCCGGCGGCGCCGAGCAGGAAGTCACCGACTTCCAAGCCGACGCCACGACGATAGTGACCCAGCGGGAATGAGTCGAAGCGGGAGAGCTGTGGGCGTTTCTTTGGGGACGCGTAACTAAGGGGTTGGCTAGTGGCCTATCACCTAGTCGCGGGGAGAGTTCCCATGAGGTGGGGGCAAACAGGCTCCGAATGGTCGTCTCCAGCAACCCGGTAGGCTTACCCAGAGTCAGCTGCGACAACTCAAGCTCTTGGCGGCAAGAGTGTGCCCTAGCTGGCTCGCCGATTCATCTCTATGCGCTCGGCGAACACGAATCTGCGCATTGTTTGGAGTGCAGCGGTCGTGGGGGGGCCGTGCCGTAAGGAATGCCTGGCGGAAAGGCCCTTGGGGAGACATCAGTAGTGCGAAGGGATTGAGATCCGATTTTTCCACCACTGGTAACCACGCCATGCCCCCCCCCAAAAAAAGGGGGGGCGCTGGCGACAGCGATCTTGTCATAGGCGTCTTTCCGAACGACGAGGACTCCGGGAGCAGCAGCACAGGATCAGACGGCTCAGGCAGCGATCAGCACGCATACCGCCCGCAAACTTGGGTCGTTCGATTTCAGGACTCCGAAATCACGACGGCCAGTCGGCGAATAAGGAACTTTGGCGCTGCTGTGGCGATGCCTGAAAAAATCACTTTAGCGTTGGCGCCGAGCCGTTTCGAGAGCACGTTCACGCGTCGCTACCGAGCTTGTTATCTGCAGGGTGGAATAGGCTCAGCAGGCTAGCCCAGTAACTGCTGGGCTAGCCTGCTGAACTGAACTGAAATGAGATTCGGATAAGAGGCCGCAAGTAGCGATGGTTCGCGTGGGACGATACGCCGAGCGTCAACGTGTTGCCTGCGGCGCACCGTGGTTGCTTTGTCTGCTTGCGATTGGCTGGCTCGGTTCGCTTGGAGATACGACCGTGCTCGCCGAGCACGGTTCCGAGGTCCGTGTCGATCTGGACCACTGGCTCGTGCGGGGCGAGAGCCGAGAGCTAGATCGGCAGAAGTACTTCAATGTGCACGGCAACCCGCGCGAGCTCAACGAGGAAGAGCTGCGGCTTGTGGTCGATGAGTTGGGAGCGAGCTTCGGACGCGGCTTAGGGCGACTGTCGTCCGTGCTCGCCAAGGCGGGGGAGGACCCCCAGCGGCCTGGGCACGCCAACCTGAGGAGGCTCTCTAAGACCCCCGTCGCCCGGGCTAAGTCGTCGGCTCCCGGCGAACTCGTTGAGTCGGCGCACCCGTTCTCCTACTTCGAACCGAAGGAAGGAGAGGCCGCGGGTGAGCGGTTTGTTCCCGCCGGCCCCGAGGAGGCGGCCGAGGCGGTGGTGGCTTACCTCAAGAGTCACCCCAATCCCCCCCGTTACTTCGAGGTGGCCAACGAACTGAATGTCCACGTCGGTCACTATCGAACCGATTGGGACGAGGCCTGTCGGCTGCACACGGAGATCGCGAGAGCGGTTCACGATGAGCGTCTGAGCGTCATGGTAGGGGGGCCGACGGCCGCGTACCCGGCTTTTGAGCTGAAGGACTTCACGCTATGGAACAAGCACATGGGGCCCTTCATTCGCAGGGCTGGCCGCGACCTCGATTTCTTGTCGGTGCATCTCTACACCACGCATTGGGACGATAAGGTCAACTATCGCTACGGCGCAAACACGGACGCGATTCTCGACCTGATGGCCAATGAATCGTATCTGCATACTGGGTCGGTGAAGCCCTTGGTCATCTCCGAGTGCGGCCGCGGATTCCGTAAGGGTGAGGCGATCCACGACGAGTACTCGCCACGGCGGGATTGGATGGTGATCAGCGGCGCGAATCACGCGATGTTCGGCCTTTACCGACGCGACCATGAGCTGCTGAAGGCGCTCCCCTTCATCGTTCTCAAGGCGAGCTGGTACCGCAGTGAGTATCCGTACCCTTGGGTTTTGTTTCATCGCCACGGCGAGCATTGGGAAACGACCCATTTGGCTAAGTGGTACCGCTTCTGGCGCAACGCCGAGGGGAGACACCTTCCGGTTACGACCGAGGACCCTCAGCTGCAGACCATGGCGTTCTCCGCCGACGAGGAGGTTCAGGTCTACATCGATAATCTCAGCCAATCAGACCGTAGCTTCACCCTGCCGATCGATCTGGCAAAGGTCGAGTCGATCATGCTCCGGAGACTCTATTTTGATGACTCCGAACCCTCGATCGAGGAGGAGGCTGTGGACGCCGCTTCGGCGATCCGAGTCACCATGCACCCCGAGGAGGCGGTGTTGGTCCGTCTCCGCATGAAAGGCCCGCTGGAGCCCAGCCGCGAACTTGTCGAAAGCACCTGCTACGGCGATCAGACGCTTGTTCCCCTTGGGGACGGCGGGGCGTCGGTGGTGATACGGATGGACGAAGGCTCTGACCCGGTCGACGCGGCGTGCCTGCGGGTCGGTGTGAGCCGACCTCGCGGCCTATCGCAGGAGCCCCGGGTCCGCTTCAATGGCACGCTGCTGAGTGGTTCACCCAAGCGGCGGGGAGAGGGAGAGACGCTGCTACCCGATCGCTTCGGCGTGCTTGAGTATCGGGTGCCCGCCGGCTTGGTGAAGGGGGATAACCGTGTCTCGGTCGAGTACTCCGAGCCGGGCGGACGATTGGCCACGGCCGCTTTGAATGTGCGGCGTGAGCAAGAGGCCGCCGAAGCTACGCACGAGAGGCTGTTGGGGAGATCGAGCAACCCGCGAGCGGGTTGGTTAGCTACGCGTACTGTGAGGCAGCAAGATGAGTGAAGAGACCCAGGTGAGCCCGCACGAGCAGTTTGTCGCGCTGTTTGTACGTCACGAATCGGCCATACATTCGTTCGTGCTCACGCTCGTCCCCTCGATGACCGACGCCGACGAGGTGCTGCAAGAGGCCAGCATGACGATGTGGCGTCGGTTCGATCAGTACCAGCCCGGGACCAGCTTCCGGAACTGGGCTTTCCAGGTCGCCAAGTACACCGCCTTCAATTTTGTCCGCAAGCAATCGCGAGACCGCCATCGATTCAGCGAGAAGGTCATGACGCTGCTCGCTGAGCAGGCGGAGCGAGAGCAAGAAGACCGCGAGTCCCGCCGGCAGATCCTAGAACACTGCATCGCCAAGCTCCAGGAAACTGAGCAAAGCGTGCTGGCGGGCGTATACCGCGAAGGTGAAACCATCAAGAGCTACGCGGAGGGGCAAGGACGCTCCGCGAACGCGATCGGCAAGCAGCTGGCGCGCATCCGAAAATCCCTGTTGGTCTGTGTCCGTCAGACCTTGCGAGTAGAGGCCACGACATGAGCACTCGAGACGAGAGCACCGAGCTCATCGCCCTGATCGAAACGGTCCTCAACGGTTCGGCCTCGTTGACCGAGGTCCGGCGGCTCGATGAGCTGTTGGAGGAGAGCGCTGCGGCGCGATCCACTTACCTCGATTACGTGGATCTGCACGCCGGTTTACGACGCCGCTACAGCCACCCTGCCGAAGAGCCCTCGCAGGGCCGGCAAGAAACCTCCTCGGCGAATCGGCTGGACGCGGCACAGGGAGTCGCTCCGCCCCGCGGGGGTAAGCCGTCTGGGGCGTGGCGTATGCTCGGACTGATGGCCCTAGCGGCCTGCGTACCGCTGGCGGTTGCCCAGTTCATCCGCCCTGGCAACGACTCGCAGAAGGCAGAGGGGCTAGCCGAAGTGACCATCTCGCCCGACCAGAAGGCGAGCTTGGCCGGCGTGGCTGTCCTGTCGCGCGCGGTCGATGTCGAGTGGTCGGAGGGCGAGCTCTCGCACGCTGAGGGGGTCGCCGTGCCCGCCTCGAAGATCGCCTTCGACTCGGGCGTGATGCAGTTGGAGTTCTACAGCGGCGCGGTCGCCGTGATCGAAGGGCCCGCCGAGATCGACGTCATCGATGCGATGTCGGCGCGCCTGCACTCGGGGAAACTCAGGGCGCGTGTCCCGCCGCAAGCACGCGGATTCACGGTTCATACATCCGACGGGGAAGTGGTCGATCTCGGCACCGAGTTCGCTATCGATTTGGGAGCCGATCGCGAGTGGGGTGAACTGCATGTGATCGACGGCGAGGTCCGTTTCGACCCGGTGCAAGAGACCGGGCACGCATCGCGTCAGGTGTTTGGTGGCGAGGCGATGCGCCTCGGTTCCGATCCGCACGGTGAGCATGGCGTCGAGCTCACGACCGATCGCTTCATCGGCACCGCCGAGATCGAGAAGATATCACGCCAACGCAAGACGAAGCGTCACCGCCGCTGGCGGCAGTGGCGCTCGGAGTTCCTTGCCGACCCCGACTTGGTCGCTTGGTACGGCTACAGCCCTGAGCCGGAGTGGTCACGAACGCTCCGCAACTACGCACCGCAGGGGTCCGATGATTCGCACGGCGTGTTGGTCGGTTGCCAATGGGGGCCGGGGCGCTGGCCCAATCAACGCGCCCTCCGCTTCCGCAACGCGAGTCACCGTGTCTCGGTGAACCTGCCCGGACAGCACGAGTCGATCACGCTCGCCACCTGGGCGTACCTCGACAAGCTGCACCCGACGAATCAAGTCGCCCTGATGCACGCCGACACGCTCCAGCCGCGGTTGATCCACTGGACGCTCGACCGGGTGCCTTCGGGCGCGCTGCTGCACTTCTCGGAAAGCTCGACTCCCCAGAGGGGTGAGGTTCGTCGTCTTCACTACAGCTCGAAGCGAGGCGCCATTCAGAACGAAGACGCAGGCAGTTGGCTGCACTTCGCCCTGGTCTACGACGCCGACCTAAAACGCGTCACGCACTACTGCAATGGCGAGGTCGTCGGGTGGGCCCCCATCATCGAGGTGCGACCGATCGAGATCGGCGTCGCGGACATCGGCAACTGGCCGTACAAGTACTGGGCCAAAGGGACCGAGTTCGAGACCCGTAACCTGATGGGGCGGATCGACGAATTCGTTGTGGTTGGCCGTGCCATGTCGGGCAGTGAACTCGCCGAGATGTACAAGGTGGGCAAGCCATGAATCGTCGTCGATTGTACGCCTCGGCCTCGCTGATCGGTGTGCTCTTCTCGACCACCCTCGCTGTCGCCGTAGATGTTCGTCCCGGGGGGGTCGGCGATGGGACGCTAGCCGAGTGGAACCACACGGGCGAGTTGGGTCCACTGCCGACTCGCGTAACCGACAACGCCCCCCTGTCAGACCAGCCGAATTCGGCTGGCTGGCTCCTCGACGCCTCGCAGACGGACGAGTTCAACGGCGACGCGCTGGACCTCCAGCGATGGTCCCCCGTCCACCGGACATGGAAGGGGCGCCAGCCCGCGCGTTTCGTCCCCGAGAACGTGGAGGTGGCCGACGGGAAGCTGCGACTCTGGATGCGTAAGAACGGCCCCCCGATTGAGCAGGCGAGCAGCGGCTACCACACCTACACCTCCGCGGCCGTGCAGGCGCAACAGAAGACACGCTACGGCTACTACGAGGTCCGCGCGAAGCCGATGAACTCCGCCGGCTCGAGTTCCTTCTGGTTCGCCGCTCACGGCGGCGGCTGGCGGACCGAGATCGACGTCTTCGAGCTAGGGGGGCGGGCCGAGGGGTACGAGAACCGCTACAACATGAACCTCCACGTGTTCTACCGCCCCGGTTCTCGGAAGCACGAAAACTGGGGCGGAAAGTGGCAATCGCCGACGCCGCTGGCGGACGACTTCCACGTCTACGGGCTCGAATGGACGCCCGAGCGGATCACGTATTACTTCGACGGGGTCCCGATCCGCTGGGCAGAAAATGCCTATTGGCGACAATCCCTCTTCCTTATCTTTGATTCGGAGACGATGATCGACTGGCTCGGCAAGCCACGCGACGCCGATTTGCCGAGCGTTTTCGAGATCGACTACGTCCGTGTGTGGCGAGACCCCAAGCTCCCTTGAGCCCCACACCCTTATCTAACTCTCGCAATGGCCAGGCCTGACAGGTCGGCGTGCGAACCGGATCCACGAGAAGACGCACCATGAGAAAGTTATCGCACGCCTTCATGGCGTTGCTCGCGGCTGCCTGCTGCACAGTTGTATCTGCCAAGGAGCCGCTCACCACTGCGGGCCCCTACGCCGCGACGGGTGAGTCGCTCCAGCAGTGGGAGACCCCCGCCTGGTTCCGCGACGCCAAGTTCGGCATCTTCATCCACTGGGGCCCGTACGCCGTCCCCGCGTACGGCAGTGAGTGGTACCCTCGGCGGATGTACCAGGAGCACCGCACCACACCCAAGGGCGTGGTGAGCAAGAAGCCCGACCCGCTGTTCAAGCACCACCGTGAGGCCTGGGGCGATCAAGGCGAGTTCGGCTACAAGGACTTCGTCCCCAATTTCCACGCCGAGAACTGGAAGCCCGAAGAGTGGATTGATCTCTTCAAGCGTTCGGGCGCCAAATACGTGGTGCCGGTCGCCGAGCACCACGACGGCTTCGCGATGTACGGTTCGTCGCACACGCCCTGGAACTCGGTCGAGAAAGGCCCCAAGCGTGACATCATCGGCGACCTGGGCGAGGCGTGCCGTGCCGGTGGGCTGCGGTTTGGCGTCTCTTCGCACTACGCGTGGAACTGGCGTTACTACACGTACCGGGATGACTTCGACACGTCGGACCCCGCTAACGCGGCCCTGTACGGACGCGCCCACGACCCGGACGCCCCCGCCGACGCCGAGTTCCTCGCGCACTGGCTCGCGCGCACCGCGGAGATCATCGATAAGTATCAGCCTGAGGTCTTGTGGTTCGACTTTGGCCTGAACTACCCCGAGTTCACCGACGTCCGCACCCAGCTCGCCGCGTACTACTACAACCGCGGCCTGCAGAACGACCAAGAAGTGGTGCTGCAGTACAAGAACATGAACTGGAACCCGTTCCCCGAGGGCTCGGGTCTGCTCGACATCGAGCGGGGCAAGTTCGACAAGATCAACGGCTTGCCGTGGCAGACCGACACCTCGGTGAGCAGCCGCTCGTGGGGGTACATCGAGGACGACGCATTCAAGTCGAGCGCCGACCTGGTGGACAACCTGATCGACATCGTCAGCAAGAACGGCTGCATGCTGCTGAACGTCGGCCCCCGACCCGATGGAACGATCCCGCAGGCGGCGCAGGACGTGCTGCTCGAGATGGGCGCCTGGCTCGACGTGTACGGCGAGGCGATCTACGGCACGCGGCCTTGGAAAGAGTTCGGCGAGGGGCCCACTTCCAACGCCTCGGGCCATCACAGCGAAAAGAACTACAAGGACCTGACCCCCGAGGACTTCCGCTTCACCCAGAAGGACGGCGTGGTCTACGCCATCGGCATGGCGTGGCCCGATTCGGGCGAGGCGAGCGTCCGCTCGCTCGGCGCCGGGGCGGGGCTCCTCGACGGCGCCATCGCTTCAGTCGAACTCGTCGGCAGCGATGCCCCGCTCGAATGGGATCAGGGCAACGACGCCCTCACCGTGAAGCTCCCCGCCGGACACCAAGACGAACCCGCCTACGCCCTGCGTATCAAGACGAAGGAATCGCCATGAAGTCCCCAACGATCCTCGTGCTGGCGGCTTGCTGTCTTATCTCGGCCCAAGCCGAGGTGGCCCAAGCGGACACGGCGCCGCGGCGGAACATCCTGTGGATAATGTCCGACGACCACGCGACCAACGGTGTTGGCGCCTACGGCGGCCGGTTCGCTTCGCTCGACCCGACGCCGACACTCGACCGCCTCGCGGCGGGCGGGACGCGTTTCGCGAACTGCTTCTGTAGCAACTCGATCTGCACTCCCAGCCGCGCGACGCTGATGACCGGGCAGTATTCGCACCACAACGGCGTGCGGACGCTCAACGGCTCGCTGCCGGCCGACCGCCAAACCCTGGCGCTGCGGATGAAGGACGCCGGGTACCAGACAGCGATGATTGGTAAGTGGCACCTCAAGAAGGAGCCTGGCGCTTTCGACTACTACTGCGTGCTCGGTGGTCAGGGGAAGTACTTCAACCCGACTTTCCGCATCCGCGGCCCGAAGCCGTGGCCGCATAACACGTTCCGGCCTTCGGACCGGAGCTACGACTCGATCCACTCGTCCGACGCGATCACGAACGCCTCGATCGCCTGGCTCAAGAAGCGAGACAAGCAACGCCCCTTCTTCTTGATGCACCACTTCAAGGCTCCGCACGACAACTTCGAGAACGCTGAGCGGTACGACTGGCTCTACAAGGACGAAACCCTCCCCGAGCCGACGAACCTGGCCGAGCGCGGCGAGCACGGCCCGATCGACACGCCCCGCTACGGCACCAGCATCTCGAAGCGGAACACCCGCCGCAACATGGGCGACCATATGGCGACCCCCAAGTCGCTCTCTGATGCGGAGTACACCGCGGAGACCTACCAGCGTTATCTGAAGAAGTACCTCCGCTGCGTGCGCGGTGTGGACGATAACATCGCCCGATTGCTCGCTCTCTTGGAGGAGCAGGGCGAGCTCGACAACACGATCGTTATGTACACATCCGACCAGGGGTTCATGCTCGGCGAACACGACTACATCGACAAACGCTGGATGTACGAGGAGTCGATGCGGATGCCGTTCATCGTTCACGGTCCCGGCGTCGCGGCGGGTGCGGTGCGGGACGAGCTGATCACGAACGTCGACTTCCTGCCCACGATCCTCGACTTCGCTGGCGCTTCCGCCAAGGGTGAGCAGCTCGATGGTGAGAGCCTCGCTCCGCTGGCACGCGGCGAGCAACCCGAGTCCTGGCGAGACGACCTCTATTACCGTTACTGGATGCACCAGGCGCACCACGACGTGCCGGCTCACTACGGCGTCCGCACGAAGGACTTCAAGCTGGTCTTTTTCTACGGCCTGCCGCTCGACGCCGAGGGCGCCCGCGACACGCCGACGCCGGCGCACTGGGAACTCTACGATTTGGTCAACGACCCGAGTGAAGACCAGAACGTGATCGACGACCCACAGTACGCCGAAGTGGTCTACGGCCTGAAGAAGCGGCTGCTGGAGCTCAAGGAAGAGGTTGGCGACACGGATGAGTCGTACGACGAGCTGATGGAAGTCCGTGAGGGGGCGTGGTGAGCATGATTCATTCTCTCAGCAGTGTGCTTCTCCTGGTGTGCGCGGCGACCTGCGTCGCTCCGGCCGAGGCCAGGCGACCGAACATCGTCTTCCTGCTGACCGACGATCACCGACGCAGCGACCTCGGTTGCTACGGCAACGAGGTGATCCGCACTCCGGAGATCGACCGTCTGGCGGCCGAGGGGGTGCTGTTCGAGAACGCCTCGGTGACGAGCGCCATCTGCACGCCGAGCCGCGCGAGTTACTTCCTCGGGCAGTACGAACGCCGGCACGGGGTGAACTTCAACTCGGGCACCGCCATGGCTGCGGAGGCCTGGGCGGATGGCTTTCCGGTGCGTCTGCGTGAAGCGGGCTACCACACCGGGTACGTCGGTAAGAACCACGTGCCGATCGGTGACCGAGGCTACAACACGGGGCTCATCGAGAAGAGCTTCGACTACTGGTACGCCGGGCATGGGCACCTGAGTTTCTACCCGAAGCGTCGCCACAATATCTTTAAGGCGGCGAAGAGCGACACGCAGATCGAGATCCTCACCGAGGGCGCGGACGCCTTCCTTGATACCGAGGCCGATTACCTCGAGGGGACCACCTCGTTCGTCGATTCGCGTCCCGAAGACCAGCCTTTCTTTCTGATGGTCGCGTTCAACTTGCCCCACGGTGCGGGGGCGAGCACGATGGAGATGCGACCCGAGGACGACGAACTCTACCGCACCGCCTACCGCGATCAGCCCGATCGTATCAAGCCGCCGGCGACCTACCTCTCCAAGGCGGAAATCGACGAGCCGAAGCTGCCTGCGGACGTGGCCCACGTCGAGTTCCGGCAGGGGAGCTACAGCTACGTCGACGACCCCGAGTCGCTCCGCGAGCGGATGATCCGCCAGCACCAGACGGTCTCGGGAATCGATCGATTCGTGGGGCGGCTGCGTGAGCGACTCGACTCGGCCGGCGTCGCGGATAATACGGTGATCCTCTTCGCCTCGGACCACGGCCTGCTGCTCGGCGAGCACGGTCTCGGCGGCAAGGCGCTGAACTACGAGCCTTGCCTCTCGATCCCGATGATCGCCTACGACCCGCGGGCCCCAGAGGGGCGACGCGGCGTCCGCGAAGGCGCCCTCACGCAATCAATCGACTTGGCGCCAACGATCCTCGATCTCGGCGGCGCCGACATCCCCGACGCCGTGCAGGGGCGGAGTTTGGCCCCGCTCCTCCGCGGCGAGAAGAGCGATTGGCGCGAGTACGCCTACGCTGAGAACCTCTGGTCGACTTACTTCGGCAACCCGCGCTGCGAGAGTGTCCGCGGCGAGCGCTGGAAGTATATCCGTTACTTCGCCAACGATCGTAAGCTCTACGAATCGTTCGATCCGAAGGCGGTCTACAAGGTCAACTCGGTGTACACGGACAGCTACCGGCGTTGGTTGACCTCGTCGATCGAAGGCGAGCAGCCCGACTACGAAGAGCTGTTTGACTTAGTCAACGACCCAGAAGAGACGCGCAACCTCGCCGGAGAACCTGGTCAGTCTAGCCGGATGGCTGAGATGCGCGAGCGATGCCTTGCGATGGCGAAAGCCGCGAAGGGGCCGCTCAACAAGCCGCCGGCGACGGTCCCGTTGCCGATGGGCAAGAAGGGCAAGTGAAGCGTTGCCTATCGCAGCTTGCGGAACTCGCTAGGCGAAACGCCGAACGTCGCCTTGAAGGTCCTCGAGAAGTGGAAGGGGTCCGTGTAGCTCAGGTCTTGAGCGACCTGCTTGATGGTGTCGTCGGAGTCGAGCAACCGCTCGGCGGCCAGGTTCATCCTTAGCCGCAGCAACATCTGGTACGGGCTCTGACGGCCGTGCCGCTTGAAGAGCCGGCTGAGGTACTCCGGCGAGACCCCGCACTCGGCGGCCGCTTGCTGTTGGGAAGTGAGCCGTTGGGCGTTGGCCACCAGGTGGTTCACGCAGCGTTGATAGGTCTCGTAGGGCTCGGGCCCCGTGCCGTCGCCGGTGGATCGGTGCGCCGCTGCGCGCAAAGCCAGGCAGCGGAGCATCGCCGCGCAGATCGCCTGCGATGATTCATCGCCGCGGACGCCGTCGCGGATCAGCTCGTTGAAGAGGAGCTGCACTTCGGGCACCGAGGAGATTCGGAGGCAGGTCCCGGGCGGGGCGGCGATCTGGGTGAGCAGGGAGAGTGCCCCGGACCCAGCGAAGTTGACGAAGTACTTACCCAGCCGAGTGTCCCGGTCCGTGCTGATGCGGTGGGGCACGCCGGCTCCGTAGGTGAACAGCGATCCGGGCCCCAGCTCGTGTTGCTCGGCGCCCAGGGTGACGAGCCCCTTCCCGCGGGTTACCAGCTCGATCGAGCAGTAAGGGAAGGAGACTCGCCGGATCGCGTAGTCGGCCTGGCAGTCTTCGTACCCTCCGCACACGACGGCCAGATCGACGTCGGGCGAGGGGGCCAAGTCCAGGAAGAACCGCCGAGCCTCGCGGACCGATTGGGAAAAGAAGTCGGGTTGGGGGTTTTGCGGCTTCATGGCGTATGTCAAGAATTGGCATGTTTTGCCATTCTATCCATGGACGCCCCGCTTTGGCGAATCCAGAATACGTAGCTCTCACCATGGGCCCGAAAACCACCGGGCGGTGGGAACGCGGTGCGGCGGGGCCGCTTCGCTTCCTCATCCAAACTCTTCTGCCAGGCGATACTTGTGGAAAATCAGACTGAAACTCCCCAGGGCGAGTCGCCGACCGTCCCTCGCGAGTACCTGGCCGCCTTCGTTCTGGTGACGACACTGTTCGCCCTTTGGGGCTTCGCGAACGACGTCACCAACCCGATGGTGAAGTCGTTCCAGCAGATCTTCCAGCTTAAAGCTTGGGAGGGGAACCTCGTGCAGCTCGCCTTCTACGGCGGCTATGGCACGATGGCGATCCCCGCCGCGTTGTTCATCCGCAAGGCCTCGTTCAAGGCGGGCATCTTGCTCGGCTTGGCCTTGTATGCCCTCGGGGCGTTGTTATTCATCCCGGCGAGCATCACGCAAGAGTACTGGCTCTTCCTCGGTTGTTTTTACATCATCACGTTCGGCTTGGCCTTCCTTGAGACCTCGGCAAACCCGTACATCCTGTCGATGGGTCCGCCCGAGACCGCGACTCGGCGATTGAACTTGGCTCAGGCGTTCAACCCGATGGGGTCGCTCTGCGGCATGTTTGTGGCGGCGGTCCTGGTGTTGCCGAACCTTGATGTCAACGCTTTCCGGCAAGAGCACATCGACGCGCACCCCGAGTACGTCAGCCAGGGGCTGACCCCGGGCGAGATCGAAGGCAAGGTCAACGAGGCGATGTCTGCTCTCCAGACCGAAGAGCCGGAACGCTACTCCGAGATTCGCACTCACGACCTGGGCATTATCCGGGTGCCCTATGTGACCATTGCTTTGGTAGTGCTGGCCGTGTTGGCCGCCTTTGTCGTCTCGAAGATGCCCGAAGGGGGATCGGCCGATGAGCCGGTCCGGATCGGCGAGGTGATTTCAAACCTCATGACCTTCCGTTACCTGGGCGGCGTGCTCGCGCAAGGCGTTTACGTTGGCGCCCAAATCATGTGCTGGACCAACATCATCGAATACGGCATGAGTTCGCTCGGCATGAGCGCCTCGGATGCCCAGATGCACAACATCGGCGCCATGTGCATGTTCCTTGCGAGTCGATTTGTCTGGACCGCCGCCCTGCGTGTGGTGCCGGCGGGCATCCTGCTCGGGTTGCTGGCGATTGGCGGTACGCTGGCCGTTCTGGGGGCTGTCTATTTGCCGGGGTACGCCGGCATCTACAGCCTCATGGCGACCTCGATCTTCCTCGCCGCGATGTTCCCGACGATCTACGGCATCGCGTTGGGTGGCCTGACGGTTGACGACGCCAAGCTCGGCTCCGCCGGACTAATCTTCGCGATCGTCGGCGGCGCCCTGATGCCTCCGTTGCAGGGATCGATCATCGACATGGGCGAGGTGAACGTGCTGGGCACGACCCTCCCCGCCGTCCGCGCCTCCTTCCTGCTGCCCGCCGCGTGCCTCGCCCTAGTGGCGATCTATGGCTTCCTCGTCGGACGGGCGGACGGAGGGACTACCAAAGAATCATGACCAACCAAGCAATGAGCACTCCCTATCCCAGCACGATCGGCATCGATGCCTCTTTCGGGTTCGGTGACCGGATCGGCCTCGCCACGCCGGGCCATGTGGCGGCGATGCGTCAGGCGGGCGGCGGCATCACGCCGATCTACGCCCAGCAGTCGATCCGCGAGATGACCCGCACCGGCCGCACCGCGAGCGAGGTGATGGGCGACGCCATGAGCGCGTTGCTCGGCTCCCAGTGGACGCAGCCTCACGGGGCCGACGCGGACCACCTGAAGACCGAGGCCGACATCGAGTCGACCGCCGAGGTCGGCTTCACCTTCTTCACGCTCGACCCGTCGGACCACGTCGACCAGAAGGCCGACGACTACGACCAGGCGACCGTCGCCGAGAAGTTCGAAGCCTTGGTGGATGGCAAGCCGCTGGCCGAGGTCTACACCGGTCGCAAGGTGACCCTCGCCAGGGGGACCGAGCTTGTCTTCGACGAACTCGCGGTCAAGCGGGCGGCCGTTAAGTACGGCGCCGCGATCGAGGCCGCCGTGCGTCTCGGCCTGCACGCCGCGAAATTCCAGGAGGCTGCCGAACGCCCGTATGAGATCGAGCTGAGCGTCGACGAGACCGACCAGCCGACCACGCTTGTCGAGCACTACATCATCGCCGAGCAATGCCTCTCGCGCGGCGTGAAGCTCGTGTCGCTGGCGCCGCGGTTCATCGGTGAGCTCGAGAAGGGGGTCGACTACATCGGCGATGTGGCAGCGCTCGAGGCCTCGCTGGCCGACCACGCCGCCATCGCGGAGAGCCTCGGCCCCTACAAGCTGAGCCTGCATTCGGGTTCCGATAAGATCTCGATGTACCCCGCGCTGGCCCGCGCCACGAAGGGCCGCTTCCACGTGAAGACCGCGGGCACGTCGTACCTCGAAGCGGTCCGCGTCGCGGCACTGGAAGAGCCCGATCTGTTCCGCGACGCCATCCGCTTCGCCCGCGAGCGTTACGACACCGACCGGGCGACCTACCACGTTCACGCGACGCTCGCCTCGGCGCCCGAGCCGGACGCCAGTGTCTCGGACGAGGAACTTCAGGACGCTTATCTCGAGCGTTGGGAGACCGTCCCCGAGGGCCTCGGCTTCACGAAGGCGGGGCGACAGATCCTCCACTGCACTTTCGGTTCGTCGCTCACGGACCCGAAGCTCGGCGCTGCGTTGCGGGCCTGCTTGGAGAAGAACCTGGGCACCTACACGGCGGTCTTAGCGGAGCACTTCTCTCGTCACCTCAACGCGCTTCGCTGAATCTGCTTATGTCGTCAGCCAGTCCACTGCCGGGCGCCACGAATGACCCCGTCATGCCGCGCGTCAGCTTGCCGCGTGTCGTGTTCGGGTCGAGCGCCCTGGGCAACCTCTACCAGGCGTTGCCGTTCGAGCGCAAGATCGAGCTGGTGAGCGGCTGGTTCGAGCACGGTGAAGAGCCGGTCGTCATCGATACGGCAGGCAAGTACGGCGCCGGGTTGGCCTTGGAGTCGATCGGGGATTGCCTCCGTGAGCTGAAGATCGCTCCCGAGCAGGTCCGCGTCGGCAACAAGCTCGGCTGGTACCGCATCCCGATGGTGGGCGATGAGCCGAGCTTCGAGCCCGACGCTTGGATCGACTTGGAAAACGACGCGGAGCAACGACTCAACGCCGAGGGGATCGTCGAGTGTTGGGAGCAAGGCAACGAGCTGCTTGGTGAGCCATACCGCCCGAGCATGATCTCGGTCCACGACCCGGACGAGTACCTCGCCGCCGCCGCCGACGAGGCGGACCGCGAGCGGCGGGGCGCTGATCTGCTGGCGGCGTACGGCGAGCTGAGCAAGATTCGCGACTCGGAGCCGGGGGTGACGCTCGGCGTGGGGTCGAAGGACTGGCGGGTAGTCCGGGACTTGGCCGGGCGGGTCGACTTTGATTGGGTGATGCTCGCCAACTGCGTCACCGCCTACACGCACCCGGCCGAGTCGCTCGAATTCATCGATCGGCTGAGCAAGCGGGGCGTCGCGGTTGTGAACTCGGGTGTCTTCAACGCTGGGTTCTTGGTCGGGGGTGCCTACTTCGACTACCACCCCGTCGAGCGCGCGTCCGAGCCGGAGTTGTTCGACTGGCGCGACCGGTTCGATCAGCTCTGCGAAAAGCACGGCGTCAATAGGGCGCACGCTTGCATTCAGTTTGGGCTCTCGCCCCCCGGGGTTCAGTCGGTCGCGCTCAGCACGACCTCGCCCGGGCGGATCGCTCAGAACATCCGTTACGCCAACGAGGCCACGCCCGCGGCGTTCTGGGCCGAAGCCAAGCAGATCGGTTTGGTCGCCAAGGACTACCCGTACCTGGGCTAGGACGCCGCCGTCAACAAGAAGCAACCGCGATGATCAAGACAGGCCTTCTGAATCCGGCGATCGCCTCGCTGCTGCGCCGGACGCGGCACACGAACCGCTTGGTGATCGCCGACCGAGGGTTCCCGTACTGGCCCGAGCTGGAGACGATCGACCTGAGCGTCGTCGACGACCTGCCCACGGTGCCCCAGCTGCTGCAAGCGATCCTGCCCAATTTCCAAGCGGGCCACGCCTGGATGGCGCAGGAGTTCCTCGATAACAACGACCAAGCGACCCAAGACGCCTTCACCGCGGCGTTCGACGGCCTGAGTGTCAGGCACGAGCCGCACGACGATTTCAAGAAGCTCGTGCCCGGTTCCATCGGCCTGATCCGCACCGGCGAGACGGTCCAGTACGCGAACGTGATCCTGGAGTCCGCATGATCCTCGACGCCCACCACCACCTCTGGCGGTACACGGAGGCCGACTACGGCTGGATCGACGACGGCATGCAAAGGATCGCCCGCGACTTCGAGGTCGCCGACCTCAGCCAGGCGGGCGCTGGGCGTGTGCAGGGATCGGTCGCCGTGCAGGCCCGTCAGACCGTCGAAGAGACCGAGTGGCTGCTCGGGACGGCGGAGCAGTCAGACTACATCCGCGCGGTCGTCGGCTGGGCGCCGTTGGCCGACGACACGCTGAGCCAGCACCTCGACGCCTGGGCCGAGCGTAAGCTGCTGAAAGGCCTCCGCCACGTGGTGCAGGACGAGCCGGACGACGACTTCTTGGACCGCGAGCCCTTCAACCGGGGCGTCGCCGAGGCGTTGTCTCGCGGTTACCGCTACGACCTGCTGATCTTTGCCCGTCAGTTCCCGCAGACGATCCGTTTCGTCGATCGCCACCCGGGCGGGAGTTTTGTGCTGGATCATATCGGCAAGCCCGCCATCGCTGAGGGCGAGCACGATGTGTGGGCCTCGCACATCAAGCAACTGGCTGAGCGCGAGAACGTCGTCTGCAAGCTGTCGGGCATCGTGACCGAGGCGGAGTGGGACACTTGGACGCCCGAATCGATCAAACCTTACCTCGACACGGCGCTCGAAGCGTTCGGGCCGAACCGTCTGATGTTCGGCACCGACTGGCCCGTCTGCCTGTTGGCCACCGAGTACCAGCGCTGGCTGGAGGTCATCACCGACTGGGCGGCGCCCCTCTCCGACAGCGAGCGAGACGCCCTGTTCTACCGCACCGCCGCTGAGTTTTACGGGATCACCATCGAAGCATGAAAGCTTTTGAAATCACCGAGCCGGGCGCAGCACGCCTGGTGGATCGAGAAGACCCCAAGCCCGGTCCGGGGGAGGTGCTGCTGCGCGTCGACACGGTCGGCTTCTGCGGCACCGACCTGAGCACCTTCTTGGGACGCAACCCGCTCGTGAGCTACCCGCGCGTCCCCGGCCACGAGGTTGCCGCGACCGTCGCCGAATTGGGCGAGGGCGTCTCGGGCTGGAACGTGGGCGAAACGGCTCTCGTCTTCCCGTACACCGAGTGCGGCGAGTGCTCGTCTTGCCTCGTCGGTCGGCTCAACTGCTGCAAGCAGAACCAGACGCTCGGCGTGCAACGGGACGGCGTGCTGTCCGAGTTCGCCGTGGTCCCCGCCGCGAAGCTGCTGCGTGCCGAGGGGCTCTCGTCTCGCGAGCTCGCCCTGGTCGAGCCGCTCACGGTCGGCGCCCACGCGGTGGCGCGTGGCGAGGTCGCCGAGGGTGAAGCGGTCGCCGTGTTCGGCTGCGGGGCGATCGGCCTCGGGGCCATCGCCGCCGCCGCGCACCGCGGCGGGCGGGTGATCGCGATCGACATCGACGACAAGAAGCTCCAACTCGCCAAGGATTGTGGCGCCGCGTTGACGATCAACTCGGGGTCCGAGGACCTGGCGACCCGTTTGACCGAAGAGACCGGCGGACACGGGCCGTCGGTCGTCATCGAGGCGGTCGGGCTGCCGCAGACCTTCCGGGCGGCGGTCGATCTGGTTTGCTTCGCGGGACGCGTCGTCTACATCGGCTACGCCAAGCAACCGGTCGAGTACGAGACCAAGTTCTTCGTCATGAAGGAGCTCGACATCCGTGGCTCGCGCAACGCCCTGATGCGTGATTTCGAGTGGGTGATCGGCATGCTCCGCGAAGGCGTCGTCCCGACCGACAAGATCGTCACCCACACGGCCCCCCTCTCGGCGGCGGTGGAAGCGCTCAGCCAATGGAGCGAGAATCCAGGTGACGTGACCAAGATCCACGTGCAGCTGCACGAGGGTGGCGCTGCCTAGGTCGCCCGGCCGCGTCAATCGATGCCGGCACGTTTCACTGCCAATAGACTCGCCGAGGTTCGTCCGATGAAGCAAGTGATTGCGGGACTGCTATTGCTTCTTAGCCCCGGGCTAGAAGTCAACGCTTCCGAAGGGGTTGTCCTGGTGGAAGCGGAATCCTTCTCGGACCACGGCGGCTGGGTGGTCGATCAGCAGTTCATGGACCTGATGGGCTCGCCCTATCTGCTGGCCCACGGTCTCGGCGTCCCGTCGCAGGACTGCCAGACGACGGTCGAACTGCCCAAGGCGGGGCGGTACCGCGTTTGGGTGCGGACTCGCGACTGGGTCGCTCCCTGGAACGCGCCCGGGGCCCCGGGGCGTTTTGAGGTCCACGTCGAAGGGAAGTCGATCGGCCAATTCGGTGACGAGAACGCCGAGTGGCATTGGCAGGACGGTGGCGTTGTCGAGCTGCCAAAAGAGTTCGGGCTGTCGCTCCGCGACCTCACCGGATTCGACGGACGCTGCGACGCCCTCCTGTTCTGCAGCGACACGGAGTATCAACCGCCGCACGGCGGAGCCGAGCTCGCCGAACTCCGGGCCGAGCTGCTCGGCTGGGACCGCGACCCCGAGGACGCCGGCGAGTACGACCTGGTGGTCGTCGGCGGTGGTGTTGCCGGGACGTCGGCCGCGATCAGCGCGGCGCGGCTCGGCCTGAGCGTCGCCCTGATCCAAGACCGCCCGGTGCTGGGTGGCAACGGCAGCAGCGAGGTCCGCGTTTGGCCCGAGGGCCACACGAACAAGGAGCCTTACCCGCGGGTCGGTGACATCGTCACCGAGATGATCCGGCAGAAGGGCCCTGGCGACGGCAACGCCAAGGGGCCGGAGGTTTACAACGACCGCCGCAAGCTCGATCTCGCTCTCGCCGAACCGAACCTCACGCTCCTGCTTGAGCACCGCGTCAACGCCGCGGAGGGCCTGGCGGGGGCGATCGACGCCGTCATCGCTCAGCACACGCACAGCGGACGTCGCAAGCGCATCGCGGGGCGTTGGTTCCTCGACTCAACGGGCGACGGTGTCGTCGGCGCGTTGGTCAATGCCGACTTCGAGATCACCCCGACCGGCCACATGGGGATGAGCAACCTGTGGAACGTCGGCGAGACCGAGCAGAACGAGAGCCAGCTGCGCTGCCTTTGCGAGGACGACGAGGCCCTCTCAAAGAGCTTCACCGTCGCCGACACGCCACAACCCTTCCCGCGTTGCCCCTGGGCGGTCGATCTGAGCGAGAAGGACTTCCCGGGGCGAACGGACTACAAGTGGGGGGCGCGCAAGCGGTCCTCGCTCGATAATCTGGGCGGGTGGTTCTGGGAGTCGGGTTTCAACAAGGACCCGATCCTCGACGCCGAGTGGACGCGTGACCTGAACCTGCGAGCGATGTTCGGGGCGTGGGACACGCTCAAGAACGTTGATGGCCAGCACCCCAATCACCGCCTGAAGTGGGCCGCCTTCGTCGCCGGCAAACGCGAGTCGCGGCGGCTGATGGGGGATCTGGTGCTCACCGCGGAGGACTTCCTCGAGGGCGTCGCCTACCCCGACGCGGCGTTCCCTTGTACGTGGGGCATCGACCTGCACTTCCCGGACCCGAGCTACTTCGGCAAAGAGGACAAGGAGGCCTTCATCGCCAAGGCGACGGTGCACATGGCGGAGCGGGAGAAGTACCACTACAAGGGACCCTACTGGGCGCCCTACCGCTGCCTCTACAGCCGCAACGTCTCGAACCTCTTTATGGCGGGGCGGGACATCAGCGTCACCCACGAGGCGCTCGGCCCGGTCCGCGTGATGCGCACCTGCGGCATGATGGGAGAGGTCGTCGGCATGGCGGCGGCGATCTGTAAACGCCACGACTGCGATCCGCGGGCCGTGTACACGGATCATCTCGACGAACTGATCGAGATGCTCCGGTTAGGCGTCGGCAAGGACTCCGCCGCGTTGCCGAAGAACCCGCCGGCGCCGAGCGAGGAGAACCTGTCGCCGATCAACGCGACCGTGCCGCACTCGGCCGCCACCGATGAGGGCTACGATTTCGCGGCAAGGATTGGCGAGGCGCCGGAGTCGGCGCGGTTCAGCGACCCCGATCACTACATCTGGGGCGGCAGTCTGGTCGTTGGCGATGACGGCAAGTACCACCTCTTCTACTCGCGTTGGCCCCGCGAGCTGGGCCACTACGCCTGGGTCACGCACAGCGAGATCGCCCACGCCGTGGCGGACGAACCACTCGGCGAGATGCGGCATGTTGGTGTCGCGTTGCCGGCGCGGGGCGCTGAGCACTGGGATGGCCTCTGCACGCACAACCCGACGGTTCACCGCTTCGACGGCAAGTACTACCTCTACTACATGGGGAACACGGGCGACGGCCGGGCGAGCAAATCGCTCAACTGGACACACCGCAATCAGCAGCAGATTGGGGTCGCGGTCGCCGACAGCCCCGAGGGGCCCTGGGAGCGCTTTGACCAGCCCCTGATCGCCCCGACGCCCGGCTTCATCGACGCCGTCTGCGCCAGCAACCCGAGCGTCACGCGACGCCCCGATGGTGGGTACCTGATGGTCTACAAAGCGGTCGCCGGCAAGGGGAAGGCGCCCGGTTATGGCCCGGTGCTGCACGTCGTGGCGACCAGCGACAGCCCGACGGGTCCGTTTATTAAACACCCGACACCGATTTTCGCGAAATCGGGGGTGAAGTTCCCCGCGGAAGACCCGTATGTCTGGTGCGACGGCAGTCGTTACTGGGCGATCGTCAAGGATTTCGCCGGGCACTTCACGAAGCGAGGCAAGTCAACCGCCCTGTTCGTATCCGATGACGGTTTTTCGTGGCGGCTAGCCAAGCACCCGCTGGTGGCTACAACAGAGGTCCGTTGGAGCGGGGGCGTCACGCAGCCGCTCAATTCGCTCGAACGCCCTCAGCTCTTGTTCGAAAACGGCGAGCCGACGGTGCTCCTCTTCGCCTGCGACGAGACCCGCCAGCGCAAGCACGCCTTCAACCTCCGTCTCCCGATCTACCCCGCCTCGGTCGATTGACCTCCCAACCGATACCACGACATGCCCAGCTCGCTCTTTGATTTATCGAACCGCGTCGCCGTCGTGATCGGCGGGACCGGCACGTTGGGTGGCGCCATGGCCCGCGCGCTCGGGGCATCTGGCGCGCGCGTAGCGGTTTGCGGACGCAACGCCGAGCGAGGCGCCGAGCGGGTCGCCGAGCTGGCGGAGTCCAAGGTCGATGCCGCGTTCTTCGCGCTCGATGCGCTCGATCCCGCCGCGGTCTCCGACACGGCTGCGAAGATCGAGGCCGACTTCGGCCCGGTCCACACGCTGGTGAACGCCGCGGGCGGCAACCACCCCGACGCGACGCTCGCGCCGGGCGACGATTACTGCGATCTGCCGCTCGACGCGTGGCGCAGTGTGTTCGATCTGAACCTCGTCGGCGGCGCCCTGCTGCCGAGCCAGGCGTTCGGCCGCAAGATGGTCGAGCGGGGCGAGGGGTCGATCGTCAACATCGCCTCGATGAGCGGCATGATCCCGCTGTCGCGCGTCGTCGCCTACTCGGCGGCGAAGGCGGCCGTGCTGAACCTCACGCAGTTCCTTGCCCGCGAATGGGCTCCGACGGGCGTGCGGGTGAACGCGATCAGCCCCGGCTTCTTCCCCGCCGACCAGAACCGCCGCCTCCTGATGAACGAGGACGGCTCCTACACCGAGCGGGGCGGGCAGATCATCAACCACACCCCGATGGGCCGGTTCGGCAAGGCGGAGGAGCTCGACGGAGCCGTCGTTTGGCTCGCGTCGGACGGATCGACCTTCGTGACCGGGCAGAACTTGGTCGTCGACGGCGGCTTCTCCTCGACCACCATCTGATAAACCAACAACTCACTCCAGCTTCAGCAGAACCATAGCCCGATGGCGAACCTCAACCTCCGTACCGACGACTGCGAGATCGATTTCCTATCCCTCGGGGCCCTCGTTCACCGGCTCGACCCGGGCAAGACCCCCTTCCGCGCGGCGCGGTCGTTCGACGTTCATGTCTCGGGCGGTGAGTACAACTGCGCCGCGAACCTCGCGAGCTGCTTCGGCTTGTCGACCGGTATCGCGGCGGCGATGGTCAACAACGGCGTCGGCGAACTGATCGAACGCCAGGTCCGCGAGCGGGGCGTGCGCCACTTCTACAAGCGGTTCGAACACGACGGTGTCCGTGGCCCGAACATGGCGACCGTCTACAGCGATCGCGGCCAGGGCGTCCGCCCGCCGGTCGTCTTCTACAACCGGGCGAACGAAGCGGGCGCGATGCTCAAGCCGGGCGACTTCGACTGGGCGTCGATCTTCGCCGGCGGCTGCAAGTGGTTCCACTCGGGCGGCATCTTCGCCGCGATCGGCCCGCACACGGCCGACCTGATCGTCGAAGGCATGCAGGCCGCCAAGGCGGCGGGCGCGATCACCTCGTTCGACCTGAACTACCGCGCCAAGCTGTGGAAGACGCTCGACGGCGGCGAGGCGAAAGGCCTCGAGATGATGCGGAAGATCGCCGAGAACGTCGATGTGCTGATCGGCAATGAGGAGGACCTGCAGAAGGGGCTCGGCCTCGAAGGGCAGGACGTCGAGACCAAGTCGAAGCTCGACCCCGAGGCGTTCTTCGGCATGATCGAGCAGGTCAAGTCGGCCTACCCGAACGTCCACGCCGTCGCGACGACGCTCCGCGAAGTGAAGACCACCAACCGCCACAACTGGGGCGCCGTGCTCTGGCACGACGGCGATCGCCACGTGAGCCCGACGATGGAGCTGGACGTCATCTGCCGCATCGGCGGCGGCGACGGCTTCGCCTCAGGGCTCATCTACGGCCTGATCTCCGGCAAGACGCCCGAGCAGGCGTTGCGGCTCGGCTGGGCGCACGGCGGTTTGCTGACCACCTTCACCGGCGACGTGTCGCAGGCGTCGCTCCCCGAGGTGGAGGCGCTCGCCTCGGGCGGATCGGCCCGTGTGCAGCGTTAGGGGACGCTGCGGATCTCGACGCGCGACAGCTGCACTTCGTCCGCTCCGGCCGGGAGGCTGAGGCGTATCCAACGTGTCTTCGCCGGGAGATCGGTCACCTTGAGAAAGTAAGGTCGGTGGTAGCCGTAGTCGTTGGCTCCGCCCGGCGTGGTCTGTTGCGTGAGTTCGAGGCGCGTGTACGATTCGCCGTCGGCGGATGCCTGCAGCGTTAATGTCGATTCGCCGGGCGTGAAGAGCCAGACACGCACTCCGGTGACAGCATGATTGAGCCGATACGTGACCGTCGATCCCGGCGTCATCGCGAGGCGGTGGATGTCCTCTTGGGTCTTCCGCGGTTGATCTGAAACGAAGCTCGTCTCTCCGCTCCGTGAGGCGAGGCGGGAGTCGTCTTGGAACTCGTCGGCGAGCAGGCGATCCGGGGCGATGATCGGGCCAATCGTCTCGGAGGGCTCCGATTCGCCGGACGCGTTCTTGGCGACAACGCGGTAGTAGTGCTCAACGCTCGGCTCGGCGGTCTCGTCGGCGAAGAGGGGGCGGTACTGGAACGCGGCGTCGCTGATATCCGTGGCGATGGTCGCCCAAGGCCCGTCGGGCTTAGCGGCTCGTTGCACATCGTAGACGCTGGCGCCGGCCGAACCTTGCCAGCTCAACAATCGGGGCGAGGTCGGTGTGAGCAGATTCGGTGGCGTTGGGAGGGGCAGGGGGGGTGTCGCCTCGCCTTGGATGCGGAAGGCGGCGTCGCGGATCATGGGGATCACCAGGTGCTCGCGGTACTCTTCCCCTTCGGGGAAACCGGGCCAGTGATACGCCTTGTACAGGTCTTCGCCCGACGGCTCGTGGTGCCAGTAGAAGCCCCCCTCACGACGGTGGAAACGGAGGCTCCAATAGAGAGCGCCGCTCACACCTTCGTCGATGACCGTGTCGAGCACACGCTGGGCCTCCTCGATTGGCAGGAAGCCGAACTCGCCTACGAAGTACGCCTTCTTTCCGCCAACCAGACGCATCGCTTCGAGCACGCTCTCGGCGTTGTTGTTGCCGGCGTTCGGGTAGTGGTGCGTGGTCACAACATCGACGTTCGGGTCGTCCAGTGAATGAACGGGCACGCCGTTCAGCGCGTTCCCGTCGATGACGAGGTGGTCGGGGTCAATCTCTTTGAGGTAGGCGGAGACCCGGCGGGTCCATTCGGGAGGCGAGTCCAACTCGTTGCCGGTCTCCCAGCCGAGGATCGTCGGGTCCTCGCGGTAGAGCACGCCCGTCAGGGTGTTCCGACGGTTCAGGACGTGATGGATCGTGCGTTTGAAGTCCTCGAGGAGTTGCGGGTCCGTCCAGAAGTCGCCCTTGGACTTACCGCGGAAGGCTTCGTATTGTCGGACGCCCCCCCACCAGTGCCAGTTGTCGACCAGCGGGATGATGACGCGGACGCGTTTCTCAGCCGCGATCT
Source organism: Planctomycetes bacterium MalM25 (assembly GCA_007745835.1). Taxonomy (NCBI): domain Bacteria; kingdom Pseudomonadati; phylum Planctomycetota; species Planctomycetes bacterium MalM25. The sequence goes on from CP036424.1 coordinate 2,188,284, forward strand.
TCAGCACGAGGTCGAGCGTCCGAAACGCTGCCTCGTTGAATTCGCCCGGCCCCGTGACATGGACGTTGTCGCCCATGTCTCCATCCTTGCGCCGGACGCTGATCACGTAGGTCCGCGCCACGCGGCCGCCCATCTGCTGGACCGAGTCGAGGGCGTCGGCGATCTCGAAGGCGTCGGGCCACCGCCACGGCGTCTCGCCGAAGAATTCGAAGGCGTCTTCGACGTTGTGCAGGTTCGGGATGTTCCACGAGACGAAGCGGAACTCTTGGTCGCCATCGTAGAGTTTGCCGTCTCGGCAGGTTAGCATCCGCATCGGCGATTCCGCTCGCGTGGCGGGAGTGAACAGCGTGAGCAGTGCCAGGATCGCTGCGGCGGGACGCGGGAACATGAAGAGAGCTCCGGATGCGCGGCGGCTAGGCCGACTCGCCGGCGAGGTCGGCCGGGTAATCTTCGAGTCGGTCGTACCAGTTCAGTTTGAGGAAGATCGAGCAGGCGATCACCAGGCCCAGAGAGAGGGCGAGCGAGCGGTAGTCTTGCAGCACGAGGTAGATTCCCGTCGCGGTGAGCGCCGTCTGCCACGCGATGCCGACCGCCACGTTGATCGCATCGCGCACGAAGTCGGCGTTCGGTACGGTCTCGGGGCGTTCGGCGAGCACCTCGTCACGGACCGGACCCCACCAGCCCCACGGGCGGACTTTCAGGTAGAACGCCTTGAGCACCTCGGGATCGTCTGGTGGAGTGAGCAGGCTGCCCGCGAGGCAACCAACCAGTGAGACGCCCAGGATGATCGGGAACAGGGCGAGGTTCTTCTCGAACCCCCAGATCGTGCCCACACCGTCGTAGCCGATCGCGATCAGCAGGGCGGCGGCGATGCCGCTCGACATGCCCCAGAAGTACCCCCAGCCGTTGAATCGCCACCAGTGCCACTTGAGCAAGTTCGCCGCGATGTACCCGCCGTAGAGGGCGCCGACGATCCAGTTGACGAGGTCCTTGAGTTCGTCGATCACAAAGCCGAACAGCGTGCCGACGATGACGACCGCGACCGACGTCGCGTAGCTCATCCGGACGTAGGTCCTGTCGCTGGCGTTGGGGTTGAGGTAGCGCTTGTAGATGTCGTTTACCACGTACGCCGGCGCCGCGTTCACGGTGGCGGCGTACGTCGACATGAAGGCCGCGAGCAAGGCCGCCACCAGCAGGCCGAAAAGCCCCACCGGGACAAACTCGCGCATTGCGAAGGGGAGGATCAACTCGAAATCGACCGCGTCACCCATGCCCCGCAGGTTATCGGAGAAGAAGGCGAGCGCCAGCACGGTGAGGCCGGTGATGAGCATGTAACGGGGGATCAGCAGCACGAGACTGACAACGCCGCTCATGAGGGCGGCCTCTTTGGGCGAGCGTGCGGAGAGGACCCGCTGCATGTCGTAGTTCGGCGCCGGGCCGGCCATGCTGGCGAGCACGCCCTTGCAGAGCGCGAGGCCGACGAACAGCGAGAAGAGCTCCCACCCGTCGCCGGCGATCTTCGCGTTCGCCGAGTCGAGCAGACCCGACCAATCGAGGTCCAGCCTCCAGCCAAACCACAGATCACGCCAGCCGGCAGGAACGGCGGCGTCGATCATCTCGGGCGAGACCTGCTGCATGGCGATCACGCCCACCCCGATGCAGGCGACGGTCATGATGACGAACTGCAGAACCTCCGTGAACACGACGCTGAACATGCCCCCCTTCACCACGTAGAGCGTGGTCAGGGCGGTGATCAGCAGGCCCCACAGGTTGCTGTCGGTCGTCGGGTCCGCCGAGAAGTGGTACTCGGGCGGCACGAAGGTGTGGGCGAACTTGCCGATCCCAATGAAACCGTAGGCCAGGAATCCAACCACGTTGATCAGGGCGAACAGCACCACGATCAGGTGGGCGAGCTGGGCGCCGCGGCCATCGCCGAAGCGGAAACGGATCCAGTCCGCCCCGGTTAGCACGCCCGAACGGCGCAACCAGAGCGACAGGTAGATCATCAGCACGATCTGGTTGAAGACCGGCCACAGCCAGGGAATCCAAGCGCTCTTCATGCCGTAGACGAAGAGCCAATAGACCATCAGCATCGTGCCGCTGATGTCGAACATGCCCGAGGCGTTCGAGAGGCCGAGCAGGTACCAGGGGATCGAGTTGCCCCCTAGGAAGTAGGTCCGCAGGTTCTTCGACGCCTTGCGGGCGATCCAGAAACCAATCCCGACCGTCGTCGCCAGGTAGGCCAGGACGATCGCCAAGTCCAGCGGGTGCAATTCCATGCGGCGTTCGTTCTGAGAAGAGAAGCTCGCCGGCGCGAGGCGCCGTGGTGGCGGACCGGACGACGCCAGCGATCAAAAGACCGCCGAGTTCGCCTTCGTGAAGTCGATCAACTCGCCAACGTGGCAGAAAGCCAGGGCGGTGCAGGTATCGGCGGCGCCGTAGTAGATCGCAAGGCGCCCGGTCGGGGCGTCGTGCAGGGCGGCGACCGGGAAGACGACGTTCGGTACATGCCCCGAGACCTCGTAGTCCGCGTCGGGCGTGAGCACGTGCTGGTTCGTCCGATAGAGCACCCGCCAAGGTTCGTCGAGGTCCAGCAGAGCGGCGCCCATGCTGTAGACGAACCCGTTGCAAGTGTCCATCACGGCGTGGTAGATCATGAGCCAGCCCTCAGGGGTCTCGATCGGGACGGGACCCGCGCCGATCTTGGTCCGCTGCCACCACTGACCCAGGTGCTCGCCCCCCTTGCGCATCACGACCCGGTGGCGTCCCCAGTGCGTGAGGTTCGGACTCTCGCTCACATAGATGTCGCCGAACGGCGTGTGCCCGTCGTCGCTGGGGCGGCTGAGCAGGTAGTAGTTGCCGTTGATCTTGCGTGGGAACAGCACCCCATTCCGATTGAACGGCAGAAAGGCGTTCTCCATGCGCTCGAAGGTGCGGAAGTCCTTCGTCCTCGCCAGGCTGATCGTCGGCCCGTTGTGCCCGCCACACCACTGGATGACATACTCGCCGTCGATCGCCGTGACGCGTGGGTCGTAGGCGTAGTCGGCCGGATCGAACGGGTGGTTCGAGAACTCGACCGGCTGCCGCTCGATCTGCCAATCGATCCCGTCCTCGCTCCAGCCCACGTGCAGGCGTGGGAAACGGGTGTGGTCTTCGGTGCGGAAGACACCGGCGTAGCCGTCGCCGTAGGGGGTGACCGCGCTGTTGTAGATGCCTTGGATGTCGGGGACCGGCTTGCGGCCGAGGACCGGGTTCGAACGGTAACGCCACACAATCTCTTTCGAGCCGGCGGGGCGATCCTGCCACGGGAACGGGCGCGTGGCCCGACCTTCGCGTGGTGACGAGATGCCGGCGGTGTGGTTGATCGAGCTCATCGAGGGCGTCCTGACGCGCGGAAATCGGCTTAGAGAAGCGGCATTCAGAGTGGCAAGGAGCCACATGAGTACCCTTAGACTAGACCATGTCGCGGGGTTGCTCAAGTAGTTTAGCAGGTGCTTTTTGATATGGTCTCTCTGGCGGTCTTTTCTGCGTCCTGCTTGGACTCAGCGCCACGAAGCTTGCTATAACGAGGGAATGGCCCAACCTCGTGTACCCCGTTTGAAGGACGTCGCCGAAGCGGCGAACGTCTCCGTGAGCGCCGCCTCGAAGATTCTGCGAGGTGATCGCAGTCGCTTTGGCGAGGAGACCTGCCGCCGCGTCGTCGAGGCGTCGGAGAAGCTCGGCTGGCGGCGCAACCTGCTTGTCAGCGGCATCCAGACGGGCCGGACCAACACGGTTGGTGTTATGATCCCGCCGTACGACTCGTTCTGGGTGAACGTGCTCTCCGGGATCCACCAGCGACTGAGCGAGGCCGATTACCTACCGATCACTATTTGGCAAGGTGATCTCGACCACATGCCGCATTTCGAGGCCGACGAACAAGAGGGTGTGCGGCAGATCAATCGTCTGCTCGACCGCCGCGTCGATGCCTTGATTATGTGGCCTTCGTTTGGCCTTACTTACCAGGACCATTTATCCGGACTAGCGGAGAAGAACGTACCGGTGGTGGTGATCGATCACCGCAGCGATAAGCCGTACTGCGACACGGTCGCCACGAACGAATCGCAGGCCACCCGCGCCGTGGCCAAGCACCTGCTCGACTTGGGGCACCGCCGGATCGCCTGCATCTCGACCCGCGAGAGCAAGTCCCAGACCTGGGCGTTGGAACGCCGCCAGCAATTCGAGAAAGCGGTCGCGCTGAACCCGGAGGCGGAGGTCCGCAGCTGGCGGCTGAACCGAACCGGAGACAACGGGGTCGAAGTCGCCACCAAGCTCCTCACCGACCCGTCTAAACCGACCGCGGTCTTCGCGGTGACCGACCACGAGGCCCACTGCGTCTACGAGGCGGCGATCACACTCGGGCTGTCGATCCCGGGCGATGTCTCGGTCGTTGGCTTTGCGGACCTCGATTTCGCCGCCACGATGACGCCGCCCCTTTCGACGGTGCGGCAGCGACCCAAGGAGATAGGTGAGCGGTCTGCATCCTTGGTTTTGGAGCGTATCGATGGCCCCTTAACAGGGGCGGCGCTCCAGCAGGCGAAGATCGAGGCCGACTTTATCCTCCGAGAGTCAACGGGCCCGGTACCGTGAGACGCGACACCACACCCCGGTTACCGAAACGACATAATCGGAGAATACGCTATTCAAGTGCTTGACCTAGCTGTTCAAGTACTTTACCATGCTTCTCGTTGGAACAAGATCCGTCGCCTTTTGCGAGACGGCATCGTTTGCCAACTAGCGGCTCCTCTTCATCCCTACTCACTTTTGAATCGCATCTCGAGGTGACTCATGAAAGCTCGCTTTGGTTGGCTGTTGGGCGTTAGCACCGCCTTCTCTCTGGTTTTGATCGGTCCCACGCGGGCCGACATGTTGGTCAACGACTTCGGCGATGGCGTGCAGAGCTGGCGCTTCGACTTCGGTAGCCCGATCACTCCTGGTCTGTCGCGAGACGCCACCGAGGGATCGCCCGGCAACGCTCAGGGCGCCTTGCGGATGGACATGACTTATGTGGCCAGTCAGGGCGGGAACAATAATTTCGCTTTCACCGGCGACGTCTTCTTCCCCGAGACCGACCTGAGCGGCTACGACAACGTCGAGTTCGACTTGAAGATCGCCGACGGCGCCGCGCTCGATGCGTTCGGCAATCACGGGTTCTTCCAGTTCGTCTCGCGTGAGACCGGTGGTTACAGCTTCAATTCCGTTCTGGGCCAGAACCTCGCCCCGAATACGGGCGTCTGGATCCCCTTCTCGGTTCCGACCGACACGATGACCGCGACCCGCGCCTTCACCATCCAACTGTACGGCGGTCCGTCCCAGAACATTGATGGCCCGATCACGCTGTTCCTTGACAACGTCCGCTTGACGAACAACATTCCCGAACCGACTGGCCTCGTAGTGGCCGGCTTGCTGGGGCTGACCGCGTTGGCCTCACGCCGGCGTTGAGTGCTAGAGCTGGGTGGAGCACGCGGCGGCCGCATTCAGGCGGTCGCCGCCGGCTCCAACCGGCGAGACTTGTCGACATCCTGACCCTCTTCTAGTAGGTGTTCGGCCTGAGCCGACCCACGGACGCTGCGCCCACTCCCAAGACAGGAACTCAATCATGACGGCCCGCTTGTCATTTCTGACGTGCCTCTTCGCGACCCTGGTTGTTGCGTCGCCCGCGTCGGCGCAGCTCCTCTACTCGTTCGAGACGGGATTGGACGGCTTCGAGCCACAGGGAGGCTCCGATTCGGATTACATCAATCACGCCCAGTCCTCAATCGGTGCGACCGAGGGCACGATGGCCCTGGAGATCGAAACCGGTTCGGGCTTCGGACGCGACGTCGTGGTGAACGAAAACTCCGTCGATGGCGGGCCTCTCTACGACCTCTTCAACACGGTCGCCGCGGCGCCGGAAGACTACACGCTCGACTTCGATGTCACCTTCACCCAGGCCGGCTGGGACCGTGTCACCGACCCGGGTGGTTTCTTCCAGCTGAACGTCTTCTCGAACAGCACGGGCGGTGGATTCCAAGAGTCGTTCGGCGTGGTGAACGGGTCGCCCGGCTCGGCGAGCTTTGTTCCGGCAAGCATGCCGGCATCGGCCCTCTCGCTCTCGCAGGACGCGGAGTTCTTCCAGCTCGGTTTCGGTTCCAACAGCAACCATACACAGGGCCCCCTGGACGAAGGAGTCCTCTACTACCTCGACAACATCCGGTTCACCGAGGCCAAGCAATTCGTTGAGACCCCGATCTTCTCCTGGGAGACCCCCGACGATCTCGGCACACCAGGAATCAACGAGCAGTTCGAAGGTTGGGGCGACGGTTTCGAGGGCCAACCATACCAGCACACGCGTTCAATCACGACGCTCGGCGCCACCGACGGCGCCTCGGCCCTGCAGGTCGATTCCCCCGACGCGGGCTTCGCCTGGGCCAGCCAATTCGTGCTCGACAGCGGTGAGGCGGGGGACCCTGCGAATCAAGCGCAGATTGACGAGCTGATCGCGGGTGTGAACGGAGCCGACAAGCTCGTATTCGATGTCACCTTCCCGGATGACCAATTCCCGAACTTCCCGACCTTCCTCAGCCTGTTCGTGAACATCAGCGACCAGTCGGGCACGTTCTACCAATCCCCAGCAAAGCAGGCGGGTAACCCGGGCGACAATGCGGGGGACACGGTCACGATTGAGATCCCCATCTCCGAGTTCAGCGCCGGCGGTCAGAGCCTCGCAGACAACCCGCTGCAGGACGGAACCTTCTTCCGCATCGCCCTGGCGACGAATTCGGACAGCGCCAACACCTTCTACATGGACAACTTCCGACTGCTGACCGAGCTCTCGGGAGTTGATGGCGACTACAACAACGACGGCGTCGTCGATGCGGCCGACTACACGGTTTGGCGCGACAACGTGGGCGAACCGGAAGGCACGCTTCCCAACGACAACGAGGGCGGCGTCATTGGCGTCGCTCAGTACAACGCTTGGACGACCAACTACGGCGCCACGAACGCCGCTCCCGCTGCGGCGGCCGTGCCCGAGCCGGCCACACTGGTGACCCTGTTGGGTGGCTTCGCGATCATCGGCTTGCGGCGCCGCGTCTGATTCGGATCCGCAAGTATTCCTCGGTCTAACACACGCCCTCCCACAACTCACGCCCTTCGGGGCGTTGGGACGGTGGCTTCTCGTTTCAGGTAGGAGAACCATGAGCTCGAAGAAGTCAACACGCCCGGCGTTCACGCTGGTCGAACTGCTGGTCGTGATCGCCATCATCGGCATCCTTGTCGCGCTGCTGCTGCCAGCGGTGCAGGCCGCCCGCGAAGCGGCCCGTCGCACGCAGTGCGTCAACAACGTGAAGAACCTCGCGTTGGCGATGCACAACTACCACGACACGAACGGCAGTTTTCCTGCGGCCGCGGAGTTTCCCTCAATCGAAGAGCTGTCGGGTTCGGCGAACATGAGTTCGTTGGATGGACGGGCCCTTTATCATAACTGGGTGATTCGGGTCTTGCCTTTCATGGAGGAGCAGCAGCTCTCCGATCTCTTTGAGATCGAGCCGCTGATACGGGTTAGCGATGACCCGACAGGCACAAGGAACGCGGTCGCGAGGGCGACGCCGGTCCAGGCCATGCTCTGCCCGAGCGATGGAGCAAACGGCACGCCCTTCATTGAGGGGTCGGGGGCTTCCGAGAAGATCTGGGCCCGGGGCAATTATGGCCTGAACGCGGTCCATTACTGGCCGAGCATCTGGCGAGATATCAAGCGGCGCACCGTCGAACAGAACAACATCGCCGACATGGCTTTTCAGCTCGGTATCGCCGGCTACAGCGACGGCGTTGTCGATCAGTCGCTCTCGATCAGCAAGATCACGGACGGCACCTCGAAGACCTTGATGCTGATGGAGCTCCGTGCCGGTGTGGATGAGACGGACCGGCGAGGTGTCTGGGCGATGGGGATGTGCGGTTCGAGTTTCCATTGTCGGCACATCGACGCCCCGCCCAACGGTTGCGTGCCCTCGCACGACGATGTCCGAGACGGGCCCGACTTGGTCAATCGACTCGGGGCCGAGGGCCTCAACCAAAAGTGCATGGGGGTCGATGCGGGGGTCAACAACAGCGGGCAATCGACCGTGCGTAGCATGCACCCCGGCGGAGTGGTCGCTGGCCTCGCCGACGCCAGCGTGAGGTTCATCGGCGATTTCGTCGAGACTGGCGACTTCGTCCTCGGCGGTGAGATCGGCGTCGAACAGACGAGACAAGACACCTTCCTCACCTGGCAGCGTCTGAACGTGTCACGCGACTCTTTCACGGTTTCGGATTATTGAGAGCCATGGTGGGCATGATCATGAAGCGTAGGAACCTTCCGGGCGTCGCCGCCGTCTTGTTGCTGCTGACCTCCGGGTGCAGCAACGGACCGTTCGACATCGTCTCAGTGAGCGGTGACGTTCTGTACGAGGACGGCGAGCCACTCCCTCTTGGCGACTACCAGATCAAGTTCGTTCCCAAGGTCGAATCGCCCGACGGCAAGAGCCACGCCCGCGTGGCGACCGGCATCGTTGGCGCCGACGGGAAGATCCAATCGGTCACCAGCTACAAGTACAACGATGGCCTCGTTGTCGGCGAGCACGCCGTCTACCTGAAACTCGCCGGCGGACCCAACGCCAAGGCGGCGCCGGTCGAGTACATGAGGTCGAAGACCACGCCCCTCACGGTCGATGTCTCGGCGTCTCGCCAGTTGGCGATCCGTATCCCCCGGCCTTAACCCACTCTCCAGGGCGCTGTTCTCAATGCCCCGTTCCGTACTCCGTTGGGCGTTCGCCACTGCCGCCTTTGCCGCTCTCCACGCCGAGGCGGGGGACCCGCAGATTTACGAGCCTAATGCCGACCCCGGCGTCGGCTTCAACCTGATCTCGTGGTGGAACGCAGGAGGTTCCGGGGCGAACGTTTGGCGTAACGCGGTCCGCGACGTTCACGGCGCCGGCTTCACGGAGGTCTCGATCAGCCCGGTCCGGTTCATCAACCAGTCCTCCGGCTCGATCGCCAGCTCCTCGTCGCAGGGTCCCGAGCTCAGCCACATCGCGGCCGGCATCGCCGAGGCGAAGTCGCTCGGCATGCGGGTCACGGTCAACCCGTTCGTCGAAATGCAGGGGTTCGCCTTCTGGCGCGGTCAGTACAACCCAACGCCCGGCAGCTCTCAGTGGAGCAACTACTGGGACGACTACGAGGACTACCTCGTCGACGTGGCCCAGGTCGCCCAGGCGAACGGCGCCGACGCGATGAACGTCGGCACCGAGCTGAAGGCGATCGCTCGCAACAGCGGGAACAACGCGAAGTGGGCCTCGGTCATCGGCGCGGTCGACGCCGCCTTCACGGGCGAGCTGGGGTACGCCGCCAACTGGGACAACTACAACCACAGCAACGTGACTGCGGCGATCTGGGACAACCCGGCGATCGACTACGTAGGGATCGATTCCTACTTCCGCAACACGACCACTAACGCCGAATCGGACGGCTCGGGTTCCGACCCGAACGAGACTTTCATCGGCCAGGTCGAGCAGGGCTGGAACGACCGCTTGGACCAGCACATCCTCCCCTTCGCCGACGGCCTGCGCGGCGGGGCCGGCCTGCCCGTGGTGCTCACCGAGGTCGGCTACCTGCCGTACAACCGGACGACGGTGAACCCGCAGAACGAGTCGGGCGCCATCGATTCGGACGAGCAGCTCATGGCGTTCAAGGGCCTCAACCGCGCCCTGGATGGCAGGCAAGAACAGCTGCCAGCGATCCACATCTGGCAGTGGGGTATGCCCGGCTCCAACGGGAGCAAGTGGAACTTCAACGTTGGCGGCTCGGTCGATCAGCCCAATAATTCGGCGGCGGCGCAGTGGCTGTCGTCGTTCGTTTCATCACCGGCCCTCGCCGGCGACTTCAACCAAGACGGCGTCATCGACGCGGCAGACTACACCGTGTGGCGAGACAACCTCGGCGGTGAGTACGACGCCACCGACTACGCCACCTGGGCTCAGCACTACGGAGACTCACTCACGCCCGCCAGCTCCGCGGCCGTTCCCGAGTCCGGCTCCGCGTTGTTGGTCGTTATCGGCGCGTTCTGGACGCTCCTGCGGGGCGTCAGGTGACAGCCTGGGCGAACTAGCCGGTGGCTAGACGCAAGCTCGGCTACCTGCCTGGGGCGGGATTCGGTTGGGCGGTCTTTTAGCTTCGCAGACGCTTCGCTCGCCCATCTGGCTGAGTTGGAGCAACCGCCCGCGTAGCGGCTCGTAAGTAGCTCACTCGTCCCTGCACGAATCAAGCCGTGTCGCGCGAGGGCTTCCTGATTATGAGCCCGGCCTCCAGGGAGTCGGGCAGCTCGGCTAGAGCGGTTTGCGATCAGGCGTAACGGGCTGGCGAAGTGGATTGATCCGTTGCGCGGAGGCCGAAGCAGGCGATGCGGGCATCGCCGATGGAGGCCGACAAAGCGACGGGTCAACCCGCGAAGCCAAACGTTACGCCTGTGAGCAAACCGCTCTAAGCCCCTGCCGACACGGCTCCGAGGTGTTACGCTGATCCGCCGCCCCCGCCTCACGTAACATAGCTCCCGCAGAACTTCGGATGCCTTGGTCCACTACCGACGCCTACTTCGACCAGCTCGAGCACTGGTTGGAGATGGAAGGCGAGGCCGAGCGGCAGCGTCTCAAGGACCGCATGCAGAAGCGGCGGACCGGCAACCCGGAGCGATCGGGGGAGACCCTCGTCAACCTCCGGGTCGCCGAGCACAAGATCGGCCTCGGCGGACGGGTGCTGATCGACTTCACCAAGCCGGCGGGCGAGCCGCTGCCGATGAACCGCCTCAAGGTCGGTTCTCCGGTCGTGCTCTCGGACGAGGGGGACCTCAACGCCGGCGGGCTGCCCGGTGTGGTCAGCCGCCGCACCAGCGACTCGTTGCAGATCGCCGCGGAGAGAATCCCAGACGGAAAGCGTTTCCGGGTTGATCTCTCTCCCGACGAACGGACGCGCCTGCGGCAGCTACAAGGCATGGCGCGCGCCCGGATGCTGACCGGCGCGCCGGCCCGGCTGCGTGACACCTTGATCGGCCTCCAGGAGGCCCGGTTCGACGCCGCCCCGCAGGTGAAGTTCGCGACGCAGCTGAACCCACCGCAACAGGAGGCGGTCCGCTTCGCCCTCTCGGCACGGGACGTTGCGATCATCCACGGCCCGCCCGGCACCGGGAAGACGACTACGCTCGCCGAGGTGATCGACCAGGCGGTCGCCGCCGGCGACAAGGCGCTCGCCTGCGCCCCGAGCAACACGGCGGTCGACAACCTCCTGGAACGCCTTGTCTCGCGGGTCCCTTCGGTACTGCGGGTGGGCCACCCCGCCCGAGTCTTCGAGGCGTTGCGGGGCCACACGCTCGACGAGTTGGTCGAGGCTGATGAGTCGCAGCAGGTGATACGCGACATGTACCGCGAGGCGGAGTCCTTGATGCGCAAGGCGTCACGCGACGCCCGCAGCCGGGACGCCCACCAACGCCGCCGCGAGTGTTACTCCGAAGCGAAGACCCTCCGCCAGCACGCTCGACAGCTGGAGCGGCATGTCGTGCAGCAGGTGCTGAGTTCGGCCGATGTCGTCTGCACGACCATGACGGTTGACGACGACCTGCTCGGAGAGCGGCGGTTTGACCTCGTCGTCATCGACGAGGCGTGCCAATCGACCGAGCCCGCGCTGTGGCAGGCCATGCTGCGCGCCGACCGGATCGTCATCGCGGGCGACCACTGCCAGCTCCCGCCCACCGTCCTGTCGGGCGAGGCGGCCAAGGAGGGGTTTCAGGTGAGCCCCATGGAGCGGCTGATCCGCCAGACGGGCAGCGAATGCTACCGACGTTTAACCGTGCAGTACCGGATGCACGAGTCGATCATGCGGTTTCCAAGCGATCAGTTTTATGGGGGGGAGCTGATCGCCGACGAGTCGGTCAAAGAGCACCGGCTCAGCGACCTGCCAGAGGTTACGCCGGACGACCAGGGCTTACCCGTTCTCGAGTACTGGGACACCGCCGGCGCCGAGTGGCGCGAGGAGCTCGAACCAGACGGCGAGAGCAAGCGGAACCCTCAGGAGGCGACCTGGGTCGCCGGTCAGGTCAAGCGGTTCTTCGACTCCGGACTTGAACCAAGCCAGATCGCGGTCATCGCCCCGTATGCGGCGCAGGTTCGGCTGTTGCGGAACCGCCTGCGGATCCCTGGTCTAGAGATCGACACGGTCGACGGCTTCCAGGGTCGCGAGAAGGAGGCCGTCATCATCACGCTGGTGCGCAGCAACACCTCCGGCGAAATCGGCTTCCTCGCCGACACACGCCGCACGAACGTCGCCCTGACCCGCGCCCGCCGCGCCCTCCGCGTCATCGGTGATAGCTCGACCCTGGGGGGCCATCCCTTTTACTCGCAGTTGATGGACTACTTCCAAGAGCAGCAGGCGTACCGAACCGTGTGGGAACTGGACGGCGTCGATGACTAGGCGACGGGGACGCAGCTCGTGAGAGCAACACCTTTCTTTAACCCCCTCCTGAGCAGAGAATCCTGACGAAGGGTTGCGAATCGAGGCGGCGTGGGCGAGTGTTATAGAAGTGACGAGAGACGGTCCTCTACTTCCACATGTGGATGCCACGATGAAGACGACGCCTCAAGTGCTCGTGCTCGTTGCTCTCATAGCAGCAGCTGCCGGTCTGGGGCTGGGATGGTGGCTCTCCGGCGGCATGCAGCCTGATGACATCGGTGAGCAACGCCGCGCCTATGTGCAATACGTTATCAACACGTCGCCTCAAGGGTTCCTCGAGCCGATCACACTGGGGCCTCGCGAGGCGGATCGCTTGCGCGCTACGCAAGCGGCCTACGTCAAGTCGCCGCTAGTTCTGCAAGGCGCTCTCGGAGCCGACCTCAGCAAGCTGACCAAGTTAGAAGTCTTCGAGGGGATGAATGGGGATCAGCAGATGGAGTGGCTCAAAGAACACGTCGTCGCCTGGTACCCGGCCGATGGCGATCTGTTGGAGATCGCCGTCGTGCATCCCACCGCGGATCGAAAGGAACTGCTGGACCTAGTCAGGGGCGTTGGCAGGGCTTATTACGAAATGGTTGTGTTCGAGCACAGCCGGGAACGAGCCCTCCCGCTGCAGATGCTGCAAAAATCTCACAAGCAGGTCGAGCAGAAGTTGGATTCGACTCTTATCGAACAGGCGATGCTTACGCAGGCCTTAGAGCCTTCGGCTGACGATGAGGAAGCCGATGAGCCGAATGAAGCCGAAGCGTATCGCGTTCGTCTTGCGTTGCAACGAGAGGTCGATCGGCTGAGACGCCTCGGCGACGAGCTGTGGTTCGAGATCGAACGGCTGCGGGTCAACAACCAGGCGCCGTCACGTTTCTTGCCGATCGGCGCAACCAGGAGAGGCTCTCCGGCTGCCGACTTCTACGGCGAACCCTGAGTCGATGTCGCCCCTGAGTAGACAACCCCGCTGATCCTCTGGCGTCGAGATCTCCGCCGTGGCCCACCGCCGCTCCCCCGCCACTTGGAGGTGACGACCTAACTGCAGCAGGGTAGGTCGCCGAAGGCGTCCCCTGAGGGCCGGAGCAAACCGAAGACAGAGATAAGGAGCCGCCACTTGCCGCTGTTTGCGACGCGCTGCTACCCCTGTCCACTTGTCTAGTAGCCGAGGCGGGACTCGAACCCGCACGGGGGTTACCCCCCACCGGATTTTAAATCCGGAGCGTCTGCCAATTCCGCCACTCGGCCGGTGGGCCTAGCCTAATGCGCTTCTCTCGGATCGGTCAGGGCGCCTAGATTCTGTTGACGACTTTCTCCGACCGCTAAAAGCCGACATCTTCTGGGCCTGACGGGGGTTGTTCGTCGAGAAATATCGGGCGAAAGTGGTTGAATCAACGGCTGACGCCGATTTGGTATATCCTAATCCCCTGTTCGGATCACCTCGGCTTTCGACTCCGATCGGAACGGTCGCTTTCCATCCTTCCGCCACCTTGGAGCTGCTGTCGATGACCCCTCATAGCGTATCCCGCCGCGGTTTTCTGGCGACTTCCGGCGCCACTGCTGCGCTCGCTTCGACCTCGACCCTCCAGGCCGCCAGCGCCGGGGCGAACTCGCGCTTGCGGATCGGCTTCATTGGCGTGGGCGGTCGCTGCGACACGCACATCAAGTCGGCCATCAAGCTGCAGACCGGGCCGGGCACGGTCGAGTGCGCCGCGGTTTGCGACGTTTTCAACCAGTATCGCGATGACAAAGCCGCCTGGATCGAGAAAGAGACCGGCAAGGCGCCGACCAAGACCGGCGACTACCGCGACATCGTGAACGATCCGTCGATCGACGCGGTCGTCATCGCCACGCCCGACCACTGGCACGCGGTGCAGACGATCGACGCCCTCAAGGCGGGCAAGCACGTCTACTGCGAGAAGCCGATGACGCACAGCGTCGAGGAGGCGCTCGACGTCTACCGGGCTTGGAAGGCGTCCGGCAAGGTGATGCAGGTCGGCGTGCAAAGCACCTCGCTGCCCGTGTGGAACCGGATCAACGAAGACATCCGTGCCGGCAAGCTCGGCAAGCTGATGCAGTACCAGACCGAGTTCTTCCGCAACTCGAACGTGGGGCAGTGGCGTTACTACAACCTCACCCGCGACATGAACCCGTCGAACATCGACTGGGACACCTTCGTCGGCCACGAGCAGGGTCTCGCACCCAAACAGCCGTTCGACCGCGCCCGCTTCGCACAGTGGCGTTGCTACTGGGACTTCGGCTCGGGCATGTACACCGACCTGTTCGTGCACCGCACCACCTCGATGCTCAAGGCGACCGGGCTCCGCTGGCCGGGGCGCGTCGTCGGCGGGGGGGGGATCTTCCTGGAGTACGACGGCCGCGAGGCGCCCGACGTGGCGACTGTGGTCACCGACTTTCACGAGGGCGTGCAAGGCCTCGTCACGGCGACGATGTCCTCCTCGAACGTGCCGATCCAGCAGGTCATCCGCGGCCATTTCGGATCGGCCCTGCTCGGCACGGGCGAGGCCTTCACGGGTTACGACTTCGTCGCCGAACGCCCGCAGGTGACGCTCGATTCCTCGATCAAGGACGAGCGGGTCGAAGTCGGTGAGGTGAAGGACTCCTCCTTCGCCCACTTCCAGAACTTCACGGACGCGGTCTTTGCCGACACCCCGGAGTCGGTGAACTGCTCGCCCGAGCTGGGCGCCGCGGCGATGACGGTCGTCAAGCTGGGCGCCAAGAGTTATCGCGAGGGCAAGGTGTACCACTTCAATCCGAAGACGCTCACCATTTCCGACGGCAACGACGGCTGGGCGAAGGGCTGGGAGAAGATGTCCTACACCGGCGCCGACACGCACCACGTGCCCGGATGGACCGCCGGCGACAAGGGGAGCAAACTCGTTCCCCCCAAGTATCAGGAGCTGGCCGGCCCCTGGAGCGACGGCGTCGACCCGGCGGGCGCCTGAGGACCGGAAATCGGATCCAAACGCCACGGCCCGGCGGTCCGCGTGACCGCCGGGCCGTTTACGTGCGGCGTGTCACTGGGCGGGGCGGCGTGATGCGCTACAATCGGGCTAATCCCGCCCGACGCCCCACCACACGCCCCCACCGCCGATGTCGTTCGACGCAACTCCCCGCCCCAAGACCCTCGCCGAGCTGCGCAACTGCGGCTGGCGGAGCAAGACGGTCAAGCAAGAGGTCCACGACAACTTCCTCCGCAAGCTCAGCGCGGGCGAGGAGTTGTTCCCGGGCATCGTCGGTTACGACGAGACCGTCATCCCCGAGCTCAACATCGCGCTGCTCGCTCAGCACGACTTGCTGTTCCTCGGGGAGAAGGGGCAGGCAAAGAGCCGGCTTATGCGGCGGCTGGTCGACTTCCTTGACGAAGCGATCCCGTACCTCGACGACCGCAAGATCCCGCTGCACGACGACCCGTACCATCCGATCACCTCGCGCGGCCGGATGCTCGTGAACGGCACGCCCGCCGACGAGGTCCCGATCGCCTGGTGGCGCCGCGAGGACCGCTACGCAGAACGCCTCGCCCCCGGCACGAAGTTCGCCGACCTGATCGGCGAGATCGACCCGGCGATGCTCGCCGCGGGCGTCAGCATGGGCGCCGAGGAGGCGCTCCACTTCGGCCTCATCCCGCGGATGCACCGCGGGCTGTTCGCGATGAATGAACTGCCCGAGCTCGACGAGCTGGTCCAGGTCGGCCTCTTCAACATCCTCGAAGAGCGCGACGTGCAGATCCGCGGCTACCCCGTGAAGTTCGACATCGACGTGATGATCCTCTTCAGCGCCAACCCGGCGACTTACAACCGCTCGGGCAAGGTGATCCCGCAGCTCAAGGACCGCATCGGGTCGCTGATCCACACCCACTACCCGCTCGATCGTAGCCAGGGGGTTGAGATCCTTGAGCAAGAGGTGGATCCCAAGGCGGAAGGGGGCGAGGGGAAGGCGGGTAACTCTGGCTCGGATGAGCAGCCTTCGGTCGTCGTTCCCTACTTCATGAAAGAGCTGATCGAGGAGATCAGCCGCGCGGCGCGCGAATCGAAGTACGTCGATCACGACTCGGGCGTGTCGGCGCGGTTGTCGCTGGCGAACTACCGGACGATGCTCGCTTCGGCGCGGCACCGGGCGGCGGTGCTCGGCGAGCCGACCGCGGCGCCCCGGATCAGCGATCTGGGGCACCTCTACGCCAGCTCGCTGGGCAAGCTCGAGCTCGACCTGATGGGCTCGCACCAGATGAACGAGCGCCAGGTGCTCGACGCCGTCGTCGCCCAGGCGATCGCCACCGTGTTCGACGAGTACGTCGATGAGCACGGCCTCGCCGAGATCGCCGAGGTCTTCTCGCAGGGCGTGCGGATCGAGGTCGGCGACATGCTCCCCTCGTCGCACTACGCCGAACTGCTGCAACGCGTGCCGCCCGCCTGGGACAAGGCGTTCGAGGTGAACGCCTCGGAGAACCCGGCGGTGCGGGCGAGCTGCGTCGAGTTCGTTCTCGCGGGCCTCTACGCGACCGACCGGATCAGCCGCAGTCAGCAGCACGGGCGGATTGTTTACGAAACTTGATCACCACCACGCACACGAGGACCTACGCATGGACACCTTCACTGCGATCCAAGAACGCCGCGCCGTCAAGCATTACGACCCGGCGTTCGAGATGCCCGAGGCGGACGTCGAGCGGCTGCTCGACCACGCTCTCCTCTCGCCGACCTCGTTCAACATCCAGAACTGGCGGTTCGTCGTCGTCCGGGACGCGGAGCAGAAGAAGAAGCTCCGGGCGGCGGCCTGGGACCAGGCGCAGGTGACCGACGCGAACCTCGCCATCGTGATCTGCGGTGACTCCAAAGCGTGGGCGAAGGAGCCGGGGCGGTACTGGCGGAACGCCCCCGAGGCGACGCAAGAGATGCTCGTGCCGATGATCGGCCAGTTCTACACGAACTCGGGCGAGCAGGTGCAGCACGACGAGGTGATGCGCTCAGCGGGCATCGCGGGCCAAACGATCATGCTCGCCGCCAAGGCGATGGGGTACGACTCCTGCCCGATGATCGGCTTCGACCCGCAGCAAGTCGGCGAGTTGATCGGTCTGCCCGAGGGGCACGCGATCGGCTTCCTCGTCGTCGTCGGCAAGGGGTTGAAGCCGGCCCACCCGCGTGGCGGGCAGCTCGATAAATCGGAGGTGATCTTTACCGACCGTTATCCGGCCGAAGCGACATGAGTAGAGTGGCGTCGACGATCGCGGGCAGCCGCTGCATCCGTCAGACGCGTTGCGAACGGCCCTGGAAAAGCAGGGGGACCCGGACCTGGTTTGACCCGGTCGGGGCCCGCTCGCTAGGGTTGTAGGGTACGAACCGCCCCCCTCCGCGCGCTCCCGCATGCCGGCGATTCAACGACTTCTCCTGTCTCTTGCCTACCCGCTTGTGTGCCTCGCACTCGGCGCCACCGTTGCGCTGGCCTCCGATGCGCTGGCCTCCGATGGCCCGAGCGGGGCTGCGCTTTACTCACAGCACTGCGCCGATTGCCATGGCGCTCAGGGGCAGGGGACCGACTACCACCGTCCGACCCTGACCGGCGACCTGCCGGTCCGTGAGCTGACGCGCGTC
This sequence comes from Planctomycetes bacterium MalM25, assembly GCA_007745835.1. Taxonomy (NCBI): domain Bacteria; kingdom Pseudomonadati; phylum Planctomycetota; species Planctomycetes bacterium MalM25. Next base: position 2,206,424 of record CP036424.1, read on the forward strand.
ATCACCGAGACGATGCCCGAGGGCGAGCCCGAGGCGTGTGTCGGCGCCGAGGCGGAGGCGATCGCGCGCTACGTCCACGGCGCGTTCTACTCGCCGCTGGCGCAGGCACGCATCCGGCCGCCACGCCGCGAGCTCTCACGGCTGACCGTGCGTCAGCTCCAGCAGTCTTACGCCGATCTGCTGAGCGATTTCAGCCGGCGGTACACGCCGGGCGAAGAGCGTGGCTTGAAGTCCCGGTTCCAAACCAAGGTGAACGTTGGGGCGGTCGGTCCACGCCAAGAACTCGATTTGCCACGCATCGATTTCTTGTTGTCCGAGATCGAGGATCTGCCCGATAGCTACCGCTATCCCAAAGAGGCAGAGGAAGGGCGGCGTGGCAACAAACGGCTCGATGTTTACGTCGATGTCTGGGGCGGGCTGATCGCCCCCAAGACCGGCGACTATCAGTTCTCGGTCGAGTCGGACGCCGCGGTCCAGCTCACGATCAACGACACGCCGGTCATCGACGTTAAGATCCGCTCCGCCGGCGACCCGATCTTGCGAGGCAACCTGCGACTGATCGGGGGCCGCGCTTACTCGCTCCGGCTCAACTCTTCTCGGGTGCGATCCGAAGATCTCCGCCTTGCGCTGCGTTGGCGTCCGCCGGGCGGCATCGAGGAGGTGATCCCCAACCGGTACTTGTTGCCCGAGGTCGGCCCGTACGTCCACGCGACCACCGTCAAGTTCCCGCCCGATGATCGCAGCGTCGGCTACATGCGGGGCGCGAACGTCTCGGCCGACTGGGACGAGGCCTCAACCGCCGCGGCGCTCGAGTTCGCCGAAGCGGTCCTTGAGGACCTGCCCCGCCTGGCGAGGCGTCCCGGTGGGGAGAAGATCGAGTCGGCCGATTCGATCACTCCCGCGCAGGCGATCGACTTCTGCGAGCGTTTCGCGGCGGTCGCCTTCCGCCGGCCGCCTACGCCCGAGGAGAAAGCCGTTCTGATCGAGCGATGCTTCCAGCAGGGCCCCGACACACCGACCACGGCGGAGTCGATCGAGTTGGCGTTGCTCTCGATCCTGAAGAGCCCCCGCTTCCTGTACCCCGAGGCCTCGCTCGCGCTCGCCTCGCCCGACCTGCACGACGACTACGCGATCGCGACCCGGCTCGCCTTGGGGCTGTGGGATTCGCTGCCGGATACGCGTCTTCGCAAGTCGGCCGAGCGCGGCCATTTGAGCCAGGAGAACCAAGTTCGTCAGCGGGCCGAGCGGATGCTGCTAGACCAGCGGACGCGATCCAAGTTGAGCGAGTTCTTCGAGCACTGGCTGCGGCTCGATCACGCGGGGAAGCTGTCGCGCGACCCGGCCCGCTTCCCCGATTTCAACGACCGCATCGCCGCCGATATGCGGGCTTCGCTCGAGATGCTGCTCGACGAGGTCGTCTGGCGGGGGAGCGGGGATCTTCGCGAGCTCTTCCTGTCCGAGGAGTTGTTCGTCAACAAGCGGCTCGCTGACTTTCTCGGTCTCGAGTTCGGCGGGGACGAACCCGAACGGTTCGTCCGATCTCGGGCCGAGACACGCGAGCGGGCGGGCGTCGTCTCGCACCCGTTCATCGTCACGGCGTTCTCGTACTACCGCGACACCTCGCCGATCCACCGGGGCGTGTTCCTCGCACGCAACGTGCTGGGCCGGTCGCTCCGCCCGCCCCCCGAGGCGGTCGCGCCGCTGGCGCCCGAGCTGGCGCCCGACATGACGACCCGCGAGCGCGTCGCCGCGCAAACAAGCCCCGGCGCGTGCCAGGCGTGCCACGTGCTGATCAACGACCTCGGGTTCACGCTGGAGAACTTCGACGCGGTCGGCCGCTACCGCGAGCGCGAGATCGGACGGCCGATCGACGCCACCGGCGGCTACATCGCCACCGACGGCGGCACGGTCCGGCTTGCCGGCTCGCACGACTTGGCACGGTTCCTCGCCGATTCGGAGGACGTGCACCGGTCTTTCGTGACCCAGCTCTTCGAGCACGTGACCAAGCAGCCGATCCTGGCGTACGGCGTTGAGACCCGCGAGCGCCTGCTTGAGGGGTTCCGCGAGAGCGACTTCAACATCCGCGAACTGCTGGTCGAGATCGCGGTGGTCTCGGCGCGAGCCAACTAGTTCCCACGAAGGCGAACCGATGACTCCCTCACGCCGCGACTTCCTGCGTGCCGCGGGCCTCAGCCCGGCGCTCGCGCCGTTCCTCAGCAACCTGCCCGCCTTCGCCGGCGCCGCCGAGCCCCCGCTCGCGAAGCAGCGTCTGGTGATCGTGTTCAGCCCCAACGGGGTGATCCCACAGAACTTCTGGCCCGAGCCGACCGACGATAAGAACCCCCTGAAGCTCACGCCGATCCTCGAGCCCTTCGAGCCCTTCCGCGATCGGGTGCTCACGCTCCACGGCGTGAGTGACAAGGTCCGCGGAGACGGCGACAACCACATGCGCGGGATGGGCTGCTTGCTGACGGGCATCGAACTCTTCCCCGGCAACTTGCAGGGGGGCAGCCACACGCCCGCCGGTTGGTCGAGTGGCAGATCGATCGATCAGGCGATCCGAGCCCATCTTCAGGCCGACGCGAAGACCCGCACCCGTTTCGGGTCGCTCGAGTTCGGCGTGGTGGTTCCCGACCGGGCCGACACGTGGACGCGCATGGTCTACGCGGGACCGAACAAGCCGGTCGCGCCGATCGATGACCCGTACCAGATGTTCGCCAAACTGTACGGCGACCGCCGCAACCGGCAGAAGCTGGCCAGCGTGCTCGATACGATCCGCGACGACTTCCGCCGGGTCGCCGACCTCGTTGGCGAAGAAGACCGCCGGCTACTGGACGAGCACGCCGGCTTCGTCCGCTCCATGGAGCAACAGCTCGCGACCGAAGCCGAGAGCGAGCCTCTCGACCACGCCGTGCCCGAGCTGGAGCCCGGCGCACGCGACACGAACGAGCACATGCCGCGGATCAGCCGCATGCAGATCGAGTTGCTCACCCACGCGCTGGCGGCCGACTTCACCCGGGTGGCGACGCTCCAGTTCACCAACTCGGTCGGCGGCGCCCGCATGTCGTGGCTCGGCATCGAAGAGAGCCATCACGAGCTGTCACACCGACCCGATTCGGACACCGACGCGGTCGAGAAGCTCACTCGGATCAACCGCTGGTACGCCAGCGAGATCGCGCACCTCGCCCAACGGCTCGCCGACACGCCCGAGCCGGGGGGCGACGGTTCGGTGCTCGACAACACCCTGATCCTTTGGACCAACGAGCTGGGCAAGGGCAACAGCCACACGCTCGATAACACGCCCTTCGTGCTGCTGGGGGGCCAGGGGGGCCAGACTTGGGGTCTGCAGGGGGGCCGCGCCCTCGAAATGGGCGATGTCCCTCACAACCGCCTGCTGCTGTGGCTCGCCACCGCCTACGGGCTCGACGTGGACAGCTTCGGCAAGCCCGAGTTCTGCGACGACGGCCCGCTGACTGGGCTCGCCTAGCTTGACGTAGCCCGCGTAGCGGGGAGACTCGGGGCACGCGGCGGGCAGCCGCGACACCGGATCCCGAACCCCATGAGCCGTTATGCGCACGCCGAGCGTCCCGCTGCGATGCCTCCTCGCCTGGAGCCTCCTGCTGTCGTCCCTCGCCTCGGCGCGGGCGGCCGAGCCGTCGGCGGTCGAGTACCTCACGCCCCGCAGCGTGGCGGCGGTGACCGTCCGCCCCGCGGCGATGGCCGGTGTGGAGGCCCTGCGGCACCTGCCGGTCGAGATCGCCGACGCCGCGTTGCAGAAGCACCTCGGGCTGCCTCTCGCCGCGATCCAGAGGCTGACCGTCGTCGCCGAACCGCCCGCGGGGATCGCGCCGCAGTACGCGGTGGTGCTGAGCGCCTCGCAGCCGATCGACCTCAATCGCCTGGACCCGAAGCTGGTCGAGCACACCACGCCGAGCGAGTTGGAGGGCCGTCCCTTCTTGGAGAGCCAGGTGCAGTTTGCGCCGAGCCTCTGCCTGCTGAACGACCAGACCCTCGCCGCGGGATCGAAGGCCTTCATCAAGCGGCTGATCAAGCGGGACGAGGCGGCCGAGCCGAGCAAGCTGGCCCGCGCCATGCAAGCGAAGGGGGGCGAGGCGAATCACCTGCACGCCGCGGTGATGCTCGACCCGCTCAAGCCGCTCATCCAGCTGGGCCTCGCTCAGGCGATGCAGGAGGTTCCGCCGGAGGCCCACAAGTACTTCCAAGCGATCGACCTGATCCAGGGCGCCGTGCTGACGGCCGACCTGACGTTCGAGCGCGACTCGTCGCTGACCGTCTACGCGAACAACGCCTCGGACGGGGCTCGGCTCCAAGGGCTGATCCAGCAGGGGATCGCCGAGATAAGGCTCAAGGGCTTCGATGAGAACCCCGATTACCAGAAACTCGCGGCGAGCAGCGACCCGGTCGCGCAAGCAACCGCCCGGTACATGGACCGCATATACCAACACCAAGTCACCACCCTCTCGCCCCGCCGCGAGGGCGACAAGGCGTTTGTCCTCGGCGAGATCGCGGCGGGCGAGGGCCCAGACGCTCAAATGCAGATCGCCATCATCGGAATCCTGGTCGCCCTACTGCTGCCAGCGGTGCAAGCCGCGCGAGAAGCGGCGCGGCGGAACCAGTCGCTGAACAACGTCAAGCAGATCCTGCTGGCGTTCCACAACCATCACGATGTGAACAGCGCATTCCCGGCCCAAGCGATCTGCGCGGACGACGGAACCCCGCTCTTGAGCTGGCGGGTCGCGATCTTGCCATTCATCGCAGAGGACGAACTCTACCAGAAGTTCAACCTTGACGAGCCCTGGGACAGCCCCAACAACCTGCCGCTGATTGCGGAGATGCCCCTGATGTACCTTGACCCGTCTTCTCCTAGCCTGGAGGAGGCGGCGGGCAAGACGCATTACCTTGGAGTGGTCGGACCCGACGCCGTCTTCACGGGGGGGCCAGAAGGGATCGCATTCCGCCAGATTTCCGACGGAACCTCGAAGACCCTGATGCTGGTCCAGGTCGATGATGACCACGCCGTCGAGTGGACCAAGCCGCAGGACTACGATGCGGTCGCGAACGCCGCCAACCCGGTTGGCGGCATCGGTTCGTTTCACCCGGGGGTCTTCTTGGCGGGCTTCGCCGATGGCCATTCGAGCGCCATCTCAATCGACACCGCGGTCGAGGTGCTCAACGCCTTCATGACGCGCAACGGCCGTGAAGCGATCGACTCACCCTACTAACGCGGCAAGGCCGCCTTGGCGAGGGCCGGCCGGCTCACACCGATCGCTTCCGCGAGCCGGTTCTGCATCTGGAACGCCTCGACGCGGCGTTGGCGGCGCTGGCGGTTGGTCCACTCCTGGCGGACCTCGTCGCAGGCTTGGCGGAGCCGGCGTTGGGCGACCTTGGCGGCCTTCTTCGTGGCGGTGAGGGGCATCTCGCTTCTCCTTTGCCTATGCCGCTGTGGCGCGGCGGTTGGTTCCGGAGTCTGATACGCCGCGTCGGCGGGCCGAGTTCACAAAAACGGCCCGTGATAACTGTCGACAATCGGCGATCAAGCCGGGGCGTGAGAGCGCTCGGCGAGCTTCGCCAGCAGTCCGCTGGCAGCGCCGCTGTCGATCGCCGAGGCGGCCTTCTCGGCGCCCTCGCGCGGGGTGCTCGCGAGGTCGGCCGCGATCAAAGCCGCCGCGGCGTTCAGCACCACGATGTCGCGGGCCGTGCCGGGCTGGCCCTTGAGGACTTTTCGGATCACTGCGGCGCTGTGCGCGGGGCTCTCGACCTCCAGGCCGGTCGTCGGCGAGCGCTCGAGTCCGAAGTCCTCGGGCGTCCAACGGTAGTCGGTGACCCGCTCACCAACGATCTCCGAGACGTTCGTCTCGCCGGCGACGGTCACGTCGCCAAGTCCGTCGGCGCCGCTGACGACGAGCGTCCGCTCCGTGCCCAGTTTCTGCATCGCCCCGGCGAGCAGGGGACGCAGCTCGGGCAGCCCCGCGCCGAGCACCTGGCGTGTGGCGCGGGCCGGGTTCGCCAGCGGGCCGAGCACGTTGAAGATCGTGCGGATGCCGAGCCGCTTCCGCACAGCGCCGACGTGCTTCATCGAGGGGTGCATCAGCGGGGCGAAGCAGAAGCAGAGGCCGAGCTCATCGAGGCAGGCCTCGACCTGGGCGACCGAGGCCTCGATGTTGACGCCCAACTCCGCCAGCACGTCGGCCGAGCCGGTCCGGCTCGTGACGCTCCGGTTGCCGTGCTTGGCGACCGTCGCGCCCGCGGCGGCGGCGACCAGGGCGGCCGTGGTGCTGACGTTGAAGGTCTTCGACCCCCCCCCGCCCGTGCCGCAGGTGTCGACGATCGTGGGACGCGCGGCGCGGATCGGCGTCATGTGCTCGCGCAGCGCCAGGGCGGCGCCGGCGACTTCGTCGACCGTCTCGCCCTTCTGCGCTAGACCGGTGAGCAGCTGGGCGATCGCGTCCTCGCTCACCCCCCCCGTCATGATGGCGTTGATCGCCTCACGCATCGTGTCGAGCGACAGGTCCTCACCCCGGGCGAGCTGGGAGAGCGGTTCCGCGATCGGGGGGGGCGTCGCCATCGTGTCCGGTGGGTCTGTCGAGAGCTGCGTCGGGTGAGGCCGAACGAAATAACGTTGCAGCCTCCCCTCGCATGGGCGATAAACCGCCTACCATAACGCCCCTCGCCCGCCGCCGGATAGCCGCCCATGCCGCGCAAGGTGATCCTCGATGTTGATCCGGGAGTCGACGACGCCGTCGCGCTGTGCGTGGCGCTCGCGGACCCCGACCTGGAGGTGGTGGCCGTCACCGCCACGGGGGGCGCCGTCCCGCCGCGGCAGGCTTCGCTCAACGTGCAGGCGATCCTCGAGCAGATCGATCCACCCCGCCGACCCCGCGTGGGGGTGGCGGACCCGCTCCAGCCGTTGCGTTCCGACGCCCGCGACTTGCACGGCCCCGACGGCTTGGCGGGTGCGCAGACGCCGGTCGCCGAGAAGGCGAACCAGCACCTCTCGCCCAAGGTGATCGCCGAGGAGGTCCGCCGTCTGCCGGACGAGATCACGCTGGTCGGCAGCGGCCCGATGACCAACATCGCAGCAGTGCTCACCCGCGAGCGCGACGCGGCGGAGGCGCTCTGGGGCGTCGTGGTACAGGGGGGCTCGGTCGGCGCGGGGGGGGATGTCACACCTGCGGCCGAGTTCAACGTCTACTGCGATGCCGGCTCGGCGCGCGAAGTCTTCCACAGCGGCGTCACGCCCACGCTCGCCCCGCTCGACGTGTCGCGCGAGCTCGTTTTCGGCTACGACCTGCTCGAATTCGTCCGCGGCCGTGACTCGCGGACCTGCCAGCTGCTGGCGAAGATCCTGCCCGGCTTCTATCGAGCCTACCGGCAGCGATACGGCCTTGAGGGCGTCCGGCTGCCAGCGCTGGCGGGCGTGCTCGCCGCCAAGCGGCCGCAGCTCTACAAGAGCCGGCCCATGCACGGCGAGGTCGAAACGTCCGGCGAGCTGACGCACGGCGCCACGGTGTTCGACCGCCGCGACGCCCCCGACAGCGAGCCGAACCTCGACGTGATCACGTCGTTCGACGAGGAAGCGGCCCGCGAAGCCGTGTTTAGCGCCCTAGAATGTGGTGTCTGACCTGATCCCTACAGAACGCCACGCCATGCCACGCCACCAGATCGCCCGCCTCGCCGAGATCGAACCGGTGGAATGCCCCTGCGGTCAGTCTCGCCGAGCGTTTGTCGACGACCCCGACCGGATCGCCTCGCTGCACGTGGTCGAGGTGACCCGCGATGCGCGCACCCACTACCACAAACGGCTCACCGAGATCTACTACGTGCTCGAGGGGACGGGCCGGATCGAACTCGACGGCGAGACCTCCCCCATCGGCCCGGGCGATTCGATCCTGATCAAACCGGGCTGCCGCCACCGGGCGATCCCCGATGCCGACACGCCGCTCCGCGTGATCAACGTGCCGGTGCCGGCGTTCGATCCGGACGACGAGTGGTTCGACTGAGGCCGATCAACCCCAGCATCGCCAAGCCGACCGCCGAGGGCTCGGGAACGGCCGTGCTCGGAGGGGGGGTGAAGCCTGGCAGACCGTAGTTGGCCGCCCACGTATCGTATTGAGCGGGCCCGATGTCACCACCGTCTTCATCGTTCGGCAGCGTGCCGGCGGGCTGGCCAACGTTGTCGCGCCACACCGTGTAGTCCGCCGCGTCGACAACGCCGTTGTTGTTGTAGTCGCCCGGCACGCTGATGAGGTGGGAGTGCTCCGGCAGGTTCGCGACGGTGAGGGCGCTCTCCTCCGCGCCGAATTGCTCGCCTTGCTGCCGATTGACCAGTCCCACCCCGGCGCCGGCGCCGACCGCCAAGCGGTCTTCCAGGTTGGGCAGATCGAATCGACTGCTTCCGTTATCGCCATAGAGCGTGGTGAACCCACCGCCATCTAACTCGGCGAATAGAGAGAACAACGCCGTGTTCGAACTGATATCCAAATCCTGCCCACTAGCGTAGGCAAAGCCGCGCGGCGCGAAGCTGGCGCCGAAGCGGGTGATCGAGCCGAGGGACGGCTCGCTTCCTGTGCCGATCTCCCCGATGGGGGGCGTGTCACCTTCTTCACCGACCTCGCTCGTCGCCGGCGCCGAGGGGTAGACGCCGGTTAGGGCGACCACGGTCGTTAAGCCGAGCGTCGGCTGGCGATTGCTCTGCGGCTGCCCCGTCCCCGTCGGGCCGGTCGTCCCACCAGAGGGGAGCTCGTGATCGTGCGCGGGCAACTGAGAGAGTGTGAGGGCCTCGTCGTGTTCGCCCCCCTTCAGTCCTACTTGCTGAAAACCGTTGGCGCCCACCGCGGCGCGGCCGCGCAGGTCGGGCAGCGCGAAGTTGGTTCGCCCGTCACCGCCGAACTCAGTCCCTAGCAATGAAAACAGGGCCGCGTTGTTGTTGATCGGCAGAATGCTCCCATCGGCGATCATCCAGCCATCGGGCACCTGGTGGTGAGCGATCCAGCTCAACTCGCTGAGGTAAGGGTCGCCGCCCCCGATGCCGATCGCGGCGGCCTCGGCTTGGCCCCCGACGCCAGGATCGATCAGGTTGCGCGAGGGATAGTTTCCCGATACGGCGATGATCGGGGTGAGCGCTAACGAGGGCTGCAGGTTGCTGTGCGACATGCCGCCCCCCGCCGCCCCGGCTGCGTAGCCGCCACCAAGTGCGTGGGTGTGTGAGGGGATCTGGTCGATCGTGAGCGTCACCTGCTCTTGGCCGACCGCGTCGCCAACCGCGTAGGTCGGCAATCCGGGGCCGCTGCCGGCGCCGATCGCGGTCCGGCCGCGTAGGTCGGGCAATTTAAAGGTCTGCTCGCCGTCACCACCGAAGCGGGTTCCTAACTTCGAGAACAAGCTCTGATTCGAGGAGATATCGAGCGTCTGCCCCGCCGCTTCCACCCATCCGGAAGGCAGGTACTGCTCGCGCGCGGCGAACAGGCCGACTTCGCCGAGGTCGTCGAAGTCATCGCTAGCGAGACGCACCAGGTACCTCAGCCCCAGAGATTCCTGCGAGTTATCGAACGCCTCGCCTCCTCCGACGACGCTGGTGAAGGGCTGCACCGCGACCGTGGGCAGAGCCACTAGACAGACCAAAGCGGGCAGTAAAAACCGGCTGTGAGCAGACATAACCTTCTATGCCCAGGGGGCGATGGGGATGAGCAACGAAGCTGACTTTAACACCCCGCCGGGCAGGGGAGCTACCTTAATCCCCCACCCTTCACGGTTCTTCATCCCGCCAAGCGAACGGCCCGCTCCCCGGGATACTCCAATTGACACGCCGAGCCCTAGTTCCATGCCCCGACTGCTCACTCTGATCGTGACGCTGAGCGTCGCTCTGGTTCCCTTCGTTCCGGCGGTGGGCCGCATGAACGTGGTGCTGATCCTGGCCGACGACCTCGGCCGGCACGATCTCTCCTGCACCGGCAGCGATCTCTACCACACTCCTCACATCGACCGCCTGGCGAGCGAGAGCTTGAGCTTCGCGCAAGCGTACTCGTCGCACCCAACCTGCTCGCCGAGCCGATCGGCGATCCTTTCGGGCAAGTGCCCGGCCAAGCTGGGGATCGTCAGTCACGGCGCGCTCCGCAAGGTGGTCGGCGGGGGCGACGGAACGTTCCTCGTCCCCGAGGAGTACACCCTGGCCGAAGCGCTACGCGACGCGGGGTACACGACCGGCCACGTCGGCAAATGGCACGTCGGAAAGGAGGGCAAGGCGGGGCCGAAGGAGCAAGGCTTTCACCACGACCTCGCGTCGAACGAGTTCTGCTGCACCGGCAGTTTCTTCTACCCCTACACGAAGAAGGGCAAGGACGGCGAGGTCGATGCGGCGAGCGCCGTCCCCGATCTGGCCGATCGAGGACCGGAAGACCACCTGACAGAAGCCCTCGCCGAAGAAGCCGTCGAGTTTATCGGCGCGCATAAGGAGGAGACCTTCTTCCTCAACCTCTGGACCTACGCCGTCCACACGCCGATCCAAGCAGAACGCGATAAGGTCAAGAAGTACAAGTCGATCCTCGATAATCGACCCGCCGACGCAACCCAGCACCAGACCAATCCCAACTACGCCGGCTTGGTCGAGCACCTCGACGATTGCGTCGGTCGTGTGATGAAGGCGATCGAAGCGAACGGGCTGGCCGACAACACGATCGTCATCTTCACCAGCGACAACGGGGGCGAGATCCGGAACGGGGTCACCAACAATTATCCGCTCCGCAACGGCAAGGTGAGCCAGTACCTGGGGGGAACCCGCGTGCCGCTATTCGTCAGGTGGCCCGGCGTGACCAAGCCCACCGCCGTGTGCGACACGGCGGTCATCGGCCACGACCTCTACCCGACGATCCTCGGCATGACCGGCGTGGCGGGGGACGCGACGCAGAACGCCGCCATGGACGGCCGTGACCTGACCCCGCTCCTGCGAGACCCGACGGGGGCGGAACTCGATCGCGACACGCTGCACTGGCTGCGTCACCCGGTCGTGTTCCACTACCGTAACCAGATGGACGAGCCCGGCATGGGCCCCTGCGGCTCCGTCGTACGGGGCGATTGGAAGCTGATCGAACTCCTCCCCACGCCCCAAGGCGTCGAGCAATCGTTCGAGCTCTACAACCTGCGAAACGACCCCTCCGAGACCACCAACCTCGCGGAGCAGTACCCGGGAGTCGTCGCCGAACTGAGCGCCGCGATGGTCGCTTGGCGCGAGGAGGTCGACGCCCCCAAGTACGAATCGGCCTACGCCGAGTACGAGAAGATCAAAGCGCCTTGAGCCAACTACGCCTCCAGCTCTTCCCAGCGGGCGTAGGCGTTGTCGAGCTCGGTTTGCAGCTCGGTCGTTTCGGCCTGGGCGGCGGCGATCGTCTTCGGGTCGCTCTGGTAGAACGCCGGGTCGGCCATCTTCGCGTGCAGTGCTTCGAGCTGGGACTCGAGCCGCTCGATCGTGCCCGGCAGCGCGTTCAGCTCACGCTGCTCTTTGTACGACAGCTTCTTCTTCGCCGGCGCGTCGTCGGCCGGGGCGGGGGAGGGCGTCGCCTTCTTCTCGGTGGGCTTCGTGGCCTCGGGCTTCGGTTGCGAGGCGTCGCGTTGGCGGACCCAGTCGTCGAAGCCGCCGACGTACTCCTTCACCGCCAGCACGCCATCACCGCTGGGCTCGAAGACCAGCGTGCTGGTCACCACATTGTTGAGGAACTCGCGGTCGTGGCTGACAATGAGCAGCGTGCCGTCGTAGTCGATGAGGCGATCCTCCAGCAGCTCGAGGGTCTCCGCGTCGAGGTCGTTGGTCGGCTCGTCGAGCACGACGACGTTCGCCGGCTTCGCGAACAGCTTCGCCAGCAGCAGCCGGTTCCGCTCGCCGCCGGAGAGCGATTTGATCGGTGTGCGGGCCCGGTCGGGGGTGAACAGGAAGTCGCGGAGGTAGCCGACCACGTGGCGCGTTCCGCCGCCGATCTTCACCGTGTCGTAGCCGTCGGCGACCGTCTGCTCAGCGGTGGAGGTGTCGTCCCCGTCATTCTGAAGATCCAAGCGGCCGCGGAGTTGATCGAAGTAGGCGATCTGCAGGTTCGTGCCGAGGCGGACCTCGCCCGCCGTCGGCTCCAGTTCGCCCAGCAGTGTGCGGAGGAGCGTCGTCTTGCCGGCCCCGTTGGGGCCGATGACGCCGACCTTGTCGCCGCGCATCAGCGTGGTCGTCAACTCGGTGAAGACGGGCGTTTCGGAGCCGGGGTACTGGTACGAGACCCCTTTGGCCCGCGCGACGAGCGCGCCGCTGCGGTCGGCCTCCTGGATGGCGAGCTTCGCCTTGCCCTCCAGCTCGCGGCGTTCGCCCCGCTCGACACGCAACGCCTTCAGCGCGCGGACGCGGCCCTCGTTGCGGGTGCGGCGGGCCTTGATGCCCTGACGGATCCACTTCTCCTCTTCGGCGAGGCGTTTGTCGAACAGAGCGTTCTGCTTCTCCTCGGCGGCGAGCATCTGCTCCTTGCGCACGAGGAAGGCGTCGTAGTCGCACGACCAATCGAAGAGCCGGCCGCGGTCGATCTCGAGGATGCGCGTCGCGACGCGCCGCAGGAACGCCCGGTCGTGGGTCACGAACAGCAGCGCCGCCGGCCAACCGGCGAGGAACGACTCGAGCCACTCGATCGCCGCCAGGTCGAGGTGGTTGGTCGGCTCATCGAGAAGCAGCAGGTCGGGCTTGCTCACCACGGCGCGGGCGAGCAACGCACGGCGCTTGAGCCCCGCTGACAGGTCGGTGAACTTCGCCGCCGGATCGAGCCGGGTCGCGGCGACGAGGCGTTCCAACTCCTTGTCGAGTTTCCATTCGTCGTGCTCGTCGGACGAACGCCAGCCGGAGCGGATCACGGCGTCGACCGTTCCGTCGCCCGCGTCGGCGACTTCGCTGGGGACCTCCTGCTCCAGCCGCGCGACGTGCGTCCCCTCGGCGAGGGTGCAGCTGCCCGAGTCGGGCGCCTGCTCGCCGGCGACGATCCGCATGAGCGTGCTCTTGCCGGCGCCGTTGCGGCCCAAGAGGCCGATCTTCTGCCCCGGCTCGATGACCGTGCTGACCTCGTCGAGCAGCGGAGGGCCGCGGAAGGCGATCGTGAGATTATCGAGCGTGACGAGCGGCATGGCGTCGCGGGAGATTTGGTCGTTGGTGGCCCCATAGACTAGAGTGCCGCGACGGGAGACGGAATCACCCCATCGGTCCGCCCACGCCCGGAGCACCGATCGCGGAGGCGATCGCTCCGGCTCTTCTGCTTAGCAAGGGAGCTAAGAATGAAGCCGCTCTCCACAGGTCTCCTGGCGATCACCTTCTCGGGGGCCTCGCTCCTCGCCGCCGAGCCGCCGGCTATGAAGATGTCGACAGAGGTCCCGCCCGGGGTCGCCACGCCCGACACGCTCGAGACGCCGTTGGGCACGCTACGGTCGTTCGACGGCGTCCCCGACGAAGCGACCAGCCGGCTGGTCTTCGATAACCTCGACTTCCAGCGCGCCACCCAGGCGTACCTATCGACGATCCAGATCGCGTCGATGGACGCGATGCGGAAGGGCCTGCTCGGCTTCGGTCCCGCCAACGAGACGGCGCTGCTGTTCGAAGAGCTGATGGATTCCAAGGCACTCTGGCTGACGCCGAACACCGTGTCGGTCTACATGGCGATGTGGCTCGAACTGGGTGACGAGCCGATGGTGATCGAGACCCCGCCCAACGTGCTGGGCCTTATCGACGGCGCCTGGTTCAAGTACGTAGCGGACTTTGGCAACGCCGGCCCCGACAAGGGCAAGGGGGGCAAGTTCCTGATCGTTCCGCCCGGCTACGAGGGCGAGATCCCCGAGGGGTACTTAGTCGCCCGCACTGAAACGCACGGCAACTGGGTCCTGTGGCGTGGCTTCCAGGTCGATGGATCCACAGCGCCGGCTGTCGAAGCAACGAAGAAGCGTTTCAAGGTCTATCCGCTCTCGCGCGTGGGAAACCCGCCGGCGATGAACTTTGTCGATGTCTCCGGGAAGTTCCACAACACGATCCACCGGATGGACTTCGGCTACTGGGAAGAGCTGAACTCGGTCATTCAGCGGGAACCGATCGACGCGCTCGACCCCGAGATCCTCGGGCTACTAGCGACGATCGGCATCGAGAAGGGCAAGCCGTTCGCCCCCGATGCGCGGATGAAGAAGATCCTCACCGACGCCGCGAACGTCGCCGCCGTCACCGCCCGGGCGCTGACCGCCCGCCCGCGGGACCAGCGGCTGTACGTCTATCCGGGCGAGCGGGTCTGGACGAACCCGTTTATCCAGGGACGTTATGACTTCCTGCTCGATGGCGTGCGGCTGATCGACTCGCGGATCTACATGCACTTCTACGCCACCGGCATCACGCCGGCGATGGCGATCAAGAACGTCGGCAAGGGGTCGCAGTACCTGATCGCCTACCTCGACAACGAAGGCGTCCCGCTCGACGGCAGCAAGACCTACAAGATCCACCTGCCGCCGAACGTGCCCGCGAAGGACTTTTGGTCGTTCACGATCTACGACACCCAGACGCGCAGCATGCTGCAGACCGACCAGCAATTTCCGGGGCTTGATAACAACCAGGAAGGGTTGAAGCAGAACGCCGACGGCTCTTACGACATCTACTTCGGGCCCACGCCGCCTGCGGGGATGGAGGGCAACTGGATCCAGTCGGTCCCCGAGAAGGGGTGGCACACGATCTTCCGCCTCTACGGGCCGCTCCAGTCGTTCTACGAGAAGACGTGGAAGCCAAGCGACCCGGAGCTCGTCGACTGAGGCGTCCACTCGATGCGCCCAGCGCCACCGACAGCCGCACCGGCCATGGGATGATGGCGGCGGTTTCTAGCTTCAAGGCGTCTTGTGCTCGGCCGGAGACCGCCAGAGCCTCGCTGGCTGGGCTGGTCGGACACGCCGAGTAGTTGATGACTAGCCGCCGGCCGGGTTAGCACCCATGCCAGGCCTCCCGCCTCCCCCTGGAGGGGGAGCCGCCCCCGCTGATTCGCCATCGTTGCCCCCGGGAAACTATTTCCCGGATTGTTCGGGTAACCGCCGGTTCTCAGGCGATTTATGCGCACACCCGAATTACTGTGCAATCTGAGGCATCGATGCGCACAGCGCGCTCCGTGAATGGCATGTGGCTAGGGCCTGTCCTGTAGGACGGGTTCATAAACAGAGGCAGGAGCTAATGAACACGAGACTGAAGTCCCTACTTGGTACTGCGCTATGCGCAGCGTTAATCAGCAATGCGAACGCCGGCATGTTGGTCGGCAACAACGCGGGCGCTATGGGTGGCAACGACACCCTCGCGAAGGTCCTCGAAGAGATCGACGAGTACAACGCCGCGAACGACCCCGATCTGATCGACCCGACGGGCCTCTTCAAGAAGTCGGATGGTGACGCAGCGTTCGTTTTCAATCCGGCCAATGGGTTCGCCTTCTACCAGGACGCCGCGGGCATGATCCCGGTCCTGACCGAGGGAGCACTGACCTCACTCTCGGTCGCTTACTTCGAGTACACCGGGACCGACGCGAATCTGCTGTATTACTCCGCGAAGGGGCCCAGCAAGTTCGGCTTTAGCCTCTTCACGTTCATGCCGGGCTTGAACCAGCTCGATCTGGTCGGCGCCTCGAACGAGATCTCGCACGTCTCGTTCTGGGAAGGCCCGCCCGGACTCGACCCGAACGGCGACCCGCTGATCCCCGAGCCTGGCAGCCTCTTGCTCACGGCTTGGGCTTGCTTAGCGCTTGCCGCGCAACGCCGGGCGCTCCGCTAACGAACTTCGTGGTGTAGGCGGCTGATAGGGTGGCGGGTATCGTGTCGCACAACGCGATCACGCCGAGCAGCCGTTCGGGGCGTGCGCAAGTCGCTCTTCACCCCGCGGACGCCGATGCCTGCCAACAAGACGCTGCTGATCAGCGCCGTCACCGCCGCGCTCGGCGGGCT
This sequence comes from Planctomycetes bacterium MalM25, assembly GCA_007745835.1. Lineage (NCBI taxonomy): Bacteria > Pseudomonadati > Planctomycetota > Planctomycetes bacterium MalM25. Next base: position 2,222,405 of record CP036424.1, read on the forward strand.
GCTCTTCGGTTTCGACACGGTTGTCATCTCGGGCGCCGAGCAGCGGATCGAGTCGTTGTGGGGGCTCAGCTCGCAGCTGCACGGCCTCGCTATGAGCGCGGCCCTGTGGGGGACCGTGCTCGGCTCGCTGATGGGCGCCTACCCGTCCGATCGCTTCGGGCGGAAACGGACGCTGCTGGCGATCGGCCTCTTGTACTTCGTCTCGGCGGTCTGGTCCGCTCTGGCGGGCGACGTCTACTCGTTCATGGCGGCGCGGTTCCTCGGCGGGGTCGGCGTGGGCGTGTCGACCGTCGCCGCGCCGCTGTACATCACGGAGATCTCCCCGCCCGCGTTGCGGGGGCGGCTCACCGGGATGTTCCAGTTCAACATCGTCTTCGGCATTCTGCTGGCGTACCTGTCGAACTACCTGCTCAGCGGCCTCGGCGAGACCGCCTGGCGGTGGATGCTGGGCGTGGAGGCCCTCCCCGCGCTCGCCTACAGCGTGGCGTGCCTGTTCCTCCCCGAGAGCCCCCGTTGGCTGCTCACCGTCCGCGGCGATCGCGACTCGGCCGCCGAAGTCGCCCGGCGCGTCGGCCTGGCGGAATCCGAAGCGGACGCCGACGCTTTACTAGACCAGATCGACGCCGCCTCGCGTGCCGAGTCGCCGAACCAAAGGTTCTTCACGCGCGGCTTGAGCCGACCGATCTCGCTCGCCTTCTTGATCGCGGTGTTCAACCAACTCTCGGGCATCAACGCGGTGCTCTACTTCGCCCCACGCATCTTCGAGATGACCGGGCTCGGCCCCCAGTCGGCGTTCCAGCAGTCCATCTTCGTTGGGGTGACGAACCTCGTGTTCACCCTGGCGGGGCTCTGGCTGATCGACCGGCTCGGCCGTCGCACGCTGCTGGTGATCGGTTCGCTGGGCTACATCTTGTCGCTCGGGCTCTGCAGCTGGGCGTTCGCGACCGAGAGCTACCCGATCGTGCCTTACTGTCTCTTCGCCTTCATCGCCGCGCACGCCATCGGCCAGGGCGCCGTGATCTGGGTCTTCATCTCGGAGGTCTTCCCCAACCGTCACCGTGCGGCGGGGGCGGCCCTCGGGTCGGGGACGCACTGGGTGCTCGCGGCGGTGATCACGCTCGTCTTCCCGACCGCGGTCACCAAGTTCCCGCCGAGCGTCGTCTTCGGCTTCTTCGCCACGATGATGGTCGTGCAGCTTGTCTGGGTCGCCACGAGGGTCCCGGAGACCAAGGGCGTACCGCTCGAAGAGTTGCAGCGGAGGCTCGGGACCGAGTAAGCGGCGCCGACTGAGCGAACCGCTACGAAACGACGCCGACCGCCTTGTCGGCGATGTCCTTGCGGCACCAAGCGCCGCGCCAGCGGATCTGCTTCACCGCGGTGTAGGCCGCGAGCTTCGCGGCGGGGATCGTATCGCCCAGGGCGGTGACGCCCAGCACGCGGCCGCCGACGTTCACCACGTCGCCATCGATCGACGCCGTGCCGGCGTGGAAGACCTTCACGCCCGGCACCGCGTCGGCCTCGGCGAGGCCGGAGATGACGTGCCCCTTCTCGTACGAGCCGGGGTAGCCCTCGCTCGCCATCACGACGCAGACCGCGGGACGCGGGTCCCATTCGAGCGGCGGCGCCTCGTGCAGGCGGCCGTCGGCGGTCGCTTCGAGCAGGTCCAACAGGTCGGTCTTCAGCCGCATCAGCACCGGCTGGCACTCGGGGTCGCCGAAGCGGACGTTGTACTCCAGCACCTTCGGGCCCTGCTTCGTGAGCATCAGCCCGGCGTAGAGGACGCCCTTGAAGGGCCGGCGCTTCCGCTTCATGTGGTGCACCGTGGGGACGAGCACCTCTTCCTCGACCTGCCGGAGCAGCGCGTCGGTCACGATCGGCGCCGGGCTGTACGCGCCCATGCCGCCCGTGTTTGGGCCGGTGTCGCCGTCGTGGGCCGGCTTGTGATCTTGGGCCGCGGGCAGCGCGACGATCGACTGCCCGTCGGTCAATGCGAGGATCGAAGCCTCCTGACCGTGCAGCCGCTCTTCGATCAGGAGGCGGTTCCCCGCGGCGCCGAACTCCTTCGCGCCGGCGATCCGCTCGACTGCTTCGAGCGCTTCCTCCTTGGTGTCGCAGACGACGACCCCCTTGCCGGCGGCGAGGCCGTCGGCCTTCACGACCATGGGCTGGCTCTCACGCTCCTCGAGGAAGAGCCGCGCCTCCTCGGCCGTCTGGAACGTCTGGAAGTCGCCCGTCGGGATGTCGCCGTGGCGGAGCAGCTCCTTGCAGAAGACCTTGGAGCCCTCGAGCTCGGCGGCGGCCTGGCTGGGGCCGAACGCCTTCAAGCCCGAGTCCTCGAGCGCATCGACCAGGCCCGCGACCAGCGGCGCCTCGGGGCCGACGACCGTCAGGCCGATCTCGTTCGCCTTCGCGAAGGCGACGACCCGCTCGGTATCGGTCGCGGAGAGATCGACGTTCTCGATCGGAAGCTCGGTCTCGCCCCCCGTGCCGGCGTTGCCCGGCGCGCAGAAGACGACCTCCGCCCGGGGGCTCTGGGCGAGTTTCCACGCGAGGGCGTGCTCGCGCCCGCCGCCGCCTACGACCAAGACCTTCATCGCTTCGCTCCGCATCGACTGTCAAAGAACTTCGGGGCGGCATTCTACCGCGTCCGGTTGAACAGCGGTACGAGGCGGGTAGGGTGAATGCCATGAAAATGACCGCAATCGGGCTTTGCCTCCTGCTCGCAGGGTCTACGCACGCTGCTAAACCAAAGTACGAGCCGGTCGACCCTACCGTCGTTGGACGGATGGTCGTGAAGGGCGCCGTCCCCACGCCCGAGCCCCTTGGCCCGGGCAAGGACGCCTGCTGCCAAGAGGCGAAGCCCCACGACCGGAGCCTGCTGGTGGGCCCCGAGGGGGGGCTCGCAAACGTCGTGGTCACCCTGGAAACCCGCCGGGGCGAACGCGAACCCAGGGACTTGCTTTCGCCCCTCGATCCGTCGACCGGTGAGCTGGCGGCTTATGTGCTCACCAACAAGGGCTGTGCATTCGAGCCCCGGGTCCTGGTGGTCCGTACCGGGTGCCCCCTGGTGCTCGCTAACGACGACCCGACCATGCACAACGTGAACATCGACTTCGTCCGCAACCCGGGCGTGAACGTGGTCGTCGAGCCCGACGGCCGCCGCGAGATCGTCCTCAAGAAGACAGAACCCAAGCCGGTCCCGGTGCGGTGCAACGTGCACACGTTTATGGCGGGGTGGGTCGTGGTTCGTGACAACGTGACGACGGCGTCGGTCAGCAACAATAAGGGAGAGTTTCAGCTGTACTTCGATCCACGGGGCGAGTGGCGGCTGCGGTTCTGGCACGAGGGGAAGGCCCTGGAGGGCCTCCAGGTCGCCGGCTCGAAGACCGACCGCCGGGGAGACGTGCTGGTCACCGTGCCCGAGGAAGGAACGCTCGATCTGGGCAAGATCGTGATCCCGATCGAGCGGCTGTGACGAAACGCCGCGTCGGCGGGCTCTGCGTGGTGGCGCCCCTCCGCTTCGCGGTTGGGTAGGCTATGGGGTTTACCCTCCCTCCGCGGACCGCCGCACAGTGACCGACCGCCTCACAGCCTGCCGACGCCTCGCCATGTTGATGGCGGTGCTAGCGATTGGCTGCGGCGAACGCGAGACGCGTTTCACCCCGGACGAATTGTTACGCGCCCGCAACGGCCTGACCGTCGAGCAAAGCGAGTCGATCGACGCCGCGCTGGTCGCTTGGTTCGGCACGCCGGACGAGCCCGCCTTGCCCGAGTCGCTGCCACGCCTCGCCGGGTGGCTCGACGCGGACGCCTTGAAGCAGGCGGCGGGGCCGGTTGTCAGCCACGAAGTCGGCGTGACCGAGGGGCTCTACCGCCGCCACTGCGCCCGCTGCCACGGGGTGACGGGCGACGGCCGCGGGCCGACGGCGCGTTATCAATCGCCCCACCCGCGCGACTTCCGCCGGGGCGTCTTCAAGTGGAAGCGGACCGCCCGAGACACGCCCCCCACCGCGGCCGACCTGCACGCCACGCTCGAGCGGGGCGTGCCCGGCACGGCGATGCCGTCGTTCCGGCTGCTGAGCGAGGATGAACGCGACAAGCTCCGCCAGTACGTGCAGTACCTCGCCCTCCGCGGGCAGGCCGAGCGGGCGCTGGTCGACTACGTCGCCAACGAGTTGCCACTCGAAGAGGTGTTCGATCCGGCTGACGAGGCCTTCCTCGCCAGCTGGCTTCAGCCCCTCACCGACGAATGGATCGACGCCGCGCCAATTGCGGTCGATCCGCAGGCGGACTCGATCGACCTGCAACTCGGTGAGACGCTCTACCACAGCGAGCGGACCGGCTGCTTTAAATGCCACGGGCCACAAGGGCAGGGGGGGGCGGTCGCCGGCAAGGATTATGAGATCGACTACGACGTCTGGAACCGCGACCGGATCGTCCTCAAACCATCGGACGCCGTCCGGCGGTTGATTGAGAAAGACCTGCCGCTACGGCCCTCACGCCCGCGCAGACTCGTCGGCCGCACGCCGCACGGCGGATCGGCGCTGGCGGACTTCGTTCACCGCCTCGATCAGGGCGTCGCTGGCACGCCGATGCCGGCCCTCGGCGGCGCGGGCGCGACGTTCACGGAGAAAGAGATCGTCTCGCTCGCCGCGTACGCGCGTGAGCTGATGGCGGTCGAAGCGAAGGAGGTCGAATGAGCGAGACGCCCAACAGCACGACGACGGCTTCGCCTTGGCCCCACCGTTGGGCGTGGGTGCTCTGCTGCGCGACGTTCCCGCTCATCTGGGTCGGCGGACTCATCACGACGACCGACGCCGGCATGGCGGTCCCGGACTGGCCCGGCACTTACGGCTACAACCTCTTCCTCTACCCGTGGCGGACTTGGCTCTTCGGGCCGTGGGACCTGCTCGTCGAGCACGGACACCGGCTGTTCGCCTCGGGCGTGGGGCTGCTGACGATCGCTTTGCTGGTCGTCGTGTGGCGGAACGACCGGCGGCCGTGGCTCCGCCGGCTAGCGATCGCCGCCCTCGCGTTGGTCCTCTTCCAAGGCGTGCTCGGCGGGCTGCGTGTGGTGCTCAACGAGCGGCTGCTCGCGATGCTGCACGGAACGACGGGGCCGCTCTTCTTCGGGTTGACCGCGGCGATCGTCGCCGCCACCGCCAAGCCGCCAGCCGACGAGACGCCCCGGGCTACGCGCTGGGTCTGGCTGCTGCCGATCCTGGCGTTCCTCCAGCTGTTCGCGGGCGCCTCGCTGCGGCATGCGCCCGAGGCGAGCTCGTTCAACACCTTCGCGGTGCACGTTCAGGCGCACCTGTGGGGCGCTCTGCTGGTGACGCTGGCCGTGCTCGCCACCGCCTGGATTACCTGGCGGCGGCCCGTGGGGCAGGTCAGGCGTTGGCTGGCGGCCCTGCTGTTGGGCGTGGTGCTGCTGCAAGTCTCCCTCGGCGTGGCGACCTGGATCACCAAATACCGCCTGCCCGAATGGGCCCAAACGGGTTCGGCCGCCCACGCCTGGGAGACCGTCGCCGGGCCGGGTACGATAGGGCCCCCCACGGCGGGCGGCTGGAGCGAGACGCACCTCGTCACGGGGCACAGCGCGACCGGCTCGTTGCTGCTGGCGCTCGCGGTCGCCCACGCGGTGACGGCGCGTCGAAGCCCCGCGACCCGACCAACCCCTCCCGCCCCCGCTACCGAATCCCCATGAACCCAGGCGCCACCACTTTGCCGGCCGCCGCTGAGCGTACGAACCTGCTGTCGAAGCTCGGCGACTACGTCGAGCTGACGAAGCCGCGCATCGTCGCGCTCGAACTGGTGGCGATCGCCGCCACGCTGCACATCGCCACCGCGTACGGCGCGCCGGGCACGCCCTGGAGCGCCTCGGTGCTGCTGTCGGTCGCCGTCGGCGCGAGCCTGGTCGCCGGCAGCGCGAACGCCCTGAACCAATGGATCGAGCGCGAGCGCGACGCGATCATGCCGCGCACCATGGGCCGCCCGCTCCCCGCCGGCAGGCTCACGCCGGACGAGGCGCTCTGGTTCGGGCTCATGACGCTGGCGCTCGGAATGGCCCTGCTGATCATGTTCTCCGGGCCGACGCCGGCGCTCGTGGCGTTCGCCACGTGGGTCGTCTACGTCGCGGTCTACACGCCGATGAAGACCCGCAGCTGGCTCAACACGGCGGTCGGCGCCGTGAGCGGCGCCATGCCGCTCTGGATCGGCTGGACCGCGGGTGGGGGTTCGCTGTACGACCCGCTTGGGCTGGCGATTGTCGCCGTGATGTACGTCTGGCAGTTCCCCCACTTCATGGCGATCGCTTGGCTCTGCAAGGACGACTACCAGCTCGCCGGCTACCAGATGTCGACCAGCCTCGACCCGTCGGGGCGGTGGGCCGGCCTGCAAGCGGTGATCGGCTCGGCGGTGCTGCTGCCGGTCAGCCTGGCGCCCCTCTTCCTGTCGCCCACGATCCAAGGCCTCGGCTACGCCGTCGCCGTCGCGCTGGCGGGCGTGGTGATGCTCCGCGCCTCGGCCCAGTTCCTCGCCCAGCGCGACAACCAGACCGCCCGCCGCCTGATGCGGGCGAGCCTGATCTACGTGCCGGTCTGGCTGCTCGCCCTCTGGCTCTGCGGCGCCTGAGCCCTCCGATTCTTAAGGCGTCCCCCGCGTGCCCGAATCCGCGATCCAAATCACCGACGTCCGCCACCGCTACGGCGAGCACGAGGCGTTGCGCGGCCTTTCGCTCGATATCCGAGCGGGCGAAACCTTCGCGTTGCTCGGGCCCAACGGCAGCGGCAAGACGACCCTCTTCAAGCTGCTCTCGACGCTCTTTCCGCTCCAGGAGGGATCGATTCGCTTCTTCGGGCACGACCTGACCGAGGAGCCCGCGACGGTCCGCTCGCTGCTGGGCGTCGTCTTCCAGGCGCCGAGCCTCGATAAGAAGCTCCGCGTCGAAGAGAACCTCTGGAGCCACGGGCGGCTGTACGGTTTAGCGAAGCGGGAGCTTCGCCAGAGAATCGAGGAAGGCCTCGAACGCTTCGGGCTCACCGATCGTCGTCGCGACTACGTCGAGACCCTCTCCGGCGGTCTGCAGCGGCGGGTCGAGCTCGCCAAGAGCCTGATGCCACGCCCCAGGCTGCTGCTGCTGGACGAGCCCTCGACCGGCCTCGACCCGGCCGCGCGGGCCGACCTGTGGGGTGCACTGGGCGAAGCGCAGGAGGCGGGCGTCACCATCGTGGCGACGACGCACCTGCTGGAAGAGGCCCAGCGCGCCGAGCGGATCGCCATCCTCGACGAGGGCCAACTCGCCGCCCTCGGCTCGCCGGCCGAGCTGCAAGCCGAGGTGGGCGGCGACACGATCACGCTCCGCACGGCCGAGCCCGCCACGCTGGCGACGGCGATCACCGAGCGGCTCGACCTGCCGGCGACGGCGCTTGAGGGCTCGGTCCGGCTCGAAGCGGACGGCGTCACCGGCCCCGAGCTCGCCTCGCGCCTGTTCGGCGAGTTCCGCGACCAGATCGACGAGCTCTCGATCGGCAAGCCGACACTCGAGGACGTCTTCATCGCACGGACGGGCAAGCGGTTCGAGTAGTGAGAGCCATTAACGAATCTTTTTCACCACGGAGTCACCGAGAACACCGAGAAGTGAGTGCTGAGCCGCGACCGTGAGGGAGTGACCAAAGGGGAATCAACTTGCTTGGACGCTTCCTAACGGTCGCGGCTCTGGAAAGACACTCCGTGCCCTCCGTGACTCCGTGGTAAGAACAGAATGGACAACGCCAGCAAGTACGCCCCGCCGCTGCAAGTCATCGCCACGCTGGCGTGGCGCGAGCTCGTGCGGTTCTTCCGCCAGCGGAGCCGGGTGATCGGCGGCCTCGTGTCGCCGGTCCTCTTTTGGCTGCTGTTCAGCGAGGGCCTCAGGCTCAGCGAGCTCGGCTACGAGCATTTCTTCCCCGGCACGCTCGTGATGATCCTCATGTTCACGGCGATCTTCGCCACGATCAGCGTGATCGAGGACCGCAACGAGGGGTTTCTGCAGGGCGTCTTGGTGGCGCCGACCCAGCGGCTGGCGATCGCCCTGGGCAAGGTCCTCGGCGGGGCGGCGATCGCCCTGGCGCAGGCGCTGCTGTTCTTGCTGCTCGGCCTCGTGACCGGCGCGGTCTCCCTCGCGGGGCCGCTCGACGCGGTATTGGTCCTCGTAGCGATGGCGTTGATCGCGGTCGCCCTGACCGGTCTGGGCTTCTCCCTCGCCTGGAAGATGGACAGCACGCAGGGCTTCCACGCGATCATGAATGTCTTCCTCTTGCCGATGTGGCTCCTCTCCGGCTCCTTCTTCCCGCGTGGCGCGGAGGGGTGGCTCGGCGGCGTGGTCGCGGCGAACCCGCTCACCTACGGTGTCGCGGCGCTGCGTTGGCGACTCGGTGCGGGCGACACCAGCGGGCTGCCGAGCGAGCCGCTCTGCTGGGGCGTGACGATCGGCTTCGCCGTCGCGATGGTCGTGCTGAGCTGGCTGGTCGTGCAGAAACGGTAGAAGCGGCATCATTGCCCCTCTCCCCTTGAGGCGAGAGGTTGGGTGAGGGGTGAAACGTCGCCGAACCGCAACCCTCCCCTAGCCCCTCCCTGCGAGGGAGGGGGATTTGATAACGCCCTTACGGACGATTCAACAAGGAACGCGATGGAAGCTCACCCGCTCGTGCACGTGAACGCCGCGCTGAACAGCGTGGCGACGATCCTCCTGGTGCTGGCTTACGTCTTCATCAAGCAGCGGAAGGAGCACGCGCACAAGAACGCCATGCGGGCCGCGTTGGCCGTCTCAGCGGCGTTCCTGGCCTGCTACCTCTATTACCACTTCGTGATCCAGCTGACGGTCAAGTTCACCCACCCCGGGCCGGCGAGGTACGTCTACTACTTCATCCTGCTGACGCACGTGCTGCTCGCGATGACGGTCCCCTTCCTCGCCCTCTGGTCGGCCTGGCTCGGGACGCGGGCGCTCGCCGACCCGGAGGCCGCCGCCACGGCCGAGTTTCGCGCCCGGCACCGGCGGGTTGTCCGCTGGGCCTTCCCGATCTGGCTGTACGTCTCGGTGACCGGCGTCCTGGTTTATCTCATGCTTTACCACCTCTACCCGCCCCCCGCGGCCTGATTGGCCCACGGCGCGACGTTTCCCCCATCCGGCGGGCGGCGGTAGACTGAGGAGAGAAGCGTCTGCGCAGCGTCGCGCGGCCACGCCCCCAGCGCGCCCCTCGCCGAGCCACGGATGCCGCCCTCCTCCCCGCTAACGCGAGCGTTGCTCGGCGCCACGCTGATGGGGGTGATCGGTCTGACCGCAACACACGCCGCCGAGCCGGGCGAGCCCTTCCTGCTGCGGGGACCGGCCGAAGCCCCCGCCGTCCGGGCCGCCTCGCTCAGCCCGTTCCAGCCGGTCGGCGTCACCAGCCGGCTGCGGCGGGCCACGCTCCAGTTCGAGGCGCTCGTCGCCGACGAGGCTTGGGACGAGGCGATCGACTTGCTCACCCATCTGGAGACCGAAGCGGGCGACGAGCTCGTCCCCTCCGCCGACGACCCGTCGCTCGAAACCCTGGTCGCCGACCCGGAAGGGCACCGGCGTTACACGCCACTCGCGGAACGACTCCAGCTGATGCTCGCCTCGCTGCCGACGGAGGGACTCGAGGCCTATCGGGACCGTGTCGGGCGCAGCGCACAAGAGCGGGCCAACGAGGGGGTGTTGAATCTCGACGTGCCGGCACTCGCCAAGGTCGTCCGCGAGGCGTACGCCAGCCCCGCCACGGGCGAGGCGTCGCTCGCGCTGGCGGAGCTCGCCCTGGAGCGGGGCGACACGGCCGCCGCAAGACGGTGGCTCACGCCACTCGATCGTCTCGCGCGCGGGCCGTACGGCCGCCCCGCCGGGGTGTCGCTGGCGACGATTGATCCACGGATCGCCCCGTCCGACTTGGCGGCCGCCTGGAGCGAAACGCCACGCCCCGACACGCCGCTCGCCGGCGCCGAGGACGGGCTGACCGCGACCGTGCTGGCGCGCCTCGCCTACGCCTCGCTGCGTGAGGGCGACCTCCGCCGCGCCGCGGCGGAGGCGCGTCTGCTCCGCGGCGTCGCGCCCGACGCGACCGGCCGCTTCGCCGGCCGAGAGCAACCGCTGGCCGACGCCCTCGACGCATTGATCGCCGCCCCGGGCGAAGTCAATCCGACACCCCGTGTTCGACCCGATTACGGTTGGGCCTGGAGCCGCGCCGTCCCCTTTGAGCCGCAGCCACCCCGACCCGTGGGGCGTTTCGCCGGAGTCCGTTTCGGCGTCAATGTGTTTGGCCAGCGCCAAGTGATTCGCTCGCCTATCGCGAGACCGGAGGCAGGAACGCCGCGCCCCAGCCTGCTGGCGGCCGCCACGGAGAGCTCCGCCTTCTACGTCGAGCAAGGCCGACTGAAGCGGATCGACCTGCCCACCGGTGCGGTCGATCCGGTCTCGCTCCCAGGGTTTGAAACGCCCCAAGCGCCCAGCAGCCCGGGGCCCGCTCTGGACGACTTAACGAGGCGGCTTGCCCTCGAGGGCGGGCAGGCGCAGCTCGTCCAGTTCGCCAAGAGCCGGAACGCCCCCACCCCCGCTGGCTCGTCCACGCGGATCGACCCGCAACTCGCCACGGCCGGCGGGCTGCTGTTCGTGCGGGTCGTTGAGGGCCCGAAGGCGGGCCGTGCCGTACGAGGCGCCCAGCGGACCATCCGCGAGACCTTGATCGGCATCGACCCCGCGACCCCCGAGGTCGCCGCCGTTCAGTTGGTGCTCACGCGCGACGCCGTCCGGGGCGCCATCAACTGGCAGTTCGCCGGGCCCCCGACCGTCCGCGGCGACCGGCTCTACGTCCCGCTCGCACGATCAGGCGTCCGCAGCAACGTCGCCGTCGCCTGCTACTCGATGCGAACGTCCCGTGAGCTCTGGCGGACCGAACTCGGAGCGGGCGAGCCATCGCTGCGAGGTTCCCAGGCAAACCTCGCATCGATCACCGTGGCGGGCGACACGGTCTACATGGCGACCGAGCTGGGCGCCCTCGCTGCGCTGGACGCCACGAGCGGCACGCAGCGCTGGCTCGCCCTCTACCCACGCGGCGCCGGCCGGCTCACCGGGATCGACACCGCCACGCCGCCGCGGCGTTGCTTTGTGGTGGGCGACCGAGTGCTCGCGGCGCCGAGCGACTGTGCACGCCTCTTCGCGTGGGACACGGCCACGGGCCGTCCGCTCTGGGACGCCCCTCGCAGCCAGGAGGACCGCCTCGTTGGTGTGGTCGATGACCCGGACGGTTCGATCGCCGTCCTCGCGGGCCGCCGGCTCGCCGGGTTCGATTCGCTCACCGGCCGTCAGCAGTTTCAGTGGCCCGAGAGCGAGCGGGCCGGGCTCCGCGGCCGCGGCGTCGCGGCGATCGTCGACGGCGAGGTCTTCTGGCCCACGCGGAACGAGCTGATCGCGTTCGACCCGGTCCGGCGGGGGCTCTCCCGCTCGCCGATCGGCCTCCACCCGGTCGGCGCCTCGGGGGCCAACCTGCTCGCGACCGACCTCGGCCTGCTGGTCGCTGGGCCGAAGAAGATTCGACTGCTCGCCACCCGCGGGCCGATCCCTACGGAACCCGGACCCCCTTCGCCGCGTTTAAGTCACGGGGCGGTCTCGCCGCCGGCCACCCTCGCAGCGCAACCCTGACCGCTCTCCTCACCCCCCACACCTCGCCAGCATGTCGCTCCCCGATTCGGACCTCGCCGCCATCCAGCAACTGGGCGACACCCACCGCCGGCTCACGGCCGAGTTGGGCAAGGTGATCGTCGGCCAGCAGGACGTGATCGAGCAACTGCTCATCGCGCTCTTCTCGCGTGGCCACTGCGTGCTGGAGGGGGTGCCCGGCCTCGCGAAGACGCTCCTCATCCGCACGCTTTCGGATGCTTTGTCGCTCGACTTCAGCCGCGTGCAGTTCACGCCCGACCTGATGCCGGCGGACATCACGGGGACCGAGGTCATCCAGGAGGACAAGGCGTCCGGCACGCGCGAGTTCCGCTTCCTGCCCGGGCCGGTCTTCGCGAATATTGTCCTGGCGGACGAGATCAACCGGACCCCGCCCAAGACCCAGGCCGCCCTGCTCGAGGCGATGCAGGAGCGGCAGGTCACCGTCGGCGGCGAACGGCACACGCTGCCGCAGCCCTTCTTCGTGCTCGCCACGCAGAACCCGATCGAGCAGGAGGGGACCTACCCGCTCCCCGAGGCGCAGCTCGACCGCTTCATGTTCATGGTCCGCGTCGACTACCCGACCGAGGCCGAGGAGCTGGCGATCGTCAAGCAGACGACCGCCGACGTGGTCACCGAAGTGACCCCCCAGCTCTCCGCCGACGACCTGCAAGCGATGGCCGACCTGGTCCGCCGCGTGCCGGTGGCCGACCACCTGGCCCAGTACGCGATCCGCCTGGTCCGGCAGACCCGCGTCCGCGGCGGGGCGTTGGCGACGGGCTCCGAGGAGAACCCGATCGACCGCTACCTGAGCTGGGGCGCCGGCCCGCGGGCGAGCCAGTTCCTCGTGCTCGCCGCGAAGGGTCGCGCCGCGCTGCACGGCCGCCACTGCGTTGAGCTGGAAGACCTGCAAGCGGTCGCCAAGCCGGTGCTCCGCCACCGCATCGTCACGAACTTCAACGCCGAAGCCGACGGCGTCACGCCCGACGACGTGATCGACCGCCTGCTTGAGAGCACCTCCGCCGAGGCGGCGGCTTAGGAAGGATTCACCACGGAGATCACAGAGAGCACGGAGAAGGGAAAAGGAGAAGAGGTTGTAGGTGAGTAATCTTGATGTCAACGCCGTCACGGCTGAAATCGTTGATGCGGCTATCGCCGTACACCGCGAGTTGGGTCCAGGATTGCTCGAATCGGCTTACGAGTCGTGCCTTGCCTTCGAACTGAATCGAAGAGGCCTTGCGGTTCAAAGGCAGCTCGAACTCCCCGTCGTCTTCCAAGGCCATCAAGTCGACGCCGGCTATCGCCTGGACCTGCTCGTGGAAGACGTCGTCATCGTTGAACTCAAAGCCGTCGATGAGATCGCCCCCATCCACAAGGCGCAGCTGCTCTCCTACTTAAAGCTCAGCAAGAAGCCCGTAGGGCTCCTCATCAACTTCAACGTTAGACTCTTGAAGGACGGAATCACTCGCCTAGCCAACTGACGCTCCCAATTCTTCCTCTGTGCTCTCTGTGCCCTCCGTGGTGAATCAAGACCCCTCTCCGAACCTGCTCGACCCCGCCGTGCTCGCGCGGCTGAAGGGGCTCCGGCTGCGCGCCGAGCGGATCGTCGAGGGGTTCGTCAGCGGGCTGCACCGCTCGCCCTACCAGGGCTTCAGCAACGAGTTCGCCGAGCACCGCGAGTACGTCCCCGGCGACGACCTGCGGTACGTCGACTGGCGGGCGTTCGGCAAGAGCGATCGGATCTACCTGAAGCGGTACGAAGAAGAGACCAACCTGATCGGCTACCTCGTGCTCGACATCTCCGAGAGCATGCTCTACCGAAGCGAAGGGCAGGCCAGCCCTAAGCGTCAGCGCCGGGACCGCGTTCAGGAGAGTGCGGTCTCCGCCCCGATGTCGAAACTCGAGTACGCTCAGACGGCGGCGGCGGCGCTCGCTTACCTGATCCTCAAGCAACAAGACGCCGTCGGCCTCGCGACGTTCGACGACCGCGTCCGCACGTTCCTCAAGCCGAGCGGCAGCCCGTCGCAGCTCACGCCGGTTGTCAACGCGATCGGCGCGGGGGGCGAGCGCGAGAAGACCTCCGCCGGGCCGATCTTCCACGAGCTGGCCGAGCGGCTCACCCGGCGGGGCGTGGTGATCGTGCTTAGCGACCTGTTCGACGACCCCGAGTCGCTGCTCGCCGGCCTGCGCCACTTCCGCCACCGCCGGCACGACGTGATCGTGATGCATGTGCTGGACCCGGCGGAGCTCGAGTTCCCGTTCCAGCAGCCGACGCTCTTCAAGGGGCTGGAGTCCTTGGGCGAGTTGCTGGTCGATCCGATGCGGCTCCGCAAGGCGTACAAGGAAGAGTTCCACCGTTTCCAAACCGAGGTCGCCGCCGGCTGCCGCGCGCAGGGCGCCGACTACGTACTGCTACAAACCGACCGCCCGCTCGACGCCGCCCTGACCGCCTACCTGCACCGGCGGCAGGCTCGACTGCGCTAAGAGACTTTATGAAGGGAGATGAGGGGATGAATGGGGATAGGGGGGATCGCAAGCGGACGGTTGAAGCTGCTCGTTTCTTCTAACTCACACAGTCGCCGATAGTCCTATATCAGAACCATTTTTCGAACGGCAGTCGCTACGCGACTGCCCAACAAGAACTTGATCAACCTCCTCACGCCCGCGAACAACCACCATCCCCTTCGACGCCCAGCGCCAAACGACCATTCCCTTATCCCCCTCCATCCCCCCATCTCCCTTCCTAACGCCTCCTAGCCGTGCCCCCCCTGCCCATAGCCCTCGGCTTCGCGAACCTGGCCATGCTCGGCTGGTTGGGGGCGGCGGCTGCGCCGATTCTGATCCACCTGTGGATGCGGCAGACGCACCGCGAGACGGCGTGGGCGGCGGTGCGGTTCCTGCGGGCGGCCCTCGAGAAGCAGGCCCGGCGGCTCCGTTTGCAGCACTGGCTGCTGCTGGCGGTGCGGACGATGCTGCTGGCGCTCGTGGCGCTCGCGGCGGCGAAGCCGCTCTTGGACAGTGGCCTCTTGAGTGGCGGGGCGCCGGCGCACCGGGTGGTGGTGCTCGACGCGTCGCTCTCGATGTCGGCCCTCGACGCGGAAGGCGAGTCCGCCCTGGAGAAAGCGAAGCGGGCCGCGCAGGCGATCGCGGAGAACACGCGTGCCGGGGACTCGGTGTCGCTGATCGTGATGGGCGCCGACGCCGGCGCGCCGCTCGGCCGGCCGATCTCCGACGCCTCGGCCGCCTCGCGGGCGATCGACGCGGTGGCGCCCTCGCTCGGCGTGGCCGACCTGGCGACGGCGCTCGCAACCGCGCAACGCCTCGTCGATGACGACCTGGCCGCCAACGCCAGCCGCCGGCAGCAAGTCGCCTTCCTCACGGACCTCGGCGCGAACACCTGGTCGGCCGCCGGCGAGACGGGCACGCCGCCGTCCGAAGCGGTCGAACGGCTCGCGGATTTGGCCGAGCTGTCGGTCCTCGACTTCGGCGACGCCGTCGGCGCGAACGCGGCGATCACCTCGCTCGCGCTCGCCGATGGCCTGCCGACCCTGGCGGCCCCGGTCGAGGTGCGCGGCGAGGCGATGCTCTTCGGCGGCGCGCCGGCGGAGCACGCCGTCGAGCTGCTGGTGGACGACGCCGTCGTCGCCGAACGCCGCGTGACGCTCACGCCGGGTCAACCGACGCCGATCGACTTCGTACACAAGTTCGAGCGGGGCGGCCCGAGATCGATCCGGCTCCGTTTAGCCGACCGCGCGGCCGAAGCGGACCGCCTGCCCGCCGACAACGAGCGCTTCGCCGCGGTGACGCTGCGGCCGCGTGTGCGGGTGCTGTGCGTCGCCGGCTCGCCGGGGGCCGCGGTCTACTTGGCGGATGCGCTCGATCCGACGGGCGAGGGCGTGTTCGAGCCGGTCGTCGTCTCGGACGCGGACCTGCCGTCGATTGACCTGTCGGACTTCGCCTGCGTCTTCCTGTCGAACGTCCGAGAGCTCTCGACCCGCGAGGCGGAGCGCCTCCGCGACTACGCCGCCCGCGGCGGCGGCGTGGCGTTTTTCCTCGGCGACCGCGTGAGCCCGCTGCGCTACAACGAGGTGCTCGCCCCGCCGCAGGACGAACCGCCGGGGGGCATCAGCGCGACCGCTCGTCCGCCGGTTCGTTTGGTCTCTAACGAGGAGCCGACCGACGCGGAAGCCGAAGAGCCCGCCGGCGAGTGGCTGTTGCCCGGTTGGCTGTCGCCGTCGGTCGCGGCTCCATCGTACCGGGTCGATCCTTTCGAGTACTCGCACCCGATCACGCGCCCCTTCCGCGGGCAGCAGCGGGCTGGCCTGCTCGACACGCCGGTGATGCGTCACCTGCCCCTGCAGGTCGCCCCGCAGGCGGGCGGGGTCGAGGTGGCGCTCGCTCTGGAGAACGGCGACCCGTTGCTGGTGACCGGCCGGGTCGGCCGCGGCCGTGTGGCGGTGCTGACGACGGCGGCGACGCTCGCCTCGATCGACGCCACCACCGGCCAGCCCTGGACCGCCCTGCCGGCGTGGCCGAGCTTCCTGCCGATCGTGCGCGGCGTGGTGCGTCACCTAGCGCACGAAGAGGGCGCCGGGGGCGAGCGGCTCATCGGCGACCCGATCGAGGGCCGCGCCGCGCCGGACGCGCTGGGTGACATCGCCATCGCGCCGCCCGGCGGGGAAGAGCCGCTCCGCGTCGCGCCCGACGGGCGGGGCGCCTGGGTGTACCGCGCGACGAAACGGGCGGGCGTTTACCGCTACGGCCCGGCAGGCGAGCCGGCCATCGGCGCCACCGCGATCAACCTCGACCCGTCCGAGAGCGACCCGGCGAGCCTGTCGGCCGAGCGCCTGCCGGAATCAATCACCTGGCGCCGCGCGGCGGGCGACGCCGCGTCCGCTACCGACACGACCGCCCAACCGACGCCGATCCACCGCTGGCTGCTCTACGGGGCGCTCGCCCTGGCACTGATCGAACCGGCGATGGCGTGCCGGTTCGGGAGGAGCGGCGGATGAACCTCCTGGCTCAAGCAGTAAACCCGCAGGCCTCCGATATCGTGTGGCGGCTCCAGACACACTGGAACTGGGCGCCGTGGATCACGGCGCTGTTCGCGGCGGCGGTCATCGCGGGCGTGGTCGCGTGCTACCGCTACGAGATGTCGCCCGCCGGCTCCGGCTACCGGGGCGTGCTCGGCCTGCTGCGGCTCACGACGATCGTCCTGCTGCTGTTGATGCTTAGCGAGGCGGTCTTCTCCGGCAGCCGCAACGGCAAGCCCCGGCTCGGCGTGGTGCTCGATCGCTCGGCAAGCATGGACCGCGTCGATGTCGCGGATAAGGAGGGAGAGAAGCGTTCGCGTCTCGACGCGGCCGAGGCGTTGCTAACCGAGGACGACGGCCGGCTGCTCCGCCAGTTGCAGCGGACGTATGAGGTCGAGCTCACGTCGGTCGACGCCGCCACGACGCCGGTCGGCGTGGGCGCCGATGCGATCCTCGCCGCGCTCGACAAGGAGCCGAAGGAGGAAGCGACCACGATCACCGACAACAGCGCCACGCGCCTCGGCGACGCGATCACCGGGCTGCTCGACAGCTCAGTCGCCGCGCCGCTGCAAGGGGTGGTCGTGCTGTCGGACGGGCAGGTCACCGCGGGGCGATCGCTGGCCGACTCCGCCGAGTCGGCCCGCCGGGCCGGGGCCCCGCTGTACCTCGTGGGCTTCGGAGACGAGCAGGCCCCCCCGGAGGCGCGGCTCGCCGACCTGGTCGCCGACGAGACCGCTTTCGTGGATGACCTCGTCACCTTCCAAGCGACCCTCGGCGCGCGGGGCTTGGCGGGTAAACAGGTCCGCGTGGACCTGCTCCGCGAGGGCGCCAACCAGCCGGTCGCCAGCCAGACGATCGCCTTCGACGAGCAGACGAACTCCGCCCCCGTCCGGCTTATCGATCGCCCCACCGAGCCGGGCGAGGCACGCTACACGCTCCGCGCCACCCTCGTCGAAGAAGGCAACGAGACCCCGCCGAGCGAGCTGACGCACCGGCTCGTGGTGCGCGATGACCAGGTCCGCGTGCTGATCGCCGCGGGCTACCCGAACTACGAGTTCCGTTACCTGAAGCAGCTGCTCGAACGGGACGAGACGATCCGCGTCTCGCACCACCTGCAAGAGGCCGACCCGGAGTACGCCGAAGCCGACCTCACCGCGCTGCCACGGATGCCGATCCGGCTGGACGATCTGGCGGAGTACGACACGCTGGTGCTGATCGACCTCGACCCGACGCTGCTGCCGCGCTCGCTGTGGGACGCGATGGGCCGGTTCGTCAGCGAGCGGGGTGGCGGGGTCGTGCTCGTCGCCGGGCCGCGCAGCCTGCCGGGCGCGTACCGCAGCCGCCAGGCGTTCGCCGCCCTGGCGCCGACCGTCATCGGCGAAGCGGGTTTCGGCGGCTTCAACGACCGGGCCGGCTACCGCCTCACGCCGACGGCGCTCGGCGTGCAGTCGGCGGCGATGGAGCTTGGCGACACGCCGGCGGCGAGCGAGCGCGTCTGGCGTTCGCTCCCGTCGCTCTATTGGCGCGCCGACACGGGCCCGCCCAAGCCCGCTGCGCAGGTACTCGCCTCGCACCCGACCGCGAGGCTCGACAACGGCCAGCCGGCGCCCCTCATCGTGTCGCACTACTACGGCGCCGGCCGGGTGCTGATGCACGCCACCGATTCGACTTACCGTTGGCGCCGCCGCGTGGGCGACGTCTTCTTCGCCCGCTACTGGATCCAAACGATCCGCTCGCTCGCCCGCAACAAACGGACCGAGGCGACGTCGGGCATCGAGTTGATGGCGAGCAAGCGCCGTTACGAACCGAACGAGCCGGTCCGCCTCAAGCTGCGCGACCAACGCCCCGAGGGGGCGCCGAGCGAATCGGCGAGCGTGGTCCTCCAGGCCGCGGGCCGCGCCGATCGGACGATCGAGCTCGCCCCCGGCGGCGGGGCGGGGCGGTTCGAGACCGTCCTCCGCGACCTGCCCCCCGGCAAGTACCGTGCGCTGCTCGCGCAGGCGGGCGCCGAGCCGGTCGCGACCGAGTTCGAGGTCGCGGCGCCGCTGGGCGAGGACGCCCACCCGGAGATGAACCGCACGGCCCTCGAAGCGGCGGCCGAACGCTCGCGGGGCGTCTTCCTCACGCACGCCGAATCGGACCGGCTGACCGGCGCGATCCCGCCCGGGAGGCCGACCGCCCTGGAATCGCTTCCCCCCTACGAGCTGTGGAACCGCTGGCCCCTGCTAGCGGGAATCACCGCGTGCCTCACCGCCGAATGGATCTTGCGCAAACGCCGCGCGATGCTCTAAGCCTCTTAGTCGAACCGACGTGTCCCGACCCCTGCTCGAACAGCTCGACCGCACCGCCACGGAGCTCACCTCCGTGGCGCGCAGCGCGACCGTCGCCACGGCACTGGCCGCCGCGCTCGGCACGGCGGCTTGCCTCGTGCTGATCGATTGGCTGGGGCGTTTCAACGACCCGGGGCTCCGCTGGCTGTTCACCGGCACGCTCGTTGCCGCGACCGCGGCGGCCGCCCGATACGCCTGGCGGCGGTGGCGCCCGATCGACGCGAACCGCCTCGGCGTGGCGCAGCGGCTGCAAACGATCCGCCCCGAGTTGGGCAGCCGTCTCGCCAGCGCGGTCGAGTTCGCCGAGTCCGACGCCGACGACCACGCCGCCGGTTCGGCCGAGCTCCGCCGCGCCGTGGTGCTGGGCGCCACGCAAGACGCGGACGAGCTGCCCTACCGCGAGGTGGTCGATCGCACGCCCCGCCGCCGCGCGGTCCGCTGGTTGGCGGCGAGCGTCGCGGCGCTCGCCGCGTTCGGGCTCGCGAACCCGTCGGCGCTCAGCTCGGGGCTGTTCCGCCTCGCGGCCCCGTGGGCCGACGCGCCGTGGCCTCGCGAGGTGGCGCTGCGCGTCGTCGATCCGCCCACGACCCTCGCCCGCGGCGCCCGGTTCGAGGCGACCGTCGTCAACCAGCGGGGCGTGGCGCCCGCCGACACCCGGATCGAGTACCGCTTCCCGCGCGACGGCGAGCGCTCCGCGCGAGACGAATCGGCCCCCGCCCAGCTCGTGGGCGACCGGGCGGTCGCGACCCGCGAGTCGGTGCAGCGCTCGTTTGCCTACCGCTTCGCCGGCGGCGACGACGACACGATGGCATGGATCGAGCTCGCCGTGCTCGACCCGCCGGTCGCCGAGTCGCTGTCGCTCACCGCCAAGCCGCCCTCGTACAGCGGCCTACCGGCAACCACGTCGTCCGGACCGCTGCGGGCCCTCGCCGGCAGCGTGGTCACGCTCGAGGGCGAGTCGGACAAGGCACTGGAAACGGCGTCGATCGTGCTGCCGGGTGCGGAACCGGCCGGGCTGCTGTTTCGCGAGACCGGCAAGGACGACCCACGCGGCTTCGAGGCGATCGCCTGGACCGCCGAGCCGACCGCCGCTTCCGCCACTTACGAGGTCCGCCTCACCGGGGTCGAAGGGGTGACCGGCGTGGAGGGCCCGCACCGCTATGAGGTTCTGGCCGACACGCCGCCCGCGCTCGAGTGGGAGTCCTCGGCGCCCGAAGTCGTGGTCACGTCGCGGGCGCTCGTTCCGCTGAAGGGGACGGCGACCGATAACTTGGCGATCCGCCGCATCGAGGCAGAATGGTCGCCCACCAGTGAGGAGGGAGCGGAGCCGGCGCGCTTCACGATCACTGAATCCTCCGAAGAGCCGCCGCAGCGCGACTCGCTGACCGGCGAGGACGAACGGGCGATCGCGTACGACTGGGACCTGGACGAACTGGGGCTGGAACCGGGGGACGAGCTGATCGTCGCGCTGGTCGCCACCGACTACCGGCCGGCCGAGGGCCGCACCGCCGAGCCCCGCCGCGTGGTGGTGGTCAGCGACGAGCACTACCGCGCTCGGCTCGCCGAGGCCCAGTCGCGGCTGCTGGGCCAGGTGCAGCAGGCGCTCGCCGCCCAGCGCGAGGCGAACGACGCCACGCGTTCGCTGGGCGTCGACACGCGCGGCGTCGATTCGGTCGGGCGGGCGGAGATCGATCGGCTTACCTCGATCGAGTACCAGCAACGCGAGGCGTCCGCCGCGGTCGACGAGCCGACGACCGGCGCCGCCGCGCAGGCGAAACGGCTGCTCGAAGACCTCCGCCGCAGCCGGCTCGACGCGGACGATTTGCAGACGCAGCTCTCCGCCGCGGGCGAGGCGCTCGGGCGGCTGGCTAAGAACGAGCTGCCTTCCGCCCGCAGCGACCTGGCCTCCGCCCGCCGGGCGGCCAGGCGTTCGGATGCGGGCGAGGCGGAGGCCAAGGGGGAGTTCACCAAGCGGCTCGGCGAGGCGTACACGCAGCAGAACGGGGCCGTCGATCGGCTGGAGCAGGTTGCGGAGCTGCTGACCAGCTGGGCCGATTACCAACGCTTCGCGGGCGAGGCGGCGGCGCTCGAGGAGCTGCAACGCGATCTGGCGGGCGAGGCGCAGCGGCAGGCGGCCGCGACGGCGTCGAAGCTGATGGTCAGCCCGACGCAGGCGGAACGCGAGCAGCTGATCACCCGCCAGGCGGAGGCGGGGCGCCGGTTCGATAAATTGCGTCAGGCGATGAAGAAGCTCCTCGTCAGCCAGCCAGATGACAGCCAATCGGCCGCCGCCCAGTCGGTCGGCGACGCGCTCGCCGAAGCGGACGACGCGAACGTCTCCGGCCGCCAGCGCGACGCGGCCCGCGACTTGGCACGCGGCAAGCTCGGCTCCGCTTCGCAACGGCAGGAGGCGGCCGCCGACGGCTTGCAATCGATGGTCGAGGCGCTCCGCCAACGGGCGACGACCGACCCCGAGGAACTGGCTCGCCGACTGAACGAAGAGAAGCAGAAGCTCGCCGAGCTGCAAGAGCAAGTCGAGGCTCTGAAGCAACGCCCCGACACACGCTCCACGCGGGCCGCTCGCGAGCAAACAGGCCAACGCGCCGAGCGCCTCGGCCGCCGGCTCGAACGCCTCACCGCGCCGCAAGCAGCGGAGAGTGCGTCGCAGGGGGGGCAGCAGGCGAGCGGACAACAGGGGGGGCAACCCCAGCAGCAACTCGCGCAGGCGCAAGAATCCTTCAAGCAAGCGCAGCGCGAGATCGACGAGCGGCTCGACGAACTGGAGAACCAACGGACCCAGCGGCTGCTCGACCAACTCACCGCGCGGATCGGCGAGTACATCGAGCGGCAAGCGACCGTCCTCGACCAGACGCTCGGGCTCGCGAACCTGCGCGACGCCAAGCGGGTCCGCCGGGGCGCCGGCGCCCTGGCGGTGGACGAGCTCGACCTCGCGGACGAGCTGTCCGGCTTCGCCGAGCAGCTCGCCAAACGGGCCGTCTTCGAGCTGGCGCTCAGCGGCGCGGCGGGGCAGGCCGAGTCGGCCGCCGAACGACTCAACCAGGCCCGGGTCGATCGGCGGACCCAACGGCACGAGACGGCCGCCCTCGCCCGGCTGAAACAGATCGAGGACGTGCTGCGCCAGGAGCAGGAGGACCGCCAGCAGCAGGAGCAGAACGGCGGAGGCGGGGGCGGAGAAGGGCAGGGGGGGCAGCCGAAGCCCCCCTCGCCGATCGATGTCGCCGAGCTGAAGATGCTCCGTCTGATGCAGCTGGAAGTCCTCGACGAGACCGACGCGTACGAAGCGGACACCGCCGCGGCCCGGCGATCGCGACAACCGCTCCCCCCCGACTGGGAGGCGGCCGGCCGCGACCTGGCCGGGCGACAAAGGCGGCTCGCCGAGCTAGCCTTGGAGCTGTCCGAGCGTGATAATGACCCTGAGGCGGAAGCCCCCCCCGAGTAAACCGACGGAGGAAGCTGTGCGGATTCCCCAACTTGCGCTCGCCCTGATCGCCGCGGCGCTTGGCGCGCCCTTGCTCGCCGCCCCCGCCGGCGTCGGCAACCTCGGTGACAGCCTGCTCGACGCGGAGCTGGCCAAGCGGCTCTCGCCGCCCGCGAAGCAGCAGGCCAAACCGATCGAGGACCGCCTGCTGCCCGATCAAGAGATGCTCAAGCGTCTGTTCGACGGCGACACCGGCGCCGCGGGCGAGGACGTCGGCGAGTCGCCGCTCGCCGGGGTTGTCAACGGCATGCGGCAAGCCGAGGCGTTCCTCCGCGACGAAGCGGGCGACAAGCAGGCGGTGCCGGTGCAGCGCGAGGTCGTCGCGCAGCTCGAACAGCTCATCGCCAAGATGGAAAAGCAGTGCCAGGGCGGGCAGTGCAAAAAAAAGGGGGACCAGCAGAAGAAGCAGGCCTCCAAGCGGAGCCAACCCAAGGAGGGCCAGTGCGATAAGCCGGGCGAGTGTGACAAAGAGGGCCAGTGCGATAAGCCGGGGCAGAAGCCGGGCAAGCAAGCGAACAAGGCGGGCACCACCAAGCTTGGCGGCGCTCCCGACGCTCAGACGCCCGAGCAGCAACAAGAGCTCATGAAGGCTGCGTGGGGGCACCTCCCCGAGCGGATGCGCGAGCGGATGCTGCAGGGCGCCGGCGGGGAGTTCTTGCCCGAGTACCGCGAGGAGTTGCAAGAGTACTACCGCAAGCTGGCCGAGCGCACCGCCCCGGAGTCGCCGTGATCCGATCGCGCGCCGCGTTGGCGGCGGTCTTGGCGGCGGGGCTGCTCGCGGGGCCACGCGCCGTAGCGCAAGAGCCGGCCGCCTCGCCCGAAGAGAGCGCCGCGGAGATGCTCGCGCCGGCCGACCGGTCGATCGAGCGCGGCCTGCGTTACCTCGCCGGCGCGCAGCTGCCCAACGGCACGTTCGGCGACCGGGGTCGCCAGATGGGCAGCAACCCAGCGGTCGTGGCGCTCGCCGGGATGGCCTTCCTCTCCAGCGGCAGCACGCCGGGCCGCGGGCCGTACGGTGAGAACTGCCAACGCTGTGTCGATTTCCTCTGCGACAACACGCAGCCGAGCGGTTTCATCGCGGTCGACGGCGCCACGAGCCACGGCCCGATGTACGGCCA
This sequence comes from Planctomycetes bacterium MalM25, assembly GCA_007745835.1. NCBI lineage: Bacteria > Pseudomonadati > Planctomycetota > Planctomycetes bacterium MalM25. The sequence continues at coordinate 2,246,092 of CP036424.1, forward strand.
CGGCTTCGCCTGTCTCTTCCTCGCTGAGGCGTACGGCATGTCGCCGCGCGAGGACCTGCGGGACAAGCTCGCTTCGTCCGTGCGGCTGATCGTCTCCGCGCAGAACCCCGAGGGGGGCTGGAGGTACCAGCCGACGCCGACCGACGCCGACATCAGCGTCACGATCTGCCAGATCATGGCCCTCCGCGCCGCCCGCAACGCGGGTGTGCACGTGCCGAACGAGACGGTCGACAACTGCATCGCCTACGTGAAGCGGTGCCAGGTCGCCGACGGGGGCTTCGGCTACACGCCGCGCGACCGCAGCAGCCAGTTCCCCCGTTCGGCGGCGGGCGTGGTCGCGCTGCACAGCGCGGGCGTGTACGACGACGAGGCGGTCGAGAGCGGCCTGCGCTACCTCGATCGGCAGCTGCCGGTCGGCGGTCTCGCGCGGCGGAGCGGGCACTTCTACTACGGCCACTACTACGCCGTGCAGGCGATGTGGCAGGCGGGGGGCGAGCGGTGGACGCGGTGGTACCCGACCATCCGCGACGTGCTGATCGGCGCTCAGGGCGCCGACGGCTCGTGGCAGGACGGCAACGGGCAGGCGTACGCCACCGGCATGGCGTGCGTCATCCTGCAGACGCCCAACAACCAACTCCCCATCTTCCAGCGATGACACGGATGCGCCCCCGGCTCCTGGCCACGCTGCTCGGTCTGTCGGCCTCCTGGTCCGCGGCCGGAGAGCCCGTCGTGCTGACCGGCGAGCGGATTGAGGGCGCGGCGCTCGTTGCCTACGATTCGTCCGCTGCGCGGCGGAGCATCCGCTTGCTAGTCGACGAGATTGAGCGTGAAGCCGAGGGCCTCGTCCGTTGGGGCGAACCGCGCCCGCCCCGCCGAAGGCCCGCGCTGGTCTTCGCCGATGGTTCGTGGTTGCTCTCCGACCGGACCTGGTCGATCGGCGGGCTCGTGCGGATTGACGCCGAGCAGGTCAAGCTCCGCCGTGGAGCCGGCTGGGTCGCCTTCGATCGCGACACGGTCCGCTGGGTCGTCCTCGACGCGGACGTCGCCGGCAGGCGGATCGAGACGCTCGACCTCACGCCGAGCGACGACGACACGGCCCTGCTCGTCGGGGGCGATCAACTCACCGGCCGCGTTGCCTCGCTCGACCGCAAAACCCTCAAGTTCGAGTCGGCCGGCGAGCCGCTCGAAACCACGCCCGACACGATCGCCGCCATCAAGCTCGCCGGCTCGGGGGAGTCGTTCCCCGAACCGAGCTGCCTGATCGGGTTCCGCGACGGCTCGCTCTTCCGCGCGGAGCGACTCACCGTTTCCAGCGAGGGTTTCACCGCCACGCTGCAAGGCGCCGAGTTCGCCGGGCGGGCGTCGACGCTCTCGCTCGTCCAACCGCTCGACAGCGGCGTCACCTACTTGTCGGACCTCGAACCGATCGACTACCGCCACACGCCCTACTTCGACCTCGCGTGGCCGTTCACGCGCGATCGGGGCCTCCGAGGCGGCCTGCTCGCCGGCGGGGGCGTGCGTCGGGCGAAGGGGCTGGCGACCCACAGCGCGGCCCGCCTGATCTACCGGCTCGACGGCGACACCCAGCGCTTCCGGGCGACGCTCGCCATCGCCGATCCGCCGGCCGAATCGGCCACTGCTGGGAGCGTCGTCTTCCGTGTCTATCTCGTGAAGGGGGGCGCGTTCGAGCCCGCCTACGAGAGCCCGATCGTCCGCGCCGGCGACCCGGCGGCTTCGATCGACCTCGATTGCGCGGGCGCCGCGGCGTTGGCTCTGGTCGTCGACTACGCCGACGGCGGCGACGCGGGCGACGAGGCCCTCTGGCTCGACGCGCGGCTTGTACGGACCGAGCCCTGACGCGGCTCCCGATCGGGCGGCCGGGTGATTAAGATGGGCGCTGCGGGCCGAACCCGCACGCCTTCTCACACCTTAGGTTCCGCTCGATGAAGACGCCCCGCTGGCTGCTTGTTCTCTTCGCTCTCTCCGCCACCCAGGTCGATGCCGCCTCGATCGAGTTGTCCGGCCCCTGGAAGCCCCAGCAAGGGGGCGGCGCCCACTTCCCGCCCATCGAAGACCTCAACGCTTTCCGCGCCTACTTCGCCGACGTGCTACGCGGATACGACTACTACGCCCCGTTCGCCGACGAACTTGCCGCCGGGATCGAGGCGGTCAGCCCGTTCATGCTCAAGCCGCGCACCATCGACGAGATGGAGAACGGTTTCGGCGGCGACCTCGACGCGGGCGGCATCGGCTTCAACCCGCTGGCGACCGGCGGCACGCAGGACATCGCCACGGGGGGGGACTTCATCGACAAGCAGCTCGGCGCGCCGGCGCACACGATCGAGGCCTTCCCCACGGCGAGCGGCGGCCCGGTTTTCAAGCAGGAGTTCGGCCAAGTGCAGGGCAAACGCCTCGCGTCTCCCCCGCCCGGCGGCGACCCGGGACTCGAGTGGTACTCGTTCGAGTTCCTTGGCCTCGAAGCGGGCCAGCCATTCCCTGGACGGAATTTTTCCTCGCAGAACCTGACGACACGGCTGGGCGTTGTGCCCGAGCCGAGCGCGGCGCTGTTAGCAGCCATGGGGGCGATACTTCTTGTGCGACCAAGCCGAATACCAGCCAACCTCTGAGGTCTTTGTTCAATCGTCATGAAGTCTGGCAGACCAACGAGGAAGCTCGGCGGGCTACTGGAGTTTGACTTGGGCCGAACGCTCAAGCTGTTCGGGTGGTTGGTTATCACCGGCTTCCTCGCTTATCTGCCGGTCTTGAGCGCCAAGCTCGAAGAGCGACGGGCAAGGCAAGCGGAAGAAGAACGCGAGAGGGCCGATAAGGAGCAGGCGTTCCTGCGAGATCTCAATGAGGCTCACAAGCAAGGGGAGGTCGGAGAGGCATTCCAGAGCCTGTTCGGCCTAGAAGATCCGGCGGAGTGAATGCGGCAAGCTGAGCGGTTTGAGGGCTTGGCGCCGAAGCGAGGCGACCATGCCGGCGTGCTGAGCCAGCGTGCTGAGTAGGCGTGCTGAGTAGGCGTGCTGAGTAGGCGTGGTCACGCCAGCTTGTCCGTCGGGGCCGCCGTGTCAGGAGGGCGAACGCCGTCACCAAGGCGAGGCCGCTCGGTTCGGGGACACGCGCCGACGTGTTCGCCGGGGCGGTGGCGCCGTAGTTCGCTCTCCAGACCGCGAGGTCGTTCGGCCCGATGACGCCGTCCCCGTCCGCGTCGGCGCCCGACCAGGGGGTCACGACCTCGGAGAGGGTGTCCCGCCACACGGTGTAGTCAGCGGCGTCCACGGCGCCGTCGCCGTTGAAGTCGCCCGCCGCCGCGTCGGGCAGCACGAAGGCCCAGTCGAGCCCCTCGGCCGAGACCATCTGTTGGGTGGTCCACGCCTGTCCCCGCAGCTCGACCGTGATGTCGTGCAGGCCGCGGAAGACCCGTTCGGCGGCCAGGCCGATCGCGTCCGTCGTCGTCGACTCGTCGGTCCACCACTCGTTGAAGAAGAGGTCCATGAGCGCCACGTCCACGGGCGAGATCTCTTGGCTCGGGTCGGCGGCCGCCTCGAGGACCGAGCTGCCCCAGGTGATGAACGCGTCGATCGACTCGTGGGCGAACACCGCCGTGGCGAAGTCGCGGGTGAACCGCTCCTGCAGTTCCTCATCGTCCGTCGAGTACGTGTACTCGGTCACTTTGGCTTCGAGGTCGAACTCGGCGAAACGGTCGAGGATCTGCCAGACCTTCTCGGGTCCGGTCAGGCGGGCGTCGCTGAAGTGCGACTGGAGGCCGAGGCCGTCGATCGCGGCGTCGTTGTCCAACAGGTATGCGACGCTGTCGTAGTGCGACTGATGGGCGTCGCTGTCGGTGCTGCCCGACGCGGCCAGGATGTTGAACTCGTTCAGATAGAGCGAGGCGGAGGGGTTCGCCGCCCTCGCCGCGTTGAACCAGTCGACCATCACCTCGTCGCCGAAGAGGTCCATCAAGTCGTGGTTGTCGCGGATCTCGTTGATGACGTCCCAGTCGGCCAGCTTGCCCTCGGTCGCCGAACCGATGTCCGCGATGTGGTTCAGGACTGCTTGGCGCATCTCGTCTTCGAGCTGCGTCTTTCGCGAGGAACTCGTTGACGGGTTGTTGTACTCGTCCAGCTTGGCCTTCATCGAGTTGGGCAGGTGCGAGCGGGCTGGCCAGACCATGACGTGGCCCCGCATCGCCAGGTCGTTCGCCTCGGCCCAATCGAGGGCGCCCAACGAGATCGCCTGCGAGAAGTTCGACCCCCAGTTCCCCTCCCAAGGCGGCCACTTCAGATCGTTGTAGAAGGTCCCCCCGGTGAACAACTCGGCCGCCTTGTCTCGGTAGGCGATGTCTGCGGGCGAGTTGCTCACGAGCCGGTTGCCGCTCATGGCGGAGCCGAACTCGAACTCGTGCCGAACCATGCCGATGGACACCCCGGCTCCCGGCAGCGCCAGGCCCGAAGCGGTGCGGACCTCAACGGCCAAGTCCGCTTTGCGGAGCTGGTCGATGCGAGTCGCCGCCTCGGCCCTCCAAGGCGCATCGAGCTCGTATCCCACATAGGGAGGCGGCGCGTCCACGGTGTTCGAGATCAGCAGGTTGTCGAGCGAGAGGTCGAACGGCGAGGACGATCCCCACTGCCCCTCGATGGCCCAGCTCGTGATCCGCGACAGGTCGGGGGGCGTGTCAACGAAGCCCGATCCGTCGTAGACCGAGTTCGGGTTCGCGATTGTGTTGAGCGAGGTGAGCTGCGCCGTCTGGCCGATCGGGAGCTCGCTCGTGTTGAACGCCCAGCGGCCCGAGAGCCCGTCGGCGTCGTTCAGGTGGATTAGGAACGAATCGGTCTCGTGTCCGGTGTTCGGCGTGAAGTCGATGACGAGGCGTCCGTCATCGATTGTCGAGAGGTCCAGGCTCGCGCTGCGGACGCCGGCGCCCCATCCGTCCAAGGGGTCGTAGAGACGCGTGCTGCTGGCGCCCGGCGCGGCCTGGAACCCGCCGTAGGTGTAGCTGAACCCCGAGTTGTTGAAGTCCGACAGCAACACCTCCTCCGCCGATGCCGCTAACGGGGTGAGCAGCATCCCGAGACTCAACATGAATCGCCGCTTAGAGAGCATCTCAACCGTTCCCTTTGCCTAACGCACCCGGACAAGAATGGTAACGCGTGGCTTATTCATAGAGTCTCGTAATCGATTACTTCCCCGTCCCGGCGATCGCCGAGACGGTTGAGCGTCTCGAGTTCGACGTCAAAGCTGATGAACCGGACGGAGCCGTCGGCGAAGACCGAATTGAGGCCGCCGGAGTGTGCCGAGCCGAGGTTCTGGACATCGACACTGGTTCCGTAGAGGTTGTCTTGGGCGGCGAGTCCGCTGTCGGTGTCCGCGTGGGGCTCGACGCAAGTGGACCGCATCGTGTCCGGGTCCCACCCATCGGTCCAACCGCGATCGTCGGACCAGGAGCCCCCCTCGTAGAGATCGACTCGGACGAGTTTCTCGCCAACCATCATGGTGTGAGACGTGCCGTCGGTGATTTGCGCCACTTTAACGGGGCGGGTCGCCCCCTGGGCCGGTCGCTCCTCGTCACGCTTCCAGGGGGTCCGGACAATGACCCCGAACCACTTTTGCTGATCCTGCACAACAAAGGTGCTGCGAGCAAAGAAGGCTAAACGCCTGGTCTTGATGCTCGCCGTCGTCTCGATAATCAGTGGGTCTTTGCCCGCTCCGAGGTTCAGCTCACCACAGGGAGTGGAGCCGGCGTAGTCGGAAAGAACGATGATCTCGCCGTCCTCTCCGCTCGTGATCACGGAGCCCCGCTTCGATGGGCAGACATACATCTTGGGGGTCGTGGACTTGAGCGCCTCGGTCGTCCGCAGGTCGTGCAGAGCCCCCTCCTCCAGATAAGGAAGGATCTGAAACCCCCACCCGATCCCCATCTTCTCGGGGCCCGGGATCGAGGCGTTATCGGACAGGTAGTCTTCGATGCGTGGGTTGGGGACATCCCCACCCGTTGGGAAGACGCGATTCGAGCTCTCGAAGTTGAGGATGGATAAGCCGATCTGCCTCACGTTGTTCATGCACTGAGTCCGTCGAGCCGCCTCGCGTGCTGCTTGGACGGCCGGCAGGAGCAGAGCAACGAGGATGCCGATGATCGCGATCACGACCAGCAGCTCGACCAGGGTGAAACCCGAGTGGCGACGATCGAGCCGGACGCGGGGGCGACGGTGCTCAGGGGTTGGCAGGAGAGGCATAGGCTTCATAGGGATCCGTAAGATGAGTTCACCTCGTGTAAGGGGAACGCAGCCAGCGTTCCTGCTGTCGCGGAAAACGCATAAAAAGACACATCGGGCGCCAGGACCGGCTTAGGAAGCTCCGTTGCACGCCACTCCTTCTGCCCCCACACTGATTGCCCCTACACAGAAGGGTGAGGGGGCATACAAGCCGTCACTAGAAGTTCTGGTAGTCGATCACTTCCCCGTCTCGTCGGTCGCCGAGGCGGTTGAACGACTCCAGGTCGATATCGAAGTTGACCAGGCGAACCGAACCGTCGGCGAAGGTCGCATTGAAGCCACCCGAGTGAGCCGAGCCGAAGTTGTAGACACTGCTGTCGGCGTAGATCGCGTTGTTTGCGTAGATCTCGCCATCACTGTCTGAGAATGGCCGGACGCAAGTGGAGCGGACGGTGTCGGGATCCCAGCCGTCCGTCCAGCCCCGGTCGTCCGACCAAGTGCCGCCATCGTACAGGTCGGAACGGACGAGCTTCTCACCCACGAGTAGCGTGTGCGAGGTGCCGTCTGTAATTCTCGCGATCTTTACGGGCTTGGTGACGTTCTGAGCCGGTCGGTTCTGCTTGAAGTTCCAGGGGGTTCTCACGATGACGCCATCCCACCGACGGTTGTCAGGAACTTCCCAAGTGTTCGCTCCCTGCAGGTTGAACAGGGTGAGGCGTCTTGTTTTCAAAGGGTGAGCAGTGGTGATCTCGACGGGATTGTCCTCGGGCGCAGCCAGGAAACCACACGGGGTTGCGCTGGCGTAGTCGCTCAGGATCACCACCCCGGCAAGGTCGTCGTCCGATCCGTTTCCGGTGTCGCCATTGGTGACGCCAGGGGCGGCGCCGCGGCGGGAGGGGCAGACATAGAGATTGACGACCGTGCCCATCAGGGCTCGGGTGGTGAGGACGTCATGGAGTGGGCCCTCTTCTAGGTAAGGGAGGATTTGATACCCCCAACCGATCCCCATCTTCTCGGGGCCCGGGGCCCCGCCCGAGTCGGTTAGGTAATTCTCGAGTTTGGGCCAAGGGACATCGCCTCCGGTGGGGAAAACCCGGAAGGTGTCCACGAAGTTCTGCATCGAGAGGCCGATCTGCTTCATGTTGTTCTTGCATTGCGTACGCCGCGCGGCCTCGCGCGCCGCCTGCACCGCCGGGAGCAGCATGGCGACCAGGATGCCGATGATGGCGATCACAACAAGCAGCTCGACAAGGGTGAAGCCGCAAGCGAGCCGACGGCGGACAGGCGAGCAGTGAGCTGGGGCGTTCATCCCTGGCCTCCTGGATGGGCACTTAGAAAGGGGAGTTGGGTAAACGGGTTAGCGGTTGCTGCCAGATGGATTTCCCGCCTCGAGCAACCGCTGGAACTCGTCCTCTTCGATTCTTTCGATGTTGCCGTACACGTTGACCAATTCGCGGTAGCCATCGACGCCCACCGATTCGTAGGCAAGGACCCTGACCCCCGAAGGGTAGAGGAGTCGCCCGCCGGAATCGCGGTAGGCGACCACCAGGGGTTCACCGTCCCGCGCCGAGCTGAATAAGTCGGATCCGTCAGGGGGGATCAGCTGCGCCCTCCTCACGCCCTCCAATCTCCCGAGGTACGCTCGCAAATCTTGCTCGGTGCGGGGCAGCCGACCCGAGTTTGATGACATGTACATGCCGTAGAGCGCAGCGAACCGGCTCAGGTGCGACGTGGTGACATGCGTCGAACTGCGTGAGCAACCGAGGGTGCTCAACGCAGCCAATGTCGTCAGCGCGATTGTTCTTCCCCACCCCTGAGAATCGAGTGCGTCGGTGCGTCGGTCTCCGGCTTGTGTGACCTTGGAGACCGGGCTTTCCGCCCTCGGTCGAACAATCGACGCTGACAACATTGGTGCATCAATCCCAGCCGTAAGACCGAGACCCTCCTGTCTACGACCGGCGACGGGCGCCACAAGCCCCGAAGCACGCGATCACGAGCGAGGCGATCGTCGTGGGCTCCGGAACGGCGACCGCCGCATTCAGATCAATATTGGCGATGTTCGTCGCGTAGTTGGCCGCCCAGGTGTCGTAGTCCGATTGCTCGTACTCGCCGCCCAAGCCGTCACGCCAGGCCGTGTAGTCCGCCGCGTCGACGACGCCATCGGCGTTGAAATCGCCGTCCAAGGGCAGCGGGCCCCCGACGAAACGCATGTTGTCGATGATGGTGGCGACCTGGGGCTCTCCCGTCAGGTCGTTGCCCTGAAAGATCAGGTGGATCTGCCACCACGCGCCCTCGCCGTTGTTGGCGTTGATCGTCTCCCGGGAGGCCTGAGCGGCCGCTTTCCAGTTGGCGCTACCATCGCCATTGGGATTGGCCAGATCGAGCACGATGTTGGTGGTCGCAAACTCTTCGATGCCAAGGCCAACGTCAAGATCGAACCCGACCTGCGACCAGCCCAATCCGGCGCCCTGCATAACGACAAAGACTTGACGCCAATCGGCGTTGAAGGAATTGACCGTCAGGTCAAACTCGAGCGTGTCGCTGAGACGCACGTGATCGAGCAGGTTGTACGTATCGAGCTGCAGGGAGTGGGTCCAGGTCGGATTGTGCGTCACCGAGAGGGCTTGCGACCCCTCCGTAGCGCCGTCCGAGACGTACTCCAGAACGACATCGCCACTGACGGTTGTCCACTCGTCGCCGACGGTCGCGAGGGGCGTAATCGGGTCGCCGGGGGTCTCTTCGAAACCCGAAAGGAAGGTGTCCGCCAGAGCGGGGGCGCCCAGGCAGGCAACGGCGAGACACGCCGCTACCGAGGAACGCAGGCTGCGGGGTGGGGTGGTGAAATAACGCATTAGAATAGGAGCTCCGTGAACTTGGTTATTGGTATGAGAAGAAGCCTGTGGGACTCGCGCCCCACAGGCTCTCTGCGTTCAGCGACGGCGGCGTGCGGCGGCCACCAAGCCGAACAGCGCGAGGACGGCCGTGGAGGGCTCGGGGACGAGCTGCGTGGCGAAGCGGATGTTGTCGAAGGTCGTGGTGATATCGCCGCCACCTGCGTCGCCACCCTGCACGATGACGAGAGTCTGCCACCATGTCGCTCCGGCAGCGGCCGCCTTGGCGCCCGATTCATTCAGGTCGAGGGCGTACGTGGTGGTCGCTCCCAAACCAACGTCGCCACCCCGTTGGGTCCAGCCCAAGCCCTCGCCCTGCATGACGACGAAAACCTGACGCCACTCCGCGGTGTCGGGCACCGTGATGTCAAAGAGCATGTAGTTATTCGCAGCGACCAGCGGTGCATGCTCACTGCCGTCGAGGGTTAAGTAGGTGCTCCAGCCTCCGCCGTGCGTGAGGGCGAGAGCGGAGCTGCCATCGGTCGTGCCGTTGGCCGTGTACGCCGAACCGCTGGTTCCGACCGTCCAGTCGAGTCCCACCGAGGTCGTAAGGTCTTGCTCGAACGAAGAGAGCAACGTTTCGGCGTAGGTCGTCCCGGTGATCAGACAGGTCGCCGCGACGACGAGCGAGTAACGCAGCAGCGTCGTGTGTGTGACTTGCATTAGTTCACTTGGTTCCAGAGGAGTGGTGTCGAGTGGTGAGAGAAGAATCGCAGTAGCTAGGGTTCCCTCCCCGCGTTCGCGGGAGGGGGATATGAGTTCGTGTCGGATTGCGAGCGATAGAACCTCCCGGGGTGAGGGTTATCGTGGGCTGGTCGATTCGCGGAGGACGAGTTGCGGCGGGATCTTTACGCGCTCTTGCGGCGGTTGCTCACCGCGGATCAGGCTCGCCAGCATCCGCGCGCCGGTCACACCGCTCAGCCGGGTGTCGTACCCGATCGTCGTGAGCGGCGGGTTCATGTAGGTCACCTGAGGCAGGTCGTTGAACGCCACGACGCTCATGCTGTCGGGAACCGTGCGACCGGACCGCCAGAGGGTCTGCGTCAGGACCTGGGCTTCGACGTGGCAGTAGCAAACGACCGCCGTGGGAGAAGGATCGCGATCGACCAGTCGCGAGGCGAGCTCTTGCTCGGTCACCCGCCAAACGGTCCCCTCGCCGAGCCCGGCCTCTTTGAGGGCCTGGCGATACCCGGCGATGCGGTCGGTAACGCTGTGGTGCTCGCGAGCGCCCTGTTCGATGTAGAAGCCGATCTCTCGATGGCCCAAATCGATCAGGTGATTCGTGGCGAGGATGGCGCCTTGTTTGTCGTCAAAGACGACCTGCGGCGCCGATCGGTCGGTGTCGTCACCCAGCAGCACCGTGGGGAGTTCGCACTTCTCGAGGAAACCCTGCCCCTCGGTCGGGTAGTGGTGCAGGATCGCGATGCCGTCGAGCCGGCCGCCGGTGAGCAGCTCTTTCCAACCGCCCTCCTCGTCCAGGGGGACGAGGACCAGGTGGTACCCGAGGTCGCGGAGCGCGTCGGTGAACGAGCTGGCGATCTCGCCCATCACCCCCTCGAAGATCCAGTCGCTGTGTGAGTTGACGAGCCCGATCGCGTGCGTCCGCCCGCTCGACAGCGCTTTGGCTTTCCAGCTTTGCTCGTAGCCCAGTCGCTCGGCGATGTTGCGGATGCGTTCGACCCGCTCGATGCTGTCCCGACGGACCGCCTTGGTCTCCCCTCGCAGAGCACGCGCCACCGTGGAGCTCGAAACTCCGGCTTCCTTAGCGATCTGGTAGATGGAGACCGACATGAAGACTTGACTCGATTCGCTGCGGCAGGGGCGTGCTCGGCGCCCTCAGAGCACCTGCTCCGAGGCTCTAGAGGCAGCCTAATACCGGATAAGACACCGGTGTCAGTTATGTGCAAAAAAGAAAAGTAGTCGGAAGAGTAGTGGCGTAATTGGAGCGTATTGTCGTGCAATCCGTTCCTGGCGCCGGTGTCAGTTAATTTCGTTGTACCCACGATTCAGCCGATTGTCAATTAAAATTCGTAGGGGGGCCAATCCCTACAATCCGCGCCCCTAACGAGCGAACATCCCCTCCTGAGGGGCCTCTTCCCCTGGCCGACGGCGCCCCATCGGGCGAGCGTCTCATTCTGGCAGGCCGTCCTGCTGCCTGCTGGCTGGCTACTCGGCGGCGCCTTCCTGGGCCGAGGTCAGCCGAATCGTGCTCGCGCTGTAGGGAGGCATCTCGTAGCGGAGCGTGTTGCCTCGCCCCATGCCAAGGCTCCCAACACGGCGGAGGGCCGCCTCGCTGTCGGTGAGCCGGAAGACCTCAGCGGCCCGGTACGTGGCCCGGCCGGTCATACGCACTTCAGCTTCCAGCGGATGGGGCGCCTTGTTGAGCGCCACCAGGATCACCTCGCCCGGACGCGACGCGCTCTGGCTGGCGTAGACCGAAGCCGCCTCAACGTCGCTGTTGGTCGTGGGCAGAGAGGCTTCCCCGAAGCGGCCCCCGCGCCCGTCGAAATCGGTGAAGACCTCGAAGCCGGCTCGGATAAAGTCGCGATCTCCGTGGCGCTCAATCGGCCACCAGTGGGCCATGAAGACCCCCTCTCGGCCGAGAATGCCTAGCACGTCAGCCTGGGCGAGCGCCCCGGAGATGTGGTTGCCGCCGCCGTAGTTGTACTCGGTGATCGCCATCTTGGCGCCCGGCTTCAGTTCGTCGATGTCGCTCTGGACCCGCCTCAGCAGGCGGATTGGCTCACCCCGCGTGCTGGCTTTCGTGATCCAACTCGCTTCGGTGTAGCTCGGATCCCAGAGAGAGCGTGGCGCCTGCAGGCGCGCCGCGACGACCTCGGGCCGGTTGTCCAAGACGCCGTCGAAGGTGACACGCACGCCGCCGCCTCGCGCTTCGGGGTACCAGTGAAAATCGAGCACCTCCACGAGGGGACGCCCCCGCTTGTTCTCCTCGGCGGCCAGGGTCTTGAGCAGCCACCGGTTGAAGTGCAGGCCGGGGGTGGCGCGGGGAGCGGGGACCCTCCGGTCGAAGTCGGCAGCGCCACCGAGGTTGACCATCGCGCCCCACCCGTAGGTCACCCCCCCCAGCACCAGCGCGTCCGGGGCGATCGCCTTGATCGCCGAGGCGTGGCTGATCGACTTCCTGCCAATCTCCGCGAAGGTCGGGTTGGTCGTCCCGTAGAGACGCGGGTGCGTGCCGTCCCAGAGCGCCGGTTCGTTGCCCAACGAGTAGAAGACCGTCTGTTCGGGCGACCGTGTCTGTTCGACCCAGTTGACCAACTCGTCGGTGAAGACGTAGCCGTCCGATTCGTCCGGGGTGAGGCTGAGTTCCGAGCCGGGGTAGACCGACGACTTTCTCGCCTCGACGGCGCGCCAGCGAGGCGAGGGGGCCGTTTCCGTTTCGAGGACGTTCCCCTTGATGTCGGCCGCGACGTGCCCCGCCATCGGGACGGTAACCACGAGCGACGCTCCCAGCTCTGCCGCCTCGACCATCTTGGGACGGATCGCCTCGCCCGGGGGCGTGTCCGGCCCCAAACCCTTGACCAGGTGGAGGTCGCTGCTGTGAAAGTAGTCGCTGCCGGCGTTCGAGTGATTGGTCTCCCAGTTGTAGCCCGAGTAGCGGTTGCCGCCGACCCGGATCGACCGGAGCCCCGAAGGACGCAGGCCCCCGTTCACGCCGTAGATGTGGGGCGAAATCGTCGTCGTGGGGCCCGTCGCGTCCACGGTGAAGACGACGCGCGCCTGGCCGGCCGCCAACTCCGCGACGCTGATCAGTGCCCCGAAGGCGAGGAGCCGGAAGGCGCGGAGAATCATCATGCTACCTCTCAGGACGCCGAGGCTCTCGGGGCGCCGGGGGAAGTCGAGAGACGGGGGGACGAGCCACTCCGTTTTACCCCAGGTCGAACGCGCATCAAGGAGGCCGACTACCCCACGCGGAACCAGGGCCCCTCCCTTCCGGACGCCCGGTCCGCCGGCAAGCGGGCGAAACCTTTCGGGTTGTCGGTGTCGCACGCGTCGCCGCTGACCCTGCGGGAAACGCGAGTCGTCCCTCGTGGGCAAGCGTCCGCCGCGTGGTTTACCACCAGCGGCCTCCGCCGCGCGCCGGAGAGGCGGGTAGAGTTGTTCGCCCTCAAGAACAAACCAGCCCGCCATTTCTCCCCCCGCGACCGGAGAGCGTTATGAAGCGTGTCACTTCCTGCTTAGTCCTAGCGGCCCTGCTCGCCGGCTCGCTCGGCTGCGGCTGCTGCCCCTGGCGCCAGAAGACCACCACGGTGAACTACCCCATCGCCCCGGCGCCCGCTTGCGGACCGACGTGCGGGCCGACTTGCCAATAGGGTCAGCCCCGGCAGTAGAAAGGCGAGCCGACGACTTGCGTCGTCGGCTCGCCTTTGAAAGGTCTCTGTCAACAACGTTCTTTGGCCACGTGCGGCCACCCGAATTGTTTTAGCAGCGCAGCGCCCAATCGGGGGATCTAGCCCCGAAAAGGGTGGCTCGCTTCCAACAATTCGGCCCGCCGCGGACCGGCTCATGCCTTCGCCGCGGCGCGGAGGGCGACCAGGTAGGGGACCGGCTCGCTGCCCAGGGCGTTCAGCACGGTGCCGCCGGCGGTGAAGCAGTGGGTGACCCAGTCGGGCTCGCCGTACTTGTCGAGCGCCTTGCCCCCCTCGCCGCCGCCGACGTAGACCTCGACGCCCGCCTGCTTCATCCGCCGCAGCTCGGGGATCCACTGCTTGGTGCCGTTCTCGAACTTCGGGTCCTCGAACATGCCGAAGACGCCGTTGTGGAACGCCACGGCGCCGGCGCCCGCTTTGTTGATGAACTCGCCGACCGACTGGCTGAAGTGCGCGATCGACTTCGGGCCGATGTCGCACTGCTGATCGGCGGGCTCGAGCGTGTCCTTCGGCGTGCCGTCCTCGATCATCGAGTCGATCGGCGTGGTGAAGGTGATGCCCTTCTCGCGGCCGTCGGCGACGATCGCCTTCGCCTGGGCGACGCGGTCCTCGGGGATGTACCACGGGGCGCCGCTGTTGGCGGGGTCCTCGGCGGCGCCGAGGCAGACCGGCGCGTCGTCGAGCTGGCCGACCGCCTTGCGGATCGCCATCGCCAGCGAGCCCGAGGCGAAGATCTGCTTGATCGTGCCGCGGGCGATCATCGCCTCCATGTCGTCGAGCTTGTCGATCTTGATGCCCGAGAAGACCGCGAGGTCGGCCTTCAGGCACTGCTGCATCGGGCCATCGAACTCGCCGGCGGCGTACTTGCCCAGCGCGACCCGCTCCATGGCGGCTGGCACGGCGACGCTCGACGCGTCGAGCGACCCGGCGCTGAAGGCCTCGTTGATGTAGACCGTGCCGACCTTCTCGGCCAGCCCGTTGGCGTACTTCGCGAGCTGCGGCGCAAGGCCCGCGACATCCTCGACGCCCGCCTTCCAGAGGACGCGCTCGACGTCGTACTTGCGGGTGTTCTGCAGCACGATCACGGCGCCGTTCGGGGCGGCGTCGACCGTCTCCTTCACGACGTCGAGCACGCCGGCGTCGGCGCAGTACCAGTCGTCGATGAGCTGAACGTCCTGCCCCAGCAGTTCGCCGAGACGTTTCGCGACCTTGTCGAGCGAGCCCTCCGGCTTGCGGCCGAGGTGACCGAAGACGACCTGCTTCCAGCCCTTCTGGACGCCGTACTTGAGGGTTTCGACCATCGAGCGGAGGCGGATGTCGCCCTGGCCGATCTCGGCGCCCGGCTTCGCGTCGGTGTCGCCGCGGACCAGCACGGGCGTGCCGGCGGGGACGTCGGCGAGCGAGTCGAGCCGCGGCACGTCGGCCAGGTAGTCGTTCAGCGAGAGGTCCGGAGCCGCCTCGCGACCGCGGACGAGGGTCTCGCAGAAGGCTTGCATCTGGGCGTCGGTGACGGGCATCGGGGGTCGCTCGCTGGAGGGGGTGGGGACCGGGTCGGGGAGAGCCCAGTAATTTAGCCCGAACGCGCAGCGGCGCAGAGCCCCCCGAACCGCGGTTGTTCCGAGGCTCTTGGCGAGCCGGCCACGTCAGTGGTCGGTGCGTAGCGGGTACCCGGCGCCCACCGACCACTGACGTCGTCGGCTCGCCGTCTCCCGGCTCAGTGGACCATGGGTTGGCTCATCGATAGGATCACACGATTGCCCCGCCCCTCCAGCGACCCGCTCCCGTGCCCGTCACTCTGCTCCGCTGCGGCGCCCCGCCCGAATCGGTTGAGGCGCTCCCCCCCGAGACGCTGCGTTGCGTCGCTACGCCGCCCGACGGTGAGGCGATCGCGCGGCTGGTGATCGACGCCCTCGGCGAGCCGATCGGCCTGCCGGCGCTGCCGCTCTGCGTCACGCCGGACGACTACGTCGCGATCGCCGTCGGGCACGACGTGCCCGAGTCGGCCGCGCTGGTGATCGGCGTGATCGCGGCGCTCACGGCGGCGGGGATCGATCGCCCCCGGGTCCGCGTCGTCGCCGCCCACCCGCGCGACGAGGCGACGCTCAGCGAGGGCTTAGCGCAAGAGACCTCAAGCGGCGTGCGGCTGGAGGTCCACGACCCCGCGGGGGGCGATGACCTTTGCTTCGCGGGCCTCGCGAAGGGGGACCGGCCGCTGATGGTCAACCGCTCGATCTTCGAGGCGGATGTCGTCGTGCCCCTGTCGGCCGAAGCGACCGCCGGCGACCTGACCGCCACGGACGACGCGGGCGGGGCCTACGACGGGCTGTTCCCCGACTTCTTCGACCAAGAGACCATCGACCGCGTCCGCAAGGTCCGCACCGTGCAGGACGCGAGCCTCGGCTCCGAAACCCGCCGCACCACTCGTCGGGCCGAATCGGACCAGGCGGGCTGGCTGGTCGGCGCGCCGCTGGTGCTGCGGGCGGTGCCGGGCCCGGGCGGCGGCGTGGCGGCCGTGCTGGCGGGCGATCCGGAGCAGGTCGCCGAGCGGGCCGCCGCCGCCAGCAGCGAGGCGTGGCGCACTCCGCTGATCGAGACGGCCGACGTGGTCCTGGCGATCGTGAGCGGCGGACCGGGCCAACAGACTTGGACCGCGGTCGGCCGGGCGCTCGCCGCCGCCGAGCGGCTCGCCGGGCCAGGCGCGGTGCTCGCCGTCTGGTCCGACCTCGAGGAACCGATCGGCGAGAAGCTGATGCGGCTGGCCGACGTCGAGGACCGCGACCGGGTCGCCTCGGAGCTGGCAGCCGAGTCGGGCGACGAGGCACTCGCCGCCTGGCGGGTGCTCCAGGCGATCGATCGGGGGCCGGTCTTCCTCCGCAGCAAGCTCGACGCCGACGCGGTCGAGACGCTCGGCCTCGCGCCGGTCGGCAACGCCGAGGAGATGCAGCGGCTCGTCGGTCGCTTCCCTAACAGCACGGTGCTCGAAGAGGCGCAGCACGTGAACTTCGCCACCGCCGTCGAGGCGCCCTGAGCATGGGATTTCCTGACGACGGCTTCGCTTTGGTGAATGATTGGTCTGCCGTTGAGGCGACCGGCCCCGACGCGGGCAAGTTCCTGCAAAGCTTCTGTACGAACGACGTGCTCAAGCTCGCCGACGGCGAGTCGTGCGAGGCGATGTTCACCGACGTGAAGGCGCACGTCGTCGCGTACGGCTGGGTCGCTCGACTCGCGGAGACGAGCTACACCGTCGTCCTCGGCTCTCCCCGCGCCGAAGGGCTGCACGCGCACCTCGACCGCTACCTGATACGCGAGCAAGTCGAACTGACCGTTAAAACGTTGCCCCAAGTGCGAATCGCAAAGCAGGCCGAGGGCGTCCCGCTCGAAGCCTTCGGCGCAGGGGTCCGAGCAAGCTGGCAAGACCACGCCTCAGCCGT
The DNA here is from genome assembly GCA_007745835.1 of Planctomycetes bacterium MalM25. NCBI lineage: Bacteria > Pseudomonadati > Planctomycetota > Planctomycetes bacterium MalM25. Next base: position 2,263,020 of record CP036424.1, read on the forward strand.
CGGCGGCAGCCGACTGACCCCAGAGGCGTTCGAGGAGTTTCGCTTCTCGCTGCGAGTCCCCTTGGACGGCAGGGACGTCGATGAGCGCAACCTCCCCCAAGAGATCGACCGCAACGAGCAAGCGATCAGCTTCACCAAGGGCTGCTACCTCGGCCAGGAGCCGGTCGCCCGGATCGACGCCCTGGGGCGCGTGAACTGGCTGCTGCGGACGATCGAGATCGACGGCCCGCCGCCGGAACGCGACACGCCGCTGATGCTCGGCGAGAAGCCGGCGGGACGGGTCACCTCTTCGATCGCAACCGAGACCGGATCGCTCGCGTTGGCGTACGTGCGTCGCGAGCAGGCCGAAGCGGGCACCGAGCTCGCCGTTAGCGGCGACCGGGTCCGCGTCCTGCCGAAGGGCTCGGCGAGCTAGCTCGCCGCTACGGCCTCTCGCGCTTGCTCCCAGGCCCGGACGTCGAGGTCGAGCGGCTCGCGTTCGACGCGGCTGATCGCCTGGATGTCGGCGTGGGCCGCGAAGTAGGCGTCGACGACCGTTGGGTCCCACTGCTGACCGGAGCCGTTGCGGAGGATGCTATCGACCTTGTCGATCGGCATCCCCTTGCGGTAGGGCCGGTCGCTGCCCATGGCGTCGTAGGCGTCGGCGACCGCGGCGATGCGGGCCAGCTTGGGGCACTCCTCGCCAACGAGCTTGCCCGGGTAGCCGCCGCCGTCCCACGACTCGTGGTGGTGCAGGACGATCGGGAGCACTTCCTCCAACTCGGGCAGCCCGCGGAGGATCTGCTCGCCGAGGGTGGGGTGGGTCTTGATCTCCTCGAACTCTTCGTCGGTCAGCTTATCGGGCTTCTGGAGGACCTCGTCACTCACGCCGATCTTGCCGATGTCGTGCAGCAACCCGCCGAGGTAGAGGGCGTTGATCTCCTTGTCGGAGCAGCCGAGCTGTTGGGCCAGGCGGACCGCGACGCGCGCCACGCGGTCGCTGTGGCCGCACGTGTACGGGTCCTTGGCGTCGATCGCCGAGGTGAGGGCGTGGACCGTGCTGTTGAACATCGCGGTCCGGTCTTTGAAGTGCTGCCGATTGCCCGAGTGAACGCCCAGCAGCGTGGCGACGCTCGTCAGCAGACTCGCTTCAATCGATCCGAACTGTTCTTCCGAACGCGGCGATCCCGGGCTGGGCAGGTAGTTGAACGCGGCCAACCAGCCGACCGGCACGCCGTTGGCGAGGATCGGCGCGGTGACCAGCTCGCGGACCGTCGGGTAAGACCAAGTCGGCGAGCTGGTGCGGTCTTGGTTGAGGATGATCGTCCGACGGGGCGCCTGATCCCCGAGGCGGTCGAAGAACCGTGAGAGCTCCGCGTCGTCGATCGGCAGCGAGCCGCCGGCGACGGTCGCCCAGGACTCGTCCTCGCGGTAGAAGCTAGCGAGCACGCACTCGCAGGGGGTGAGCTCCGAGAGCCAGATGGCCGCCTGCTCGGCCAGCTCGCGGGAGCTGTGCCCGAGCGTTAGCCCTTCGGCGAGTTGGTGCAGCAGGTTGGCCTCTTCGAAGGTGGAGAGCAGTTGGCTCGACACCTCGGAGAGCTGCCGCTTGGTTGAGAGGGCGACGCGGTGCGCGTTGGCGGTCTCGGCGAGGGACTCCGCCAGCGGCAACGCCGCGTGGGCGGGCCAAGCCCGACGGCCAGCTGCCCAGACGGTCAGGTGCGCCGGGTCGAGGCCGAAGGCCCGCGCGGCGGCCTCGATCGCATCTCGGCTGGGGTCCTTCTCGGTCAGCAGGACGGTGACCGCCACCTTGGTCGGATCGGCTTCGTCCCCCAGCACGGGGACGGCCAGCAGCAGCAGCGGGGCGAAATCCTCGAGGACCTCGACGCGCTCGGAGCGGGCGACTTGCTCGCACAGGGGCAGCCAGCGGAAGACATCGACGCGGGGCCAGTCGGCCGTGACACGCTCCAGAGCGCCGTGCGACGCGTCGACAACCGCGAAGGTCTGCTGGAAGGCCGTCTCCAGGCGATCCAGCAGGCCCCCGTCTGCCCCGGTCTGGGGAGTTGGCGTGGGGTGAACGGCGGGTGCGGTTCTTGCTGCGATCACGCTAGCGTGTCGGGGCTCTCGACGAGGCAAGTGGCCGGGCCCTGCGCCCAGCCACGCCGCGTTGCTTGTTGGGACAACCCTAGGGCGTGCTGCCGGTGAACTGTTACACGTTCGGCTATCTGCAGAGATCCGCAGCAAGTTTGCGCGTTGCGCAAACGGCTTGGAGCGGTTGTAACGTCTTCGTGGCTGTGCCTGCTCGAGAAGCAGGTCAGGCGTCGTCCCGACGGCGGCGTTGGTAGTGCTCGCTCGCCCGCTCCAAGAGGGCCCGCTCGTTGGCGGTCAGGCCGGCGAGGCCGCTGCGGTGGACCTTGAGAAGGATGTCGTCGATGCGATCCTCGTCCCAGAGTTGCTCGAGGTACTCCAGGTCTTCGTCGAACGGGTCGGCGTGGCGGAGTTCCGAGCGCCCGGTCCTCAAGCCCTCGGGGATCGACGGCCTCGGCAGTTCGCTGAGCGAGATGCCCAGATCGTCGTCGAGAGGATCGGGCCAGGCGTCGCCGCCCTCGGCTAGCACCGCGTCGCGCGCCGCGCCGAAGGCGATCACCACGGACAGCACGGCGAGCGTGGTGGCCACGGGCAGCAAGTTCGACTGGGTCAGGATCAACGCCCCAGCCGCCCCGAGGAGGCCGGCGGAGACGAGCAACGCCGTGACGCACGTGGCGTCGCGCGCCGCGCGGCGGTCCATCCAGACCTGTAGCCACGACCGCAGGGCGATCCCGCCATCAAAGGGCGACGCCGGCGCCAGGTTCACGGCGAACAGCGGCCAGTTGATAAGGATCATCAGCGGCGCGAGCGTCGTGATCGGCGTCGCCTCGGCGGCGGCGGCCGCCGCGATCGCCTCGCGGGGGTTCAGGAGCGTGGCGACGTCGAGCTCGACGCCCCCCATGGTGAGCAGGAAGAGCGATCCGACCACCAACGCCAGGCTCGCCAGCGGTCCCGCCATTGCGCAGAAGACGCGTTCGCGGGCGTCGCCGTCGGCGCCGATCACTCGCATGCCGCCGAGCGGGCCAAGGATCACCGGGTCCTCGCTCGCCCGGCGACCGAGCGGGTGACGCGAACGCGTGGACGCGGCGAGGTGGGCCGCCTCGTGGATGAAGAGGCTGGTCAGGTAGGCCGACAGGGCCAGCCAAGCGATCGGCTCGCCGGACCACCAGCAAGCCCCGACCGCCAGGACCAACACCACCGCCAAAGTGACATGGACGCGGACCATGATGCCGGGCCACGGAGCCAGCGGGACCGACCAACCGTAGAGGCTCTCGGGCGAGGGCTCGGGGCGCGGTTCGATCGCCAGGATTCGACGCGGGCTCGACATCGACTGGGGGTCGCCGAGGCGGCGACACTTCGGGGGGAAACGGACCCCTGATCCTATCCGCAGCTTGCCGGGGCGGCAAACTCGCGTCCCCGCCTGTCTATTCCACGGTCACGCTCTTCGCCAGATTGCGTGGCTTATCGACGTCGCAGCCGCGGAGCACCGCGATGTGGTAGGCCAGCAGTTGCAGAGGGATGGCGGTCACGATCGGCTGCAGGTAATCGGCCACGTGCGGCACGCGGATCACCTCGTCGGCGATCTGGCTGGCGCGCTCGTCCTCTTCGTCCACGATGGCGATCAACGGGCCGCCGCGGGCGCGGATCTCTTCCATGTTCGCGATCACCTTCTCGTACACGGCGCCCTGCGGCACGATGAACACGCTGGGCGTGTCGGCGTCGACCAGGGCGATCGGGCCGTGCTTCATCTCCGCCGCGGGGTAGCCCTCCGCGTGGATGTAGCTGATCTCCTTGAGCTTGAGCGCCCCCTCCAACGCGGTGGGGAAGTTGTACTGCCGGCCTAGGTACAGGAAGTTGTCGCACCCCGAGAACTGACCCGCGACGCGGCGGGCGATGTCGTTGGTCTCCAGCGCCCTCTCGACCGCCTGGGGCAGGGCCTCCAACTCGTCGACGATCCGCACGCCCGCCTCGTAGCTGAGGTGGCGCAGGCGACCGAAGTGCAGGGCGAGCATCGCGAGCACCACGCACTGCGAGGTGAACGCCTTGGTCGAGGCGACGCCGATCTCCGGGCCCGCGTGCAGGTAGACGCCGCCGTCCGATTCGCGGGCGATCGAGCTGCCGACCACGTTGCAGATCGCCAGCGACCGGTGGCCCTTGCGCTTCATCTCACGGAGCGCGGCGAGGGTGTCGATGGTCTCGCCACTCTGGGTCAGCGCCATGAGCAGCGTCTGCGAGGTCATCGGCGGGTTGCGGTACCGCAGCTCACTGGCGTACTCGACCTCGACGGGCAAGCGGGCGAACTCCTCGAAGAGGTACTCGCCAACCATCGCCGCGTGCCAGCTGGTGCCGCAAGCGGTGAGGACCATCCGGTCGATGCCGCGCAGCTGGCGCGGCTCCAGGTTCAGGCCGCCGAAGACCGCGGTCGCCTGGTCGCGGTCAAGGCGGCCTCGCATCGCGTTGCGCAGGGTCTCGGGCTGCTCGAAGATCTCCTTGAGCATGTAGTGGGGGTAGCCGTCGAGCTCGACCTGGCTCGCGTCGATGTCGAGCTGCTCGACGCTGTGGGCGATCAACGCCGCGTCGCGCCCCAGCACCCGGATCGAGCCGGCGGTCACCACGGCGATCTCGTGATCGGCCAGGTAGACGATCCGATCGGTGTGCCCGGCGAGGGGGGAGCCGTCGCTGGCGATGAAGTGCTCGCCGTCCCCAACGCCCAGCACCAGCGGGCTGCCCAGCCGCGCGGCGATCACCGCGTCGGGCCACTCGTTGAAGACGATGCCCAGCCCGTACGTGCCGCGCAGCTGCGCCGTCGCCGCCCGCACGGCGGCGACCGGCAGCAGGTAGGGATCGTCGGTTCCGGCTTCGTGCTCGCCGCGGAGCTGGTCCAGTTCGTGGGCGATCAGGTGGGCGACCGCCTCGGAGTCGGTGTCGGTCGTGAACTCGTACCCCAGGTCGGTCAGCTTGTGCCGCAGGACTTGGTAGTTCTCGATCACGCCGTTGTGGACCAGGGCCAGCACCCGGTCGCCGCCGACGTGGGGGTGGGCGTTGGTGTCGTTGGCCGGTCCGTGGGTCGCCCAACGCGTGTGGCCGACGCCCAGGCCGCCCTCGTGGGGCGTCGCCTGCAGGGCGCTGGCGAGGTTGTCGATGCGGCCCGCCGTCTTGGTGACGGCCAATCCGCCCCCGTCCTCGAAGGTGACCACGCCCGAGCTGTCGTATCCGCGATACTCCAGCCGGCGCAGGCCTTCCAGCAGGAAGTCCGTCGCTCGTTTGGGGCCGATGTAGCCGACGATGCCGCACATGGGCGATTGCTCTCCTGTCTATCCACGAAATTCCGCTGTCGCCCGCCGGGGACCGCTGTCTTCCACAAGGGGCCAAGTGAGGGGAGTCTACGGCGAGAACCGCGTCCAATGAAAGACGAGCCTGCGCTGAACCGATATTCCGCCGATTGGCCCTTTGACGCTAAAAGGGCCCCTCGCGTTCCGCCGCCCCGCACGAGACGCCCCCCAGCCGGCCCCTCCATGCCCACGCCCAACGCCTGCGTCGTCATCCCCGCCCGCATGCATTCGACCCGCCTGCCGGGCAAGATGCTGCTGCGGGAGACGGGCCGCTCTCTCCTGGAGCACACCCACCAAGCCGCCTGTGAGGCGAAGCGGCCCACGGCGGTGATCGTCGCCACCGACCACGAGGCGATCGCCGAGGAAGTTCGGCGTTTCGGCGGGACGGCCGTCCTCACCAGCCCCGACCACGCCAGCGGCGCCGACCGGGTCGCCGAGGTCGCCCAGCGGACGCCCGGCTTCGACCTGTTTGTGAACCTCCAAGGGGACGAGCCGGAGATCGACCCCGTGGCGATCGACACCGCGATCGAGCAGCTGGTGTCCGACCCCGAGGCGAGCGTCGCCACGCTCGCCACGCCGCTGCGCGATCCGGAGCGACTGCTCGACCCGTCGAACGTGAAGGTCGTGTTCGACAACTCGGGCCGGGCGCTTTACTTCAGCCGCAGCCCGATCCCCTTCGTCCGCGACGCCGCGAGCGCCTCGGCGGAGGAGGCGCCGCTGTTCTTCCACCACGTCGGCCTGTACGCCTACCGGCGCGAGTTCCTGCTCCGCTTGCCCAGCTTGCCTCCTTCCGCCCTCGAGCAGGCCGAGAAGCTTGAGCAGCTCCGCGTGCTGCAAGCGGGCGAGACGATCCGCGTCGGCGTGATCCCCACGGCGGCGCCCGGCATCGACACGGCTTCCGACTACGCCGCCTTCGTGCAGCGCAGCAGCCGCTCGGCGGCGGCTTGATCCGCGTGGCTCAACCGTTGGCGACCTTCAGGGCCTCGGGCAGTTGGATCGTCCCTTCGTAGAGGGCGCGGCCGATGATCGCGGCGGCGAGGCCGGCCTCCTTCAGGGCGCGGACGTCCTCGATGGTTGTCACCCCGCCCGAGGCGACGACCGGCACCTTGCCCATGGCGCGCTGCATCTCGGCCATGGCGGCGACGTTCGGCCCTTGCATCATGCCGTCGGTCGCGATGTCGGTGTAGACGATCGCCGAGAGGGGCTTGTCGGCGAAGCGGCCGGCGAGCTCGACGGCGCTGGTCTGGCTGGTCTCGAGCCAGCCGTCGGTCGCGACCAGCCCGTCGCGGGCGTCGACGCCCAAGACCAGCCGGTTGGGGAATCGCTCGACGATCGCCTCGAACCAATCGGTCTGCTTGATGGCCGAGGTGCCCACCACCAGGCGGTCGAGCCCGAAGTCGAGCAGCTCAGCGATCGATTGCTCGTCGCGGATGCCGCCGCCCAGCTCGACGCGGAAGCCGCCGTCGTAGCCGTTCAGAGCGTCGAGGATCTCCTCGACGGCGGGCAGATTGACCGGAGCGCCCTCCCGGGCGCCGTCCAGGTCCACCACGTGCAGGCAGCGGGCGCCCGCTTCGGCGAATTGGCGCGCGACGGTGGCCGGCTCCTTGTTGAAGACGGTCTCTTGTTCGTAGTCCCCCTGACGAAGGCGGACACACATGCCGCCGCGCAGGTCGATGGCGGGCCAGATTTCCATAGGTTCCAATGCCGTCCCGGGTGGCTGACGGTGCGGCCGAGTTCCGCAGCGGCCGATGAAGTATGTTGGCATAGTGGTGGCGACCCGCCTAGCCGCCCGTCGCCACGACCCGCCCCAGATTCACCGCAATCCGCCCTCGATCGATGCCCGAACCGACGCTCCCGGTCGAACTGCTGGCGGTGATCGACGAGGTCTGCGACCGTTTCGAGTCGGCCTGGCGCGAGGCGGACCCCGCCGAGGGGCCTCCCTGCGAGGACTTTGTGGCCGACCTGCCCGACGCGGCCCGCGAGGCGGCGCTCGCCGAGCTGTTCGCCATCGAACGTCAGTACCGGGCAGCCAGGGGCCAGATGGCGTCCGCCTGGGCGTCGGGGCGGCCGGCGATCGAGCCGCTCGCCTCCGCCTCGAGAGACGAGGCCGAGACCCTCGCCGGGCCCGGGCCCGCGATGAACCCGATGCGCAGCGGCGGGCTCAGCGTGCAGTGCCCGCACTGCCAACAACGCGTCGAGGTGCTGGCCGACGCGCCGTTGGACGAGATCAGCTGCCACACGTGCGGCAGCAACTTCGGGCTCACCGGGTCAGACGACCACCCCGACGCCGAGCCGATCCGCGTCGGCCGCTTCGCGTTGCGTGAACGGATCGGCGTCGGCGGTTTCGGGGCGGTTTGGCGGGCCCGCGACCCGGAGCTCGATCGCGACGTCGCCCTGAAGATGCCTCGCCGGGGGCAGCTCACGCCGCACGAGTCGGAGATGTTCTTCCGCGAGGCGCGGGCCGCTGCACAGCTCGCGCACCCGGGCATCGTGTCGGTCTACGAGGTGGGGCGCGACGACGGCCAGTCGGGCGGTGGCTCGATCTACATCGTCAGCGAGCTGGTCGACGGCGAGCCTCTCTCCGATCGCTTGAAGGCGCAACGCCTCACCCCCAAGCAGGCGGCCGCCATGCTGGCCGACATCGCCGAGGCGCTCCACTACGCGCACGAGCGGGGCGTCATCCACCGCGACCTGAAGCCGTCGAACATCATGCTCGATCGCTTTGCCACCGGCGGCGAAATCGGCAAGCATGGCGGGGAGGCTTTCGGTCGTCCCCGGTTGATGGACTTCGGCCTCGCCAAGCGGGACTCGGGCGAGATCACCCTGACGATGGACGGCCAGGTCCTCGGCACCCCCGCCTACATGTCGCCCGAGCAGGCGAGCGGCCAGGTCCGCTGGGTCGATCGCCGGACCGACCTCTACGCGCTAGGCGTCGTGCTCTTCCGCATGCTCACCGGCGAGCTCCCCTACCGCGGCACCGCGACCAGTCAGATCCAGCAACGCCTGACCGACGACGCTCCCAGCCCCCGGCGGCTGGATGACAGCGTGCCGCTTGACCTGGCGACCGTCTGCCTGAAGTGCCTCGAACGCGACCCCAACCGCCGCTACGACAACGCCAACCAGGTCGCCGACGAGATGCGTCGCTACCTCGCGGGCGAGCCGGTCCACGCGCGGCCGCTCTCCGCGTGGGGCAGGGCGGGGCGGTGGGCCCGCCGCCGGCCCGCCACCGCGGCCGCCGTGGCGCTCGGGGCGGTGCTCGCGGTCGCCGGTCCGACGGCGGCCCTCGTGATCAGCGGCCAGAACGCCAAACTCCAAAGCAAGATCAGCGAGAACAACGAGAACCTCGCCCGCGGCAACCAGAAGATCGACCGCCTGAACAAGCAACTCAGCCAAGTCACAGGCGGCCTGACCGAGAAAGGCCCTCACGCAAACCGCCTGCCCGAGTGGCGCCAGAAGCTGATCGCCGAGTACCTCGATCAACACGGCGAGCGCTTCGCCGAAGAGCTGTCGGACGACGAGTTGCCGACCGAGGAGCGTGCCGGCGGCTACCTCGCTCTTGGGCGTTTGGCGAGCGAAGCGGACCGAGCGGACGAGGCGATCGGCCACCTGCGATCCGCCGAGCCGCTGCTGGCGAGCCTTTTCGTGCGCGACCCGGTCGCTCTGTCGCCTTACGCCGAGTGTTGCGAGCTGCTCGCGCGTCTCTTGCACGCGTCCGATGAAGCCGCCGCCAAGGACTACGCCGCCCGGGCGACCGCCGCCCGGCGGGAACTGGCGGAGGCCGCGCCTGAGGACCTGGACGCCGCCGCCGCGGTGCTCGACACGCTCTCGACGCGTCCCGCCGCCGGCGCGCGAATGGACGACCTAGAAAGGCTCAAGAGCTTCGGCCAACGATTGCCAGCCAGGCTCGACCAGCTGGAAGCGGTCGCCAGAACGCTCACAAAGCAAGACTGAGCCGAAGGCGCTAGCCTCGGGCGCCGCGAAGCCAAGTCATCTCTAGCCAGGGCGCCCGAGGCTAGCGCCTTCGGCTCAAAGCGTGGCCCTCAGACTACGGCCCTTCGCCACGGACCTCACCGCCGTCGCGGGTCGCGAGGTCTTGCAGCCGGGTCAGGTCGGTGTCGTTGACCAGGAAGCGGCAACTCCCGTCGACCAACGCGAATTGAGCGCCGCCCGGGTGGTGGCTGCCGAGGTAGAAGTCGTTCGGTTTCAGGGTGTCGATGGCGCCGGCCGGCTTCGTCGAGTCGCCCCGGAAGTAGCCGAACGTGTCGGGGGCGCCGTTGATCGGGTAGCGGACGTTCTTCACCGCGTGGAAGGTGATCTCTCTCACTTGGCGGACCGGGTTGCTGGTCCCATTCCAGATCGAGCCGATGATCCAGTACTGAAACCCGGTGAAGTAGGCCCGCTCACCGATCACGATCGTCTGCGACGTGCCATCGGTGACCTGCCCTAGCCGGACCCCTTTGCCCGGCGGCAGGGCGCCGTCGCGGAAGACGGGGCCGGAGAAAAGGTCATCGAGTCCGGGCCACACGCCGTCGTCCGTCTGGCCCGAACCGGCGATGCCGGCGTAGCTCGACCAGAGCAGACCGCGACCGGGCTCGGTCGAGACTTCCCCCGGGCCGAGCGGCGCGCTGGGACAGACAAAGACTTTCGGCTGCTTGAACGGCCCGTCCGGGCCGCTGAATCCCCCCTGGTCGTTCGGTTCGATCGCCTCGTAGAGATCGTTCTCTTCCAGAAAGGGGAGCGCGTGTGCACGCCAGCCGAGGCTTGGGCGTCGGGGCTCGTCATGGAGTTGCGCCCCCGCGGGGAGCCGGCCGTGCGTCGACTCGTAGTTCAGCAGCGCGAGCGCCTGCTGGCGGAGCTGGTTCAGGCAGGTGCTGCGCCGCGCCGCCTCGCGGGCCGCCTGCACGGCGGGCAGCAGCAAGGCGATCAGGATCGCGATGATGGCGATCACCACCAGCAGCTCAACGAGCGTGAACGCCGGGGCGGAGCGACGTTTCGTAGCGGCGGTCATCCTTGACGCACACGGAAGGAAAGCGAGGCCAGACCGATCAGCACGATCGCGGCGGAGGCCGGTTCGGGGACGGGAGAGAGAGCCCGCGCGAGGGCCATCGCCGCCCCGCCGACTCCGGCGCCCTCCATCACCCCGTTGAACCAGGCGATGTCCTCGAAGTCGAACGTGTCGTCGACGCTCCCGCGGACGACGGGGTACTCGCCGAAGTAATTGAAGCGGTACTCTGTGGTGTCGAGCATCCCGAGGGCGAAGGCGTCGATGTCGGCCGCATCAAGGATGCCCGACAGGTCCATGTCACCCAGCAGATCCTCGTAGGAGGCCATCTCGATGTTATCGACGGCCCACCAGCCATCATCGCCGGCGCCCTCCATGCCGAACTCGATCTGCACGCCCCCGCCGCCGCTCGACATGCCGGCGATCGCGGAGTCGTTTTCCGCGGTCAGCAGGGCCAGCGCCGAGCCGGGGAGCAAGTCGGACAGATCGAGGTACATGCGCTCGTTGCCGACGAACGGCACGTAGTTTGGATTGGGGATGTTGTTATTCCCCGCATTGTCCAACGGGTCGTTCGTCGGATTGCTCGGGTCACTGAGCTCAAAGAACGGGGCGGCCTCCCAACGCAGCAACTCGATCGTGGGGCCCCCCAGGATGTTCAGGCGGACGATGCCGGTCTGGTTGTTGCGCCCCTCCAAGCCATCAACATTCTGGCCGTCATCGCAGCAGTCTCCGCCGTTCCAGCTGGTGTCGAACTGCAATACTAAACGCGTGTCGCGATCACCGACCTGGTCGAAATCGATGACCGGCGAGCTGATAAAGGTGTTGTAGAAGCCGAACTCGTTCGCGGGGTTGCCGAGGTCGTTCCAGGTGTCCGGGTCGGCGACCGCGATCGTTCCCTCTCCCAGCTTGAACACGTCGCGCGCTCCGCCCGCGGCGTTCTTCCAGAAATCCTCGCGGGCGAACGACCAGCCCTTCCACTCGGGCACGCCGATCTGCGGGTTGCTCAGGCCCGGCAGTTGGTCGGCGCGGTCCCAGCCCAGAGGGGGGTCGAGCGTGAAGGCGAACGGCTCGCCGTAGGTCGGCGAGGTCTGCAGGGGCAGGCTGTCGAAGTTCTCGCTGAACAACACCGTCAGCGCGTGCGAAACGCTCGCCGACCAGGCCAGGGCCAGGGTGGCGAGGGAGGCAATCCAGAGCGATCGGGTGCTGGCGGGGCGGGGCATGGCGGGTCTTCTCGGTCAGTTGGCGGGCGCGCAGCGCGGGCGCCAGCTATTCACAATAACGTTGGCCGGCCGGCTCGCGCACGCGAGTCGGAGAAAAATTGAGCAGGGATTTGGCCCTCGCAGGCGGGGGCGGGTACTTTGGAGAGAGCGTTCTCGCCCGATCCGCCCCTCCTGGAACCGCCTCAAGTGCTGGGCCTCCGCCTCCGATGCGTCGCCTTGGCCACCCTCCTGGGGCTGGCCGCCGCCCCTCCGGTCGAGGGTCAGGCCCACTTTTGGTTGTCGGACAAGATGAGCGGATCGAGCGGCCCCGAGGCGCCCTCGTCGAGTCTGAGCGTCGGGGACACGAAGACCTATTACCTGTGGGGCCGACCGACCGACGGCCGCCAGTTCGAGGCGATCTCGCTCAACGTCGTCGCTTCGGCGACCGGCATCGATTTTGTGGACGGGTCGTACGTCTTCCACAACGAGATCAGCGGCTCGGTCGATCGCTTCGAGCACACCCGCGACTCGTCGACGACGCCCGACCTGGAGTCCTTCGCCAGCGATATCGAAGTCGGCTTTGGCGCCGTGGACGCCCTGCTTGGCATCAACGCCTTCACTCAGAACGACTCGGCGGCGTACCGCGGCATGGGCCCGACCTGTGCCGACGGCGAGACCGCGTGCGAGATCGCCGCGGACGGCCAACCCGCCTGGCTGATCGCGACCTTCAACGTGGCGGCGGTCTCCGCGGGCTCGGTCGACCTCTACCTGCAGATCGGCGATCGGGGCATCCTCGAACGAGAGATGGCGGAGGGCGACTACGACATGGCGGGCGAGACCGAGAACGCCGACCACACCGTCTGGGCCGACAGCTACGGCTCCACCACACTGCTCGCCGCCGACGGGACGGGCGACGGCGTCGTCGATGCGGCGGACTACACGGTTTGGCGTGACCATAGCGGCGATCTCTCCACGATCCTCTCGTTCGGGGACACCAGTGTCCGATTCGGAGTCGATGCGGGCGCGAGCAACGAGCCGGCGCACAGCGCCTCGACCGATCGCGAGCTCAACCTCCCCGGGGATGACCCCGACGTGACGCTCACGATCTCGGCTCCGGCCGTATCGGTTCCTGAGCCCTCGGCGGCCTTGTTAGCGCTCGGTGCAGGGCTTATCAGCAGCGGGCGCCGCCGCCCGACACGCCGGCGATAAAAAAGGGCTCTTAGGTCGCCTCGGACTCGGCCGCGGGCGCCCAGCAGGCGCGGATCAGGCCGAGCTTCCGCTCGATGGTCCGCTCGACCACGCCCAACTCGGTCGCGATCTCGGCGCTGGTCCAACCCTCGAGCTTGCGGCCGGCGATCCGGCGGAGCGTGTCGTCGGGAAGCGAGTCCATCAGCCGCCGCATCTCCTCCTCCATGGCGACGACGAAATCGGGCCCCAGGTCATCGCCCGAGGGGTCGAACGAGGGCGTGCCCGAGTCCTCATCGCCCGGCCCGATGCCGAGCCGGGGCTGCCCACCCCCCCGCTTCTTGGCGGTCTGTTTCTGCCGCTCGTTGATCGCCTTGCGGGCGGTGATCTTCGCGAGGAGGGACCAGAGGTTTGATCGGTCGTGCAGCTGGGGGAAGCGGTCTCGCTCGAAGCCGTGGAAGAGGCTCTGCATGGCGCTGATGGCGACGTCTTCCTCGTCGGCGGGGCCCTTGGGCAGGCCCCCCAGCTTGGTGCGGGCCAGGGCGACGATCCGGCGGAAGTAACGGTCCCAGAGTTCCCGCTGGGCCACGGAGTCCTCCCCCTCCTGGAGCTCGGCGATCCACTGCGTGACCGATCCGCGAGAAGTCTCGGAGTCGTGCATCGCGACCGTGCGTGCTAGGGGGAAGGAGATAATCAGGCGGCGAACCGCAGGAAGTCGTGTTCGTCGTCTTCTCTAGTTTCGTCCCCTAAAGCCCTGCTATGCAAGCACATACGAGACCGTTTTGTGAATTTCTCGCGCGTATGTCGGGCCATTTCGGAGATCTTTGATAGGCTGATGTTCGTGGGCCATGCCCTCGAACGACACCCCTTGATTGCTACCCCCCCGGCACGATTGCCCCGAAGGAAGGATCCATGTTCATTCTACGCTTGCTCTGTGTGGCGACCCTGCTGGTCGCTTCGCTGGGAGCCCTCGAAGCGTCCGCGTCGGAGCTGGACGCTCCCTTGGTCACTAAGGAGGCCCTCGATGGCTTGCCTTTGACCGCTCCTCTGGAGCTTTCCGACGAGGTCTCGCTTGAGACCGACCAAGCGGAAGAGGCCCCGATGATCCCTGAGCCAGCCGGCATCGCCCTGATCGGCGGGGGACTGCTCGCGATGGTCGTGTTGCGACGCCGCTTCGGCTGATCGCCTGATCGAGACAACTCAAACAACCAGCCGGGCCGGTCTGTCACAGACCGGCCCGGCTTTTTTATTGCGATTAAGCAAAAGCGGGGACAGGCGTGTCGGGCTTGGGCGCTCGTTGCGGATTGGCCGTTTGTCAGGGGGGCCACGAAGGCCCGCCGCCGCCAAGCAGCCTCTCTGCTCCTGTTCCAATCCAAGCGAGGTGTCCCGTGGTTCTCTCTCGTACAAGCTGGCTGAAAGCCGCCGCCGCCGCCCTCTGCGGCCTGCTCCCGACCGCCACCGCGGTCGCCTACACGCCCGTGCCGGTCTCTGGCGCAGCGATCCCCGGGCCCGGCATGCTGCCGGCCGACATGGTCTGGGGTAAAGAGTATTCGCACGACCTGGATGTCACCGGAGGCCCGGGCGCCCCGCTTCCCGATCCCGAGCAGGTCATCTTGTGGGATGGTGGCGGCGGGACCGCCGACGGGGTCGATTACAGTGGCGCCCGGCCCAACTTCCCCATGGACCGCCAGGTCGATGCGATCGCCAACACCCGCGACGCCCTTTACAACGAGCTCCGCCGCGACGAGGCGGGCCTCGCCTTCTCGCACGACGACGAGATCATCGCCTTCACCCCCGCCGGCCCCACTCCGGTGACGCTCCCCAGCGCCGGACCGCTACCGCTGCCCAGCGGGATGGTGATCGGCGGGACCGGTGAGTTGAGCATCGAGTACGCGGGCGCCTTTGTCGGCCCCGCCGCTCTGGACATCTGGGCCAAGCAGCCCGAGATCGACAGCCGTTCGACCGTCGATGGTTTCCCGATGCCGCGCGACGTGGACGGCGTCGAGGTCTGGGGCCCGGAGCCGGGCGAAGCCAACGAGGGCTTCCGGGGCGACGCCGATAAGTACTCGCTCGAGATCGACTACGAGTCGGGCTTCTCGGTCTGGAACGCCTCGGGCACGCCGTACCTGCCGCACGCGGCGGTGGTGTCGGCGATCGAGTCGCTGCTCGGCCCGGTCCCCGACGAGGCCTTCCTGCCGTTCGACGAGGTCCGCGGCCGCGATGCGGTCAACCTCGACGCCTTGATGGTCCACGACCTTGTGGGCAGCCCCCAGCAGTTCAACTTCGAAGGGGGCCCGATCGGCGGTCCGGACGGCGAGCCGCTCGTCGACCAGGAGGGTACGCCGATCGAACCGAATCAGGAGGGCGACTCGATCATCTTCAGCATCCGCCAGATGATGCTCCCGGGCGGTGGCTACTACGCCACGGGCAGCGAGCTTTTCGTGCTCGACTCGTTCGGCGGCGCCAGCTACCTGGTCCACGGCGGTCACAAGTGGGACTCGGCCTTCGCCCTCAGCGAGCTGTCGCTCAGCGGACTGGTCCTTGAGGACCAAGATGTCCAGATCGAGCACGCCGTGATCGACATCAACGCGATCGAAGCGATCGGCGATATCGACGATGGCCCGAGCGTCCTGCCCGGCGATTACAACCTGGACGGCAAGGTCGACGCGGCGGACTACACCGTCTGGCGTGACACGGACGGCTCCGTGGGCGTCGGCCTCGCCGCCGACGGCGACGGCGATGGCGACGTGGATGTCGATGATTACCTCGTGTGGAAAGGTAACTACGGCGCCATGGCGATGTCGCCGGCGATGGCCCCGGGCTCGTTCGCGGTCGCTTCGGCGGTGCCGGAGCCGACTGCCGCCGCCTTGGTTGTTCTCGCCCTGGGCGGGGTCGCTCTGCGTCGCCGCGAAGGTTGACTCGCTCGCGTCGCGAGCCAACCCGTCGAGCATGGGCCGTTCCTCAAAAGAGGAGCGGCCCATGCTTTTTTGCGCATCCCAATCTCGGCGGTGCGGCGGGAGCATCCTTCACGGAGGGAGCCGTAGCGGCTAGCCTTAGGGTTCTTCTGTCAGGCGATCCTTCGGACCTAGAGAACTTCGCGATGCCGTTGAAAGAGCTCCCCGGACTGACTCTATCCAACAGCGCCATGTCCGTGCTCGAAGCGGCCGAGGCGGAGGGTCGGCTGCACCTGGCCGGCTCGGTTGAGGAACTGGTCGCCCTGGCGACGCCCGACGCTTCGCTCGGGCTGGGCGAAGCGGGACCGGATGGGGTCTACACGGTCGGTTACGACGTGGAGGGGCGCGGCTTCGTGCCCGAGGCCGAGGTCTGCCAGGTTCGCAACGGCGTTGCCGCTAACTACCTCGAAGCGTACATGCGCCGGCGCGATCCGAATTGCATGGTGGTTGGTGACAGTCGCGCCACCGACAAGCCGACCTTCGAGGGCCGCTTCAACGAGTCGTTCGACGGCCTCCGCGAGGAGACACTCGACTGGCTCAAGACCCAGCCGATCGCCTGCTTCTTCTTCCGATCGGGCCTGCCCGACGAGCCGCTCAACGCGGTCGCCATCGCCCCGGCCAACGCGGGCTTCTTCGCGCTCGGGCTCGCGATGTTGCAGGGCATCGTGCCCCTGGACGAGATCCGCGAGGCGGGCAGCGATTACCACCACGGCGCGGTGGTCTACGTCGCCCCGCCGTTCCGCCACACGCACTTCGACGGCGGCCAAGTGGTGGTGCACAACCGCCGGTTCGAGGAAGAGATCGGGCTGCACGAGCTGTTCAGCTACAACCTCTACCCAGGGCCCTCGGCCAAGAAGGGCGTCTACGGCATGCTGCTCACGCTCGGCGAACGGCACGAGCACCCCTGGACCACGGCGCACTGCTCGACCGTCGAGGTGATGACCCCGTACGAGAACGCCACCGTGATCATGCACGAGGGCGCCTCGGGTGGCGGCAAGAGCGAGATGCTCGAGCAGATGCACCGCGAGGCGGACGGCACGCTGCTGCTGGGCGAGAACCTCGTCACCGACGACGCCCGCAAGCTCACGCTGCCGCGCGGCTGCGACCTGCGCCCGGTGACCGACGACATGGCCCTCTGCCACCCGTCGTTGCAGAAGACCGACCAGCGCAAGCTCTCGCTCATCGACGCCGAGAACGCCTGGTTCCTCCGCGTGAACCACATCGACAAGTACGGCACCGACCCGCACAACGAGGCCCTCACCTGCAACCCGCCCGGGCCGTTGCTGTTCCTCAACATCGACGCGAAGCCGGGCGCGACCGCCCTCATCTGGGAGCACACCCAGGACGAGCCGGGCGTCCCCTGCCCGAACCCGCGCGTCGTGGTGCCCCGCCAGTACGTGCCGGGCGTGATCAGCGACTCGGTCACGGTCGACATCCGCAGCTTCGGCGTTCGCTGCCCGCCGTGCACGGGGGACAAGCCGACCTACGGCATCATGGGCCTGTTCCACGTGCTGCCGCCGTCGCTCGCTTGGCTGTGGCGCCTGGTCGCCCCGCGCGGCCACGGCAACCCGTCGATCGTCGATCAGGGGGGCATGCAGTCGGAGGGGGTCGGTTCCTTCTGGCCCTTCGCCACCGGCCGAAAGGTCGATCAGGCGAACATCCTGCTCGATCAGGTGATGCAGACCGACGACACCCAGTTTGTGCTCATCCCCAACCAGCACGTCGGGTGCTGGAAGGTCGGCTTCGCCCCGCAGTGGATCGCCCGTGAGTACCTGGCCCGCCGCGGCTCGGCCAAGTTCCGCACCTCGGACCTGAAGTCATCGCGTTGCCCGCTGCTGGGCTACCACAAGGAGACCCTTCAGGTCGAAGGCCAGACCATCGGCAAGTGGTTCATGGACGTGTCCGCACAGCCCGAGGTGGGCGAGGCGGCGTACGACGAGGGCGCCGCCATCCTGACGGCGTTCTTCCACAAGCAGCTGAACGAGTTCCTGGTCGACGACCTCCGCCCGCTCGGCAAGGAGATCATCCAGGCGTGCCTCGATGGCGCGACGCCGGACGAGTACGCCAAACTCGGTGGCTGATCCGGCGGCCGACGCCCCGTCCGTTGCTACTTGGTCGGGCTCGGGAGCGGTCCCTTGAAACGCAACCGCACGGGGTAGGCCGATCCGTAGGCCGGTCTCTCGGGAAGCCGGATGTGCAAGCCCTCGTGGTCTTGGCTCCATTCGAGGTCCGACTCGACTCCGAGCAGCCGGATCGATCCGATCCGATCGGCATCGACCGCGTCGTGGTTCAGGCTCTTGAGCGTGAGCCTCTCGCCCGGCCACTCGAAGGTGGTGGCGTAGAGGGTCGTGTTGTCTTTGCTGCGAGTGTAGCGGACCTTGAAGGCGCCGCGGTCGAGCCCGTCGCGGTGGATCGAGAAGGGGCGGGTCGCGTAGACCGCCTCGCCGTTGATCTGCAGCCACGCGCCCATGCCGAGCAACCGGTCGCGGTACTCGGGCGCAATCGTGCCATCGGCACGGGGTCCGAAGTTCAGCATCAAGACGCCGTTCTTGCTGACGACATCGACCAGCGTTTCGATGAGGTAGTCGAGCGAGTGGTACTCGTCGTTCGCGGCGTAGCCCCACGAGTGGATGCTGATCGACGTGTCGGTCTGCCAGACGTTCTTCTGGATGCTCCCCATCCGCCCCCGCTCGATGTCGCGGGTGACACAGTTCGGGGGGTCGTCGTGGTCCTTGGTGCAGAGGACCACGCCGGGGGCTCCGTGCACGCCTTTGCCCTGCTCGACGGCGCGGTTGTAGTAGTAAGCGGCGAACTTCTGGTGGTAGCCCTCATCGGCCAGCCGCCCGCGGTCCCAGCCCCAGTCGAAGTAGTAGAGGTCGGGCTGGAGCTTGTCGACCGATTCGGTCGTCCGCTTCCACCAACGATCGATGTAGGCGTCGTCGACGACGCCCTCTGAGTAAAGGTCGGCCAGCCGCTCACGGTCCGGCAGGTGCTTGTAGTTGGCGTGGTAGAAACGGAAGAACGTGGCGTTCCAGGCCATGTGGTTCGAGACGCCGAACTTGAGGCCCTTCTTGTAGACCGCCTTTTTCACCTCGCGGCAGAGGTCGCGTTTGGGACCTTTATCGACCGAGTCCCACTCGGTGTGCTCCGAGTCGTACAGCGAGAAGCTGTCGTGGTGCTGCGCCATCATGCAGAAGAATTTGGCGCCCGAGTCGACCGCCAGTTGCGCCCACTCGTCGGCGTCGAACTTCTCCGCCTTCCAAAGGTCGGCGAACCGGTGGTAGCCGAACTCCTCGGGCGGTCCGTAGGTCTCGCGGTGATGCTTCGCCTGCTCAAGACCTCGACTGTCGTAGAAGTCGTTCATGATGGTCTCGGGCTGCCCCTTCTTGGGACGGATGTCCGGGCCCTTCTCGACCGCGTGCATCCCCCGGCCGTACCACTCGGCGGGGAAACCGTCGCCGCGTTTGGCGGGGACCGAGTAGATGCCCCAGTGAGGCCAGATGCCGAACTTGGCGTCCTGATACCACTCGGGTACCTGATAGCTGGAGATCGATTCCCAATCCGCTTCGTAGCGTTGGGCGAAGCCGGGTGAGACCAGGAGTGTGGTCAGCAACAAGGCCAACCGATTGATTGAAGGCATTGAAAAGCCGGTCGCTAGATGATGAGGCATCTGGGGTTCGTGGTGTGGCGTTGGCTCGAGATACGCTCAAGACAGGCCATACCGGTATGTTTGCCGGCGCCGCGGATTCACGCGGATTCAGGCCGTTTTTCGCCAATTCGGGTGTATCCGCCGCCGGCAGGGACATCCTTCTACGCCGGGCGTCTTGATGAGCCCGGAGCACGCCGAGAAGACACCGACGCCTCTCCGGAGACGAAAGCCCATGCCCCTGCTCGCGTTTCTACGCCACGTCGCGATCGCTCTGCTGACCGCCAACACCGTGATGCAACCCGCCCGCGGCGAGGAAGGCCCCGCGCCGGGCCGGACCCCCGAGGAGACCGAGGCGCTCGAGTGGCGTTACCGCACGCCCCGCGAGACTCGCGATGTTGCAGACTACGAATGGGACGCCTACCAACGCGACGTGCCCGAGTGGTACCAAGACGCGAAGTACGGCGTGTACGCCCACTGGGGCCCGTACAACCAGGGCATGGAGGAATCGGGCTTCACCGGCATGAACAACAGCTGGTTCGCCAAGTATATGTACGTGAAGGGGCACCCCTACAACCAACACCACATCGCGACCCGGGGCCCTTTGAGTGAGCAGGGCTACAGCGCGTACTTCGATACCTTCAGCGTTCCCGAGTTCGACCCGGTTGAGTGGGCCGACTTGATCGCCGGATCCGGGGCTCGCTTCGCCGGCCCGGTGGCGATGCACCACGACGGTTTCGCCATGTGGGACAGCCAGGTGGTTCCGTGGAACGCGATGAACTCGGCCGCGAAGCGAGACATCGCCGGTGAGCTGATCCAAGAGTACCGCCGGCGGGGCATGAAGATCGTTTCGAGCTTCCACCACGCTCAGAACGTGACCGGCCATTACTACGGCGGGCGTGAGGGGCGGCTGGACGACCTGCCGATCGACCTCGATTCGGACCTCGGCGACCCGGCGTACGCCAAGCTGTTCGGACGCCACGCCACGCAGGCCGAAGCCGAAGAGCACTGGCTGAAGGTGCTCAAGGAGTACATCACCAAGTACCGGCCCGACCAGCTCTGGTTCGACGGCGGCATGAAGGGGATCAGCGAAGAGAGCCGCTACGCGATGACTTCTTTCTACTACGACTTTTGCGAGCGTGAGGGGATCGACGGGATCATCTCCCAGAAGCACGATCAGATCCCGCGGCGTGTGTCGCTGTTCGACTACGAGCGGGGTGGCGCCCCGGAGATCCTGCCACGCACGTGGCAGACCGACGACAGCCCGGGGCCCTGGATGTACATCTCGTCGGCCGTCTTCAAGGACGCCGATTGGGTCTCTCGGCTCCTGACGGACATCGTCAGCAAGAACGGCGTGCTGCTGCTCAACATCGCGCCGCTCGCCGACGGCTCGATCCACCCTCAGCAGCAAAAGACGCTGCGCGACTTGGGCGATTGGCTGGAAGTCAACGGCGAAGCGATCTACGGCAGCCGTCCCTGGAAGGTCCATTACCAAGGGGACGAGCCCCACTTCTACGCTGGCGGCAAGGCCTTCTCCAAGACCTACGCCGAGTACGGCGAGGATGACCTGCGGTTCACCCGGTCCAAAGACAGTCGCACGCTCTACGTCTTTGCGATGGGTGACCCGCCGAGCGGCGAAGTGATCCTCCGGTCGCTATCAACCGAAGAGCTCGGGCGTGAGTCTGCGGCGCGGCGACTCGGTTCGAGCCGCGTGGTTCCGCTTGGCGAATCGGCTGACGGTCACGTGGTGCTGCCCGCCGGTGAGCTGATGCAGGGGCCGGGATCGGACCTCAAGGGGCCGACCGTGTTCAAGATCACGGGGCTTCGCTAGACGGCGTTACTCGAGCGTCCAACTCGGGGTCGGCAACTGCCCCGGATCGACCAGTGGCAAGCCACGCCAGACTTTATAGACACGCTTGCCGCTGGTGAGCTCTCCGAACGGACCGGGCGTGTCGTTAGCGTCGCCAAGGTTCAGGTCGGCTGGCATCGTCAGCGTCAGATCGTGAGTAGCGCGGTCGTACTCGACGTCGCCGCCGGGGACGAGTCGGCTCGTGGTGTCGTTGGTGACCTGGTGAGCGGACCAGAACGCACGCCATGCCGGGAGCGTCATACTGGCGAGCCGCGGCGAGTAGGAGACCGATTCACCTGACGCGCCGCCGGCGAGGTCGCCCTCGATCAGGCGATTGAATTCATCGGCCGTCCAAGGGACCGGCTTATCGCTCTTCGCGCTGACGGCGAACGATCGCGACTCCGCCTCCGCGTCGTAGAGGTTCCCCTCGAAGCGTTGGATGTCGCTCCTGCCGGCCGGGTAGTTCACCTCCACGTTCGAGGCGTTGCCGATCAGCAGGTTGCGGCGGAAAGTGTGGCGGCCCGAGTTGGTGCGAGTCGTCACTTGGCGGATCAGGATGGCCTGACCGCCGTCGGAGCTCGCCTTCGTGTTCGCCAGCAGGTTGTTCTCGAACGTTGCGCCCGACGCGTCGTGGATGTAGACGGCGTTCTCGCCGCTCCCGAGGATCACGTTGTGGTCGATCCGCAGGCTGTCGAATTCGTAGTCGCTCATCTCCAGGAAAACGCCCGATTTGCCGTTGCCGACCAGGACGTTCCGCGTGACCCGAGCGCCGGGGAACTGGTTGTCGAGCCAGACCCCGTAGGTGAGGTGGTTGTCGGCGATGTAGTTGTCTTCGACCACGCCGTCACGGAACTGGTGACACTTGACGCCCGCTTGCTCCCAACGCTTGATGCCGTCGAAGCGAAGCAGGTTGTTCCGCAGGATGACGTTCCCCCGCACCACAAGCCGCACCGAACCGTTCGAGAGCACCCCGGCGGAGCCGTTGTCGATCAGGTAGTTCGCTTCCACCAGGTTGTCCGTGACCTCCTCGCCGCGGCTGTGTCGATCGACGCGGCCCACGTCCAAGGCGAAGGTCTTCGCGTGGCGGATCACGTTTCGGCGGATCACCCAATCGTGGCCCGCTCCGGTCCCTACGGCGCCCCTTTGTGCATTGGCGTCGGTATTCCAGAAATTGGTCGGGTACTGATTGCCGCAGTGCTCGAAGATGAAGCCCTCGACGGTGATGTGCCCCAAACCGCGTTGGATCGGGGCGAAGAGGCGTCGCCGCGTTGTCAGCTCGACAAGTCGTCCCGTCGGGTCTTGCTCGCCGAAGTGTACGTAGACCCGCTCACTCCTGTTGTCGTACCACCAAGACCCTTTGGTTAACTCCTCACGTTTCGGAACTTCGGTGAGGCGTTTGCCATCAACGAAGACTTGGCCGCACGTGAAGCGGACGGTCTCGTCGCACTTGCCGATACGGTCTTCGCCTTGCTCGCGGGTCTTGATCTCCGACTGCCCATTGCGCCCCCAGGGCGAGGAGGCGAGGCGCACCTTCAGGGGGTTGTGACTCTCGATGTACTCGTCGCTCCGGTCGTCGAAGAGCTGTGGAGCGGGAGAAGCGGAACGCACCCCTTGCCCCTCGTCCCGCCAGTCGGGCTGCCACACCTCGGACCCCTTTACGATGACCCGCTCGCCGGGGACGCCTCGGTAGGTGATCGGGCTGCCCGGCCCGCCGCCCCGTGGCGGGGCGACCCGCTCCCGGTAGACGCCTCCGTGCACCAAGACGGTGTCGCCTGGCCGAGCCTCTTCGGCCCCGCGAGAGATCGTCCGAAACGGTTGCCCCTTGTCTCCCGGGTTGGAGTCGTCCCCCTGCTGGGAGACGTGCCAAGTGGTGGCGTGGGAGAACGCTGGGGCGCATAGAAGGCCCAGGGCCACCAGCAGGTGGCGCCGTGAGGAGACTCGCGTCATACGGACACACTCTGATCGGGAGGGAGAGAGCTCGCCGCTGACGCGGTGTCAATCGCGGAAGAGCGGAAGGAGCCCGGAGCGGGCGACCAAGGGGGCCCACAGATCCCTCGAGCCGGGCCGGCTCGGCGCCTTGGCGAACTCGCTGAAGCGTCCCCCGATCTCGAGTCGCGCCCCTGAGAAGACGGAGTGGTCGTCGTGCTCGACATCGTGCATGCAAGTGGCGAGCGTCAGGTAACGGGCTTCGCGGGGGAGAGGGACATCGAACGAGGTGAAAGTGCCGTCTCTGCGGATGATCCGGGGGAGCTTGTGAGCGCTCAGGTCGAACGTGTAGACCTCGTCGCTGGTCATGTGAACGGGGTACAAATCTCCGTCGATATAGCCGGCGAGAATCGTGTCGGTCGAACTGACCAGCACGATGAAGCGTGCGCTGGCCATAAGCGGGTGCGGGGTCGCCGGAGGCTCGCGGTCGTTGATGCCGACGCGGTCCGAGACGAAAGTCATGATGCGGTCTTCCAGCTGACCCGCCTTGCGGATCTCGTCGAGATCGAAGGTCAGCATCTCGTTGGCGCTCATGCCGACCCCCTCTTCGCACCTCTGCCCCAGTTCGTTCTCCAAGAACTCGCGACCGGTTGTCCGGATGCCCACGGCCGAGGTGGAGCGGTAGGCGTCGTTCGCTGGCAAGCCTTTGACTTTTGGCCCCCCGCCACCGACGTTGCTGAGATTGATCCGAACGCCCGACTCCGCGATCAGCAAGTCCGCATCGAGGTGCCCGTCGTGAACCGCCGCGACCCCCAGATCGACGATCTCGGCGGCCGACTGGAACGTGTCCGTGGCGACGGCCTCGTCGATCGAGGCGTCCTTGCTGTCGTCGAAGAGGTTGCCCAGCGGGATTTCATCGCCCAAGAAGGGCTTCGAGCGGCGTTCGGGCATGCGCGAAACGAACTCACGCGGCCCCGTCGGTTGGATCAGATCGTTGTCCAACACGCCCCCCGTATCGCCGACCTTGATCGACTCGCCGTAGGCGAACCGATAGCTCTCATCGTCGCGTCCCACGTAGGAGCCTGCGATCTCTGACGAGAGCCCCTTGGGGTAAGCCTGCATGTGGACGGCGCCGCCGTTCTCGTTGCTGTCCGCCTCGACGCCGAACTCGCCGGCCCCGCAGCGGAACTGTCCGGCGCGGGTCGCGAGGATAAAAGCGCTGAGCCCCTCGGGAACGGTGACCTTCGCTTTCCCCCGGAACAGTTTGCCCCCTCGGTCCGAACGCGCTTCATAAGTGGCCGGCCCTTCCAGGATGACCGTGGCGCCGTTGCGGTGCGTGAGCTCGATCAAGCCCGACTCGAGCCGGACCTGCTGGCCGATGCGCAGGCCTCGCGTCGGGGGGGTTTCGGGGACATCGGCGGTCTGCAGCACGGCGTCGCTCGAACCGACGGTCTTGGCGACCATGTCCTTATCGACCGACCACTCCCATCCGTTGGCGGTGAAAACCGCTCGCGGTTGCAACGCGGCCGCGGCGAACAGCCCAAGGCTGCACCCGACGCCCACACCGACGAACAGCACCGAAGCGAACAACGCCAACCTCGAATTCATCCAGCGAGTGGCGAAGCCGGGGGAGACCCGGCGCGAGGCGTTGAGGGCACTTTCGCGGGCGTCGCCCGCGGAGGGGGGCTCCGTGTTCCCCTGCTCGAAGGCTTGCTCGCAGACCTCGGTCGCCTTGTTGATCGTGGTCAGGTCGGCGTGCAGCGAGACCGCGTCGGCGTACCAGCTGCGCGCCGCTTCGCTCTTGAGCAACTCCGCCTGCAGCTCGAGCTCCTCGTCTCTGGTCAACGGACCATCGAAGCTCCGGAACACGAGCTTCCGCAGTTCGCGGCTCGGCTTGTCTTGTGGAGTCGTCATCGATTGTTCTCTTGGGCGAGGCGGCGTTCGATGCAGGTCAGCAGCGACTCACGGATGCGTCGCAGCGAATTGCAGATACTCGCTTGCGATCGTCCCAGCAGCTCCGAGAGCTGACGCGACCCGAGGCCGTGTGAGTATCGACTCTCGATCAGCTTGCCGTCTTCCGAGGAGAGCTTGGGGAGGCAGTCCTTCAACGCCGTGCGGCGTGACTCGGCCATCTCCAGCGAGCGTTCACGGAATTCTGCGGCCAGCAGTTCGATGAGGTCCTGATCGAAGCAGAGCCGGCTTCGCCTCCTGTACTTGAGGTAGTTGAGTGTCTCGTACCGAGCGATCGTGATCGCCCAACGAACAAATTCGGTGCCCGGGGTGAACGTGTCGAATTTGTTCCACATCGTGATCGCCGACTGCTGCAGGATGTCCTGAGCGTCGGCGTTGTTGCGGACCAATCCGAGGATGAACCCGAAGACCTGATGCTGGTGGGCGGCGAATAACTCGGCAAACTCGCTGTGCGATTTAGCCATCAGCGATGCGTACCGTCGTCGTATCGGTTGGAATCTGGCGGAGGCTTCCGAAGCGATTAGCCTCGAAAGCCACACTCTGAGCTAGCCAGAAAAGAACAGCCACGCAAACGCAAATCGCCACCCCAGCAGTTGTTTTGCGCAGCCTGCACTTCCCTGCGGAACACCGCACGGCGTCTGACCTCTTACGAGGCTTGCCGTGAAGCAGCACCCTGTAATCACTAGATGTCCCGAAGCCAGCTTTTTTTACTCGCTTCGACAAGGTTGGGGAAAAACCGGATCGCGGCGAGATGGCACGCTGATTTCGCGTGAAATTGAAGCTCTCATGTCAATTTCACAGCAGAGAGAGTTCGGCCCAGCCTTGAAGGGCGGGCCCCCTTATCACCAATTGGTTAGCCCATCGCCTGACGGTGCGGCTGGCCGCAGTTTTCGCCAGCTTGTACTACCGCGCCTGGCGCACCCCATGCCGACAACGACTTTCCATAGCAATCCTCCTGCGGCTGACCAAGGAACCCGGAGCGTCTGCTGGGCGCTCCGCGGTATCGGTCTGGCCGGTTCGATGGTCTTGCTGTGGGGCCTGCCCGGCTTGGCCTCCGAGCCGGTCGATTTCGACGCCGAGGTCCGGCCGATCTTCACCAAGCACTGCACCGCTTGCCACGGTGGAGTCAAGCAGGCGGCCGATCTCTCCTTCGTTTATGGAGACACCGTCGAGTACACCATCGAAGCCGGATCGCCCGACGACTCGTACCTGATCGAGCGGGTGATTGCCGACGATGAGAGCCGCATGCCGCCTCCCGAGCACGGCCCTCCGCTCTCCGCCGACGAGGTCGACCTGCTGAAGCGATGGATCGAGCTGGGGGCGGCGTGGGAGGCGCCGTGGTCTTACCTGGCTCCCCAGCGGCACGCGATGCCAGAGACCGAGGACCCCGATTGGGCTCGCCAACCGATCGATCACTTCGTGCTCGCCAAGCTCGAGGCCGAAGGCGTTGCCCCGTCGCCCGATGAGCGGCCCGATCGTTGGTTGCGACGAGTCTCCTTGGACCTCGTTGGCTTGCCACCGAGCCTTGAGGAGCGAGCCGCGTTCCTAAAGGACCTCTCCGCTACGGGGGAGGAGGCCTACGCCACCGTCGTTGATCGACTGCTCGGTTCGGAACGTTTCGGGGAGCGCTGGGCGAGCGTCTGGTTCGATCTGGTCCGCTACGCCGACTCCCGCGGGTACGGCGAGGATTCCACCCGCGATATCTGGAAGTACCGCGACTGGGTGATCGACGCCTTCAACGCGGACATGCCGTACGACGAATTCACAACGAAACAACTCGCCGGCGATCTGTTCCCCGAGCGGACACTCGAAGACCACCTCGCCACGGCCGTCCACCGCCTCACCC
Source organism: Planctomycetes bacterium MalM25 (assembly GCA_007745835.1). Taxonomy (NCBI): domain Bacteria; kingdom Pseudomonadati; phylum Planctomycetota; species Planctomycetes bacterium MalM25. The sequence continues at coordinate 2,289,994 of CP036424.1, forward strand.
ACACGAACGAGGAGGGGGGCACCGACGACGAGGAGTTCCGGGTCGCCGCGGTGATCGATCGGGTCTCGACAACTTGGCAGACCTGGATGGGGGTCACGATCGGGTGCGTACAGTGCCACTCGCACCCCTACGATCCGATCGAGCACGAGGACTTCTACCGTTCGGCCGCCTACTTCAACAACACCGCGGACGTCGATCTGAGCGACGATTGGCCCCTGCTGGACGTCCCCATCAAACAAGAAGACTACGTCCTCGCGACCGAACTCGATCGGAGGATCACCCGCGCGAAGCTCGAGGCCTGGGAGCAACGCTGGCGTGCGGCGCACCTCGATACCGACTGGACGCCCACGCGGATCGATTCGGTGAGGAGCTCAACGGCGACCGAGGTCGGCGTCGATAAGAAGGACGATCACGACGACTACCGCACCTCGGGCACGGTGGCGAAGCACAGCGACTTCGAGCTGACACTCCCCATCGAACCGACGGACAAACCGATCACGGGCGTTAAGGTCGTCGCCTCGCCGCTCGATCCCGAAACCGCCTTGCCGGACGCCGAAGTCGGGTTCGTGCTCTCGCGCATCCAGCTGGCGATCCTGCCGAAGGACGCGAAGAAGCCGGTCGACGTGCCGATCCGGCGGATCGTGGGCGACGAGCCATTGCCGCGGTACGACGCGAGCAACAGCCTCCGGGACAACAACGAAGGCTTCGGCGCGTACACCCGCGTGAACCACCCGCGTGAAGCGGTGCTGATCCCCAAGGAGCCGATCCAGCTGGAGCCCGGCTCGCGTCTGGTGGTGAAGCTGCGTCACCGTGTCTTCAACCTGGCAGCCTTTGTCCTCGTGACGCGCCGAGGGTCGGTCGAATACACAACCGACGAAGAGCTGCCGACTCGCCTCGAGGACGAAACGCTGACCGAGCTTGACGAGCAAATCAAAGGCCTTCAAGCCGCACGCGATCAGATCGAGTCCGTCCCCACGCCGATCCTTCAAGAGCGGCCCGACCACTTGGCACGCCCGACTCACCAGTTCATCCGCGGGCTGTTTCTCACGAAAGGGGAACAAGTCGCTGCCGGCGTGCCCGCTTCGATGATCGGCGCGGAGGACCAGCCCTCGTCGCGACTCGAGCTGGCGGAGTGGCTGGTCAGCGAGGGCAACCCGCTCACGTCGCGAGTCGCCGTGAACCGCTTCTGGTCGCGGCTCTGGGGCATCGGCCTCGTGGCGACCGAAGAGGACTTCGGCGCCGCCGGCGATCGGCCTTCTCACCCCGCGCTGCTGGACGATCTCGCGGTTCGTTTCCGTGAGGATTACGGCTGGAGCGTCAAACGGCTACTGCGCGAAATCACCCTCTCGCGGGCGTACCGCCAGGAATCGAAGCTCCGCCCCGAGCTGATCGAGCGCGACCCGCTCAACCGATTGTTAGCCCACGGCCCCCGGCACAGCCTGCCGGCGGAAACGCTTCGAGACCAGATGCTCGCGGTCAGCGGATTGCTGACCACCAAGATGCACGGCCCGCCCGTCTACCCGCCGCTCCCGCGTGGGGTGTGGAAGGCTCGCCGGGGTTCGTGGCCGACGGCGCCCGTGGGGAACCCCGATCGCTACCGGCGGAGCGTTTACACGTTCATCAAGCGGAGCGTCCCGCACCCCGCCTTTGCGGCGTTCGATGCGCCGTCACGCGACTATTGCATTGCGAAGCGTCAGCGATCCAACACGCCGCTACAACCGCTGATGCTGCTGAACGACACCGCGTTCGTGGAGTGCGCCGAGGCGCTCGCCGATCGGATGCGCGAGCACCCCGGTGAGCTGTCCGAACAGATCGCCTACGGCTTCAGCCGGGCGACCTGCCGCGAACCCCGTGATAACGAGGTCGAGCAGCTCAACAAGTTGCACAGCGAAGTGCTGGCGTCGGACGGTGAGAAGATCGCGCTGCAAACGGTCGCGGCGGTGCTGCTCAATCTCGACGAGATCATCACGAAGTAGTCGTAAGAACCAAATCCTCACGACGCAATATGGATAACAGCCACCTACAAGCCGAGCTCGCCGCGCAGTCCTTGCAGGCGCAGACCCGGCGTTCGTTCCTTGGGAACAGCGTCTCGGGCATGGGGGCGATGTGGCTCGCCGCGCTCGGCGCCGACCGGGCCGGCGCGAGCGCCAGCCCGCCGGCCGCTGCCTTGCCGGCGACGGCCAAGCGGATCATCTACCTGCACATGGTCGGTGGCCCGAGTCAGCTTGAGCTGTTCGACTACAAGCCGCAGCTCGCCAAGTTCGATGGCAAGCTGTGCCCCGAGGAGTACCTGGAGGGCGAACGCTTCGCGTTCATTCAAGGCCGGCCCAGGATGCTGGGACCTCAGTTCGATTTCCAACAGCACGGCGAATCGGGCGCCTGGGTCTCCGACCGGATGCCCGAGCTGGCGAAACGGGCCGATCAACTCTGCTTCGTCAAGACGTTGCAGACCGATCAGTTCAACCACGCGCCGGCCCAGTTGATGGTCCACACGGGCAACGCGCGGACCGGCTATCCTTCGATCGGCTCGTGGGTCACTTGGGGGCTGGGCACTTCGAACGAGAACCTGCCGGGATTCATGGTGCTGCTCTCGGGGGGCGTTCCCCGGAATGGCAAAGCGCTGTGGTCGAGCGGCTTCCTTCCGTCCGTCTACCAAGGTGTGCAGTGCCGCCCCAGCGGCGACCCGATCCTCAATATCTCCAATCCGAAATCGACCTCCCGCGATGTCCGGCGGAAGATGCTCGACACGCTGAAGAGCCTCAACGAGCAGTCGTACGACGACTACGGCGATCCGGAGACCCTCACTCGCATCTCGCAGTACGAGATGGCGTTCCGTATGCAGATGACGGCGCCCCAGGTGTCGGACCTCTCCGACGAGCCACAGCACGTCCTCGACGCCTACGGCGTTGGGGAGGGCAAGAAAACGAACGCCTTCGCCCGCAACTGCATCCTGGCCCGCCGGCTCGCCGAGTCGGGCGTGCGGTACATCCAGCTGTACGACATGGGGTGGGACTCGCACGGCGCCGCGAAGACCGAAGCGATCAACGGGGGCTTCAAGGACAAGTGCGATCAGACCGATCGTCCGATCTCTGCCCTGCTGGATGACCTGCAGAGCCGCGGCATGCTGGAGGACACGCTCGTCGTCTGGAGCGGCGAGTTCGGCCGCACGCCGATGCGCGAGAACCGTGGCGGCGTGACCATGCAGTACGTGGGGCGTGACCACAGCCCCTCGGCCTTCACCGCTTGGATGGCGGGCGGCGGCGTCAAGCCGGGGTTCACCTACGGCGAGACCGACGAGTTCGGGTACCGTCCCGCCAACGACCCGGTGCACCTGCGCGACTTCCACGCGACGTTGCTGCGGCTGCTCGGCGTGGATCACCAGCGCTACAGCGTCTACTTCCAAGGATTGAACCAGAAGCTCACCGGGGTTAAACCGGCTAAGGTCCTGCAAGAGATCATCGCGTAACCGTCGCCAGGATCGCGAAACGATTCGCCCGCGGGCGGTCTCCTCACCCAACTCATCACGCACCACTGAGCCTCCAAGTGAACATCTTACGCCTGTTGCTCGTTGCGTTCGCCCTGCAGATCGGCCTCGCGGCGTGGGCCGAAGGGCCCTACGAGCCGAACTGGGAGTCGCTGCGCAAGCACAAGCCGGCGCCCGAGTGGTTCCGCGACGTCAAGTACGGCGTCTACTTCCACTGGGGTGTTTACTCGGTGCCCGCCTACGGCAACGAGTGGTACCCGAATCACATGCACCATAAAAGTGGAGGAGGTCGCAAGCACGTCTACGACCACCACGTCGCGACCTACGGCGACCCGTCCGAGTACGGCTACGACAAGTTCGTGCCACAGTTCAAGGCGGAGCATTTCGACGCCGAGGAGTGGGTCGACCTGTTCGCGAAGTCGGGCGCCAAGTTCGTGGGCCCGGTCGCGGAGCACCACGACGGCTTCGCCATGTGGGACAGCGAGATCACGCCCTGGAACTCCGCCGATCGCGGCCCGAAGAAGGACATCGTCGGCGAGATCACCGAGGCGGCCCGCAAGCGGGGCATGAAGACGATCGCCACTTTCCACCACGCTCGCAACAACCTCTGGAAGAACGAGAAGGGGAAGTGGACCGGCCACTACGAGCAAGCCCATCGGCATTTCCCGGAAGTCCTCGAAGACAAAGAGCGGGCGATCCTCTACGGCTACCTCCCGCGTGAAGAGTTCCTCGACATGTGGTTCGTGAAGCTCAAGGAGGTCATCGACGGTTATGATCCGGACATCATCTGGTTCGACAGCTGGCTGCACGAGATCCCCGATGACGTGAAGATGAAGTTCTTGGCGTACTACTTCAACCACGCCGAGGAGACCGGCCAGGAAGTCCTGGTCACCTACAAGCAGAAGGACCTGCCGCAAGATGTCGGCGTGCTCGATCTCGAGAAGGGGGGGATGGGCGAACTCACCGAGTTCACTTGGCTCACCGACGATACGATCAGCCTCGGCAGCTGGTGCTACACCGAGAACCTGCGGATCAAGTCAACCGACATCGTCCTGCACAGCCTGATCGACATCGTCAGCAAGAACGGGCAGCTGGTGCTCAACGTCTCGCCTAAGGCAGACGGCAGCATCCCGCAGGTCCAGCGCGACGTGCTGCTGGAGCTGGGCGAGTGGCTCGGAAAGTACGGCGAAGCGATCTACGAGACGCGCCCCTTCACCACCTACGGGCACGGCCCCACCGTCGCCGGCAAGGGGCACTTCGGCGGGATCGCCACCGACAAGAGCTACACCGCCGAGGACATCCGCTACACCAAGAACGGCGACACCGTCTACGCGATCCTACTCGGCACACCCACGGCGGGGGCGGAGACGCTCCTGAAGGGGTTTGCGGGCTCTGAGGCTTCGATCAAGTCGGTCTCGTTGCTGGGCAGCGACGCGAAGATCGACTGGCGCAAGACCGACGACGGTTTGGCCGTCACCGCGCCGGGCGAGTGCCCGGACGAGATGGCGAATGTCTATCGGATCGAAACCGAGTAGGCGGTGACCTCTTCGGTTTTGTGACCGGACCATCTCAGCAGACGCCGCCCCGTGCAACTCCCTATGCCGCTGATGAAGAATGCCCTCGCCCTCGCCGCCTGCGTGCTGATGCCGATGGCGACCACTGCGCAAACCCTGTCGAAGGAGGCTCTGCTCGACTTCGTCAACACGCGATACCAGGCGTACTTCCACTACAACCTCTGCACGTTCAAGAACGTGAACGAGGAGAAGCACTCGGGGCGCAGCCGGGGGACCGAGCCGGTCGAATGGTGGAACCCGACGGGCCTTGATTGCGAGCAGTGGGCCCAGGTCTGTATCGACTCACGGATGGCGGGCGGCTGGCTGACGGCGAAGCACCACGGCGGCTTCTGCCTGTGGGACAGCGCGCACACCGACTACGACGTCGCCTCCTCGCCGGTCAAGACCGACGTCGTCGGCGAGTTCGTAAAGACGTTCCGCGAGCGCGGCCTCAAGGTCGGCATCTACTACTCGATCCTCGATTATCACCACGGCATCGACAACGGGACCGTGACTCAAGAGAAGATCGAATTCCTAAAGGCCCAGATCACCGAGCTGCTGACGAACTACGGGCCGATCGACTACATGAACTTCGACGGATGGAACACCTGGCCGACGCTGCCGGACTACGACGACTGCCCGTACGACGAGTTGTTCCGACTGGTGAAGCGTCTCCAACCCGAGTGCCTGATTGTCAGCCACACCTACGAGTCGAACCTCGCCCACACCGAGATCCCTTTCGCCGACGCGGCGGGCCGCGCTTACCCGTACCACCCGGACTACATGCGTCCAACCGCCGCGTCCGATTGCTCGCAGCGTGATTGGTGGTGGGACGACATCCCAGAGTACCGCAAGCCGAAGTCGAAGGCGTACCTGCTGAAGCAACTCGACAGCTACAACTCGCACAACTCGGTTTACGTGCTGAACATCTCGCCCGGCCCCAACGGCCGGCTCGACGACAGCGTCTGCAAACGGCTCACCGAGGTCGCCGAGGCGTGGGACAGGCCGGCCGACCTGACCGAGGCGGGCGACAACTGGGGCTACCAGTACGACGTCTCGACCAACCTCGCCTTCCATAAACCGGCGACTCAATCGACCACCGACGGGCCGATCCTCGACATGCGCGCCCGCCCCCGGGCGGAGATCGCCGTCGATGGCGTGATCGAAGGGAGCGGCGCCATGGAGCAATGCTCGCTGACGACCGAAGAGATGAGCCCCTGGTGGCAGGTCGATCTGCGTTGCGAGTGCCACCTCGACGAGGTGCAGATCTACTTTCAAACGGATGCGCCTGACCGAAAGCGTTCCGACATCGCGTTGATCGTCTACGACGCGGCGGGCCAAGCCGTGTGGACCGAACGCCTGAAGCCGTCGAGCCCGGCGTACACGGAGCCGGATCGATTGGTCGTTAAGCTCGGTTCTGACAAGGTCGTGGGCCGCGTTATCCGCATCAAAGCGATCAGCAAGCAGACCGTGCTGGGCATCGCGGAAGTCCTTGTTCACGGCGAACCCAACTAGCCTCCCAAGGCGGATCCCCCGATGAATCGTGGTTCCTCTTCTCGCGACCGGTTGAATCGTCGGGTCGAGCGACTCGAACACCGCCGCCTGCTCGCGGTCGATAGCGTCGGGTTCGAGCTGGAGACGGTCGTTCAGCCCGGCGTGCTTAACCAGCCCGTTACCTTCGACGTAGCCTCCGACGGGCGGATCTTCGTAGCGGAGAAGGAGGGGACGGTCGCCGTGCTCGACGCCAATGGCGCCCGCCTGAGCACCTTCCTCGATATCCGGGGCCGCGTGAACTCGTTCCAGGACCGAGGCCTCCTGAGCCTGGCGCTCGATCCCGATTTCGACACCAACGGGCACGTCTACCTGAACTACGCCAAAGAGATCGACGCCTTCAACCCGGAGATCACCCCCGGCGTCGATCCGGAGGACCTCGACCAGGGGAGCCGTCCCGGCGGGATCAACGCGCTGGGCGAGGTGATCCGCGTGACCGTCTCGGCGGGCGACCCGAACCTGGCGGACATGACCAGTCAGACCCTGGTTCACGACGGCTTTTTCCACGTCGGCGGGTCGCACTCGGTCGGGGACATCGACTTCGACAACGACGACAACCTGATCTTCACATGGGGAGATGGCGGCTTCAACGTGCAGGCCCGCCTCGCCGCTCAAGACCCGGACGATCCGCGTGGCAAGCTCTACCGTGTGAACAAAGACACCTTCGAGGGCGTGCCCGACAACCCCTTCTACGAGGCGGGCGACCCGAGCAGCACACGCTCTCGCGTCTGGTCCCTCGGCCTGCGCAACACGTGGAAGATGACCGTCGATACGCCGACGGGCGATGTCTACCTCAGCGAGGTCACCGACTCGGGCCCCGAAGAGATCAACGTCATCCGAGGCGACGGCTCCACGACGCTCAACCTCGGCTGGCCCTGGTTCACCGGCGACAACGCGAGCAACCGCGGCGGCGAGTACGACCCCGACGGCGACATCGATGGCGACGGCAACGTCGAGCTGCCTCCGGGCTTCGCGTACGAATCGCCACTCATCGAGCTGGGCGTGCGGACCCAAGGCTACTTCGCCATTGTTGGCGGCGCCGTCTACCGACCCGACGCCACGCCGACCGACAACTATCCCGCCGAGTTCGACGGGTTGTACTTCTTCAGCGAGATCGGTTCGGGTTCGCTCTACGCCTCTGGCCAAGACGGGCAGGAGATGCTCTTCGGCGAACTGGGCGCCAACGAAGGGATCGCCGACATCCAGCTGGGACCCGACGGCAATCTCTGGGCGACCTCGCTCTTCACCGGCAGGATCCAACGCGTCGTCTTCACCGGTGAAGGGGATGGCATCGACCAGGCGGTGAAGGCGCGAGCCACCGCGTCGCGCACCGCGGGCGCGGGTCCGCTCACGGTGCAATTCGATGCGGGCGCCTCGAGCGGCCCCGTCGACGCCAATTTGAGCTACGCCTGGGACTTCGACGGCGATGGCGGGATCGACTCCACCGACGTGCGTCCGATTCACACCTACAGCGGGGTGGGGCGTAGCCTGACGAAGCTGACCGTCTCCGCGGGGCTCGAAACCAACGAGATGGTCTTCGAGATCGACTCGCTGGCTTCCGAGCCCTCGGACGGCAATCTGGCGCTCGGCAAGCCGACGTCCCAGTCTTCGACCCGCTCGGGCGGCGGCGCGTCGAGCCGCGCGGTCGACGGGAACACGAGCGGCGCCTTCCCCGGCGACAACCTGGTCAACTCGGTCACACACACCGTTGGCCCCGGCGAGCGAACCCCGTTCTGGGAGGTCGATCTCGAGCAGATCGGAGACCTCAGCAGCATCCGCCTGTTCAACCGCGACGGCTTGGAGAGCCGGTTGAGCAACTTCTACGTGATGATCTCGGACACGCCGATCAGCTCGGGCAACCCGAACGCCGCGATCGCGCTGCCCGACGTGAAGCACGCCTTCTTCTCGGGCTCCGCTGGCAGCTCGGAGATGCTCGACCTCAGCGACTTTATCGATGTGAACGGCGATCCGATCGACGCGGCCGATTTCACCGGTCGGTACGTGCGGGTGCAGCAGTCGTCGCAGTTCGGCATCCTTTCCCTCGCGGAGGTGCAGGTCTTCGGCGAGGCAGCGCCGGTGGTGCGGTTCTTCGATCCGGGCCTAGTCCCCTCGGGAGGCGACTTGGAGCTGCAGGTGGAGGCCTACGACAGCGGGGACGGGATCGCCAATGTTCAGCTGTTCCTCGACGACCAGTTTGTGCGGCAGGAGACCTTCAGCCCTTACACCTGGAACGGCTTTGGGCAGGACGATCCGCTCCTGCAGGACCTCGCCACGGGCGAGTACACACTGCGAGCGGTCGCGACCGACGATCAGGGGCTGCAGTCGAGCAGCGAACGGGTGTTCGCCGTCGGTGTCGAAGGAGATTACAACCGCGACGGCGTCGTGAACGCGGCCGACTACACCGTTTGGCGTGACCGCCAAGGCGAAGCGGCCGACTCCTTCACCAGCGCCGACGGCGACGGCGACGCGACGGTCGGCGACGGCGACGAGGCCGTGTGGCGAGCGAACTACGGCCGCACCGATCAAGTCGTCCCACCGCCCGACCCGACCCACGCCGGTGAGTTCGCCGGCTTGCTCATCAACGGGGACGAGCAGGGCGACGCCTTCGACGAGATCGATCTCCGATTCGAGCCACACGGGGGAGGGGAGTTCACCCTGCTCGCGGACAGCTTTACGGGCTACGACGGCGATCGGCTCAACGACCCGGCGCTCGACGGCGGTTGGGAAGCGGTCTCCCTCGGCGGGGCGAGGCTGCTTAACGGGCACGCCCGGGGCGCCGGCGCGTCGCAGAATCTGCAATCTTTCGATGCCTCGTCGTTGGACGAGGAGGGCGTCATCACCCTGGAGATGGTCTCCCGGGCCCGCGAGCAGTTTCGCCAAGAGACCGCTTTGATCGATTTCGAAGGGGTGCCGCTGCTGTCGGTCGGCAACCTGATCGCGTCGGCGGGCACCGGCTTCGAAGTCGAGAACGCCGACGGGGTCACCCTGCTTCAGGGCAACGCTCTGAGCTCGCCGATCTCGTTCAGTTCACACATCTACTTCGACCTCCGGCTCACTTACGATACGGCGACCGGCGTCGGCTCGCTTGAGATCGGCCCCGGCAGCGCGAACGTCACCCCGAACGGTCCCTACGAATTGGTCGGGACGTTCAACAACCCGCTCGCGAGTCCCGCGGCGTCCACGGCCGGTCCGGCTGGCTTCTCACCGACGTCAAACTCGGAAGAGGACCCCGCGTGGGCCCCGTTAGACGCGGCGCCTAGGCAGGCGAGGTACGAATCGCCCGAAGCGAGCACTGGCTCCCGCGACCGGACGGCCGAGACCTACGATGAGGCTTTGATGCTCCTGCTCGGCGACTCGTCGTGGAACCAACTGCCCAAAGGCAACGACGACGAGCCCGCATCTTTGGACCCCAGTGCGGATGGGCACGCCGGCGACCCTGATCCGGATCCGTTGAAGGCTTTCTGAGCGGACGCCCTACCCACCATCCGGTTGGCGCGTGCCACCAGTCGCACCGTTCAGAGATCCTTCTCGCTCTCTCGTCCCGATGCAACTTTCGCCACTTGGCCGCTGCTGGTCGATGGGGTGAAGTGAGCGGCGAAACCGCCGTTTGGCAGCAGGTTCAGACGAAGCGTTTGAGCGCGCTGGCATCTTCGCTCATCCACGCGGACCCGTGTTGGTGTCTGAATGGAAGGATCGTCGGTGAAGGTCATCGTGTCGTACGTCGCTTCACCATGAAGGAAGTCGAGCGGGACTTGCAACGTGCGTGGTTCCGACGCGTTCATGACCCCAAGGAACCAGTCCTCCCCAGAGCGACGAGCGATCACGGCGTACTCGCCGATCTCGCCTTCTAGGACCCGCGTCTCGTCCCAGGTGGTGGGCAAACGACGGAAGAGCTCTTGATCCGGCGTGTCGATGATGACCGCCTTGTGGTCGCCTGGCGGCCGCACGTGATCGGCCAAGGGCGTGTCGTACCAGTAGATGAACTGCCACGGGCTGTAGAAACAGATCGGCTTGGCAAGCTGGTGCCCGTGCGTCCATTTCTCTTCGACTCGCTCAGCGAAATAGCAGACGGTGAAATCGCTCGCCCCGGCGATGCCTCGGGTGAAGAGGCTGATGAGCGTTTGCTCCGAACTCGGTGAGGCCTCGTCGCCTCGCACCCCTTCCTGGGTCATGAGGTTCGGGAAGGTGCGGCTGAAGCCGGTGGGGCGGTACTCGTCGTGCACGTCGACCATCAGGCCGTGCTTGGCGGCCTTCTCAACCGCTTCGTGCAGCCACTCGGTCGCCTCCTGAGAACCGACGTGAACGAATCCGTACTTCACGCCGCTGACCCCCCACTCTTTATAGAGTGGCAGGATCTCGTCGAGCTGCTTGTGCAACGCCCTCCGGTTGACGTACAGGATGACCCCGACCCCGCGTTGATTGGCTTCGCGGATCAAACGGCGTAGGTCCAAGGGGCCCGGCGTCCGTTTGGGGTCGACCGTGATCGTCGTGGCGTCCGATTCGTCGTCGTACTCGTGCCCGTACCACCCCGCGTCGAACTCAACGAACTGGAAGTTGTTCTTGACCGCGAAGTCGATGCTGGCCTCGGCCCCTGCGGTGGTCAAGGTGATCTCGCGGAGCACCTTGCCAGGGCGGATCCAAGAAGCCTCGGCGATGCGGCACGGCTGATTCAGATCGAGGATGACCTGGTTGCTCTCCAAGAGTTCGCCGGGGCTCTCCCCGACCAGCACAACCCGCCAAGGGGTGGTCAGTTGCTGCTTGGCAGTCGCGGGGCCATCTAGGTCCGTGACCAAGCAGTTGCCGCCCTCGGCGTGCTGCGACAGCAGGGCCCGTGGGTAACCCACCTGGGCCGCTTCGGTAATCGCGAGATACGTTCTATCAGCCAACTTCGAGACGAGTGGTCTCTCGGTCCCTTTGGGCATCTCGTCGATCAGGCACTCTCGATACAATCCCTGGGCGTTTGTCGTCGACCAACAGACCGCCTCACCGGACAAACGGAATTCAGAGAGTTCTCGCTGCACTTCAATCGTCTTACCGGAGTCCGTCTGCAGGTGAGACCGAAAGGCGAGTCCCTCGTTGTAGCAGCGGAACTCAAACTCAACCGACAGCCCCGTCTCTTCATCGAACGCCGAGGCACGGAGGGTATTCGCCGACAGTTGGACGCGCTCTTGTTCTCCGTACACCGGCGCCCAGTCGCCACGATGGTTACCCGTTTGCGGAGGGCCTGAGGGACTCAGCCCCTTCCCAACCGTCGCGCCCGAGATCAGCTCAAACCCGAGCGAAGACTCAGCCACGACAGGCTGGCCTCCTCGCTCAAGCGAGTATTGGATGCCCTTCGAGTTGGCATCCCCGCCGAGCCGCACCTGCAACGACAGGAGGCCGTTCGGAGAATGGATCGTCTTGACCCAAGAGGCCTGACCGGGCTTCGCCACGTGACGAGGTCTGGTTGCGGCGTCGGCGGCTAAGGACGGAGTTCCTAGAGCGATCGCGAGGATCGTGGTCAAAGCGAGTGTGGCTCGATAACTCATAGCTGCGGCATGAGAGGGGCGATCTTCGCGAAACGTGCCGCATCTCAAGTGTCCCTACCGTGAAGTGACGAGAGTGCAGCCTCAGGAAGCTACGGCCCTAGCTTGCCCATTTTTCATGCGGGATCGGAAAGGTGGTGGCTGATTTCCGACCGTTGTCAGCTTGCCGACAATGCGGCATGCCGCATTCATCGCGAGGATACCGTACCTGCCGTGTTGCAAGTCTTTATTTGAAAGGCACTTACATCCATGATTGCCCAATCTCCCAAAAAAGTAGGCAGAAAATGTCCGGGACACTTCGTTAAACCCGTTCGGGAGCGGACATCTCCGTGTGACCGGTATTTGCAGAGGCAAACCTCTTCCGAGAGGAAGAAACGCTCTAGGCATCATCGGTTAGCCCTTTTCGTTAGTTCGTTCAGCAACTTCTCATCGCAGCCGGACAGCCGAGAAAGATCGCTCTCTAAGCCCTTGGGTCTCAGGGATTCAAGGTCTGCAAATATCACTTTTCTACAGAAGCAAGCTGAGTCTAGTGGCACCCGAACCGTCGGCTACTCACCAGGAAAATCTAGTAATGAAGACTCTTGTCACCCGTTCAGCATTCGCTGCCGCCGCGTTGCTCGCGGCGACTGTTCCAGCGTCTGCCCAGCTCTGCGGCGTTTCGCTCGATTGTGATTGGCCCGTCCCCGATGTCGGCTACTGGGCCTTCGACGAGACTTCGGGCGAGACGGCGAGCGACTCGATTAACAGCAACGACGCAATCTGGCAGGGGGGCGCTGGCAACAATGCCTGGGTCGGCGGCCTCATCAACGGCGCCGCTCAGATGAATGACGAGAACGGCGGCAACGGCCAAGAGCACTTCGACATCGCCACGATGTCGCAGCTCTCGGGCGCAACGGGCCTCAGCATCTCGCTCTGGTTCAACCAGAACGTCGAAACGAACAACAACTCGACGTACAACGGCCTCTTCATGAGCCGAACGCTCACCTCGTCGTTCGGCGGCGGTAGCGAGAACTGGGGCATCGCCCTGGAGAACAACAACAGTCCCCGCCACATCGACTGGCGTATCGACGGAGTCCCCGGGGCCGAAGACGACCTCATCCTTGGTAATAACCAGGACCGTTGGGATCACGTCGTCTTCACTTGGGACGGCACCGATCAGGGGGACGGCATGGGCGAACGAGCCTTGTTCCTGAACGGAGCCGAGCTTCAGCGAGAGGACGCCCCGTTGGGATCGATCACCTCCAGCGGTGACTTCGACATCGGAAACGACTCTTGCTGCGGTTCGCGTGAGTTCACGGGCACGCTCGACGAGGCCGGAGTCTGGTCCTCGGCACTCAGCGCCACAGATGTCTCGCAGATCTACAACGCCGGGATGTCGGCGATCACCCTCGACAAGGTCGAGCCCGCGCTATTGGGCGATACCGACGAGGACGGAGACGTCGACCTCGACGATGTGACCCCCATCAACTCCAACTTCTTCCAGTCGGTAGCGACCCGCGCCGAGGGCGACCTGAACTCCGACGGAGTCGTCGACTGGATCGACTTCGCCCAATGGAAAGAGAATTTCCCGACCAATGTCTCCAGCACCACGTCGACGGTTCCCGAACCGACCGGCGCTCTCCTCCTCGCTCTAGGCCTCACCGCTGTGGCGACGCGTTCGCGTCGCTAGGCGGAGGTGTTTCGTTGGCTGTGTTACCTCATCCGACCAGAGATCTCCCTCACATTCGATACACCTCGGGGTTGCTCCGATGAACCTAAACATGAAAACACTGACCTTCGCGGCCGCGCTGCCGGCCATGGCTCTCGCCACCGCCCTGGCGACGGCGCAGACGCCGATAGCCTACTACAACTTCAACGAGCCGGTCGGCTCGGCCACCCTGGCCGACAGCAACCTCAACGGCGGGTCGGCGTTCGACGCCACCTACCAAGGGGGCGGCACGGCCTCGTACGGCGAAGGCGTTCTGCAGGGCGCTTGGCGCGGAACCGGCGCGGTAGGCGACTACTTCCGCACCTCCGACATCACCGAGCTCAGCGGGATCATCGATCTCTCGATCTCGGTCTGGGTGAACCCGTCACGCGATGCGGGCTTCGACGGCATCTTCACGGCGCGTGGGGCCGAAACGAATCTCGGCAACATGGACAATCCCGCATCGGGTAACTGGGGCCTCAATCACCAGGGTGGCAATCGGATCGACGCCCGTGTTCAGAGCGGACCGACCAGCAGTGCGGGAACCGACACCCCGATCGACTCGTTGCCAATCGACACCTGGACTCACGTTGCCTACGCCTACGACTCGTTCGATGGTGAAATCGATGTCTACCTGAACGGAGTCCTGTCGGTGAACGGTACCGGCCAGCCCATCGACACCGATTGGGTTACCGGTGGTCCGTGGTCGATCGGCAATGACGGCACCACCGCTGGTCGCGAGTTCGGTGGCTTGATCGACGATTTGGCTATTTACGACACGCTTCTGTCGCCCGGCCAGATCTCCACGATCTACAACAACGGACTCGCTGGGATGGCGATCGACGGCATTTCGAACCCGGTCGCGGGTGATGTCGATGGGAACGGCCTCGTTGAGGCCTTCGTTCCCGGCGCCGGCAATGACGATTACGATCCCATCATCGACAACTTCCTGGACGACGTCACCGGTTCGGGCGACACCCGTCCCTTCGGCGACCTGACCAACGACGGCGTCGTCAACTTGGCCGATTTCCGCGCCTTCAAGGACGCGAACTCCCCTTCGTCCGCAAACGGCTCGACCGTCCCCGAGCCCACCTCGGCCGCCCTCGTAGCGTTGTTGCTCGGCGGGGCGTTCGCGTTGCGTCGTGCGGCCAAGCCGTTGGCCGCAGCGGCCCTGCTGGTCACGGTGGGCTTTTCGGCCTCGGCCGAAGCCCAGGTGGTCGCTAGCGTGAATCAGGAGACGGGCGTGATCACGGTCGCCAACAATGGTGACACCGACGTCCTATTCGATGGCTACTCCTTCCAGTCGACGAACCAATTGCTCGACCCGGTCGGTTGGTCTGGCTTCGAAGAGAACTCAGTTCCAGGTTGGGACGCCTTCGGGCCGTCCAACGCGGGGCAGTTCGGTGAGCAACTCCTCAGCGCCGGAGCGTCAGCGGTAGTTCCGATGTCACCGGCCTCCGTCGATCTGGGCTCGGCCTTCGATCCCGCGGCCGTGATCACGGCTCAGCAAGCCGCCGGCCTGGGTGTGGAAGTGCGGGACCTCAGTTTCCTGTTTCGCGAGCCGGGCAACGACGATGCGACCACCGGAACGGTTGAGTACATCGGAGAGACCGTTACGAACAACCTGGTGATCAAGATCGCCAGTGACGGCACCGCTTCGCTCGAGAACGAATCCCCGTTCACCTTTTCAATCGACGGCTTCGCGATCACCTCAACAGGTGGCGCCCTCAATGCTTCGTGGGCCGGCAGCCCCGACCTGCCGCTCAGCAACGCGGCCTGGCAGTTGGGGAGCCCCTCAGTCAATGGCCTGGGGCAAGTCAGCTTGAACTCAAGTGAATCTCTCGACGCGGCCGTCGCCGGCGTGGTCCAGGCGGGCGGCACAATCGATCTGGGGGACATCTTTGTCCCGGGTGGCGCCAACGATCTCGAATTCCGCTTCTTGCGGGTCGGCGAGGACGATGGTGAGGGCTTCTTGGGCGTTGTTGAGTACGACCTGAGCCTCACGCCGCTCAACGGCGATTACAACGGCGACGGCATCGTCAACGCCGCCGACTACACCGTCTGGCGTGACAACAACGGCACCAACAACGTCCTGCCGAACGATCAGACGCCCGGCGTCGTCGATGCGTCCGACTACACCGACTGGGCGGACAACTACGGAGCCACCAACCTGTCGCCTGCTTCGGCGGCGGCGGTTCCCGAGCCCACCGCCTGCCTGCTCGCTGCGTACGGCTTACTGGTTGCGGTCAAGTTTCGACGCTAAGGATATCTCGCAGGTGCGGCGGGCGCCCACACCAGGGCGCCCGTCACGCCTTTGGCAAGGATTGCCACGATCATCACGACACAAGAACCATGACGAATCGTCTAGCTAATTCAATCCGTTTCAGCATGCCTTACGGTTCGCTGATGGTGCTTGCAGCAACCACTCTGATTGCTGGTTGCAACGACAGCGGTCTAAGGCAGGTTGAAGGTGTCGTGACCATCGCGGGTGAACCTCTCACGACCGGCCGCATTGAGTTCGTCCCTGAAGTCGGACGTCGCGCGACCGGCAACATTCAGAGCAACGGCTCCTTTAAGCTGATGACCTTCAAGCCGGGGGATGGAGCCAAAATCGGTGATTACAAGGTGCTGATCGAAGCGGTTGAGACCGAAGGACAGCAAAAAATGGGGACGTCGATATTCGATGAGCCGAGCGTCGATCCCAGCTCTTTTAAGAGGCGAACACTGGTTCACCCCAGATATGGATCACTAGCGTCATCGCCGCTGGTCGCGACCGTCAAGAGCAGTGGCAATCAGATCAACTTCGAACTCGAACAATAGGGGCACGGCCGCCTAGCCCGTGAACAGACATGGCTGCAAGTACTCACTCTAGGATCGCTCGCTGCGGCAAGGGTTTCACACTTGTCGAGTTGCTCGTAGTGATCGCGATCATCGGAATCCTAGTCGCTCTACTCTTGCCGGCCGTGCAGGCGGCTCGTGAAGCGGCGCGTCGCAGTTCGTGTGTCAACAATCTGAAGCAGGCGGGGCTCTCGCTCGCGAACTACGAGTCGGCTAGGGGGGAGTTGCCGCCTGGCGCCACGGCCGAAGAAATCGACTGTGCGAAAACTGACACGGACGGACTCTACCGTGAGGATTGCCGTGGGCTCAGCATGTACATACTGCTGTTCCCATATATTGAGGACCAAGCGTTCAAGGATCAAATACAAGAGATACTCGATGAGAGAACGACAAACCGCTGGGGTTGGACTTACTTCATCGGGCGACTGGTCAACGATCTCGAACTACGGGTAAGCATCCCCAGCTTTCAGTGTCCGAGCGTCAGCGACGAGCTCAACTTCCCAGAGCGGATCGATTATTTCGGCATCTCGGGAGGTCGAGAGAATGACGATGAGTTGGCCAATGCGTCAAATACAGACCGTCGAAAGTTGATACAGCCTCGAACACAGAATGGTCGTGGGCATGTCTACTCCGACGGCCTCTTCTTCTGGTTAGACCCAGTCAGTCTGCGACAGATCACGGATGGCACCTCGCACACCATGGCAATCGGTGAGAGTGTCCACTGGTCGGTAGCCGGGGGTCCTCCTGTCGGTAATTACCCCGGGTATGGAGTTGTTGGAGTTGGTGGGCCTTCAGCTTGGTATTTCGGCGGCGGAGGTAGTCTCAACGCCAACTACGCTGACAGGAGGACACTGGGGGGGAACTCTACCGGACGTCCCCTCCGCACCACGCACTGGCCCATCAACTACCCGCTTGATGAGGTTTGGGTTGAGAAATGTGGCACAAATTCAGACTGCGCACTTGAAGAAGACATGGACGGTCCTCTGGGTAGCAACCACCCGGGGGGCGCCCAAGTCGTCTTTGCTGATGGGCACGTCGAGTTCCTCCAAGAAGACATCGATGAGTACGTCTACAAGTCTCTCGCTACGCGAGCGGGCGGTGAGGTGGTTGAACGATGAGAGGGACGGTCGGCTGAGCACGCAGCACCTCAGCAAACCGTCATCAGGTTCCCGCAAGGCAGGGGGTGGTGGGCGGCGTCGCCACATGGCGGCGGCGCCCTCTTTTTATTGGCATGAATCCACGTCCAGTGTGAACATAGAGACAGAGAGCCCCGGCAGTCCTTCCTAGCTTGAGAGGAGGCGTCGGTTGGCTCTCTGCGTTGGGCGTGCGTCAACGCTCACACGGAACTCGAGATAGGCAAGGCATCGATATGAACTTCCCGACACCCCCATGGGGTCGCGGCCCGAGCCGTCGCGCCAAGGCGCGTCCTTCCAACTCGGCCGCCCGCCGTGTGGAGGCGCTCGAGCGTCGCGAGATGCTCACCGATTTCTACGTCTCCGCGGCGGACGGGGCGAACTTCCCGAACGACGGGTCGTTCGACGAACCGTTCCAGACCATCGGCCGCGCCGTTCAGTTCGCGCAGGCCGGCGACACGGTTTATATCCACGAGGGGGTCTACCGCGAGCAGGTGAACCTCACCCGGTCGGGCTTCGATGGCAGCCCGATCACCTTCAAGCCTTACAGCAACGAGAGCGTCGTCGTCTCGGGCGGGGATCTAGTCACCGGGTGGACCAACCAAGGGGGCGATGTTTGGACGGCTACCGCCAATTGGGACGCGGACGGCGACAGGGACAACAACACGCTCTTCGTTGATGGGGAGCTCAAGTACGAGGCAAAGCAGTTCGCCGAGAACGACCCGCTCGACATCGACGACTGGGGCCGCTTGAAGCAGGGCCGCCTCTCCAGCAACGCCAGCAGTTTCACGGTGGACGACCTCGGTGGTTTTCCCGACGACAAGTGGAACGGGGCGAAGATCAAGTTCCATGTCAACGACTGGACTCTGGTGACCCGGACGATCACCGATTTCGACGCCGGGTCGGGGACCATCTCCCTCGACAGCCCGGTCGGGATTGTTTCCCAGAAGCAAGAGAACGGCTACTTCATCTACGACACGCTCGAAGCGCTCGATCAGCCGGGAGAGTGGTACAAGGCGGACGGCTCGAGCACGCTCTATTACTACGCGGAGCCGGGGCAGGACCCCAACGACCTCGACATCGAGTTCAAACGTCGCGAGTACGGGTTCAACCTGAACAGCCGAGACCACATCCACATCGAAGGGATCGAGTTCCGCGGAGTGAGCCTCGACACGAATTCGGGTACCGACAACAACGTGATCGGCGGCAACCGTTTCCATGGATACGATAAAGGCGATTACGGTCGCTTCATTCTGGAGGGCTCCGGCAACGTCATCCGCGACAACGAATTCAGCCACACCTGGGGTTCGGTCGCGACAATCAACGGCTCCGGGCATCAGATCGTCAACAACTACCTCCACGACATCGGATTCCGTGGCGCCTCGCGGGTGGTCTCGGCGAGCGGAGCCGTTGAGATCCTCGTAAGCCACAACACGGTCAGCACGTTTGCGCGTAGCTTCATGGATGGCTACCCAACGCGGAGCGAGATCGCCTACAACGTCTTTGAAGACGGCGGGAACTTATCCTGGGACACCGGCGTGTTTGACGCCGACGGTGGAAACGGCGACTCGAGCTACTCCATCTTCCATCACAATGTCTTCCGCGACACGGATACCCGTGGGATCTTTGAGGCCTTCTACGGGCGCAATAGCAACGCCGTCGTCCACCACAACCTGTTCTACGACTTCGATGGCAACGGGCGGACGGTCCTCCGCTCGTACGGCCTCGATTTCCGCCAGGCGTTTCACAACACGGTCATCTCGTCGGTCTCTGGCGCGCCTTCGGGATCGCTCGAGGCGCGTGAGGCGATCCAGACGCGTTACAACAACAACGTGCAGATCACCGCCGAGGACATCGAGGCGCTCGGCGTCGATAGCCGTGGCAACCACGACTACATCCCGAGCGATTTCGTCGATTTCGCGGGCAAAGATTTCCGCCTCGCCCCGGGCTCGGACGCGATTGATTCGGGGATCGTTATCCCGGGCATCAACGACGGCTACCTCGGCGCCGCGCCCGACGCGGGCGCCTTCGAGTCCGGCCAGGCAGCGTGGGAAGCCGGGCATGACTTCGCGAACCCGCCCAACCCGGTCTACTCGTGGGTTGCGCTGCCGGGCACGAACCTCTTCGACAACGTCCAATTCCAGGAGGGGATCGTCGACTGGAGCGTCACCTCGGGGTCGCCCGTCTCGAGCGACCGCAACTCGTGGAACCTGCAGGCTTCGGGCGCTCCGCTGACCGGCACCTTCCGCACCCAGAGCGTCGAATTCACGCCTGGTGAGGGGATGGAGCGGACCTTCACGGGGCTGACCCCCGGAGCCACCTACACGATCGGCGTTGGGGTCCGCCTCGCGGATCGACTCGGGGACGCGGACGATTTCAACGGCTCGTCGGGAACGATCTCCACGGGCGAGCACCGCGACGAACGGTACGTAAGCGGCCTCACCGCGGGAGAGTGGGTCCGTTACGACAACGTTAACTTCGGCGACCCGGGGCAGTACGACCTGCTCGACCTGCTGCACATCCGCGACCCGAGTGATTTCAACCAGTCGCTCGACGGGGTGAGCGTTCAGGTCCGCTTGGATGACCCTGCGGGCACGTTGATCGCCGAGTTCGACGACCTACTCGACGGAAACACCAAGGATCGCTGGCGGGCCGATCGTGAAGCGATCGCTGGCATTTCAGGACAGCACTCGATTTACGTCTCGGTGTCGGGCGCTAACGCGGCGAACCTTGCCCTGGGGAGCTTTCGCCTGCTCAGCAGCGCTCCGGTGGCAGACGACCTGCTCACGATCAAGGTGGAGTCCGCCGGCGTGGAGCGGGTGTCTGCCCGAGTCGGCTTGGAGGACTGGGACTACGGTTACGAGGAGATCGTCTTCCAGACCGGCCCGGCGGCTACCGAGGCGACGATCTCCTTCGCCAACAACGGCCGGCTGGACGCCTACCTCGACCGGCTTTACCTGATCGAAGGGCACAGCACACGCGGCGCTGAACCCCAAGAGCTGGCCGGTGGCGCCGCGGCGCACGGTTCGCTGAACTCGACGCTCCGAGCCGCGACGCCTGAGCTTACGGACGGTTCGCTCGCGACCGAGGCGGTCTCGGGAGATCACGCCGGCGCTTGGCTCCAGGTCGACCTCGGCGATACCGAAGCGCTCTACGGCCTCCAACTCATCACCACAGCCAGCCAGCCGGACCGGCTGAGCAACTTCCGCGTCACGGTCTGGTCGGCCGATCCGGACCAGGGGGGAACCGAACTTTGGAGCCAAGACTACCTGACCGACAGTCAAGCTCTTGGCGCCAACGAGTCGCTCTTTATCCAAGCGGACGCGGAGGGGCGCGACGGGGCCACTGAACTGGGCGACGTGCGAGGGCGGTACATCCGGGTCGAGTCGCTCGGCCTCAATGCGGCGGGTGACCAACGTGTCGCGCTCAGCGAGTTGCGTGTGCTCGGTTTCGACCTCAACAACCTCGCCACCACCGACGGCCTGGCGACCCAGTCCACGGACTGGAACGGGCAATCCGCCGATCTCGCTAACGACGGCGACGACGCCACCGCCTCGGCGACCGACCCGGGTGCGCACAACAGCTGGTGGCAGACCGCTTTCGCTCAACCACTGAGCATCGGCCAGATTGAGCTGCAGAATGTCGATGCCTCGACGTACGGCGAGCTGAGCAATTTTACGGTCTCGGTGTGGGACGAGGACCCCGCCGATGGCGGGACGAAGCTTTGGGAGAAATCCTTCCTGTCGACTGGCAGCGTGGGCAGAGGCCAGACCCTCGTGATCGACGGCAGCGAAGTCTCCGATACCTCGACCCGCCGCTTGGCCACGGTGCACACGGGCAGTGTGGTCCGTGTTCAGCTGAACGGCGCCAACAACGAGGGCAACGGACGCCTCTCGCTGGCGGGGGTCCGTGTCGCCGCGGGCGACGCCATTACGCCGATCAATAACCTCGCTCAGCAGGGGGCCGCCGATCAGCGGCGTGATTTCTATGGCGACGCGGGCTTCAACGCCTCGAACGGCTTCGCCGTTGACGCCAACGATGGGCTGATCTTCCCGGAGTCGAACTTCACTTCCACGCTCAGCGAATCCGGAACGTGGTGGCAGGTCGATCTCCAGGAAACGAGCGACATCGATCAGATCGTCCTTTATAACCGGACCGACGCGGCGAACCGGCTGAACAACTTCCGCGTCACGGTCTGGGACGACGACCCGGACAGCGGCGGTTCCGAGCTGTGGGGCCGCACCTACTTCTATTCGGACTCGGCCTCGACCTACTCGACCGGATCGACCATCGGAGCGGGGGGGGCGTTGATCATCGACGGATCCGACACCGACGGTGGCCTGCGCCTGGATAACGTGAGCGGCGGCAAGTACGTGCGGGTTCAGCTCCTCGGAACCAACATCCTGTCACTCGCGGAGGTCCAAGTCTGGGCGCCCAATTCGGTGCTCAGGACCAGCCCATTCGCAACCGACTTCAGCTACGACCTGGGCACGGAGTCCTCTCCTGTCGAGCCGGGAGCGACTCGCGTTAGCCCCTCCACCTACGGCGATGCCTGGTGGACCGGCGAAGTCGACGCGGCGGATCGCGGCGGCTCGGGGACGGCACGCGACTTCGTTGAAGGCTACGGTCCGGCGACCCTCAATCACACCCTGCCGAACGGCTACTACCGCGTGACCGCGCAGTTCGGGGATTCGTCGGTGGCCCGGCCGGATATGAGCCTGTGGGCCGAGGGGGGGCTGATCTCCGACGGCATCGACGCCACCACCGCCGGCGTCACCGAGGTCGCTTTCGACGTCACGGTCGATGACGGCGAGCTCAACCTGGCGCTGGACGGCCCGGTGAACACGGGCTGGGCGCTCAGCAGACTCGTCATCGAAGAGCAGACTCCTGTCGTGACGCTGGCTGGCGACTACAACGACGACGGTGTCGTTGACGCGGCCGATTACACCGTGTGGCGCGACGCGGAAGGGACCAGCACGTTCCTGCCCAACGACGCCACTCCGAACGTCGTTGATCAGAGCGATTGGCAAGTGTGGCGTGACAACTACGGCGCCGCGTTGCCCGTGAGCGTGACCACGGTGCTGATCGACGCCACGGCCGGCAACGGGGAGTTCGAGATCGACAACCCGGCGGCCATCTCGGCGACCGGAGGGGGCGGCGACCCCCTCTCGATCGATGTCAATCGCGACCGAGCTTTCCGCAGCACGTCCGGCATCAACCGCGGCCTCTCCGTGCCGGGCTGGACCAGCACGCGGACCGGTTACTCGGGGGGCAACGCCGCACTCGGGTTCGACGGCAACTACGGTTTCGCGATCGACGCGGGCACGCTCCCGGGGGAAACCGGTCAGGCCTTCGTGAATAGCGGGACCGTCGATCTTGAGTCGGACCCGATCGCGCACGCCTTCCAAGCGGGTGATGTGATCGATCTGTCGTACCTGCTAGGCACCGACGCCTCCGGGGCGCCAACCGTCGATGCGGACGTCGAGTTGCGGTTCAATGAGGGCCTGCCCTCCGCCTTCACCCACACGTTCGCAACACGATCGGGAACCGGTTTGGTGACCCCCGCGATCACCGAGCAGTACAACTTGCCGATGGCGGCACAGAGTCTCCGCCTTGTCTTTTCGCTCGACGGTCGTTCGGTCGGTGTGCGGACGCTGGTCGATGATGTCGAACTGTCGGTCACCGGCCCCGCGGCGAGCTCCGCCAGCTCGGTCTCGTTCGCGTTCGTCGAAAGCCCTCCGGTCGAGGCGGGGAACAACCTGGAAGATGCCCCGGCGGATGACCTCATTGCGATGATCGCCCTCGGGGCGTCGCCGTTAGGCACGCCCGCGTCCAGCTCACCGAGCCTCGGTCCGGACGCTGCCGACGGGTCGGCGAGCGACGACCTCTTACTGCTGGCTGCTGACGTCGCTCTCTCCTGGAGCGATTCGGAGGGAGATACGGCCTTCGAGGCGGTGACTGAGGAGGACGCACGGGACGAGAAGGACCCGCAAGAGGAAGCGGTCGCCCGTTCGGTGCTGGCTTTCTGACCGAGCGTCGGTAGCCTCTCTTTCCCAAGCATTGAGTACGTCATGAGTGGTTTGCGGTCGCGCAGTGTCTCTAGTCACCGCCTCGTGGCGTTCTTGTGCGTCGCGACCTGGTGGACCGTCCCCCCGGTTGCGGCCGAGGGTCAACACTCGCCAATCCGGCTCGCCAAGCCTTCAGCGAAGCAGGTTGAGTTCGCCGATTGGGAGGTCGGGGCTTTCATCCATTACGGCCTGAACCCTTTCACCAACCAGGAACACGGCGACGGCCAAGAGCCTCCCGCCAAGTTCAATCCGACGCAGCTCGACACCGACCAGTGGGCGCGAACGGCGAAGGCGCTCGGCGCCCGCTACGCCGTGCTCACGGCGCGGCACGAGGGGGGCTTCTGTCTCTGGCCCTCCAAGACCACCGATTACACGATCGCGAACAGCCCGTACCAGAACGGCGAGGGGGACATCGTTCGCGATTTCGTCGCCTCGTGCCGGCGACACGGGCTCAAGGTTGGGCTCTACCACACGGCCGGTTTCAACGCGCACGAGGCGCTCCGCGACTATCAGGCCAAGAGCCAACTCGACCAGCCCCTCGAGTGGGGCAAGAGCTGGGGGCGGGCGGTCTCCTCCGCCTTCAAAGCCGACCCAACCCTGCGCGCCCGGTTCGACGCGGTCCAGGTCGAGCAGTTCCGCGAGTTGCTGACGAACTACGGGACGATTGACTTCATGTGGTCCGATCACTGGGACGCCACCGATTCCAAGGGCGTGTGGCGTGCGGTCACCGATCTGGCCGAGGAGTTGCAGCCCAACATGGTCATGATGGGCCCCGACACCTGGGTGCCGGGCAACGAGACGGGCCACGTCGTCTACCCGATGTGGAACGCAGTCAACACCGCCGACGGCACCCACTACAGCCGCCCCGCCCGGACGGAATCCGACGTCTCGGTGAAGAACGACTACGGGCTGCTCGAGACCGACGTGCTCACCGGGCACCCGCTCGGCAGATTCTGGAGGGTGCGTGAATGCACGACCCACGCCGCTTTTCACTACGGCGGTTGGTTCTGGCATCCCGACGAGGTCAAGAAGACCTATCCGCGTTCGCTCTCGGATCACGTCGATCTGTACTACCGCACCGTCGGCCTTGGCGCGAACACAATCATCAACCTCCCACCCGACACGCGAGGGCTGATCCCCGACGATATCCGGGATGCGGCACAAGCGCTCGGTGACGCGGTGCGTGAGCGCTTCGCCGAGCCCCTCGCCGAGGTCGATGCGGTGCAGGTCGGCGACACCGTTGAGCTGGCCTGGGAAGTCCCTCAGGAGATCAACACGATCGTGACGCGCGAGAACATCGCCAACGGCCAGCGGATCGCGAAGTACACGTTGGAAGCGTACGTCGAAGGCGAATGGCGACCGCTCGAGCCACGCAATCGGCTCGACGCCTGGTCCCCTTACAACTCGAGCCCCGGCTTTGAGACCATCGGCCACAAGAAGATCGATCGTGTTTCGCCGGTCACGACCAACCGTGTGCGGTTCCGCTGCCTCGAATCGGTCGTCTCGCCGGTCGAGATCCGCAGCCTGGCCGTCTATCGATGCGAGCCGAACCCTCGTAACTTTCCCACGACCTATCCCTACCTCAGCGGCGTTGAGACCGAGTATGAACTGGCGCACGGAGGGGTTCGGCGTGACGTCAATTACACGGGGCACGAGATCGTCATCCGAGGCGTCCCCTATGAGCACGGCGTGATGGCTTGCCCGACCGGGGCCGATCGGAAGAGCGTCGTCGAGTACGCGCTCGCCGGCCTCACGAAGGCGCGTGGCTTGCAAACTCTCGTCGGTCTCGACGACGGCGCCCTCGGACGTGGATCGTGCGTCTTTCGAATCGACGGGTACCGGGGAGGCGAGTGGAGCACGCTCGCCCAAAGCCCACGCCTCACCGGGAAGGACGAGCCTGTCCAGATGACCGTGGCGTTCCCCGACGGCATGGCGAAGCTCCGCCTCCTCGTGACCAATGGCGGCGATGACTCGCACTCCGATCACGCCGTCTGGGCCGACGCCCGGTTCACGGAATCGGTTTCCGCCTCGCCGGCTCCTTGAGACGCGTTGTCGGTAGATCCCCGTTTTTGCCGCCCGAATCCGGGCGGTTTGCCCTGTTTTCGCGATCGGCGCGTGAATACTCGCCACGCCCTGCCATTTCACAACGGCAGTGCAGCAAGCCGCGGCGAACAGCCTGCGGTCAGCCGCATTCCTACCTAGTCCGCTCCCAAGGAGAGGTGCTCTCGGCGGTTCCGCAGAGGGTGTCAGGCTGGGTCTGCCTTGGAACAGCAGGCCACGTTCGATTCCGACCTACACCGCTTCCAGAGTGTGTGAGCTGAAATCGATATGACACTCGGGATGCCGCGCGAGTGGCCGATCTTGTCCACTCCCAGATTCAGTTAATCCATCATGAGCTTGCCGAAATCGGGTCGTCTTGCCACCGCTCGCCTTGAGCGTCTCGAAGAGCGGCAGTTGCTCGCCGCCGATGGTCTGCAAGCCGCTGACGACGGTGTCGATGCGGTCTCGGCCGCACCGCTCTCTCCGAGCGAGTCGGGCGAAACCGTCGCCTTGGAGACCAGCGACACGCTCGTGTCGCTCCAGCTCCCATCCGATCTTCCGCAGCAGTTCTCAGCAGCGATATCGATCGATGACGCCACGCTGACCCTGGAGCTCGAGAAGAACTCGGTGTTCGGCGAGAACACGCGCATCTTGGTCGATGACGGCACCGGCGAGCTCGTTCAGATCGACCACGGCCCCGACGGAACGTACCTGGGCCGCGTCGCCGAACACCCCGAGTACAGCGTGGTCGCCGTGCTCGGCGAGGCCGGTCTGCGGGCGAGCATCACCCGACCGGGCTTATCCTCGCTTTCGATCGAGCCGGCGAACGGGACGCACCGAGTCTTTGAGGCGGACGCCGAGCCGATCAGCCACGACCACGACGGCGACGGCGTCCCCGACCACGCGCCCGAAGACCACCCGAACGGCACGAGCGGTGGGCACCCGCCCGGCTGCACCTGCACGGGCTGCTGCGCCGCCGCTAGCCAAGGGGTCGCGGCGAGTCAGGGGCCGGTTGCCGACGCGCCGGTGGCCCCGCTCGCTTCGGAGATCGACGACGAGGCGCCCCGTTCGGAGGCCGCGACCCTGGCGCCGAGCCGGGTCGTCGACGTTTACGAGTACGAAGTCGGCGTCGAGATCAGCTCTCGCGCGTTCGTCAACAACTACGGGAGCGACCTCGCCTTGGCGCAGTCGGTGGCGCAGGGCATCGCCGCCAACATGGACGCGCGGTACCTGCACTCGACCGGGATCAAGCACCGCGTCGGCACGGTCATCATCCGCACCAATCCGGCGACCGACCCGCTGAACGTCGCCAACGGCAACGACAGCGCGGGGCTCTCCGCGTTCCGCAGCTACTGGAACGACCTACAAGCCAACGAAGGCATCGCCCCGACACACGACCTGGCGGTCTATCATGTGCAAGGCGCGCCGTCAGGACTCGCTTACGTGAATCAGGTTGGTACGGGCTCGCGCTACGCGCTCTCCGCGAGCAACGGCGCCACGAGCTGGGCCGACGGCACGCTGGCCCACGAGTTCGGCCACACGTGGAGCCTCGCGCATGTCGGGTCGCATTCGTTCTACGAATCGAAGCCTCGGAGCAACGGGAATGCGCCGGGTGGTGATGATGTCTTCGTCAGCGTCATGCACGGCGGTGGCGACCACAACATCGGCCGCCTGGCGACCGACGAGGCGAATCGGGTCTACAACGTCAAGCTCAACAAGCTGCAGTTCGGCGACCTGATCGCCAACCCAGAACCGATCAAGCCGTTCGGCCACCGAGATAGCTTCGAGGTGGGCACGGCTCCTGTGGTGCTCGACGTCGTGGCGAACGACTACGACGCCAACAACGACGTCCTCAACGTGCAGCTGCGCGACACGGTCAGCCAGCAGGGGGGTACGATTAGCGTGTCGTCCGGCACGGGGCCCGGCGGTCGTGACGAGCTGATCTACACCCCGCCGGCGGTCTTCAGCGGCAACGATTTCTTCCACTACAACGTGATCGACTCCACCGGCCGCACCGACTGGGGCGCGGTCTACATCACCTCCGCATCGATCGGGGTTGATCTGGGGCAAGACGACTACGCCTACGACTTCGGCACCACCGACTCGCCGGTCTTCAGCAACGACGACGTGCAGGCCATCCGGGTCTCTCCCGCCACGGTGGGCGACGTGACCTGGGGCGGCCCGGTCCAGGCCGTCGACCGCGGCTCGTCAGCCGGCAACGCCTACAATCGCGACTTGGTTTACGGCACGACCCCGGTCAGTTGGTCCCACAAGATCCAGAACGGCCGTTGGCGGGTCACCGTCAACATGAGCGATTCGAGCAACAACCTCGATAACATGTTCGTCATTGCCGAAGGGGCGATCGGTCTGAGCGATCTCGATCGACCGATCGGGCAGAATCAGACTGTCTCGTTCGAGGTTGAAGTGCTCGACGGCGAGCTCGACCTCACCTTCGGAGACGCCGATGCGAACAACTCGTTGTGGGCGTTGAACCGCGTCGTCCTGGCGCAGCTAGAAGAGTACATCCCGCCGGTTCTTGAAGGGGACTACAACAACGACGGGATCGTCAACGCCATCGATTACACGATCTACCGCGACACGCTCAGCCAGGCGGTCGCCAATCCGTACGACGGCGCCGACGGCGATGGGGACCGAGCCGTTGACGCCGACGACCACGCCGTCTGGGGTGTAAACTACGGGGCCGAACTCGTCACCACCTCGTTGATTGACGCCACCACCGGCAACGGTGAGGTCGCCGTCGACGATGCGAACGACGTCTCCCTCTTCGGGGGCGGCACGGACACCGCGACGATTGTCCTCAGCCGAGACCGCGCGTTCCGCAACGTCGGGACAGCGGGCCGAGGCATCTCGGTCGACGGCTGGGACATCGAACGGGTGTCGTACGGAGGCAGCAACGCCGCCTACGGTACCGACGGCTTGTACGGGTTCGCCCAAGACGCCGGCACGGGACCGGGGCAGACCGGCCAGTTCTTCGTCAACAGCGGTGTGATCGACATCCGCTCGGACGCGGTCGCGGGCGGCTTCGAGGCGGGCGAACAGATCAACCTCTCCTACTTGCTCGGTTCCGACACCAACGGCGCCTCGGAGACCGTCGAAGCGACCGCTTCGCTCGTCTTCGACGAGGGGCTCGCCACCGAGCGGACCCACACCTTCCCGGTCCGCAGCGCCACGGGCCTCGCCACGCCGGCGATCACCGAGCAGTACCGCATCCCGTTGGCGGCCTCGACGGTGTCAGTCCATTTCAACCTCGACGGCGTTCAGGTCGGTGTCCGAGCTTTGCTGGACCAGGTCGAACTGAGCTGGACGCGTTCGACCGCCAACGCGGGCGCGTCCAACCTGGACGAGACCGCGGCCCTGGCGATCGGGGCTGTCTCCGAGAGCAGCCCTGCTGTGGAGGAGTCCGAGCCCGTCGCCGCGGCGCAGCCCGTCGTCGCGCCCGCTTTGTCGGTCGCCAGCAACTCTAAGGATTCGTTCAGCGGCCGACGAGTGGCGCCCGTGACGATCTCCGCGGCATCCCTCGACCCGCTGCTGCTCTACCGAACCGCGGCCTTCGACAGCGATGGCTCGCCCCTCGACGCCGAGGACTCGGAGGAGACCTCCCCGAGCCGCGAGGATCGGGACGAAGCGTTCGAGTCGCTCGATCTCTCGGTGCTGTAAACGGTAGCTAGCCGGGCTACAGGCCGGGCTACAGGACGGTGTCCAGGCAGGCGAGGATGTCGTCGACGTTCTCGTCGCGGGCGCCGTGCCCCATGATGCCGATCCGCCAGCATTCGCCCGCCAGCTTGCCGAGCCCGCCGCCGATCTCGAGGTCGTGGTTCTCCAGCAGCGACTTGCGGGCGGCGGCCTCGTCCGCGACCGAAGCGGGCACCTTCACGAGGTTGAGCATCGGCAGCGAATTGTCGGGATCCGAGGCGTACTCGAAGCCACGCTTCTCCAGCCCCGCCTTGAGGCGTTCGTGGGCGGCTTGGTGGCGTTCCCAGCGGTTCCCGAGGCCCTCCTCCAGGACGAGGCGGAGCGCCTCGTGCAACGCGTAGTTCATGTTCACCGGCGCCGTGTGGTGGTAGGCGCGGCTGCCGCCCCAATAGTTGCCGACGAGGCTCAGGTCGAGGTACCACGAGTTGGCTGGCGACTTGCGATTGTTCGCCTTGTGCATCGCCCGCTCGGAGAGCGTGACCGGTCCGAGACCGGGCGGGCACGAGAGGCACTTTTGCGTGCCGGTGTACGCCGCGTCGACGCCCCAGGCGTCGATCTCAAGGGGCATCCCGGCAAACGAAGTCACGCAGTCCATCACCAGCAGGCCCCCGTGCTTGTGCGTCGCCTCGGCGAGCTTGTCGAAGGGCTGGCAGGCGCCGGTCGAAGTCTCCGCGTGGACGAAGGCGACGAGGTCGGGCTTAAGCTCTTCGATCTTGGCGACGATCTCGTCGGTGTCGAAGACCTGTCCCCACTCGGCGTTGAGGTTGTGCACCTCGCCGCCCGCGCGGCGCGCCTTCTCCGTGAGCCGCCCGCCGAACACGCCGTTGATGCCGATCAGGCAGACGTCGCCCGGCTCGACGAGGTTGTCCATGAGCATCTCGGCCCCCGCCGACCCGGTGCCGGAGCAGGCGAGCGTCATCTCGTTCTCGGTGCGAAACACCTGCTGCAGCATCTCGCGGACCTCGTTCATGATCCCCATGAAGGCGGGGTCCATGTGACCGATGCAGGGCTTGGCGAGCGCTTCGAGCACCGAGGGTGCAACGGGAGAGGGGCCGGGGCCGTGCAGCTTGCGGGCGGGGACGTTCAGCATGGGGGACTCGCAGGAGTGAGCGAAAGCAGTGGAAGCCGGGATCAGCTGCCGCGGTAAGTGGAGTAGCCGAAGGGCGAGAGCAGCAGCGGAACGTGGTAGTGCTGTGTCGGGTCGGCGACGTGGAAGGCGATCTCGACCGACGGGTAGAACGACTCGCGGCCGGCAGCGGCGAAGTAGGGGGCCGTCTGAAACATCAGGCGGTACGTGTCCGCCGTCAGGCCGCCCGGGGGCGTCATCGGATCGACGCGGCCGTCGGCGTTGGTCGTCGCCACGCTAAGAGGTTCCGCAACTCCCTCGGAGTTTAAACGCGAGAGCGTCACCGCGATCCCCTCGGCCGGCCGGCCGAGAGCGGTGTCGAGGATGTGAGTGGTGATCGAACTCATGCGGCTATCACGACTTAGGACGGGTCGGTCGAAGGGCGTAGTTTAGCAAGTCGAAGCCGGGTTATCTTCCGCTGTTCGTCGGAGGCGAGGCGAAGCTCGGCACCCACCTCGTTGTTGAGCCGCTCTTCGAGCAACGCGAGCATCTGGGCGGCCGATTTGCCGGTCGCGCAGACGACGAACAGGTAACCGAACCGCCGCTGGTAGGCGTCGTTGCCGGCGGCCAGGCGGCGGAGAGTCTCCTCGTCGGCCGCGGCGGCGCCCGCCTGCTCGCCGCCGGACCACTCGCGGTTGCCCGCGTACTTCATCTTGAGCGACTCGAAGTCGCCGATCTTGGGGTGGCTGCGGATCGCCTCGAGCCAGGCGTCGTCCGGCATCGCGTCGAACGCCCGCTCGGTCGCGACGGCGAGGGCTTCGGTATCGGCGTAGGGTCGGTCCGCCGCCACACGCGCCGCCCACCAGCGTGAGCCGCAGCAACGGAGCAGCGCCACTTCGGCTTGCTCCGTGTCGAGGCCGTTCAGCCAAACGGTGGTGGCACCGTTCACAGGGCCCTCCCGGCGCCAGGCGTGGCGAGTTGGCCACGCAAGTAAGTTGCCCGCACAACGCCGCGCAGCCGGCGTCCTTCGTAAGGCGTTAGGTCGTGTCGATGCTCGAGCTTCGCGCCCTCGACGACGAACTCCGCGTCGGGATCGAACAGGACGAGGTTCGCGTCCGCGCCGACGCGGACGCCCCCTTCGAGCCCGACGAGCTGCGCGGGCCGATGGCAGAGCCAATCAACGACTTCGTTGAGCGTGTGCCCGCGGCGGCTTGCCTCGGTCCAGACGATCGGCAGGGTGAGCTGCAATGAACTGACACCGCCCCACGCCTCATCAAAACGACCCGTGTCGAGCCGCTTCATCGGGGCGGGGCAGGGGGAGTGGTCCGAGGCGATGAAGTCGATGACCCCGTCGGCCAGGCCGCCCCACAAGGCTTCGCGGTTGGCGGCGTCTCGGATCGGCGGGGCGCACTTGTACTGCGTGGCGCCGTCGGGGATCTCCTCCGCCGCGAAGGTGAGGTAGTGCGGGCAGGTCTCCACCGTCAGCGGCAAGCCCTCCGCCCGCGCCGCGGCGAGCACCGGCAGGCAATCGGCGTCGGCAAGGTGGACGATGTGCGTTCGGCAGCCCGTCTCGCGGCACAGATCGATCAAGAGCGTGATGGCGTCGCGCTCGAACGCCGTGGGCCGCGAGGCGAGGTAGTCGCGGTAGCGGCGCGGGTCGGCCATCGGCTCCACGGGCGCGACGAGCTCCGCGTGCGCCAGCAGCGGAACGCCCCGTTCGGCGAGCAGCGGCATCGCGGCGCGCAGCTCGCGCTCGGTGGCCGCGGGGAACTCGTCGATGCCGCTGTGGCAGAGGAACGCCTTCACACCCCGCACGCCCGCGTCCAGCAGCGGAGCGAGATGCGTCTCGTTGCCCGGCACGAGCCCCGCGTAGAAGCCAACGTCGACCGAGAGCTTGCCCGTGGCGGCGTTGCGTTTGGCTTGCAAAGCCTCGACGGTTGTCGTCACGGGTGAGCTGTTGAGCGGCATGTCGATGAGGGTCGTCACCCCGCCCGCCGCCGCGGCCGCCGTGCCGGTGGCGAAGCCCTCCCACTCGGTGCGGCCCGGCTCGTTGAGGTGGACGTGCGGATCGACGAGGCCCGGGAGGATCACGGGCGCGTCTTGGCGGTCGCCGAGCGGCTCGATCGCTTCGACGCGACCGCCCGCGATGCGCAGTGACGCGGGCGCCTCGCCCTCGGGCGTTACCACCCGGGGGCTGCTGAGAACGAGCTGGTCATCGCTGGCGGGCACGCAGTGGTTTTCCAAGTTGGTTGCGGTAGAGTGAGGGCCCCCAGCCTACCAGTCTCGTACGGAGAAGCCATGGCCATTCGTCTCGCCGAGAACCGCTACGGCAAGCACCGCGTCCGCGTCAGCAAGGTCCGCAGGCCGCGGCAAGCGGCGTCGAACACGGAACGTCACGAGTTCGTCGAGTACGCGGTCGATGTCGAGCTCGAGGGGGATTTCGACGAGTCGTACACCGGCGGCGACAACCGCCACGTCGTCGCCACGGACACCTGCAAGAACACGGTCTACGTGCTGGCGAAGGATCACCCGCTCGACACGGGCGAGTCGTTCGGGGCGGCGATCGCGGAGCACTTCGTCGGCCGGTACGACCACGTCGGCCGAGCTTGCGTTGCGGTGACCGAGACCGTTTGGTCTCGTCTGAACGACTCGCCGCACGGCTTCGCCGCCCGCGACCGAGCGACCCCGACCGCGCGGGTCGAGCTCACCCGGGGCGAGTCGCCGGTGGTCTCTGCCGGGATTGAGCACCTGATCATCGCAAAGACGACCGAGAGCGGTTTCGTCGATTTCCACCAAGACGAGTACCGCACCCTTGCGGACACCGACGATCGCATCCTGGCGACCGAACTGTCCGCCACGTGGACGTACCGCCCCGGCGACCGCGACTACGCGGCGAGCCGGGAACGCGTCACCGGCGCGCTGCTGGCGCGTTTCCTCGATCACTACAGCCGCAGCGTGCAGGAAACGCTCTACTTCATGGGCGAGGCGGCGCTCGGCGCCTGCCCGGAGGCGCTGCGCATCTCGCTCACGATGCCGAACAAGCACCACCTGCTGGCGGACATGGCGCCGTTCGGTCGCGAGAACGAGAACGAGGTCTTCGTCGCCACCGACGAGCCGTTCGGTTACATCTCGGCGACGGTGTCGAACGAGTAACCGCTACGACGCCAGTTCGGCGAGCGTCAGGGCGAGCGTTTGCACGCCGGCGGAGATCGCCTCGGGCGAGGCGTACTCGTCCGGCCGGTGGGAGACCCCGCCGCGGCACGGGATGAAGATCATCGCCATCGGCGCCACGCGGGCCATGAACAGCGAGTCGTGATACGCCCGGCTGATCATCTCTTGGCTCGCGAGGCCGAGCGATTCGGCCGCCCCGTTGATCGCCGCGACCAGTCGCTGGTCGCTGGTCGCCGGCGGGTCGGCGTTGAGAACGCGATGCTCAATCGTCACGCCGCGCTCAGCAGCGATCCGATCGGTCGCTTGCTCGATCTCGGCGAGCACTAGGTCGCGGTTGGCGCCGTCGATGTCGCGCAGGTCGAGCGGGAAGCGGACGCGGCTGGGGATCGAGTTCACCGCGCCGGGGTGAACCTCCATTTGGCCGACGGTCGCGACCAGGTCGGGGCTGGCGCTCGCGCGGGCCAGGGACTCGATCGCGACGACCATCTCGGCGGCGGCGGCCAGCGCGTCGTGGCGGCGGGGCATGAGCACAGCGCCGGCGTGGCCCCCCTCGCCTTCGAGGGCGAACTCGAGCGTGGCCGGGGCGGCGATCGCCGTGACCACGCCGATCGGCAAGCCCGCCGCTTCCAGCTCGGGGCCTTGCTCGATGTGCAGCTCGACGAAGGCGTCGTAAGCGTCGGTCGCGAGGCGTGTGTCGGCGAGATCCCCCGAGAAACCGGCCCGTTGACGGATCGTGTCGTAGCTGTCCCCGGCGTCGTCGATGAAAGCGGCCAACGCCTCGGGCGAGAGGGCGCCGCTCATGAGTCGGCTGCCGGTGCAGCCCACGCCGAACCGCGTCGGCTCTTCGGACGTGAACATCACCACGTCGATCGAACGCCGCGGACGATAACCCGCTCGCTGCAACGCACGGACCGCTTCGAGCCCCCCCAGCACGCCGACCGTGCCGTCGTACAACCCGGCGTGCGGGATGGCGTCGCAGTGCGAGCCGGTGCCGACGGCCGGGGAATCGGGTTCGGTCCCTTCCCAGCGCGCGAAGGTGTTGCCGATCGGATCGACGCGGACGCTCAGCCCGGCCGCTTCGTAGAGGCTCTTCAGGTACTCCCGCGCCCGCAGGTCGGTCTCGGTAAAGACGACACGCGTCACCGCGGGCGGAGGCTCGGGGCAATCGCTGATCGCCGCCAGCTCGAGCAGCTCGCGGACGAGCTGCCCCGCATCGATCTGAACGGCGGGAGGGGTCACGGGGCCTCGCTAAGGGGGTCGCGGTTCACGTCTTTGTAATAGATGTAGGAGGCCGGCTCCTTGCCCATCGCGACGAACCACTGCGGGCAGTAAGAGGCCATCCAGATCGCGTCCCCCTTCTGCACGGGGTACCACTTGTCGCCCAAGCGGTACACGCCCTGCCCGGAGCGCATGAGCAGTCCGTGCTCCATGATGTGGGTCTCGACCAGCGGGAGCGCGGCGCCCGGCTGGAAGTTGAAGACGTTCACCGCCATGTCGAACTCGGCGGTCGTCGGCAGCAGCGTGCTTAGTACGGCGTCGGGGTCGCCGAGGAAGGGCTCCGCGGGGGCGTCGCTCAAGAGGCCGGTCCGCCTGCCGGGCTTCTCGGCGCCTTCGATCGGCTCGTAACGCTTCTCGAAGACCAGCAACTCGGCGCCCTCGCGGGCGGTGAGTCGGTGCGGCTCGTCGCTGGGCAGGTAGGCGAAGGCGTCCGCTGCGAGCTTCTCGCCGTCGAGCAGTGCCTCGCCATGCAGCAAGTAGACGAGTCGCTGCACGCCCGCCGGAGCGCCTTCGGTCGTACATCCTTCGCCGCCCTGCACCAGGTACTGGCTGAACCGGGGTCCGCCCGGGCCGCCCCGCATCGTGGGGCTGATCAACACGACGCCCTCCGACTCACCCCAGCTTGGCGGCAGGGAGGGGACGTGGCTGTCGGGTCCGATGACCGCGTGGTTCCACTCGACCGCGGTCCGGGTTTCGCCGAAGGGGGTCGTCATCAGGTAGAACTCAGAGTGGCGGTGGATTGATCTTGCTTGGCGAGGTTCAGCACAAAGCGGGTCATCGCCTCGATGCCGGTAGCGACGTCCTCCGTATCGACGCGTTCGTCGGGGTGGTGGCTCACCGCGCCGGGGTGCCGCAGGAAGAGCATCGCGACCGGGAATCGCTTGGCCATGACAACCGCGTCGTGCCCCGCGCCGCTCGGCACGCGGTGTGGTTTGCAACCGCACGCGGCGATCGCGTCGGCCAATTGGTTCGTGAGCGGCTCGTTCACCGCGACGGCGTCTTGCGCCGAGTCCTCATAGAGTTGCATGCCGCACCCTTCGGCTTTAGCGACCCGCCCCGCTTCGGCGACCATGGCGCCGATCGCCGCTTCGCGCGGGCCGTCCAGCGGGTGCCGAACGTCGAGCGAGAGTACGACGCGATCGGGAATCACATTAGGGGCGTTGGGTGAGTTCTCGATCCTGCCGACGGTGGCGCGCAGCCCTTCGGTTCTGCGGGCGATGTCGCGGACCGCGGTGACCACCTGGGCGGCCGCGACGAGGGCGTCGCAGCGCCCCTCCATCGGGGTTGTTCCGGCGTGGCCCGCTTCGCCCCGCAACTCGATTCGCAGACGGGTCTGGCCGACGATGCCCGACACGACGCCGAGCGGCTGCTTGAGGCGTTCGAGCGTGGGCCCTTGCTCGAGGTGAGGCTCGAGGTAGCCGATCACCCGGTCCGCCGAGTAGGCGGCTTGGTCGATGCGTCCCGGCTCGGCGCCGAACTGAGTGAGGGCGTCACGCAGGCAGACGCCCGCCGGGTCGGTTCGCTCGAACCACTCGCTCTGGAAGCAACCGGCGACCGCGCTGCTGCCGAGGTAAGGCATGCTGAACCGGACGCCCTCCTCCTCGCTGAACCCGATCACGTGGATCTCGAAAGGCAGGTTGGCGTCACGCAGCGCCTCGACGGCGGCGAGCCCCATCAACACGCCGAGAACGCCGTCGTAGCGGCCCGCGCCGGGCACGCTGTCGAGGTGCGATCCGATGAGCAGGACGCGAGCCGAGTCCTTGGAAGTGGTCCGTCGACCGATCAGGTTACCCGCATGGTCGGCGTGCGGATCGAGC
The DNA here is from genome assembly GCA_007745835.1 of Planctomycetes bacterium MalM25. Taxonomy (NCBI): domain Bacteria; kingdom Pseudomonadati; phylum Planctomycetota; species Planctomycetes bacterium MalM25. The sequence goes on from CP036424.1 coordinate 2,326,919, forward strand.
CCGGCGTCACGCATCCAGGCGCTCAACCGCTCGTGCGCTTGGACCATGGGCCCCGTCAGGCACCTCCGGGTGATGCGGCCGGGTTCCTCGGTGCAATCCGCGATCGCCGAGCACCGTTGCATGACGGTGGTGGCGAGTCTCTCGCAAGCAGCACTAGATACGTGTGAGGGCGTCAACGGATGCCGGTATCCTTACAGAGATTGACCCGCGATAGTGCGGCGCTTATCTTGCCAGCAGGCGGTACAGGTGGCGTTGCATGGCTCGTGGGCTGGCGGGTGACGACCGCCATGCAATAGAGATAGCCTACACCGAACGGCTCTCCATCGCGAGAGCAGAGCCGCCATGCGTGATCGCCTCGTTTTCTATGTCAACGGCTCGCGGCAAGAGGTCCGCGGCGAGGCGGCGGGGTTCACCCTCAGCGATTACCTCCGCCACGGCCGCGGCGGACCGCGTCTGACCGGCACGAAGATCGCCTGCGCCGAGGGGGATTGCGGCGCGTGCACCGTGCTTGTTGGCCGCCCGAACGAAGCGGGCGACGGTTTCACCTACCAGACCATCGACGCCTGCATCGCGTTCGTTTACCAACTCGATCGGACTCACGTCGTCACGGTCGAAGGGCTCGGTGAGGGCGAGCGCTTGTCGCCGGTCCAGGACGCCATGGTCGAGTGCCACGGCAGCCAGTGCGGGTTCTGCACCCCCGGCTTCGTGATGGCGCTGCAAGGCCTCGTTGAAGACGCGAACGGCCCGCTGACCGAAGACACCCTCCGCCTGGGGCTCTCGGGCAACCTCTGCCGCTGCACCGGTTACTCGCAGATCCTCGACGCCGGGCGGCGTTGTGACCCTAAAGCGATCGGCGGCGTGAGCGGCACGTTCGCCACCGGGGCGATGCTGGAAGACTTCGCCAAGCTCGGCGAAGGGGGCGTTCACGTCAATGCGGATGGTGCGGACGCCGTCGAGGTCTTCCTGCCGAGCCGCCTGAAGGAGCTGTTGGCGGCCCGGGCGTCGCACCCGCACGCCAAGCTCGTGAGCGGAGCGACCGACCTCGGCGTGCAGTTCAACCACGGCAAGATCGCCCCCACGGCCGTCATCGCCACTGCGGGCGTTGACGCGTTGCAAGAGATGGAGGTTGCCGATGGCGTACTCACCGTCGGCGCGGCCGTGACCTGGTCGCGTCTCGAAGCGTTCAGCAAGGAGGCGATCCCCGAGTACCACGGGATCCTCACCCGCTTCGGCAGCCCCCAGGTCCGCCACGCTGGTACGCTGGCGGGCAACCTGGCGAACGCCTCGCCGATCGCCGACTCGATCCCCTTCCACTACGTCGCCGGGTCGACGATCGAACTGGCCAGCGTGCGTGGCGAGCGCAGCATCCCGATCGAGGCGTTTTACCTCGGTTACAAGAAGCTCGACCTGGCCGACGACGAGGTGATCGTCGCCGTTCGCACGCCGCTGCCGACCGAGGCGACACGCCTGAAGCTCTACAAGGTGTCGAAGCGGCGTGACATGGACATCAGCACGGTCACGCTGGCGATCTGGTTCGAAACGGCCGGCGATATGATCACGACGGCGCGCCTCGCGGCTGGCGGGGTCGGGCCGACGGTCGTGCGTCTGCCGCTCGCCGAGGAGGCCTTGCTAGGGCAGGAGTTCTCCCTCGACGCCTTGCGAACCGCTGGCGAAACAGCACGCAAAGAAGTCACGCCGATCTCCGACGTCCGCGGCAGCGCCGGCTTCCGCTCGCAGCTCGTCGAGAACCTCTTCACGAAGTGCTGGCACGACCTGACTTCTACTGAGCAGGTGGTGTGAGATGGCGTCGATCGGCAAACCGCTGCAACACGACTCGGCACGAGGGCACGTCACTGGCACGGCGCACTACCTCGACGACCTGCCCCCGCAAGCGGGCGAGCTGTGCGTCGAGCTCGTCGGATCGCCCGCGACGGCCGGGCGTATCAAGTCGATCGACCTCAAGCAGGCCGCCGCCGTCCCCGGTGTCGTCTGCCTGCTCACACACGCCGACCTCAGCGGGCCGAACCACTTCGGGCCCATCATCCCGGACGAACCGTTCCTCGCCGCGGAAGAGGTCGCCTACTTGGGGCAACCGGTCGTGGTGATCGGCGCCGAGAACGCGGCCGCCGCGCGGAGGGCGCGGGAGCTGGTCGTCATCGAGGTCGACGAGCGCGATCCCGTCCTCTCGATCGACGACGCGATCGCGGCCGAGTCGTACCTCGGCCCCGTACGCCGCATGGCGAGCCCCGCCGCCGAGGACGACGACACGTTCGAGGCCGCTCTTAAGGGGGCGGCGCACACGCTCGAAGGCCGTTTCCACTCGGGCGGGCAGGAGCAGTTCTACTTCGAGACCCAATCGGCGATCGCGCTGCCCGGCGAGCAGGGTGCGATCCGCGTCCTCTCCTCGACGCAGAACACGACCGATACCCAGGCCGTCGTCGCCGAGGCGCTCGGCCTCGGCATGCACGAGGTCGTCTGCGAGTGCCAGCGGATGGGGGGCGCCTTCGGGGGCAAGGAGACGCAGTCGGCGATCACCGCGGTGGCGGCGGCGATGGTCGCTCAGAAGTGCGGCCGCCCGGCGCGGCTCGTCCTGTCGCGGAGCGACGACTCGCTAATCACCGGCAAACGCCACGCCTACCAGAGCGATTACCGAATCGCATTCAACGCCGAGGGCGTGCTGATCGCCGCGGAGCTGGCGTTCTACTCCAACGGGGGCGCGTTCGCCGACCTGTCGACGTCGGTCATGGAGCGGACGATGCTTCACGCCGACAACGCGTACCACGTCCCGCTGATGCGGGTCACGGGAACCGTCTGCCGGACCAACCTGCCGCCCAACACCGCCTTCCGCGGGTTCGGCGGCCCACAGGGGGTGGCGGTCATCGAGGGCTGTCTGCAGGAGGTCGCCCGCGTCGTCGGCCGCGACGCGTTCGACGTGCGTCGTGACAACCTTTATCGCGACGAGGACCCGCAGCGGTCGGTCACCCACTACGGGCAGATCGTCCGCGACCATGTCCTGGCGGAGACCTTCGATGCGCTCGAAGAGTCGTCCGACTACCGAGCCCGCGTCGCCGCGGTCGAGCGGTTCAACGCCGAGAGCGCGACGCACGTGAAGGGGATCGCGGTGTCGGCGATCAAGTTCGGCATCTCATTCACGACCAAGTTCCTGAACCAGGCGAACGCCCTGGTCAATGTCTACACCGACGGCACGGTACAGGTGTCGACCGGCGGGACCGAGATGGGGCAGGGGCTCTACACGAAGATCCGCCAGCTGGTGGCGGACGCGTTCGGCCTGTCGACCGACCGCGTGCGGATGATGGCCACGTCCACCGAGAAGAGCAACAACACCTCGCCGACCGCCGCCAGCGCCGGGACCGACCTGAACGGCGCCGCTGCCCTGAACGCTTGCGACGAGATCCTCGGGCGGATGCGGGCGTACGCGGCGACGCGGTTCGCCGATGAAGAGCGCGGACTCGTCGCCGCCCCCGAGCACGCGTTTGTCGAAGGGGGCTGGGTCTACGACGACCGCGACCCGGCGCGACGGATCCCCTTCGGCGAGTTCTGCGCCGACGCCCGACGGGAGCGCGTCGACCTGGGCGCCCGCGGCTTCTACGCCACGCCGGGCGTCGATTACAACCGCGAGACGGGCCGCGGCAACCCGTTCTTCTACTACACCACGGGCGCCGCGATCGCCGAGGTCACGATCGACCGCTTCACAGGCGACCTCACGTTCGACCGCGCCGACCTGCTGATGGATATCGGCGAGAGCCTCAACCCGGGGATCGATCGCGGCCAGGTGATCGGCGGATTCATCCAGGGGGTCGGTTGGGTGACCGATGAAGAGCTCCGCTACGACGGCGGCCGGCTGCTCAGCACCGGTCCGACGACCTATAAGATCCCGAACGTCACGGACCTGCCGCGCGAACTGAACGTCGCCTTCATCGACAACCCGAAGCACACGAAGAACGTGCGCCGCAGCAAGGCGGTGGGCGAGCCGCCGCTCATGCTGGGCGTCTGCGTCTGGATGGCGGCGAAGCACGCCCTGTCGTTTGTCGGCGCCGGCGACACGTCCGGGCTCGCCATCCCCGCGACCGGCGAGGAGCTGCTCTGGTGCCTGACGAAGTCCTTGCGGTCGGACTGAGCCATGACCGACGCCGCCCTCTACCGCCGCAGCGCCGAGCTCGCCGAATCGGCGACGCCGTTCGTCACGGTCACCCTCGTCGAGACGACGGGCTCCACGCCCGCCGACGCCGGCGCCAAGATGCTGGTCATCGCGTCGGGCCTCGAACTGGGCACCGTCGGCGGGGGCCGCGTCGAGGCGAAGGCGCTCGGGCTCGCCGCGGAGATGCTCGCCGGTGGACCGACGACGCGGCTCGTCGATTGGAGCCTCAAGGCGGATGTCGGCATGACGTGCGGCGGCCGGGTCAAGCTGCTGCTGGAGTCCGTGGGCGTCGCTCCCTGGCCGATCGTCATCTTCGGCGCCGGGCACGTGACCCAGGCGCTCGCTAGGCTGCTGGTCACACTGCCGTGCCAAGTGACCTGCATCGACCCCCGCCGCGAGTGGCTCGACAAGCTGCCCGCCGGAGTGCGGGCCCTCGAATCGGACGACCCGCCAGCCGAGGTGGAACAGCTGCCGGGCGACGCGTTCGTGCTCTGCATGACCAAGGGGCACCGGAGCGACCTGCCGGTCCTACGGGCGATCTTCGAGTCGGGGATCGTCTTTCCGTACCTAGGGGTGATCGGCAGCCGGGCGAAGGCGGCGGTCCTGCGGAAGGAACTCACGGAAGCGGGAGTCGCTGAAGAGCGGCTCGCGTTCCATTGCCCGATCGGGCTGCCGATCGGCTCCAACTCGCCGGGCGAGATCGCCGTGAGCATCGCGGCTCAGCTTCTCGAACAACGCGACGTCACCTCTCGGGCGGGGTCAGCCGCCACTTGATGGTTGCGCCATTCGGTTTATGTAACAAGCAGCAGACACCGCGCTCTCTTGGGCCGCTTGTCGTCTGCTTATACTGGGTGAGCGGAACGCCACGTTCGGCTCGCCCGAGTGCCTGGCCGTTAGGACCACCCGCCCCGCAACAACCCGGAGCGTCGAGACAGCTTGAGATACGCCTCCCCAAGTCGGAAAGCCCATGCCTCCAGCTGGGGTGAGATCAAGCGATGGCGAACGGCGCTGCTCGCCGGGCTCGCGCTCAGTTGGGCCGCGGTCTCCGCGGCGGCGCTCAACGTCTTGGTGATCGTCGCTGATGACCAGGGGTGGGGCGACCTCGCGTTGCACGGCAACCGGGCGCTCCAAACACCGCACCTTGACCGCTTGGCCCGCGAGGGGGCGTCTTTTGAGCGGTTCTACGTGCAGCCCGTTTGCGCCCCCACCCGGGCCGAGTTTCTCACCGGCCGTTACCACCCGAGCGTCGGGGTGAGCGGCGTGTCGGAGGGACGCGAGCGGCTCGATCCCTCGGCGACCACGATCGCGGATCATTTCCACGAGGCGGGCTACGCGACCGCGGCGTTCGGCAAGTGGCACAACGGCACGCAGGTGCCCTACCACCCGCTCTGCCGCGGTTTCGACGAGTTCTACGGCTTCACTTCGGGGCACTGGGGTCACTACTTTGATTTCTGGCTCGATCGGAACGGCCGCTTGACCAAGGGGGAGGGGTTTCTTCCCGATGACCTGACCGACCACGCACTTGCGCACCTGGAGAGTCACCGCGACCGACCACAGTTCGTGTACCTCGCTTACAACACGCCCCACTCGCCGATGCAGGTCCCTGAACGCTGGTGGCGGGCGCGGGACACAAGGCCTGATCCGCAGCCGGGGAGCGAGGCGGGCCGCGAGGATCGCCTGCACACGCGTGCGGCGTTGGCGATGGTCGAGAACCTCGACTGGAACGTCGGACGCCTGATGGACGGGCTTGCACGCCTCGGGCTGGAGGAAGAGACCATCGTCGTCTACTTCTCCGACAACGGGCCGAACGGTCACCGCTGGAACGGCGGGATGCGAGGCGTGAAGGGATCCACGGACGAGGGGGGCGTTCGCTCACCCCTGTTCGTGCGTTGGCCCGGCAAGATCGAAGCGGGTCGCGTTGTCCAAGAGCCGGCCGCGGCCATCGACCTAGCGCCCACGTTGGCGGGGCTCACGGGTCGGGCGTTCGGAAAGAGCCCGGCTCTCGACGGCTTGGATCTCTCCGCTCAACTCCTGGAAGCGGCGCCGCCTCGCTTGGCGAAACGCACGCTCTTCACTCACTGGCGAGGTCAGATCGCTGCGCGTGAAGGCCGCTACGTGCTCGACGACAAGCGGAGGCTGTACGACCTGGAGAAGGACCCCGGACAGCACCACGATCTTTCCTCGACGGAGACCGACGTGTCACGTCGCTTGAGCGAAAGCGTCGCGGCCTGGCGGCGGCGGGTCGGTCTCGACACGTCGACGCCAAGCCGGCCCTTCACGGTCGGCCATCCCTCTTTGCCGACGACCCAGCTCCCGGCACGCGACGCCGTCGCCAGCGGCTCAGTGAAGCGTTCCAATCGCTACCCGAATTGCACCTTCTTCTCGGGCTGGGGGGCGGACGACGACCGAGTCGTGTGGGGCGTGGAGGTCCTTGCCGCGGGTGAGTACGAAGCGACGGTCTTCGCCGTCGCCGGTGAGCGGGCCGTAGGATCACGGCTGGAGCTCTCGTGCGATCGGGCGTCCGTGCAGGCGACGATACGCGAACCATCCGACACCGCCGAGATCGGCCCCACGCACGACCGCGTGCCGAGGAAGGAGGGCATCGTGTACGACTTCCGCCCGATCTCCCTCGGTAAGATTGAGCTGAAGGCCGGTCGGCAAGATCTTGCACTCCGTGTTCATGACGTCGCCGATGGTCCGGGGCCGGCGGTCTGGCTGCTGACGCTAACAAGAGCGACACCGGATTAACTCTCCACCACGGCACGCACCCAGAAGTCCGCTGGCGCCTCGAGGCTTGAGAGCGCGCCCCGGTCAGGTCGCTGCGTCGATGGCCGTCTCGCTACTTGCTTTGGCTCTCGCGGGGGCCGGTTTGTGGTGGCTCACCCGGACGCGTGCCAAGACCGCGGACGCGGGGGCGGAACTCGTTGTCTACTGCGCGGCGGGGGTGAGTCCCGCGGTGGCGCCAATCTTGAAGCAATTCCGAGCCGAGCGGCGGGGCAAAGCCCGCTTGCAAGTCGGTCCCAGCGGCGTGTTGGAAACACAGCTCCGCCTGGCCAACGAGGGCGACCTGTTTATCCCCGCGGCGGCCGACCCCTACTTGCTGCGCCTGCGGGAGTCGGGCAAGGTCAGCGAGATTGTGCCGGTCGCTCGCATGCGGTTGGTCCTCGCCTGCTCGCCGTACGGATCGCTTGGTGTGGGCTCGCTGCCGGAGTTGATCGAATCGGGGGTCTCCTACGGGCTTTGCAACGTGCAAGCCGCGGCGGGGCAGCGCACGCGGGAGAGTCTCGAGGCCCACGGGTTATGGGACACGGCCTCACGCGCGGCGACCGCCTCGTTCTCGACGGTCACCGAGTTGGCCGAGGCGGTGCGAAACGGCGGGCGGCTTCGTGCGGGGATCGTGTGGAGCACCACGGCCCGGCAGTTCGGCTTGAGGGCGATCGACTTGCCCGAACTTGAAGGATCGGAGGCCGTGATCGGAGCGGGGGTCCTCGCCAGCAGCGGGCACGCCGCGGCGGCACGGCGGCTGGCTCGTTACTTGGTCGCCCCCGACGGGGGGCGGACAATCCTGCTCCGTCAGGGCTACCTCGTGGACGGTTCCGGCTTGGCCTCACCGCCAGGAGCCGTGCGTTCTCCCTTGCAGGCCGCTGAGGCCGAGGGGACGATAGACGAATGATCCAGGTTGATGGACTCACGTTGCGCGCCGGTCAATTCCGATTGCAGGAGGCTTCGCTGCGCGTCTCGGCCGGCGAGTACGCCGTGCTGATGGGGCGCAGCGGCTCGGGCAAGACCACGCTCCTGGAGACCCTGGCAGGCCTCCGTTCGGCGGAAGCGGGCCAGGTTGTGCTGGGGGGCGTGGACGTGACCGAGTTCCCGCCGGCCGAACGCGGCGTCGGCTACGTCCCGCAGGACGTGGCGTTGTTCACAACGATGAGCGTGGCCGAGAACCTCGGCTACGGACTCCGCGTCCGCGCCATCGCGCGATCGGCGGTGAGGCAGCGCGTGACCGAGGTCTCCCGACTATTGGGCATCGAACGGCTTCTCGATCGCGACCCGGCGGGCCTGAGCGGTGGCGAAGCACGCCGCGTGGCGCTCGGCCGCGCGATCGGCTTCCGCCCCAAAGTGCTGTTGCTGGACGAGCCCCTCGGCGGGCTCGACGAGGCGACTCGCGACGACGTTTACGGCGCGCTCGAAGCGGTGCGCTCCGCGACCGGGGCGTCGGTGCTGCACGTGAGCCACGACCAACGCGACGCCGACCGGTTGGCGGATCGGCTCTTTGAGATCGCGGGGGGGAGCCTCGACGAAGCCCCCTTCAAGCGGACAGACGCGGCTGGCCGATCAGCCGCATCAGAACCAGCACGAGCACCGACACCGCTATCATCATGAGGCTCACCGCAAGCGCGGCGGGCAGGTTGCCCGCCTGCAACTCGAGGTAGACGGAAGTCGGCAGCACCTCGGTCCGCATCCGAGTCGAGCTGGCGAAGACCAGCACCGGTCCGAACTCTCCGAACGCCCGCGCCCAGCTGACGGTCGCGGCGGTGAGCAGGCCGGTCCGTGCTTGCGGGAGCGCGACCGTCCAGAACGCCGCCGCGCGGTTCGCCCCGAGCGTCATCGCGACCTGCTCTTGGCGGTGCGGGATCTGCTCGAAGGTCGCCCGCATCGTCCGCACCGCGAAGGCACAGGCCACCGTGAATTGGGCCAGGATGACCGCCGGGACTTCGTACACGACCCACTCACTCGCCCAGGCGAAAGGGGGGAAGCGGAAGAGCAGCAGCAGGCTCACGCCGACCACCAGCGGGGGCAGCACGATCGGGATGTCGAGCACCGCATCGACCAACGCCAGCAGCCGGCGCGACGCTCGCGAGTCGCTCCCGTCGCCGCGCGACATCAGGTAGCCGATCGGGGTGGCGACCCAGACGCTCAGCACCGCGGCGATCGTCGAGGTGGTCAGGCTCAGGCCCAAGGCGTGGCGGATCTCCGCCGAGGCCCAGGCCTCGGCGAAGCCGCCGCGGGTCGTCGAGAACAAGTCAGCCGCGATCAGCGCTAGGATCAGCAACACGTAGCCCGCCGTGACGGCCAGCAGAACGCCACTGAACAAGCGATCGCTCGATCGTGCCCGGCGGTCGAAGGGCTTCATAGCTGAATGATTCATGCGAAGGGGCCGGAGTGGCGGGGCTCTTGGCGCCAGCATTGCCTGCGGGCCGTTGTCCCGGTAGCCCCTGCAATCGACACGATTGCCAAAGTCGCCCGCAGCGTGGCGCCGACACTGCTGACAGAGACGCGCCGTTCCGACCGCCGTGAACCCCGCGAATGCTGATCTCGATCCTCATGACGCTGTCGGCGACAGCGTCGCCGGCCGCCGTGCAACCGGTCCGTTTGCCACCCCCGGTGGAGAGCGTGGATGTCGCGCGCGAAATCGAAACCTTGCGGCAACGGATCGAACAGCTCGAAGCTTCCGCCGCTTCGCCGACAGCGGTCCCCGGTGGCGGCGAGGGGGGCAACGAGGGGGGCGTTGAGTTGGCGAGCCACTGGCGACCCGTCGGTTGGCGGTCCCGGTATCCGACCCTTCGGTGGAATGGCTTCCTCCAACTTGACGCGGGCTGGATCAGCCAGGGCCCCGACAACATCCGCGCCGTCGGCGATGTGGAGTCCAAGGCGGGCCTGCGGCGTGTGCGGCTGCGTGTCGGCGGGGAACTGCGGCGGGAAGTCTCGTACGTGGTCGATCTCGACTTCGCCGCGTCTGGCCACCCGAGCTTTCGCGACGTCGCCTTCACGCTGCACGAGCAGGGCTTGCTGCAGAACGTCCAGGTCGGATACTTCCAGCAGCCGTTCGGCTTCGACGCGATGACCAGCGGTCGTGAGCTGCTGCTGCTCGAACGCCAGCTCCCGTTCGCGTTCGCCCCGTTCCGCCAGACCGGAGTGGGCGCCTACGGCGGGGCATTCGACGAGAGCGTCACGTGGTCGTTTTCGGGCTTCCGCTCGCCGACGGACCAGTTCGGCGTCAGCCAGGGCGACGCCGGCGGTTGGGGCTTCGCCGAACGCGTGACTGGGGTCGCCTTCTGCGACGACCGAGAGACCAAGCTCGTGCACCTGGGGGGGAGCTTCAGCTTCATCAACCCGGGGACCGACACGGTGCGTTATGCGATCGAGCCCGGCTTCTTCGTCGTCGATCCGACCGACCAAAACGCCGCTTCGACGATCCCCGCGTTCGTGAACACCGGCAGGATCGAGACGGAGAACGTCAACCTGACCGGCGCCGAGCTGGCCGCACAATGGGGCTCGCTCAACGTCCAAGCCGAGACGGTCGGGGCCTTCGTCCACCAGACCGACGGGCCCTTCCTCGGCTTCTACGGCGTGGCGGGCAAGCTCGCTTACCTGCTGACCGGCGAGACGCACCCGTACGACCGTCGACGCGGCGTCTTCGACCGCATTGTTCCGCACCGCGAGGGTTCGATCAGCGATCCGTTCTCCGGCGCCTGGGAGGCGGTCGCCGCCTGGTCGATCATCGATCTCAACGATCGCAACATCGAGGGCGGCCGGATGCAGACACTCATTGTGGGCGTAAACCGCTACCTCAACGAGTACGCCAAGTTTCAGCTCAACTTGATCCGGGTGTATCTGGACGACCCGGATGAGGGCTCCAGCGCAGCGACCCTCGTGGCGCTCCGCGCTCAGGTCGAATTCTAATCGCCGACATTCGGTTTGCCGGATCGTAAGATCGCGGTATCATCCGGGCGAAACGAGCGGTTCATCCGTTCGTCAACTCTCCTGTTCGTCTGCTCCGGAGTCCTCGCCATGAAGTCGTTTTTTGGCCGCTTGCTTATGCTCGCGGCGCTCGCCCCGGTCGGAGCTTTCGCCGCCGATAAACCGAACATCCTCGTCATCTGGGGCGACGACATCGGGCAGTCGAACATCAGCGCCCACACCCGGGGCATGGTCGGCTACCAAACGCCGAACATCGACCGCGTCGCGAACGAGGGCATCCTCTTCACCGACTACTACGGCGAGCAGAGCTGCACGGCGGGGCGGGCTTCGTTCATGCTGGGGCAGAGCGTCTTCCGCACGGGCCTCTCGAAGGTCGGCATGCCGGGCGCCAAAGAGGGCATCAGCACGCTCGACCCGACGATCGCGGTCCTCCTGAAGGACCAGGGCTACGCCACGGGCCAGTTCGGCAAGAACCACTTCGGCGACCGGGACGAGCACCTGCCCACGAACCACGGCTTCGATGAGTTTTACGGCAACCTTTACCACCTCAACGCCGAAGAGGAGCCCGAGCTCGAGGATTACCCGAAGGACCCCGAGTTCCACAAGCGTTTCGGCCCGCGCGGCGTGATCAAGTCGTCCGCCGACGGCCCGATCGAGGACACCGGCCCGCTTACCAAGAAGCGGATGGAGACCGTCGACGACGACACCGTCGCTCGGGCGATCGATTACATCAAACGTCAGAACGCGGCCGGCAAGCCGTGGTTCGTCTGGTGGAACGGCACGCGGATGCACTTCCGCACGCACGTGAAGAAGGAACTCCGCGGCATCTCCGGCCAAGACGAGTACGCCGACGGCATGGTCGAACACGACATGCACGTCGGGCAGCTGCTCGATGTGCTGGACGAGCTGGGCATCGCCGACAACACGATCGTGCAGTACTCGACCGACAACGGTCCGCACAAGAACACCTGGCCCGATGGCGGCGTCAACCCGTTCCGCGGCGAGAAGAACACGAACTGGGAAGGGGGCTGGCGCGTCCCGTGTGCCGTCCGCTGGCCGGGCGTGATCAAGCCGGGCTCAATCAGCAACGAGATCGTCCACCACATGGATTGGATGCCGACCTTCCTCACTGCCGCCGGCAAGGACGACATCAAGGAGGACCTGCTCGACGGCTACACGTCCAGCGCGCTGGGCCGCAAGTACAAGATCCACCTCGACGGCTACGACATCACCGAGCACCTCAAGGACCCGCAAGGGACCGCGAGCCCGCGCAAGGAGGTCTTCTACTTCTCGGACGACGGGGACTTGACCGCGTTGCGATACAAGGACTGGAAGCTGATCTTCATGGAGCAGCGGGCTCCGGGCACCCTGCGAGTGTGGGCGGAACCCTTCACCCCGCTGCGTCTTCCCCTGCTGTTCAACTTACGCCGAGATCCTTACGAACAAGCGACGATCACGTCGAACACGTACTACGATTGGCTACTCGACCACGCCTTCGTGATGGTCCCCTCTCAGGCCTACGTCGGCAAGTTCCTCGCCACCTTCCGCGAGTACCCGCCCCGCATGAAGGCGGCCAGCTTCTCGCTCGACAAGGTGATGGAAAAGCTCGCCACGCCGGGAGAACGCTGAGATGAGGCGTAAGCTCCTGCTAGCCCTGGTCGCCACCCTCACGCCGCTCGCCGCGGCGTGGGGGGACGACCCGCTCCCCTCCTGGCGTGACGGAGAGACGAAGTCGGCCATCTTCCGCTTCGTCGCTCGCGTCACGAACGAGGGGGGCGAGGACTATGTCGCTCCCGAGGACCGTGTGGCGGTCTTCGACAACGACGGCACCCTCTGGTCCGAGAAGCCGATCTACTTCCAGGTGCAGTTCGCTCTGGATCGCCTCCGAGAGAAGGAAACGGAGCACCCCGAGTGGCGCGAGGACCCGCTGCTCGCCGCCGCCATCGACGGCGACCGCGAGAAATTGGCCGAGGGCGGGATGGAGGCCGTCGCTAAGCTGGTCATGGCGACCCACGCCGGCGTCACGACCGACGGGTTCGATTCGGCTTCGCGGGAGTGGCTCGACTCGGCCCAACACCCGCGTTTCAAACGCCGTTACCGGGACTTGCTTTACCAGCCGATGCTCGAGCTGCTCGCCTACCTCCGGCGGAGCGGCTTCAAGACCTACATCGTCTCGGGAGGCGGCATCGATTTCCTACGCGTCTTCGCCGAGGAAGCCTACGGCATCCCCCCGGAGCAGGTCGTCGGCTCGGTCATCAAGACCGAGTACGAGCTTCGCGACGGCAAGCCGACCCTGGTCCGCCTGCCCGAGATCGACTTCATCGACGACAAGGCGGGCAAGCCGGTCGGCATCCACAAGTTCATCGGCCGCCGACCGATCCTCGCGTTCGGCAACTCGGACGGCGACCGCGAGATGCTCGAGTGGGTAGCCGCCGGCGAGGGGGCTCGCTTCGCCGGCATCGTGCGTCATACCGACGCCGAGCGCGAGTGGGCCTACGATCGCGATTCCGCTATCGGACGACTCGACAAGGCACTCGAACAGGCAGGGCGCGAGGGCTGGACCGTCGTTGATATGAAGCGGGACTGGGCCACCGTTTATCCCCGTGACTAACCCGCAGCCGGGGGCGAGGAAACGTGACGGAACCTGCCGACAAGCCGTCAGCGCCCTTGACGCGTGACCGTCTCGCGTTGGAGCGGACCCGCTTGGCCAACGAGCGGACCGGGCTCGCCTACGCCCGCACGGCGATCATGCTGGCCGCCACCGGCGTGAGCCTGCTGAAGTTCTTCAACGAGGGCCCTTTGAGCGTGGCCGTCGGCTGGGGGCTCATCGCCCTCGCCGGGGTGGTTGGCGTCGCCGGTTGGCGGCGTTTTCAAGGCTTGGCTCACCGCTTGGCCGAATAGCCCGTTGGCCGAATAGCCCGTTGGATGGTCGAGCGAGCCAACGGGGGCCGTTGGGAGTGATTAAGCCCCTAGGATCGCACGCCCTTGCGGACGCCCGGCCGGAACCGCGAGATCACTTCAGGCGGCGGCGCGGTCGAGTCGTGGATTTCGAACCAGGCTTGCTGGTGGTCGCCGCCCTGCAGGCCGGACGGGTCACCTGAGACCAAGCTGCATACCGCCTCGAAGGCCGCCTCGCCGATCCGCTTGGAGTCTTGGCACACGGCCGAGAGCTGGGGGTAGACCATGTTGCGCGTGTCCGAGTCATCGACCGACACGACCGACAGGTCGCCCGGCACCGACACCCCCAGGCTGTGCGCCTCGTTCACCACGCCGACCGCGACCAGCGGGTCCGCGATGAACAGGGCGGTGGGGCGGTCGTCCCGGCTCAGGATGCGGCGTATCAGCGGCGCGCCGTCGAGTCGGTAGGGGGGGACCCGGTAGATGAACTCTTCTCTCAGCAGCCCGGCGGCTTCCATCGTGGAACGGAAAGCCGACATGCGATCGTTGTGGTCGCCATCGTCTCGGTCGCACGAAGCGAAGCCGATTTGCTGATGCCCCAGCGAGAGCAAGTGCTCGATCGCTTCGCGACTGGCCGTCGAGGAATCGGCGTAGCAGAACTGGAGTTCTCGGGCTTCGAAGTGGTCGCCCAGAACAACCATCGGCAAGCCTTCGGTCGCGAGCTCTTGCAGCATCTCCCGGTCGTCGAACGTCGAGCGGACGATCGCCCCGGCGACGCCCTTGCGAGTGAAGAACTGACGCAGGGACTCGCCCCGGTTGCGATCGCGGCTCATGTCGAGCGTCACGAGGTCGTACTTCGAGCGACGCATCGCCGTGACAATCCCGTCGAGGCACGCCGAGTCGTACGGCGATCCGACCAGGAAGGGGCCGGTGTAAATCAGCGCGATGCGCTCGGCGGTCCGCTTGCCGACGGTCGGCTGGTAGTTGCAGGCGCCGGCCGCTTCGAGCACGCGGGCGCGGAGCTCTGGGTTGACCGATTGATGACCGTTGAGGGCGCGGGAGACCGTGGCGATCGAGACGCCCGCCTCTTTCGCCACTTCGCGGATAGAAGGCATGAGGATCACGCAAACAGACAGAAGAACTGTAACAGTTACATTGTAAACTATAAATCGGCGGAGGGAAAGGCAATCATTTCGATCCGCTACTTTTAGTGCTCAGCACCGTTCGGTGGTCTGCCTCTCCGGTTGCAGGCTCCGAAAAGGTTTGACGATCTTCGCCCCGCTGCGTAAAACAGATCGTAACAGTTACCATGCGTGTGCCGGCGAGGGGGCCCCTTCGACGTCACTTTGCTTGTCAAGAATGGCTTGTCGAGCCGATGTTCTCCCGAGCGTGCTTTACCACCATGGCGAAACCAACTTTGCTTCTTTCGGTCTTGAGCCTCCTCGTTAGCGGCGGCCTCTTCAGCCCGGGCTGCGCTCAAGCGGAGAACCACGACTCGCTCGCCAGTTTCAGCCGTTTCGACAAGGTAGTTGAGCCGCTGCTGGAGCGGATGACGCTCGCCGAGAAGATCGGCCAGATGACCCAGGCGGAGTACGGCTCGCTCAAAGAGATCGGTGAGATCCGCGAGCTCGCGGTCGGGTCGGTCCTCAGCGGCGGTAACGACGACCCGGCGGCGGGCAACAGCGCCGACGCCTGGACCGCCCTCTACGACGACTGCCAGGGCGAGGCGCTCAAGACCCGCCTCGGTGTACCGCTCCTCTACGGCATCGACGCGGTCCACGGGCACAACAACGTGCTCGACGCGGTCATCTTCCCGCACAACATCGGCCTCGGCTGCGCCGACGACCCCGATCTGGTTGAGGAGATCTCTCGCCTGACCGCCCTGGAGGTCCGGGCGACCGGCATCCAGTGGGCCTTCGCCCCGTGTGTCACGGTGCCTCGGGACGACCGTTGGGGGCGCACCTACGAGGGCTTTTCCGAAGACCCCGAGCGGGTTTCGCGGCTCGGGGCGGCCGCGGTCCGCGGCCTTCAGACCGATGACCTTTCGGCTCCCGAAGCGGTCCTGGCTTGCGCCAAGCACTTTGTCGGCGACGGCGGCACCGCGGCCGAGGTCCGCGAGTCGCAGTTCCTGGAAGGCGTCGGCATCCGGCTCGACCAGGGCGATACGCGGTGCGACATGGAGACCCTCCGCCGCGTCCACATCGCTCCCTACCTGCCCTGCCTTGCGGAGGGTGTCGGGTCGATCATGCCCTCCTACAGCAGCTGGAACGGCCTCAAATGCACCGCCAGCAAGGAGCTGCTCACCGAGGTTCTCAAGGACGAACTCGGCTTCGAAGGCTTCCTGATCTCCGACTACCAAGCCATCGATCAGTGCCACGAAGACTACAAGACCGCGATCGGCATCGCCATCAACGCCGGCATCGACATGGCGATGGCGCCGCACAAGTACCGCGAGTACATCACCCTGCTCACCGAGCTGGTCAACGAGGGCGTTGTGCCCGAGTCGCGTATCGACGACGCGGTCCGCCGCATCCTGCGGGTGAAAGCGGCCATGGGCCTGCTCGATCCGGAGCGGAACCAGCTCTCCGAGGCCTCGAGCCGCCAGGGCTTCGGCTCCGAAGAACGACGTCAGGTCGCGCGTGAAGCGGTCCAGAAGTCGCTCGTGCTGCTGAAGAACCGCAGTGTCCTGCCCCTCAGCCAAGGCTGCTCGATCCAGGTCGCCGGCGCCGCGGCGGACGACCTCGGCGTGCAGTGCGGCGGCTGGACCATCGACTGGCAGGGCAAGGCGGGCGAGGTCACGACGGGGGGCGTCACCGTGCTGGAGGGATTCCGCCAAGTCGCCGGCGAGAAGAACGTCACCTACTCGGCGGACGGCGCCGGCCTGAAGGCCGACACGCCGGTCGTGGTGGTGGTCGGCGAGCAACCCTACGCCGAGGGCGTGGGCGACAACGACCAACTGACCCTCTCCGAGGGAGACCAAGCTATTGTGAAGCGCTCTATCCAGTCGGGCGCTCCCGTGGTTTTGGTCATTCTCTCGGGGAGGCCCATCGTGTTGGAGCAGGCTACGCTCGACGCCGCGCAAGCGGTCGTTGCGGCGTGGCTTCCCGGCACCGAAGGCGCCGGCGTGGCCGATGTGCTGCTCGGCCATGCCGCGCCGTCCGGGACCCTCTCTTTCAGCTGGCCTCGCTCGGCGGACCAGCACCCGATCAATGTCGGGGACGAAGGGTACGACCCGCTGTTCCCCTATGGGCACGGCCTGAGCTACTCAGCCGATCAAATCAGCCGTCATGACGCGGCCGAAGCCGTGGCTCGTTGACTTTTTTGGGCCGTGAATTGTTGGAAGCGAGCCACCCGTTTGCCCTAGGAAAAACGGGAAACACGGGTTACTCGCCCAAACAATTCCCACTCCAGCCCCGCTCGGGCCGGGAGCGAATGCTCTCCGCGGCGCAGGTGGCCCCCAATTCTGGGGGTATGTCCGTTTGCTTGCTCCGCTTTGCATGTAGGGATGACATAAGTGGACATGGAGTATGGAGGGGCTAGCGCTCCCCCTGAGCGCACGGCTGCGTCTCCTCTCCTGTCGGAATCCCCACTCCTCCTGCGGAACCCACCGGTGGCTCGAAACGACCAGCGATGGCTCTCGGCCCTCATTCACCTCGGCGCCCTGTTGGGCGTCGCTCTGGTGACCCCTTGCGCCCTGGCTGAGCAGGGCGATCGGCTCTTCTCCCTCAAGGTGTTGCCGCTGCTCTCGGACAAGTGCTTCCACTGCCACGGCCCCGACGAGGCGGAGCGGCCGACCGAACTGCGGCTCGATACTCAGGACGGCATCGTCGAGGCGTTCGCCGGCGGCGACTTCGAGGCGAGCGAGGCGTGGCGGCGGATCAGCTCGACCGACCCGGACGAGGTGATGCCGCCGGTGGATATGCACAAGCCGTTCAAGCCGGCCGAGCTGGGGCTCATCCGCGAGTGGATGGAGGCGGGCGCTCCCTGGTCGCCACACTGGGCGTTCACGCCACCCGAGAAGGCAGCTCCCCCGGAGGGGTTGGCCGATCACCCGATCGACGCCTTCGTCCGGCGGCGATTGGCCGAGGTTGGCAAAGAGCCGGCCGGGCCCGCCAGCAAAGAGAAGCTGCTCCGCCGCGCGACCCTCGACCTGCACGGCCTCCCGCCGACGATCGAAGAGATCGACGCCTTCCTTGCCGACGATTCGCCCGACGCCTGGGACCGAGCCCTGACGCGGCTGTTCGCATCCCCACGCTACGGTGAGCGGATGGCGGTCGATTGGCTGGACGGCGCGCGCTACGCCGACACGAACGGATTCCAGAACGACTTCAAACGCGACATGTGGCCGTGGCGCAACTGGGTGATCGAGTCGTACAACCGCAACCAGCCGTTCGACGAGTTCACGATCGAACAGCTCGCCGGCGACCTGCTCCCCGATCCGACCGACGATCAGGTCTTGGCGACCGGCTTCAACCGGAACAACCGGACGAACACCGAAGGGGGTTCGATCTCCGCCGAATGGCTCGTTGAGAACGTGGTCGATCGGGTCGAGACGACGTCGGCCGTCTTCCTCGGGCTGACGATGGGTTGCGCGCGCTGCCACGACCACAAGTACGACCCGATCAGCCAGGAAGAGTTCTTCGAGTTCTTCTCCTTCTTCCACAACGTGAACGAGCGGGGCGTCTACAACGAGGTCCGCAACAACGCCGGCCCGCAAGTCCTCTACACGACCGACCAGCAGCGGGCCAAGCTCGACGGCTTGCACGACAAGACGGTCGCCGCAAGCAAGGCGCTCGGCTCGCTGCGCGGCGCCACCGAGAAGGCGGCGCGGGGCTGGCTGGCCGCCGCCCGGCCGCAAGACGACCGCCCGCTGGCGGACGCCGCGATCCGCCTCGACGCCAAGCCTTACTCGGCCGTGTCGGAGAGCGAGCGGGTGGTCCCCGCGAGCGACAGCAGCAAGCCGCCCAAGCCAATGAACACCTTCCTCGGGAAAGGGGTTCGCTTCTCGGGGCCGCAGCGGCTCGAGTACGGCGACCTGGTTGAGCCCGCCCGCGACCGGCCCCTGTCGGTGACCGCCTGGGTGCGGCGCGAGGGGGCGGGCGTCATCTGGTCGAAGATGGACGAATCGGAGGACTACCGTGGCGCCGACTGGTACCTGACCGGCGACGGCAGGCTCGCCGTTCACTTGGTGAGCAGCTGGCCCAAGAACGCGGTGAAAGTCACCACCAAGCAGAGCCTCCCCGCCGATCAGTGGGTGGCGGTCACCACGACCTACGACGGGTCGAGTCGGGCCGAAGGGGTGAGCGTCTACTTCGGGCTCGATCCGCAGGAGTGCAGCGTCGAGTACGACCGACTCACCGACTCGATCGCCACCAAACAGCCGCTCCGCCTGGGCCGTCGTTCACGGGGAGAGGACTATGTTGGCGGGCTCGCACGCATCCGCTTCTACCACCGCGTGCTCTCCCACGAGGAGATCCGCCGGCAAATCAAGCAAGACGTGCTCACCGCCCCCACGGCCAAGCCGAAAGAGGGCAAGCCGATCGACGCGGACGTCGTAGCCCAGTACGCCGTGCTCGCCGGCGACGAGGCGGCCAACAAGTACCTGACGGCCAAACGCCGCTGGAGCGACGCCGACCGCGCCGAGCGGATGTTCCGCAAGGGCCTCCCGACCAGCATGGTCATGGAGGAGCTGCCCAAGCCACGCGACACCTACGTGCTGATCCGCGGCGAGTACGACAAGCCGGACAAGAACCGCCCCGTCACCGCGGCGACGCCCGACTTCCTCGGCGATTTGCCGACCGAGCGGAACGACCGGTTGGCGCTGGCCGAATGGATCGTGTCACGCGACAACCCGCTCACGGCGCGGGTCGTTGTGAACCGGCTGTGGGCGCGGCTGTTCGGAATCGGCTTGGTGAAGACCGAAGAGAACCTCGGCGTGCAGTGCGACCCCCCCTCGCACCCCGACCTGCTCGACTGGCTGGCGGTTGAGTTCATCGATTCGGGCTGGGACGTGCAGCACATGCTCCGCCTGATGATGACGAGCCACGCCTACCGGCAGGCCTCGGCCACGTCGCCCGAGGCCTACCAGGACGACCCGCACAACCGCCTGCTGGCCCGCGGCCCGCGACGCCGCTTGCAGGCCGAGTTCGTGCGTGACAACGCGCTCGCGCTAAGTGGGCTGCTCAACGACAAGATCGGTGGACCGTCGGTGATGCCCTACCAGCCGAAGGGCTTGTGGGCCGAGCTGGCGGGGGGCTCGCCGCAGAAGTACGTGCTCGCGAAGGGGGGCGACCTGTACCGCCGTTCGCTCTACACGTACCGCAAGCGGACCGTGCCTCACCCGACCATGACGACCTTCGACGCGCCCGGATTCGACATCTGTACGGTCAGCCGCTCGCGGACCAACACCCCGCTGCAAGCGCTGGCGTTATTGAACGATGTGACCTACGTGGAAGCGGCCCGCAAACTGGGCGAGCGGATGCTCACCGAGGGGGCAAGCGACCCCGAGCGACTGCGTCTCGGTTTCCGCCTCGCCACGTCTCGTGGGCCGACCGACCAGGAGATGGGCGTGCTGCTGAAGGCGTTGGAGCGGCGCCGGGGCGAGTACCGCGACAACCCGGAGGCGGCCGAAAGCCTGCTAGCCGTCGGCGACGCGCCGATCGAAGGCGACCTCGACCAGGTGGAACTCGCGTCCTACGCGATGATGGCCAACCTGCTGCTGAACCTCGACGAAACGATCACGGTGGAGTGAAGACCATGTCGAAGGAGATCACCCCTCTCGCCATCTCCCAGGCGCACAACCGCCGGCACTTCATGCGCCAGGCGGGCGGCCTGGGCGCCGCGGCGCTGACGTCGCTCGCCCTGCCGGGGCAGGCGCTTGCCTCGCGGGGAGCGTTGCCGCACCACGCGCCGCGCGCGAAGCGCGTGATCTACCTGTTCCAGTCGGGCGCGCCGTCGCAGTACGAGACCTTCGACTACAAGCCCGAGGTCGCGAAGCGGGCGGGCGAGGACCTGCCCGAATCGATCCGCATGGGCCAACGCCTCACCGGCATGACCGCGGGGCAGGCGAACTTTCCGATGGCGCCGTCGCTCTTCAAGTTCGATAAGCACGGGGAGTCGGGCGCGGAGATCTGCGAGCTTCTGCCGCACACCGCGGGGATCGCCGACGACCTGTTGATCGTCCGCTCGATGAAGACCGACGCGATCAATCACGACCCGGCGATCACGTTCTGCCAGACCGGCTCGCAGATCGCGGGGCGGCCTAGCATGGGCGCTTGGTTCGCGTACGGCCTGGGCAGCCTGAACGATAACCTGCCGAGCTACGTCGTCCTCACCTCGCGCGGCACGGGCCGCCCCGGCGGGCAGCCGCTGTACGACCGACTGTGGGGTACGGGTTTCCTCCCGTCGAAGTACCAGGGCGTGAAGCTCCGCTCGGGCGAGGACCCGGTGCTGTACCTCGCGAACCCCGCCGGCTGCACGCGGCAGCAACGCCGCGAGATGCTCGACGAGTTGGGCGAACTCAACACGATGAAGTACGCCGAGTCGGGCGACCCCGAGATCCAGACGCGCATCTCGCAGTACGAGATGGCTTTCCGGATGCAGGCGTCCGTCCCCGACCTGACCGACATCTCCGACGAGCCCGATTCCGTGCTCGACCTGTACGGCCCCGACGTGAAGAAGCCGGGCACCTACGCCCGCAACTGCCTGCTCGCCCGCCGCCTGGCGGAGAGGGATGTGCGGTTCATTCAGCTCTATCACATGGGCTGGGACCACCACAACGGGTTGCCCAACGCGATGCGGAAGCAGTGCATGGACGTCGACCAAGCGTCGGCGGCGCTCGTCTCGGATCTGAAGCAGCGTGGCCTGCTCGACGACACGCTGATCGTCTGGGGCGGCGAGTTTGGCCGCACGGTTTACTGCCAAGGCAAGCTGACCGAGACCGACTACGGCCGCGACCACCATCCGCGATGCTTCAGCATCTGGATGGCGGGCGGCGGCGTGAAGGGCGGGGTGACTTACGGCGAGACCGACGCGTTCTCGTACAACATCGTCGACCGACCGGTCGAGGTTCACGACCTCAACGCCACGATCATGCACCTGATGGGGGTTGAGCACACGCGGCTCACCTTCAAGCACCAGGGCCGCGACTACCGCCTAACCGACGTGCACGGCCACGTGAAGCACGACTGGCTCGCCTGAGCCGATCGCCCGATCGCGTTCAAAGCCCGCGGCACAAAGAACACCAGTTTGTCCTTTGTGCCGCGGGCGTTTTCTGGCCATTCTGGCTAGGGGTACTGGCGTCGTACCGACAGCTGGCGTGCGGTGTGCCGCACGCTTCGAAGCTTGTTTAGCCTGTCGGCAAGATTTTTTCTGAGAATGCGGTACCAAATCGGTCTGCGAGCGTGCTCCTGTAGGTAGACCACGCGTGACGAACTCCCCGCGACGGTTTCTCATCAGCTTATGGATAGTCGGCGAGAAGCCTTCGCTAGATCGTTCGCCAAGAACCAGAGCTGGCTGTACGCCTACTTGGTGACGTTGCTGGGCAACGTCGCCGACGCCGAGGAGGTGTTCCAGGAGGTTTGCGTGGTCCTGTGGAGCGAGCACGAGGCGTTTGATCCGGACACGGATTTCCGCCGCTGGGCGAGCGTCATCGCCCGGAACCGCGTGCTCGGCTTCCGCACGAAGCAACGCCGCGAGGCGAAGCGGCTGTCGGACGTGGCGGTCGAGTTGTTGGCCGAGGAGGCCGTCGAGCGGGCCGACCTGCTCGAGCAACGCCGGGCCGCGTTGCACGGCTGCCTGGACAAGCTCTCGGTCTCCGATCGGCAGCTGGTCGCCGATTGCTACAGCGACTCGAGCCGCTCGTTTGGCTCGGTCGCCGAGCGGCTCGGCCGGCCCGTCAACACGGTTTACAAAGCACTCCAACGGGTGCGGAAAGCGTTGCGGCAGTGCGTTGATCGCAAGGTGAATGCCGGGGCCTGACCCGGCGAGCGAGATAAACAATCAGGCGAACGGCTAACCAAGCGAACAAGAACCGATGAAGCAAGAAACCCCCCTCAACGAGCTCGTCGACGCCCTCAGCGATCGACAGATCGATTCGGCCCAGATGGCCGAGTTGAACCAGCGGCTCGAGGACGACGCCGATACCCGGCGGGGTTTCTTGGATTTGATGCGGGTCGAGGCGGAGCTCGGCGCGATCCACCAGCCGCTCGCTTCGTGGTCGTTCGACGATCCGCACCCCACGCCCGGCCCCCTCGCCGGCCAATCGACGCCCGCTTCGCTGGAGGCCCGCCGCACCGGCGACGCCTCGCGGTTCCTGCAACTGATGGGCGCGGTGGCGGCCTCGATCGCGTTGACCGCGGCTGGGACCTTCATGCTCACACGCGAGGGGGCGGCGGGACGGGGCCCCTTCGCCGCGTTGATGATCGAAGAGAACGCATCCGACGAGGCGCTCAACGAGCCGGTCGCCCGCGTCGCTGCGACGCGCAATTGCCGCTGGCGTGGAGCCGGCGGCGACCTCGGCTTCGGCGCCGACGTGGCCGGCGGGCAGATGCTCGAGCTCGAGACCGGCCTCGCCGAACTCACCTTCGCCGGCGGCGCCCGTTTGGTGCTCGAAGGCCCCGCCGCCTTCCGCATCTCCGACGCGGAGACCGTCGAACTCTATAGCGGTCGCGTCTCCGCGGCGATCCCCGCCGAATCCGATGGTTTCTCCGTCCGCAC
Source organism: Planctomycetes bacterium MalM25 (assembly GCA_007745835.1). Classification (NCBI taxonomy): domain Bacteria; kingdom Pseudomonadati; phylum Planctomycetota; species Planctomycetes bacterium MalM25. The sequence goes on from CP036424.1 coordinate 2,350,395, forward strand.
CCCCCGCTTGGTCGTCGAAGAGTCGGGCGCTCAGTACGGTGTGATCGCCGGCTCGACAGGCGGCGACGAGGTGCATGTCTTCGAGGGGGACGTCGCCGCCAAGGCGATTGACCGCAACGGCCGCGTGACCGGCGTGATGAACCTCGTCTCGTTCGAGGCGGCCCGCTTCCGCACCACCAGCCACCGCTTCGCCCGCATCAACGCGGACGACGAGGGCTTCGTCCGCAGCCTCGAGACGCGCGACGGTCCGGGCGAAGGGTTGCTGGCGTTCGACAACTTCGCCTACCCGACCGGCCCGGTCGCTTGGCAGAACGGCGGCTTCGGTTGGGCCGGCCCCTGGGCCGACCTCGAGGCGTCGGACCTGGGCGACAACGACCTCAATGCGGCGGCGACCAACGGCGTCGCTCGCGGCAGCATCTCGGCTCACGGCTTGGTCGCCCTCGGCAACCGCTTTGTTCAGACGGGCAACAACAACCGCGTCCGCCGCACCCTGAGCACCAGCCTCGGCGGGGTGTTCGACGCGGCCGGGCTGGTCGAAAACGCCGACGGCCTGCGATTAATCGGCCGCAGCGGCGGGACCATTTACCTCAGCTTCTTGCAACGCGTCTCGAAGACGAGCGACGTCTTCTACGGCGTTGAGTTGCATCGCGGCGACGGCAACTTCAACCGCGTGCTCTGCGTCGGCTCCGGCGACGACGGCAATTCCTATGGCGTGACCACCAAGTTCCAGCTGGACGGCCACAACCGCTTTGAGCCGCTCGGCGAGGAGGACATCGAAGTCAATCACGTCGTGATCCGCATCGAGTTCGGCGAGAACGACCAAGACATCGCGACCGTGTACCGCAACCCGGAGTCGCTCATCGACGAGTCCGCTTGCACCCCCACGGCGACTCTCCGGGGCAAGTTCGCGTTCGACCGTGTGAGCCTCGGCAACTTCCAAGGAACCAAGGTCCACGAAGTGGACGAGTTGCGAATCGGCACCGACTTTGGCGCCGTTTGCGGGAACCTCGCTCCTCCGCCGTTGGATCTGACGCGACTTGCACCAAATCGTTTGTCGCTGCTCGCGGCGAAATTAGAATCGAGGTCAGAGCCGCGCAGCTTGTAAACCCGTTTGGCAGCGGGTTTAGCGAGGCTTTCTCTCACGGAACAACGACGAACGCCTTCCGGGCGTTTACTCATCGATACGTCAGCGCGCGACGAGAACGACGCCCGGCGTCGCGCGTTATCTCATCGGGGCGATCTTAGATCTGCAGCACACAGAGGTTGGTACTCATGACGGTATCTTTGCTACGAAGAATCGGCTTGGCGGCACTGGCGCCGCTCTGCCTGTCGAGCGCGGCCAGCGCGGCCTTGGTGGTCGCCGGGAGCCTGCAAACCGAACAGGGCGAAGCGGCCGATTGGTCGCCCTCGACCAGCACGCTCATCATGAACGACGACGGTGGCGGGCTGTACAGCGTCACCGCGAACAACTTGCTCGACGGCACGTTCTACGAGTTCAAGGTCCTCGACGACGAAGGGACGGGGCCGGCCGACTGGGGTGACCCCGAGATCGTGAACGCCAACACCATGGCCTACGGCGACGCCGACGGGTCGGTCTCGATCACGGTCGATACGAACCAAGTGAACGGCAATGGTGGCGCGGTCGTGTGGGCCAACACCGATGGCGCTCCGCTTCAAGTCGTCGGCGACTTCCAGGACGAAGCCGGCGGCGCCGGCGACTGGTCGCCGGCTGACGCGGCCTTCGCGATGACCAGCCAGGGGGGCGGCTACTACACGTTCGACGCCGTGATCTCGACCCCGGGCTCGTACCAATTCAAAGCGACCGACGGCTCGGGCTGGGATTACCAGGTCGGCCCGGACGGCTTCGGCAGCAACGCGGGCACGCACTCGTTCACGACGACCTCGCCGAACGAGTCGGTCACGATGTTCGTGGATGTCGCGAACGGCGCGATCGGGATCGCGGTCCCGGAGCCGACGACCGCCGTGTTGTGCGGCCTCACCGGCCTCGCTCTGGCGGCGCGTCGCCGCTGAGTCGGCCGTATCGATCGACGGTTTGAATGACGACGCGTCGGCGGCGCCCCAAACCCATGGGGCGCCGCCCAACGCGATACGACTACGTGATACCGCTACTGATGAGACAACGCGTGTTCTGCGGGGTGGAACGATTCAGCGCGGTGGTTGGAACGGCTAAACGTACACCTATATCAAGACCCGGAGTACTTTTCATGTTGACTCGAACGTTTGTCTCGAAGCTGACCGTGGCCTGCGGCCTCGTTGCAGTTGCCGGCGTTGCGGAGGCGCAACTCAATCTTGTAGTTCCCGGTGCGTTCATCGATGACGTCGGACTCGGCAGCGAGTGGGACCCTCCCTCCTCGCCCGTGATGACCGAGGTCGCCCCGATGACCGGCATCTACGAGCTTGACTTCGATTTCGATTACGCAACCAACGGCGACACGTCGGGGACGCGTTGGGAGTTCAAGGTGCTCAACGACATCAGCGGCAACGGCGCCAACTGGGGCAACGCCGACGACCCCGAGCTGACCCCCAACAACGCGTGGTTCACGTCCGACGCGGACGGCGTCATGACGATGACCTTCGACACCAACACCTACGACGACGGCCTGTTCCCCGCCACCAACCGCATCAGCTTCACCGATGACATCGACACCTGGACGGTGATCGGCAACTTCCAGACGCAGCTCGGCGGCGCCACGGACTACAACAACGCGGACGCCAACACCGCGATGACGGAGACCGCTCCGGACAGCGGAATCTTCGAGCTGACCACGATGATCCCCACGCCCGGCGCCTACAACTTCCGCGTCGTTGATACCGGCAGCTTCTACGGCATCGGAACCGACCAGCGTCGCAACGACGCAGCGAACCTCAACTTCAACACGTTCGAGGACGACCAGGAAGTCACTTTCCGTGTCGACACGGCCAAGGGCGCCTTCGGCTTCTTCACCGAGGCGGTGCTGGCTGGCGACACCGACAACGACGGCGTGGTCGAGTTCGAGGACGACTTCGGTCCGATCCGCGACAACTTCCTGACCGCGACGAACCTCCGCTCCGAGGGCGACCTCGACTTCAGCGGCTTCGTCGATATCCGCGACTTCCGCGAGTGGAAGAATGCCTTCGGGGGCAGCCCCGCTCTGATCGCCGAGGCGCTGGCTCAGCTGACGGCCGTGCCCGAGCCGTCGAGCCTGATGCTCCTCGGCCTGACGGCCCTTGCCGGTGGCCTCCGCCGCCGAGGCTGCTGAGACGAGTCGGTCCCCTCTGTCCTAAACGGAGCCTCGGCTCAGCCTGACGCTCCGCGATTCCTACAAGGCATACTTCCATGAAACGATACCTATTCCCCGCGGCAGCGGCGGCCCTGGTGGCCGTGCTCGCCTCGCCGCAAGACGCCGCGGCGCAGAACAATTGGTCGCAGTTCGCGGTCGATAATGAGTGGAGCAACAACAGCAACTGGGACGTCGGCTTTGCGCCGGACCCTGCGTTTGACACCGAGGCCGTGATCGGCTCGACGACCCTGGGCGCCGCTACGACCGCCACGGTCAATGTGAACGGCGCGCTGACCACGCCCACGGTGCAGATCGGCCAGGGCGGTGGCACCTCGGGCACGGTGACGATCGGAGCCGGCCAGAGCCTGACTGCGGTCGCCGACCTTTCGGAGGGCGACTTCTTCATCGGCGGCTCCGAGGGAGGCCTCGGCGTGCTGAACGTCGCCGGCACGCTCGCGGTCGCCCGCGAGATCGAAACCCCGACCGACGCGGACTTTAACAGCACGTTGTCGCTGTCGGGCAGCGCCTCGGTGACGGCGGCCTACGGTTTCCTCGACCGACAGTTCCGCATTGCCGGACCGAGTGTGTCGTTCTCGACGACCGGCTCGAGCCCGGGCGGGGACGGCCTGATCCTGGGTGGTGGCGGTGTTCACACCTGGGAGTTTGGCGCGGGGGGCGTTTCGACCCTCAACGTTTCGAGCAACCTCGACCTGGGCGGAACGCTCGCGATCGAGACCCCGGGGTTCACCCCTTCGGCCGGCGACACGTACGTGCTCGCCGACTCGGGGAGTGTCGACGCGAACGACGCCACGCCGAGCGGATTCGATAACATCGACACGTCGGGCGTTCCCGGGCTCATGCCCGGAACGATCTTCACCGTCGGCAGCGTTGCCGGCGGTGTGAACGGGGTGCAGACCGTGCTGTCGGTTAGCCAGGCCCCGGTGCTGACCGTGAACCGTCAGACGGGCGAGGCGAAGCTCAAGAACTTCAGCGGTTCTGGCGCCACGCTCAACTTCGACGTCTACACGGTTCGCTCGGACAACGGTTCGCTCGCGCCGGGCTCGCTCGGTGGGCTTGGTGGAGACTGGGTCATCGCCAACCCGACCGCGAACGGTCTGGCCGAGATCAGCCCGACCTCGGACCTCGCCCTGGCAGCCAGCCAGGAGATGTCGCTTGGCGCCATCTTCGCCCCCGCGGCGCCGGCGGAGTTCGGCGATAGCCAGGAAGACCTGTCGTTCGATATCGGCACGCCTTCGGGCGAGTTGATCAACGTACCGGTCGTCTACGAAGGGATGCCGAACGATACGCTCGTTCTGAACGTCGATCCTTCGACCGGGGAAGCCCAGATGCTCAACCCGAGCGGTTTCGAGGTGGCGATCGACGCCTACGTCATCTCGTCCGATTCCGGTTCGCTCGAGGACTTGACCTGGTCGAGTCTCGACGACACGGGCGCCGACGGCGGAAACTGGTTCGAAGCGAACGTGAGCGATTCACAGCTCGCCGAGCTGCTGACGGTTGGCGGCGCGACGATGGACGCCAACCAGGGGGTCACGGTCGATATCGGCACGCCGTACGACACCGCGGGCGAGCAGGACCTGGTGTTCCAGTTCGCGCTCGTGGGTGAGGAGTTCCTCCGCACGGGCAAGGTGGTCTACGGCTCTCAGGTGTCGGCCGTCGGATTGGCGGGCGACTACAACGAGGACGGCGTTGTTGACGCGGCGGACTACACGGTCTGGCGCGACGCCGGCGCCAACGACGTCCTGCCCAACGACACCACGCCCGGCACGGTCGGACCGGGCGATTACACGGTGTGGAAGTCGAACTACGGCGCCACGGCGTCGTCGCTCGCGACGGCCGTCCCCGAGCCGGCCTCGGCCGTCCTGTCGCTTGGTCTGTTGACGATCGTGGCGCTCCGCCGCCGCGGATGATTTTGTTGGAGTCCTCGGCGGCCGGCGCGTGCGGCCGGTCGCTGGGGGCCTCCTGCTGGCTGCCTTACTTGGAAACCCGCGAAGCCTGGTGGCGTCCCCCCTCGCGCACGGGGCGGGGCCGCCGCCACGCTTCGCTCTCAGAGAAGAAAAGGAGTCCCCGAACATGGCACGTCGAAACGCGTTTACGCTGGTCGAGCTGTTGGTGGTGATCGCCATCATCGGCATCCTGGTCGCTCTCTTGCTGCCCGCCGTGCAGGCGGCCCGCGAGGCGGCCCGACGCACCCAATGCAAGAACCAGCTCCGCCAAATGGCGCTGGCCTGCCTCAACCACCACGATGTGCAGAAGTCCCTGCCGTCCTCGGGCTGGGGGTGGCGCTGGCAGCCCAACGCCAGCCGCGGGTATGGCAAGAATCAGCCAGGCGGCTGGACCTTCGGAGCGCTCTCCTTCTTGGAGGAACAGGCCCTCCGCGACCTGGCCACGCCGACGGGCGATCGAGCGACCGATCAGGCGAACATGCTTCGCTTGGTCCAGACCCCGGTTGAGGTCTTCACCTGCCCAAGCCGCCGATCCGCGGTCTTGTACGAGTTCGTCAACTCCGTTGGAGCGGGCGGGACTTTGGCCACCAACCTCGCTACGTGTCGGGCTGGCGACTGCAGTATCGCTCGCACCGACTACGCGGCGAACGGCGGCAACGCAACGCCCACGAACAGCCTCGGAGCGATCGGTCCAGACAACTTGGGCCAGGTCGATAATGGACTCTACAACGACTGGCGCGACGAGCAGCACAACGGGGTGATGTTCCAACGGAGCGAGATCCGTTTGGCCAAGATCACCGACGGCACCAGCAAGACCATGCTGGTGGGTGAGAAGTACGTCAGCACCGACCACTACGACAACGGCGAGTGCAACGGAGACGACCAGAATATCTTTACCGGTCACGACCAGGACAACGTTCGCTACACCGGTTTGCCCGGGGTCGGCGCCATCGGGCCCAGCCCGGACCGGGCCGGACTCTACCCCATGGGCGTGAACCAAGGTTCCCGGGGGACCGAGACCCTGCCCAACCAGTCGGGCCCTGGCGACCCGGTCTCGCCCATCTTTGGCGCCGCTCACCCCGGCTCGATGAACATGGCGTTCTGCGACGGCTCGGTCCACTCGATCAGCTACGACGTCGATGAGGACGTTTACTTCTTCTACGGCGGCCGCAACGACGACGGGGACGTGTACCCCGGCAATCTTCCGTGAGCCCCCTCGGTTCAATCGACCCCTCCTGGTTCAGCTACTAGCGATATGTTTGTTCGGAAACTTTCCCTGCTCCTGCTCGGCCTCGCGCCCGCTCTCTCGGCGGCGGAAGAGGTGGTCGTCGCTTCGCCCGACGGGCGGCTGTCGGTCGTGTTCTCCTTGGACGGGGGCAAGCCGACCTACGACGTCACCCGCGACGGCGAACCGCTGATTCGCCCCTCGCGGATGGGCTTCGTGCTGGCGGGGGACGTCTCGCTCGCCGAAGGGTTTGAGCTGGTCGATCAATCGACGTCCTCGGCCGACTCGACCTGGGTTCAGCCCTGGGGGGAGTGCCGCGAGGTGCGCGATCACCACAACGAGTTGGCCGTTGACCTGAAGCAGTACGGCGGAACGGGAGTGGCGATGCGGGTCGTCTTCCGCGCGTTCAACGACGGCGTCGCGTTCCGTTACGAGCTGCCCGAGCAGGCCGCCCTGCCGGGCGAGATCGTCATCGCCGACGAGGCGACCGAGTTCGCCCTCGCCGGCGATTGGCCCGCCTGGTGGGTCCCGGCGTTCGATCAGAACCGCTTCGAGTACGTCTACTCACACACGCCAATCAGCCAGACGAAGAACACGCACACCCCGCTCACCATGCAGGCGGGCGATCGGGCTTTCGTGTCGATCCACGAGGCGGCGCTCGTCGACTACTCCAGCATGGCCCTGGAGAACCGGGGCGGCGACACGCTCAAGGCGAACCTCTACCCCTGGTCGGACGGCATGCGCGTCCGCACCACGGCGCCGATGAGGACCCCCTGGCGGACGATCCAGGTCGCCGACACGCCGTCGGGCCTCGTCGAGTCGAACCTGATCCTCAACCTCAACGAGCCTTCGAAGCTCGAGGGCGCCGACTGGTTGCACACGGGCAAGTACGTGGGCGTCTGGTGGGAGATGCACGTCGGCCGCTCCACCTGGGGCTCGGGCGAGAAGCACGGCGCCACCACCGAGAACGTGAAAGACTTCATCGACTTTGCCAGCGAGCACGGCTTCAAGGGCGTGCTGGTCGAGGGCTGGAACGAGGGCTGGGACGGCGACTGGATGAAGAACGGGCACGAGTTCGACTTCACCAAGCCGTACCCCGATTTCGACATCGAAGAGATCAGCCGCTACGGCGCCGAGCGGGGCGTCTACCTGATCGGCCACCACGAGACCGCCGGCGCCATCCCCAACTACGAGCGCCAGCTCGAGGACGCCTTCGCCTTCTACGAGAAGCACGGCGTGCGGGCGGTGAAGACCGGCTACGTCGAGTTCGCCGACGGCATCGAACGCCGCGACGCCGACGGCAAGGAGCACGCGGAGTGGCACCACGGGCAGTACATGGTGCGGCACCACCAGCGTGTCCTGGAGACCGCCGCGAAGCACAAGATCATGATCGTCGCCCACGAGGGCGTGAAGGACACCGGGCTCCGCCGCACCTGGCCGAACGCGATCAGCCGCGAGTGCGCCCGCGGTCAGGAGTACAACGCGTGGAGCGGCGACGGTCGCAACCCGCCGGAGCACATCTCGATCCTGGCTTACACGCGGATGCTGTCGGGTCCGATGGACTTCACTCCCGGCGTGTTCGATATCACGCTCGAATCGGGCGACCGCCCGAACGACCGCATCGCGAGCACGCTCGCCAAGCAGCTCGCTCTGTACGTGGTGGTCTACAGCCCGATGCAGATGGCTTGCGACTTCCCCGAGATCTACGAGCGTCACCCCGACGCCTTCCGGTTCATCCTCGACGTGCCGGCCGACTGGGAACGAACCCGCGCGATCGACGGCGTGATCGGCGACTACACGGTCATCGCCCGGCAAGAGCGGGGCGGTGACGATTGGTACCTCGGCGCGGTGACCGACGAAGAGGCCCGCACGCTCGAGACGCCCCTCGCGTTCCTCCAGCCGGGCAGGACCTACGAGGCGCAGGTTTACCGGGACTCGGACGACGCCCACTGGTGGGACAACCCGACCGACTACACGGTCGAGTCGAAAGAGGTCTCCTCGGACACCGTCCTGACGCTCAAGCTTGCCCCCGGCGGCGGTCAGGCGATCCGTTTCACGCCCAAGCCGTGACCCCCGCCCGTTATCGAATACCAACACGATTCGCAACGCTGACAAGCCAAACTGGAACCGAGAGATGTCAACCTCTACCGATCGAATCCGCGTTCTCGCGTCGGCGTTCGCACTCGTCGTCGGGGCGCCCGCCCTGGGAGTCGACGCCTCTTCGCCCGCGATCTTTCAGATGTTCGAGGCTCGGTGGGACAACATCGAGAACCGCATGGCGGACATCCACGAGGTCGGCTACGGCCGCATGTGGGTGCCGCCGCCCAATCAGGCCAGCGGCCAGCTCTCGGTCGGTTACGACGTGTTCGATCGCTTCAGCTTCGGCGAGGCTCGCAACGAGACCCGCTACGGCACCGACACGAGCTTCCGTGCGTTGATCGACCAAGCCCACAAGGCGGGAGTGGGCATCAATCCCGACCTGCTGTGGAACCACAACGGCGTCGGTAATCGCACCGATCAGAACTTCGTGAACCTGGGGGGGTACCCCGGGTTCGCGCTCACTTTGCCCGGCGACATCAACGGCGATTTCCACAACCCCTTTATCGACTTCGGCCAGGACGAGATCCTCGGCCAACTCGCCGGCCTGAATGATATCGCCCAAGAGAAGGATTATCAGTTCATCCGGCACCCGACTCAGGTGGGCGACCCGAACAACATCCCCGCCGGGACGGTCTTCAACCAGCCCGACCCGAACAACGCCCGGTTCTACCCGGACCGGGACCTCGGTGGCCGCCAGATACTCGATGGCCGGGGCAATCCGACCACGCTGTACGACTTCAACGAGGCCAACCCGCTCGCGGGTGACCCGGTGATGGAGAACTCGGTCGACCTGCTCATGCGGAACGTCCGCTGGATGATCCAGGAGTACGACATCGATGGCTTCCGCCTCGACGCGGCGCGGCACTTCGAGCGGCAGTACCTGCTCGACTTCGACACGGCCTCCTTCATGGCGAAGCGTGACCCGTTGCTCGACGGCAGCCCGAACCACGTTTACTCGTTCATTGAAACCGGTTTCGATAGCGCCGATTTCCTCCAGGGTTTCATGCGTCACGACGTGACCAACAACTCGAACCCGACCGCCGTCGGCGGCAACCGCGCGGCGCTCGACTTCCGTCTCTTCAATCGGCTGAAGGACAACCTCACCGCTAACGGTGCGGCGAACAACTGGCACGGCATCCGCAACGAGTCGATCGATCTGCACGACGATGGCCTGATGAACGGCAGCCAGGGGGTCTCGTTCACCCAAAGCCACGACGAGGGGGGCTCGTTCCTCGGCAACGTCGCTCACGCGTACACGCTCATGCTGCCGGGCGAGGCGCTCGTCTACATGAACGCGGACGCCATCGCCGGCGACTCGTTCCCACAGGACGGCCGCGACGACGCCCTGGGCGGGTTCTTCGGCGACGCGATCACCACGCTGGTCGGTCTCCGCAACACGCACGGGCGGGGCGATTTCCGCGAGCGCTGGATCGACGACGCCTTCAACCCGAACGGCTTCTCAAACATCTATGTCTACGAACGATCCAACTCGGCGGTCGTTGGCCTCAATAGCCGCAACGACAACGTCGCGCTCACCCGCAACGGGGTGCAGACCGACTTTGCGCCGGGCACGGTGCTGGTCGAGCTGACCGGCAACGCGGCGAACCCGACGGTCGATCCGACCGACGCGATCCCCGACTCGGTGGTCGTCAACGGCTCGGGGCAGATCAATATCACCGTGCCGGCGAACGCCAGCGGCGGGCGTGGCTATGTCGTGTACGGCGTCGCCGGCCCCCAGGGCGCGTTGAGTGTCACCAGCACGGGTTTGCTTGAGGGATCGGACGGAACCAGCGCGAACTACGGCACCGCACGCTTGGCGGACATCGAGGTGATCACCGACACGACCTTCACGGTCCGCCTCGACACGACGCCGGTCTCGCTGCCCAACCCGACTGGCGCCGGCACGGTGCGCGACGCACACGCCGACGGAGACACGGCCCTGCTGATGATTGACGGTGGCGTCGAGCTCAACGGGAACGGTTCGGTCGATAACGTGACCCCGGGCAGCGTCTCGTACGGGTTTGAGGAGTTCCTCACGACCAACACCCCCGGTTACCAGTGGGACGGCGCTACGAACGTGGGCACAGGGACCGGCGAGTACGAGCAGACGATCGACACGACGACGCTCTCCGAGGGACGCCACTACCTGACCGCCCGCGCGTTCCGGCACCGCAATGCCGGCACCGGCGGCGACGGGGGGCCGGCGGTGTTCACCGACTTCAAGAAGACGATCTACGTGGACCTCTTGCCCCCGGACTCGACGGTCGAGAGCTTCGAGCCGTTCACCAGCAACCCGGGGAACCCCGACGAGCGCGACCTGATCATCCGGTCGGTCGATCAGACCGCGGACGAGGTCTTCGTCTTCCTTGACCTGCCGGCCAACCTGTCGGACGAGGACATCATGGCGATGGTGGACTCGAATCAAGGCCAGGCGGGCTATTACGACCGGGACCGCTACGTGGCCGGGGTGTTCGGGGTGACGAGCGGTTCGCACGCGGTGACGATCGTGACGATCGAAGAGACGGGCACCACGAACATCGAGCGTGAGACCGGCTTCATTACGGCCACGAACAACGGCCTCGGATTCGGCGACCTGAACGCCAACAACCAGATCAACCCGGCGGACGTCACCGGCCCCGCTGGGTTCGAAACGCTCCTGTACTCCCAGAACGACCTCTTCAACGCCGCGGGCGACGTCAACGGTGATGGCTTGGTGGACAACATCGACCTCTTCCTGATTATCGATCCGATCCTCGAGGGGGCGACCGATCCGCGTGTCGCCATCAGCGTGGACGAGATGCTGCTCCGCCGGGCTGACCTGAACGAGGACGGCACGACGGACGCCGACGACCTCGACACGCTCTTCGCCGGCCTCGGCACGGACGATTGGCTACTCGACATCGATGGCGACGGCCTTGTTGAGCTGGATGACGCCGCGCTGCTGGTCACGGACCTCGCGCGGACTTCGCCGGGCGACTTCAATCTGGACGGGGTGGTCGACGCGGCCGACTACACGATCTGGCGAGACAGCGGGGGCTCCGGACTTGTCGGTGACGCCGACTTCGATGGCGACGCCGACGCCGACGACCTCGCCCTGTGGTCCTCGGCGTACGGTTCGGTCCGCGAGGAGCTCTCGATCGGTCCGCAATCGTCGGTTGCGGTTCCCGAGCCAACCGCCCTGGGGCTGCTGTCACTCGCCGCCCTCGTGGTCTGCCGCGCCCGCCGCTGAGCGGACAGTCGTGCGCAAGACGACGAACGCCGTACGGGCGAGGCGTCGTTACTCGGGGGGTTGTGTGTAGTAGGCTGAGGGCTACTGGCCCGGTCCCCAAAGCCGGGCAGCCGCCCCCGCACGCCCGAGCCGACGCATGCGATTCGTCCCCGTCCGACAAACGCTGGCCTCCAACCCGATCGAGGACGTCACCGCGGAGGTGCGCCGCCGGCTCGACGCCATCGGCCCGCCACCCCAAGGCGAGGTGGCCGTGACAGTTGGGTCACGCGGCATCTGCAACCTGGTCGAGATCACCCGGGCTGCCGGTGATTGGCTGCGCGAGCACGGCGCGACCCCCTTCATGGTCCCCTGCATGGGGTCCCACAACGGGGCGACGGCCGAGGGACAGCGCGAGATGATCGAGTCGCTCGGCTGCACCGAGGAGGCGACCGGCATGCCGATCCGATCCAGCATGGAGTGCGTGAAGGTCGGCGAGGCGCCCACGGGCGACGTCTGGATGGACCGCCATTGCCACGAGTCGGCTGGCGTGCTGGTCATCAACCGCGTGAAATTGCACACCTGCTTCGCCGGCCCCGTGCAGAGCGGTTTGACAAAGATGATGGTCGTTGGGATGGGCAAGATCCAATCGGCCCAAACCTTCCACTCCACGCCCACGCCTCAGATGAAGGACATGTTGCTTCAGATGGGCAAGATGCTCGTCGACAGCGGCAAGGTGTGGGCTGGCTTGGCGATCCTTGAGGACGGCTACGACCAGACCGCCGAGCTGCACGCCCTGCCCGCCGAGCAGATCCTGCGGGAAGAACCCAAACTGCTGGATAAGCATCGGGAGTACTTCCCGTCCCTCCCGCTCGACGAGATCGAGGTGCTGATCGTCAACGAGGTCGGCAAGACCTTCAGCGGCACCGGCATGGATCCCAACGTGATCGGCCGCCGCGGCACGAGCGTCGAGGACGTCGAGCACCCGCTGGTCGGCACGATCGCCTGCCTCGAGCTGGTGGCGGCCTCCAAGGGGAACGCGATCGGCGTCGGACTAGCCGATTTCATCACCCAGCGGCTCCGTGACGCGATCGACGAGTACAAGACGTTCGTCAACGTCTACACGACCGGCGACATGCAACGCGGCAAGATCCCCGCCACGCTCGCGGACGACGAGGAGGTCTTCGAGAAGATCCGCGCCCGCTACGGCGAGCAGCGGTGGGTCGTCGTGCCGAACACGTTGCACCTCGACCGCTTGTGGGTGAGCGAAGACCTGTCCGGGGAGATGGCCGCCCACGAGCGCTGCGAAGTGACCGGCCCGCCGGTCGAGCTGGCGTTCGAGGGGGGGCGGCACAACCTCGCTTTCGGCGAGTAGCGGCACGCCTCCACGTATTGGCGCTCTCGGCGTCCCAAGAACTGTCCATGCTGGCCGCCCCCCGATTGGCTCTCCTCGGACGCCAGTGGGCGGCGTCGGGAGCGGGCTCGAGCGATCGGTGGGGTTGCGCCACGATGGTTTTGCGGCCTATGCCCTTTAGGCCCTTTCGCGGCCATCCGCGACCCCGGTTGTTTGCCCGCTCCGCAGAGTCCGTACATACTCAACGGACGGCCCCGGTTAGGCAGTTTGGGCCGTTCTTGGAACAGTCATCGAGGTGCGTGGATGTCGGCATGGTTTCGGCGGCGGGATCGGTCTAAACGGGCGGGCAGGCGGGGCCGCGCCGGCTCCGAGCGGCTGCGCACCGAACGCCTCGAGACCCGCCTGGCGCTATCCGCACAGCCGGTCGGTGAGGCGTTGCTCGTTAACGACTACTTGCCGGGCGAGCAGACCTCGAACGAGGCGTCGATCGCCGTGGCGGCCAGCCCGGTGAATCGGGTTGTCGTCTTCGAAGGGGAGGGCGCCGTCGACGACGCGGGGGTCTTCGCCCGAGTGTACGACGCCGACGGAGAAGCGGTGGGCGATGCCTTCCGAGTGAACAGCACGATCCGAGGCGAACAGTACGCCCCCGCGGTGGCGGTCGCGGACGACGGCGACTTCATCGTCGCCTGGGCGGGCCGTGGCGTGGGGGACAAGGAGGGCATCTTCCTCCAGCGTTTCGCGGCCGACGGCACACGAGTCGGCGAAGAAGTGATCGTGAACACGACGCTTGGCGGACGGCAGACCACGCCGAGCCTCGCCATGGGCGACGGGGATTCGTTCGTCGTCGCCTGGGAGGGCGTGGGCCGAGGCGACTCGACCGGGGTCTTCTTCCGTCGATTCAATTCCGAGGGCGCGCTCGGCACCGAGGCCCGCGTCAACACAACGATCGATAGCAAGCAACAGGGCGCCAGCGCGACCTTCCTCTCGTCGGGCGAGGTGGTCATCGCTTGGCAGAGCCGTCACCAGGACGGTTCCGATTGGGGTGTCTACTCGCAGACGTACAACAGCGTCGGGCTCGCGGTTGGGGGAGAGACCCAGCTCAGCGAGACGACCACCGCGAGCCAATCGGCTCCCGCCATCGTGGCCGACGACTCCGGGGGTTACGTCGCCGCTTGGCAGAGCTTGAACCAGGACGGGGACGGCTGGGGCATCGTGGGCCGTCGCTTCGGTTCGGACGGCGCCGCGGCGGGGTCGGAGATCGTCGTGAACCAGACGACTTCGGGCCAGCAGGTGGCGCCCGCCCTCGCGGTGGCCGAGGACGGCCAGTGGCTCGCTGCCTGGGCGAGCAGCACGCCCGCCATGGGCTGGAACACCGAGGTCCGTAGCGTCGAGGCGGACGACACGCTCAGCGACGTGACCGTGGTCAACGAACAGGAGCCCGGCGCCGCGCCGGTCGCCCCGGCGATCGCGGTTAACGAAGAGGACGCGTGGGTCGTGTGGTCGGGTGCTGGCGCGAGCGACGCCAACGGCGTCTTCAGCCAGGCGCTGGCCGTGACGCTGGTCGATGACGGCGACCCCGTCGCCCCCGTGATCGACGCGGTCGGCGACCGCGAGACCGAAGTGGGCACGCCGATCGAGATCCTGGTCACCGCGACCGACGCCAACAGCCGTGACGTGCTGACGTTCGAGCTCGATGCGGCGATGTCGCCTGCCACCGCGACGATCGAGAAGACGAGCGACACGACCGCCGTGATCCGCTGGACGCCGGCGGAGTCGGACGACGGTTCGACGGTCGATTTCCGCATCGTCGTTACGGATGACGCCGACCCGGCGCTCTCCAGCAGCGAGGACTTCTCGGTCGAGGTGACCGACGTGCCGGTATCGGTCGATCTGAACGGCGCCGCCGAGGACATCACCATCCTGCCCGTGGACTTCTTGATCGGCGACGCCGCGCTTCAGTCGCTGGTCCCGGAAGCGGAGATTCTGGGCGCCAACGACGCCACGATCCACAGCGCTAGCATCTTCTTCGCCACCATCCCGACAAACACCGCGGAGGTGCTCTCGGTTAGCACGGAGGGGACCTCGATCACCGCAAGCTACGACGACGACACGGGCCGCCTCTCCCTGCTCGGCGTCGATTCGGTGGCGAACTACGAACGCGTCCTCCGCACGCTCATCTACAGCAACCCGGACCCCGCGGCCGGGGAGACCCGCGCGATCGCGTTCCAGGTCACGGACACGCACCGCACCAGCGATTTCTCGTTCCTGCAGATCGAGATGGTCCAGCCCGACTTGGTCGGTTTGGCGCAGGCGATCGCCGACTCAGGCGCCGTTTTCTACGGCGC
This sequence comes from Planctomycetes bacterium MalM25, assembly GCA_007745835.1. Taxonomy (NCBI): domain Bacteria; kingdom Pseudomonadati; phylum Planctomycetota; species Planctomycetes bacterium MalM25. Next base: position 2,365,869 of record CP036424.1, read on the forward strand.
CGGCTGGTGCCCCGCTTGCACGGCTCAGAAGGAGCTGTTCGAAGACGGCGCGGGCAGCCTTCCCTTCGTCGAGGTGACCAACCCGGATCGGTCACGCAACCAGATCGGCGAGGACAACAACATCAACACCTACCCGACCTGGGTCTTCTCGGACGGGACGCGGGCCGAGGGCTTCCAGACGCTGGCCCGGCTCGCCGAGCTGGCGGGCGTCGACGTGCCGACCTCCGAGGACCCCCACCTCGCCGAGCTCGCCGACGAGACGCTGCTGGTCGGCTCCCCGTCGTTCATCGCGCTCGACGGCTACAACTCGATGGGCGGTGAGCTGACATACTCCGTCAGCAGCGACAACCCGGACGTCACCGCCACGATCCTGGACGGCAACCGCTCGGCGGTGATCGACGTCGCGGGTTACGGCGACCTGGTCTTTGAGCTCTTCGAGGACTTCGCCCCGCGGGCGACCGACCGGTTGATCGAACTGGCCGAGGCCGATTTCTACGACGACGTGATCTTCCACCGGGTGGTCGATGGCTTCGTGATCCAGGGGGGAGACCCCACCGGAACCGGCACGGGGGGATCGACGCTCGGCACCTACGACGACCAGTTCCATCCGGATGTGCAGCACAACCGGACCGGCCTGCTGTCGATGGCCAAGAACCTCGACGACACGAACGACTCGCAGTTCTTCATCACCGAGGGGGCGACTCGATCGCTCGACTTCCAGCACACGATCTTCGGCGTGCTGGTGGAGGGCGAGTCGAACCGTGAGGCGATCAGCCAGACCCAGCGAGTCAGACAGCTCGACCCGAGTGATCCCGATTTCGACGACGGCCAGATCACGGGGGATCGCCCCGTGAACGAGATCACGATGAACGACGTTTCGATCATCGAAGACGCCGAGAACGCCGTCCTCTTCCTGAAGGCGGCCGACGGCGCCACCGGCACGGCGACGATCACCGTGACCGTCATGAACGAGGCGGGCCGCAGCGTGGAACGCCAATTCACGGTCACACTCACCCCCGACACGGTTAACGGCGCACCTTTCCTGGAGGACCTCCCCGCGATTGCTTCGCTTCAGGGCCAGGACGCCGTCTTCCAGCTCTCGGCGATCGATGTCGAGGACGACCCGGTCTTCTACACCGCGCGGGCCATCAGCTCGGAGGGCCACACGGCGAGTGTCAGCGCCACCGGTGAAGTGACCGTCACCCCGCCGTCGGACGACTTCGTGGGCACGGTGCGGGTGCAGGTCTCCGTGGCGAGCTTCCCGACGGTCTCACCAAGCTCTTCCAGCTCCGACATCCAAGAGGTGCTGGTCGAGTTCACGGCGAGCAACTCGTGACAGTGGCCGCAGGGTCTCCGCCATCGGCACTAGCGGAATAATTGGATTCCCTTGCGCAGCTTGCCGATCCTTGTTTGCAGCGAGGCCGTCGGGGTAGACGGCCCGTTTTCTAATCTGACCACACTCGGTGGAACTGGGGGGTGAGGCGATGGATCGCTTCTCGTCGCTGTCGTTGCGTAAGTGCGGTGTGCTAGCTCTGTTGGCGTCGATGGCCGCGGCCACGACTGCGGACGCCCAGCGTGCCTCGCGCACGGTCTACAACCCGGTGACCGGGCGGACCGAGGTGGAGCACCGCGGCGTCTCCGCGTCCCATTCCACACCGGCCGTGCGGGCGCCCCGCCTCGACGAGGCGGTTCAACCGGTCTGCCATGGCGAACCCTGCGGCTGCGGCGATCTTGGTTGCACGGACATGGCCTGCCCTGACATGGCTTGCGACGCCGACCTTTGTGGCGACGTCGTCTGCGGCGAAGCCGTTTGCGGCCCGCGGGCGGCTTGCTACGCCGGCTTCGAGTTCACCTTCGTGAAGCCACGATTCGAGAACAACGTCGCCTTCACCGTCACTGAGAGCGACGGCTTGGGCAACGACGTGATCTCCGACACCGAGTTCGACCACGATCTCGAGCTCACTCCCCGCGTGTTTCTTGGTTGGCGCCACGGCGACGGGGTCGGCATGCGGGTCACCTGGTGGCATTTCGATCACGAAGCCCAGGCGGCCTCGGCCAACCCGCCCGCCAACGGTTTCGGCAGCATCACCCACCCGACGTTCGGCACGGTCGATATCTCGAGCGTCGATCCGAGCGAGCAAGTCACCGCCGCGTCGAGCCTCAACGCTTACACGCTCGATCTGGAGGCGACCAAAGAGACCACCTTCTGCGGCTGGGACCTCGGCGTCGCGGGCGGTGTCCGCTACGCCTTCTCGGAGCAGACTTACCAGGCTCAGACCACCAACACGGCGAACACGCTGCTGGGGCAGATCGATTATCAGCAGTCGATCGAGGGCTTCGGTCCGACGATCTCGCTGTACGCCTCGCGGCAGCTGACGCGTCAGGCGTCGCTCTACTGGCGGGGGCGTGGCTCGCTCCTCTTCGGCGACGGCGAGAGCCGGCTCGAAGCGGGTGAGGACCTCGACCTGACCTCCCCCTTCAGCACGACCCGCAACACGAACCGGGACGACCTGCTCTCCATCGCCGAGATGCAGCTCGGATTCCGCTGGCAGGGCAAGAACCTACCGCACCGCCGCCACATCCCGTTCGCGACCTTCGCGATGGAGGGGCAAGTCTGGAACGGAGCCGGCAACGCAACGAGCGAAGAGGGCACGCTCGGCTTCTTCGGCTTCGCGACCAGCGTTGGCTTTGACTGGTAGGCGACGGGGAGGGGTGTGCTCGACACCGGGCGGCGGTTTGGGGAGACTCTAGCCGACATGACCGAGCACCCCACCGCCGAACACGCCCGCCTCGCCGAAGAGAAAGCCCGCCAGCAGAACTGGAAGCGTTGGGGCCCCTACCTGTCCGAGCGACAGTGGGGCACGGTCCGCGAGGACTACTCGCCCGACAGCGACTCGTGGCGGTACTTCACGCACGAGGACGCCCGCAGCCGTGTGTACCGCTGGGGCGAAGACGGGCTCATGGGGTTCACGGATCGCCAGTGTCGCCTCTGCTTCTCGGTCGCACTGTGGAACGGCAAGGACCCGATCCTCAAGGAGCGGCTCTTCGGCCTGACCGGCCCCGAGGGCAATCACGGCGAGGACGTGAAGGAGTGCTACCACTACCTCGACTCGACGCCCACGCATTCCTACGCGAAGGCGCTGTACCGCTATCCCCAGGCGGAGTTTCCTTACGAACAGCTGGTCGAAGAGAACGCCCGCCGCGACAAGACCAGCCGCGAGTTTGAGCTGATCGACACCGGCGTGTTCGATGAGCGTCGCTATTTCGACGTGGTCACCGAGTACGCCAAGAGCGGCCCGAACGACCTGTTGGTGCGTATCACCGCCACCAACCGCGGCCCCGAGGCCGCCGAGATCTGCCTGCTGCCGACGCTCTGGTACCGCAACACCTGGGTGTGGGGGTGCAAGCACGAGGGTTGCACCGTGAAACCGATGCTGGGAGCCACGGGGGACGCGTCGCTAGAGACCGCCCACGAGTCGCTCGGCAGGTACCAAGCCCACTTCGGCCCCCATCCCGACGGGGAACCGTTCGAGGTGCTGTACACCGAGAACGAAACCAACTCCGAACGGCTCTACGGCACGCCACAGTACACGCCCTACGTGAAGGACGCCTTCCACCGCTACGTGATCGACGGCGAGCGCGACGCCGTGAACCCGAAGCGGCGTGGCACCAAGGCGGCGGGCGTCTATCGGCTGACGATCCCGGCAGGGGAGAGCCGTTCCGTCGAGTTCAGACTCTCGCGCGAAGACGAAGCGCCCGCGGAGCCTTTTGGCGCCGGCTTCGACTCCGATTTTGATAAGCGACGCACCGACGCGGACGCCTTCTACGACCACGTGATCGGCCCCAACGCCGACGACGAGCAGCGATCGATCACGCGCCAAGCGCATGCGGGTCTGAACTGGTCGAAGCAGTTCTATCACTACATCGTGCAGGACTGGCTCGACGGCGACGAGGCGATTAACAAGCCACCGCCGGAGCGTCGTCACGGCCGCAACAGCAACTGGGGGCACCTCTACGCCCGCGACGTGCTGAGCATGCCGGACAAGTGGGAGTACCCCTGGTTCGCCGCCTGGGACCTGGCTTTCCACATGATCCCGCACTGCCGCACCGACCCCGAGTTCGCCAAGAAGCAGCTCCTGGTCCTCTTGCGGGAGTGGTACATGCACCCGAACGGCCAGCTGCCCGCCTACGAGTTCGCTTTCTACGACGTCAACCCGCCCGTCCACGCGTGGGCGTGCCTGCGGGTGTTCCAGCTCACCGGCGGCGTCGACCGCGAGTTCCTCGCCAAGTGCTTCCACCGGTTGCTGCTGAACTTCACCTGGTGGGTCAACCAGGTCGACGACGTGGGCGATAACGTGTTCGCCGGCGGCTTCTTGGGCTTGGACAACATCGGCGTGTTCGATCGCTCCAAGGGCCTCCCCGACGGCGCCAAGCTCGAGCAGGCGGACGGCACGGCCTGGATGGCGTTCTACTGCGGCACGATGCTCTCGATCGCCATCGAGCTCGCCCGCGAAGACAAAGCCTACGCCGAGATGGCGTCGAAGTTCCTCGACCACTTTGTCCGCATCGCCGACGCCATCAACACGCGCGGCGGCGCCGGCCTGTGGGATGAGGAGGAAGGCTTCTACTTCGACCAGCTGCAGATCGACGGCGAGACCGTCCCGATGCGCGTCCGCTCGCTAGTCGGCCTGCTTCCGTTGATCGCCGTGGAGGTGCTCGACGAGCCGCTCGTCCAGAGCCTGCCCGCTTTCCAGAACCGGCTCGAGTGGTTCCTCACCTACCGTCACGATCTGACGAAGCAGGTCTCACTGGGCGAATGCGCCGAGGGGGGGCGTAAGCTCCTGCTGGCGATCCCCAGCCGCGAGCGGCTCGAGCGAGTGCTCAAGGTCCTGCTCGACGAGTCGGAGTTTCTCTCGCCTTACGGCATCCGCTCCCTCTCCAAACGGCACGAGGGGGAGCCTTTCGAGCTCTCCATCCAGGGCCATACCCATCGCATCGCCTACGTCGCCGGCGAGTCGGACAGCTACATGTTCGGGGGCAACAGCAACTGGCGGGGCCCGATCTGGTGGCCGACCAACTACATGCTCATCGAGGCGCTGGAACGCTACCACGACTTCTACGGCAACGACCTCAAGGTCGAGTGCCCGACTGGTTCCGGCGTCTTCATGAACCTCCGCGAGGTCGCCAGCGAGATCAACGACCGCTTGACTCGGATCTTCTTGCCCAGCGGCCCGGAGGGTGGACGCCCCTGCCTCGGCGAGACGTGCTGCCCAACCGGCTGCTCCGACTGGCAGAGCGAACTGCTCTTCCACGAGTACTTCAACGGCGACACCGGCGAGGGTCTCGGCGCCAGCCACCAGACCGGCTGGACCGCCCTGGTGGCGAACTGCATCGAGCGACAAACCGGCCGGCACGCGAAGTGACGGGCCGCTACGCCATGCGGGCGTTATCGGGTGGGACGACCGCTGGAAAGGATTAGTCGCTAGAGCCGAATAGGCTCAGAACTGCTCGACCTGACCAAGGACGACGCCACCTTTGCAGATTAGCAATCGGACTTAGTAGTTCGACTACTTCGTATTTCGCATTAGCTTCAGGGAACAGATCTGGGCTGCGAGGGCGAGAGCGATTGCTTCAACTGTAATGATCACCGGAGCAAACAGAAACGCATTTCCGTAGTGATACTCTCGGTACGGGAGCAAGACGAGTCTTGAAAGCCAGAGTATCTGCCTCGGGCCGTGGGGAAGGCGAGGACCGCCGTATGGAAACGTCGCCATCTCTCGAAGGAAGCAGAAAACGAATGCGGCGGCATTTATGCACACTATTGCGAGTAGTGCCCACAAGAACCTTCGTAACAGGAACGCTCGCCATGTCCCCCGTGCAACATGAGCTTTAACGCTTTGCTCATCGCCATGCTCTAGTTTGCCAGTGCTGCTACGCCGCTCAACCTCCTTGGACTGATGGCGTTGAACCTCACTGTTTGATGCGTCGGTACGATCGCTTTTCCTCGTGGGCATGGCGGTACGGTAGGGCTGTTAGCGTGGCGTTCTTTGCGGAACCGTTTGGAGCATCTTATCCGTAGTACGTAAGTAAACATGAGTGACCCACATTTGCCGGTAGCAGGGTTTCCCATCCTCGGCTGTTATCAGGGAGGTCTGGCTCTCAAAGATCCCAAGCGTCTGGGATACCTTGCGTGGTATGGCTGACACCCTATTCCTGTTCCATTGGTCAACGCAGCGATAAAGACGCGTGAATGAGATCACAGCCGCCGCAGCAGCAGCCCGGCGAGCATCAGGCCGATCGACGTCAGGTACGCGTAGTGCGCTACCGGCTGGCGGCTCGGCTCCGGTTCGACCCCTTCGCGGATCGTCTCGGGCGTGAACTCGGTCGCTTGGCTCAGCGGCTCGGCGACGTCGCCCGACAGGGAGTACTCCGCCGGGTAGGGGCGTCGCCAGTGCAGCACGCGGAGCTTGTCCGCGTCGGTGTCGTGCAGGCGGAGGCTGAGGCGTTCGGCACCCTGGGTCGAGGCCTCGAGTCGATAGCGCCCGAGGCCCGTCTCGCGGACTTCGACGTCTGACTTTCGGTCGTTCTCGTCGGCGACCGCCGCCTGCCACGCGACGCCGTTGACGGGCGAGCCGTCCGGGTCGAAACGGTCGATTTCGACGCTCCACGTTTCGCCGACGACCTCCGGACGGAGCACGACGCCGTCCGCGTCGCGCTTCCGCAGCGCGCCGCGCAGCACCTGCGACCAGAACTTGCCGCAGCCGTCCCACGCGAGCCACTCGCCCCCCCAGCGGTCGGTGAGGTCGCTCGTGTAGCAGAGACCGGTGCCGAGGCCGTAGCGCCCCACCGCGAGGAGCGGGTCGCCCGTCTCCGCGGCGAGCAGCAGCTGGGCGGTCGGTTTCACCTCGGTCATCACGTAGCCGAGCGAGAACGGCAGGTCCGCCTCGGCGAAGCCTGCCAGCACCGGGTGGTCGCCCGTCTGCACGGCGGCGTAGAGGTCCTCCTTGATGGCCGACTTGCTCGCCTGCATCGTCTCCTTGGTGAAGATCTGCGGCACATTGGCCGGGTCGTCGGTCTCGTAATACCGGCCGCGGCCCAGCTCGGCGATGCTGGAGAGGAGCTGGCGGTCGGCGCCGCCGAGCGCCACGGTCGAGACCGTGATGCCGGCGTCGGCAGCCTCTTGCGCGAGCGAGTGGTGGTCGGCCGGCTGCGTGTGGCCGTCGCTCAGCACGATCATGTGCCGCACCTTGGCCGGCGCGGTCTCGAGCATGTCGCGTGCCTGGACCATCGCCGGGTAGACGTACGTGCCGCCCCCCGCTTCCAGAGTGTCGATCGATGACTGAACCGCATCGACGTCGCCCGCGCTGCGGAGGTCGCAGACCAGCCGCGGCGCGCCGTCGAAGCCGATGACGCCGATCAGGTCGCGTGCCGAGAGGAGCTCGACCGCCGCCTTCGCCGCCTGGCGGGCGAGCGACATCGGCAAGCCCTGCATCGATCCCGACTTGTCGATCACCAGGACCATCGCGAGCGAGGGCTTCTCTTTCTCTTTCTCGAACCGCGAGATCAGTGGCAGCACCTCCTCGACGGGCGTCTTGAAGTAGCCGCCCAACCCGAAGCTGTTCTCCGAACCGAGCATCACCAGCCCGCCACCGTAGTCGATCACGTAACGCTTGAGCATCTGCATCTGCCGCGGCGTGAGGTCCGTGGCGGGCAGGTCCGCGAGGATCACCGCGTCGAAGGCGAGCACCTCCTCCAGCGAGTTCGGCAGGCCGAGCTTGCCCCGCACGTCGACCTCGATCCCTTGCTCCGCGAGCGCCCGACGCAGCGGGCGCAGGTCGCGGGGCTCGCTGTGCAGGGCCAGCACACGCGGCTCGCCTCGCACGTTGATCGTACAGCCCGCCTGGTTGTTGAGCGGGAAGCGGTCCTCGGCCGGCACGATCTCCGCGGTGTACCGGCTCGGGCCGGGGGAGGGCGCTTCGACGTCGAACTCAACGAGCTCGGTCTCGTCGGCGGGCAGCTCGACGTCGCGCGAGCGGACGACGACCCCGCGGTGCAGCACCCGCACGCTCGCCTTCATTGCCCGGTTCGCGCGGACCTTGGCCCTCAGCCGCACGATTTCCCCTTGGAACGCGACCGGCGAGGGGGACTCGAGTGAGACGACCGCCGCCTCCGCGTCGCGGAGCGAGGGGATCGGCGCGAAGCGGACGTCGGTCCGCTCTTCGGCGAGCTGGTCGACCGCTTCGGCGAGGCGGGCGTCGGTTGGGCGTCCGTCGCTAAAGACAACGAGCCGTCGCGCGCACCCCGCCGGGAAGGCGAGCCGCGCGGAGAGCATCCCCTCACCGAGCCGCGAGGCGCCGCGGAAGCGATCGGCGCTGAGATCGCCGCGCCACTTCTCGACGAGTTCGCTCAGCTCCTCGACGGTCGCGAGCGGGCGTTGCTCCTGGGCGACCGCGTGCAGCGACCAGGTATCCGACGGGTTGAGCCCATCGATGGCAGCGCTGATCTGCCCCGACGCCGCCTCGACGCCGTTGAGATCGATCGAGTCGCTCACGTCGACCAGGAACGCCACGTGCAGCCGTTCGCTAGGCGTGAGCCAGTAGGGACGGCAGAGCCCGACCACCAGCGCCACGATCGCTAGTCCTCGCAACAGTAGCGAGAGGGCCCGCCTCGCCGCGGGTTGATCGACCAGCGTGTAACGCAACGCGTAGCCGAGCGCGACCAGCGCGAGGAGCCAGACCAGCGGCTCGAGCGAGAGGAACTCCATCCCGGTCACCCCACTTTCCGGCGATGGTAGAGGACGGACTCCGCCGCCATCGCGACGATCGCGGCGATCGCGAGCCAGTGCCCGATCGGCCGGCCTGTCGCGAGGCCCGCGGGCTCGAGCGTTGGCGCGCCGAGCGGTAGGAGGGTCTCGCTCGCGGCGAGCGGGCTGCAGCCGACGTCCCAGCTTTGGCCGTCCGCTTCGACGCAGTAGAAGCCGGGCGACGTGAGCTCGCCCGTCTCGGCGGTGGCGAGGGGGATCGTCGCGCCCTCGGGCGTGGTGAGTTCGCCGTCGAAGCCCTCGGTCTCGGTTGGCAGTCGGACCGACGATCCCGCGGCGTGCGTCGCCGCCAGGGGCGCCGCGCGTCCCGACAGGTGCTTCGCCCCCGCCTGCACGAGGACGGGGAACCACGCGCTGTAGTAGAACTCGGCGGCGACCGGGTCGAGGTTCAACACCAGCGCCGAACGGCCCGATCGTTTCGCAACGTAGATGAGCGGCGTGCCCCCTTCGCTCTCGACCAGCACCTCACTGCCGGCCGGCGCTCGCAGCTCCCGCGCGCCGGCGAAGGTGATCGCCAGCGGGTCGACATCGCGCGTCACGGTGTGGTCCTCGACCAGCGCCCTCGGCGCAGCGACCTCGATCGGCTCGCCGAGGTCTTCCCACCAGGGAGACTCGCCCGCGGGCGCGAAGGCGATTGTGTGCTCGTCCGTTTCGCCGGCGCCGCCGAAGCTGATGACGACCTCTTCGCCTTCCTCCACGGCCGCGAGCCCCCCCCCGGGATCGGCGAACGCGGCGACGGCCCGCTGGAGGAAGTACGGCTCGTCTGATTCGACACGAACTCGGATCGGTGGCTGACGGTAGGCGACGAGGTACGCTCGGTCGTCTTCGGAAAGGGCGTCCTCGAGAGACTCCGTGTCGAGTTCGGCGACCCACCGCCCCGGCTCCGCGTTGTCGACGGCGAGCACCTGGGCCGCGTTAACCCCCGGTTCGACGCGGAGCGGGACCACCTTGGCCAGCCGCGGCGCCCCCTCGGCCGGGTGGTGATGGAGCAGCAGATCGACCTCAACCGGCTCCTTCCGCGACGAGGCGACACGGTAGTAGAAACGGAGCTGGTCGGGTTCGTTCAGATTGAATCGCAGATCAGCGCCGACGAGGCCGACGTTATCCACTTCGTTCGCGACGACGATCGGTTCGACGCCGGCGGGCATCGCAGGGTTGTTCGTGTCGGTCAAGAAGAGGACCCGCCGCGGCGGCGTTTCGGCTTCGATCTCGGCCTCTTCCTCGACCGGTGATTGTTCCTCGGATGGCTCGTCCTCCTCCGGAGAATCCACCTCGGGGCGGGGCAGGGCGGTCGGGTCGAGCGTCTCGTGCGTAGGGGCTACGCGGTCGATCGCCGCGAGCAACTCGCGCGGGTTGTCCGACAGGTGCGAGACGTAACGGAGCCGGCCGGCCAGCGTTGCCACGGCGGCTCGCTGCACACCGTTCATCCCGCGGGCCAGGTCGCGGGCGCGGTCCTTGGCCAGATCGAGCCGGCTTTGTCCCTCCTGTTGGGCGTTCATCGAGAGGCTGTTGTCGAGGACGATCAGCAGGTCGCTCGGCCGCTCCTCCACGAGACGCGGCTCCGCCATCGCCAGCGCGATCGCCGCCAGGGTCGCCGCCATGATGAGCAGCGATACCAGGTTACGCAGGCGCTCCCAAAGCCGGTTCGGCTTCCGGTCCGAGAGCACCTGCTCCCACAGGAAGTAGGCGGTCGTTTGGCGGCGGCGGGGGCGGACCTTGAGCAGGTAGATCGCCACCAGGGGGACGAGCGCCAGCAGCGACCAGAGCAACGCGGGCGAGGCGAACGTCATGCGACCAGACCCCCGCGGCGGAGGATGTCTTCGACGACGCGCTCGAACGGGATCTCCGTGCCGATCGATGCCAGCCCGATCGCCCGCCGCGCGCAGCAGGTGCGGAGCGATTCATTCCAATCACGCACGGCCTGCTCGTACCGCTTCGCCTCGCCGTCGGTGACGGTGATCCGGCGGTGGGCGCCCGTCTCGACGCAGGTCAGATCGGCGTCCCCCTTCCAATCGCAGGTCGTATCGCCGTCGTCCTGCACCTGCAGGGCGTAGACGTCGTGGCCGTGGAAGCCGAGGTAGTTGAGCCCCTCCTCGAAACCGTCCGGGAAGAGGAAGTCCGAGATCACTACCACCAGCCCGCGGCGTTGGCGGCGGGCCTGGAACACCCGGCAGCAGGCGTTGAAGCGGGTGTCGCCCGGTTGGCTCTCGGCTTCCTGCAACGCGCGGAGCATTGGGAGCGCTTTGCTGCGGCCGCGGCACGGATCGACGATCGGATCGAGCGTGTCGCCCAGCCCGTAGACGGCCAGCCGGTCGAGGGAGTTTAGGGCGATGTAGCCGATCGCCGCCGCGAGCTGCTTCGCGTACAGAGATTTTGACTCCATCGAGCGGCTCAGGTCGAGCAGCAGGTAGATCGTGGCGTCCTCTTCCAGCTCGAAGAGTTTGATCACCAGCGACTCGAAGCGGGCGAAGACGCGCCAGTCGATCGCGCGGAAGTCGGCGCCGTAGTAGTACTCCGCGTAGTCCGCGAAGGTGACGCCCGACCCCTTGGTCGTGCTCTTCCGATCCGCCTGCAACGTCCCGCCGAGCACCTTCCGCGCCAGGAGGTGCAGCGTGTCGAGCCGGCGGATGAAGTCGGGCGAGGTCAGGTCCATAGCGGGCGAGCGCAGGCGTGGCGGCGAGGGCCCCGTGGGGGGATGGGGGTGCGGTGAAAGCTACGAACCAGCGATCACTTCAGCCCCTTCAGCACGTCGGCGATGACCTCGTCGGTCTTCACGCCGTCCGCCTCGCCCTCGAAGCTGAGGATGATGCGGTGCCGCAGCGCGGGCACTGCGACCGCGGCGACGTCCTCCCGCGACACGTGGTAACGGCCCGCCAGCAAGGCCCGAGCCCTCGCGGCGGCGAGCATCGCCTGAGCCCCGCGGGGCGAGGCGCCGTGCCGGACGAAGCGCTGCACATTAGCCGGTGCGTCTTCGCTCTCGGGGTGGGTCGCGCGGACAACCCGCACCAGGAAGTCCTGCACGGTGTTGTCGATGGGCGTCTCGCGGAGCGTGCGGCCCATGCGGAGGATGTCTTCACCGTCGGCGACCGGGCTGACCTCGGGCCGCCGGTTGCCGCCGGTCCGGTTGAGGATCTCTGAGAACTCGTCGTGCGAGGGGGTCTCGACCAGGAGCTTGAAGAAGAAGCGGTCGAGCTGCGCCTCGGGCAGCGGGTAGGTGCCGTCCTGCTCGATCGGGTTCTGCGTCGCGAGGACGAAGAAGGGCTCGTCGAGCCGGTGCGTCTGGCCCGCGACCGTGACCGACTTCTCCTGCATCGTCTCCAGCAGGGCGGACTGCGTCTTGGGCGTGGCGCGGTTGATCTCGTCGGCCAGCAGCACGTTGCAGAAGACCGGCCCCGGCGCGAACTCCAGCACCTTCGCCCCGTCGCGCTCGACCAGCACCTGCGTGCCGACGATGTCCGCCGGCAGCAGGTCGGGAGTGAACTGGATACGGCGGAAGGCGAGGTGCAACGCCTCGCTGATTGAGTGGACGAGCGCCGTCTTGCCCAGCCCCGGCACGCCCTCCAGCAGCACGTTACCGCCGCACACGACCGCGAGCAGCACGTCCTCGATGAGGGAGCGTTGGCCGACAATGAACTTGCCGACCTCCTCGCGGATGGTCGTGAAGCGTTCGACAAACTCGGCGGCCGCTTGCTCGGCCTCTTGGTTCGTTCCGGCGACGAGCGTCACAGGCCTGCCTCGCTGGGGGTGTCGGTTTCGATATGATGGATCGATTCGAAGTAACGCTTCACGCCCCGTCGCACCGCGGGGGGGACATCCTCACGGCTGACGTACGATTCGACGCTGCGGCGGAACTCGCGGTCCTTGTTCTGAGCCACGCGCGTCGAGACGCCCGAGCCGTCGTCGGCCGATTCGGTTGTCTTCTGTGAGGGTCCTGCGCTCTTGATGCCGGTGAGCCGTTCGGTCGGCCCGGCGGCGAGGGCCTCATCCGATGGATCGCGACGGCTATCGACGCTCGACGCGCCGATCCCTCGGCCGTTCTTTGACGAAGGCGACTGGCAGAGCCCGCCCTGGCACTGGCTGCACGACTTGCAGAGGCTCGCGAGCCGGCACTGGGCCTTCTTCTTGATCGCCATCTTCGACAGGCACTTCGACAGGCTGTTGCAGGCGCCGTTGCACTTCGATTGGCACTTGCTCAGCTTGCCGAGGCACTTCGAGTTGCACTCGCCGTTGCGTTTCTCTTGGTCGCACGCCTCGCGGAGGGCCGCCTCGAGGTCCGCGACGGCGGCGTCGAGGTCGAGCATCGCGTTGGCCAGTTCGCCCGAGTCGTCCCCTTCGCCCCCTTGGCCGGCGGCGCCGGAGGCTTGGCCCTCGCCTTGAGAGCCGGTCCCTTTGGCCGAGGCTCCGCTCTTGCCCGCCTGGGAACCCTCCGAGGAGTTGGAAGAGGACGAACGCCGGCTGCGCGCGGCCGCGGCCATCCGCTGGCTCGCCGCGCGGAGGCGGGCCGCTTGCTTCTGCTGTTCGGTCAGCTTGGCCGTCTTGCTCGGCTGCATCTTCTGCAGCTCCTTGGCCGCCTGGTCGTACTGCTTGGCGTCGAGCGGCTTGGCGAGCTTGCGGGTCTCGGCCGACTTGTCGAGTTCCTTGGCGGCGCGGGCGGCGAGCTGCTCGTCACGGCGTTGGTTGAGCTTGTTGAGCTGCTGTTGGAGCTTTTGCTCCAGCTTGGCGTACTGGCGTAACGCCAGCTTGGGATCGGCCGTCTCTTCGAGGGCCTCGATCTGCTCGCGCAGCTTGTCGGGATCGATCAGCTCACGCTCCTCGCCCTCGACCTGCTCATCGAGTTCCTTAACCAGTTCCTCGAGCTGCTCGTTGATCCGTTGGGACTCGATCAGCGTGAACTCTTGCTGGGCGAGCCGCTGCTGGACCGCTTCGCTCGGCTGCATGAAACCGAGGCCGCCGGCGACCGCCGCCAACGCGATGGCGAGCAGCAGGCGGTTGCGTGGCGGGCGGACATCGACCCGTCGGGCGTCGAGCGGGATGACGGACTCGGCGGTCTGCTTGGCCTGGAGATCGTAGAAACCGCCTTGCTTGCCCGCGTTGCCGAAGTGGAGCCACGAAACCAGCGCGTCGTGAAGCCCGAAAGCTTCGTCCGCTTCGCGGGCCGAGGCTTCCGCGCTAGGCAAGGTGACGAGCCAGGCGACGAGCGTGGCGAAGATGGCGCCGGCCGACGCGGCGGCGTACCACCACGGCTCGGCGGCGTATCCGAACGCAACCCGCGACAGGGCGGCCGCCAGCACCGCCGCGGCCGCGACGATCGTCGCCGAGACGGCGAGCGTGCCGAGCCGGCGGAGCGTCAGGCGGTGCCGCACCGCGTCGAAGAACGACTCGATCGGCTGGTTGGGATGATCCTGCGTCGACATGAGGGCCTCCGTGGGCTCAGGCGGCGGGGGCGAGTGGCTCGTCAGCCTCGCCCTGCGCCGATTCGTTTGCGGGGGGAGCGTTGTCGGGCGCTGCGGTCTCTTCGGTGGTGGCGGTCGGTGTGTCTTCGGAGGAGGCTTTCTCGGGGAGGGCGGCGAACCGTTTCGCCAACCGATCATACAGGCCTTTCACCCATCCGTTGGGCTTTTCTTTATCGGTTATTTCGACCAGCAGTTCTTGCGCCGCCTGGGGATCGCCCGCGTCGGCGAGCGCTTTCACCAGCCTCGCGCCGTAGGCAAGACGCTTGGTCGAATCCTCCTGCCCCTCCACGGCGGCGAACGCCTCCTCCCAAGCGGCCGCGGCCAGAGCGTGCTGCTCCGCCTTGGCGAGGCAGAGGCCGGCCGAAGCCCAGGCAGAGCCGTCGGCCGTGGTGGCCCGCTCCGCGACTGCCAGCGCCGCCTCGGACAGTTCGTCGTCGGTGAACATCGCTTCCCAGGCCGCCAGATCGCGGTCGCTGGGGGTTTCGCGACGGAGCGATCTCGTGTTGAACACGTTCCAGCCCAGCAGGGAGTTGATGCTCATCGCGTTGGCCGCCCGATCGATACGCTCTTCGAGCGAGTCGGGGTCGCCCTTCTTGAGGCCGCCGATGATGCCTTTCCAGTTGGACATCGGGTAACCGTTATGGCTCAAACGCTGGCGCCGATTCTTAGGGATTCTGTCCAGGGCGGCTTTGATCGCATCGACCCGGCCGAGGCTTGAGTGCGAGATAACCAGCAACGACATCAGGTTGTTGCTGTTGCCCCCACGGTCCATCGTGGCGCCCGTGGCCAAGCGGAGGGTCTGGTCGGCGATCTTGCCAACCTCTTCTTCATTCATGCCGCCGATCTTCTCGAGCATGACCGTCCACAGATCGTTCGCGTGACGCTGGAACAGGTTGTGGAGCTGCCAATTCTCGTTCGGGTTACCCGAGGAGAGCTTGTCGAGCATCGCGACCGCCGGCCCCACCTCACCGCGTCGGAGCGAGACCAACGCGTGCTGCTTCTTGAGTTCGGCGACGCGCTCCGCGCGGGCGGTGTGACGGTGAGCCATCGTGACGATGGTGACACCCTCGGCGGCCTCGGCGAGGGGTTCGTAGACCACGTCGCTCGCCTCTTGAGAGTCACGGAGCATCAGCAAGGCCGTTTCGATCATCGCCTCCTGCTCAAGACCGGCTGCCTCGAACCGTTTAGCGACTTCGACGAGACGTTGTTCGCGGTTGAGCTCGGGGGCGTTCGCTTCAACCTGATCGTCCGGCAACCTCGCCAAGCTCGCCTCGGCGACATAGGCCAGCGGGCCGTTGAGTTTCTCCTTAAGGTCGGGCAGGGCTTCTTCCAGGGCCAGGTCGTAGAGAGCCGTTGTGCCCTGGACCGTTGTGAGGGACAGGTCGTTCCAACCGGTTCGGACGAGCCGAGCCGCGTCGTCGATCAGCCCATGCTTTGTGTAGAGGGCGATCGCCTCGTGGCGGTTGTCGAACTTGTCGCCGTAGCGGCTGGCGATCTTGGCAGCGGACTCGACGTCGCCCCGCTCGAGGCAGGCGGAGGCCAACTCGAGGGCGGCCAGCCAGTAATTGATGTTATCAACCGACGACACGCGCCCGTTCGCCGAGCGTCGGGCGGGCTTCTTGTTAACAAACCGTTTGAGCCAAGCCTCAACTCCCGCCACGGCGTCCTTGTTCTCGGGGTCCTCCGCCAAGAGCAGTCGGAGGTTCTGGCAATTGCAGCGTTCGAGCTCGGTGTCGAAGACCACGCCGGCCGCCGCCGCCTCGGCGGCGAGCCGGACACTGGCGTTGGCGAGCGACAGCGGCATCGCGCCGTACTCGTCGTCGTAGAACTGAGAGGCGAACGTGACCCGCTCGCCGATCGGCGCCGCGTCGTCTTGCAGGATGCTTAGGTAACGCTCGTCGTCCACGGTCGCCGATCGCCGATCCGACGGTTTCTTGCCGGACCGTACACGCTGTAGCCGTGCGGCCGACAGCAGGCCCGCGGCGAAGCCGTCTTCGGGATCGTCATCGAGGCGCTGCCCGAGCCAATCGATGACCTGGGCCAGGTCCTTTTCGTTTGGGGCGCTAACCAGGCGTTTGTAGACCGGGTAGAGTGTCGGCGAACGCAGGTCGCCCAGGTGCTGGTGCAGCCACTCGTGCTGCCGCTTGAAGAGGTCGAGGGCGCTGAGCCGCTTGCCACCGGAATCGTTCCTGAGTCGGTCGAGTGAGTTTTTGGCCGTGTTGATCAGGTTGTTGAACGTGTGCCGCCCGATCGCGATCTTGGCGCCCTCTTCGGATTGCATGATGACCAGAGCCAGACGCAGCGGCCCCACGGGGTCGTCCCTCGCCGCCTCCCTCCACCTCCAGTTGAGACGCGTGAGCATCTCGTTCACGGTCGGTTGGCTGAAGCTGTAGTGGTTTGTCCCGCGTCGTGTCGCGTCGTCGAACAACTCACAAGCACGCAGGTAGACCTTGGCGGCCCGCTGCGGGTCGCTCTGCGACATCGGTGCGAGGTTTTCGGCGAGCCACTCGTCGAACTCGTGCCCCTCGACGCCGAGTTCCTCAAAACGCTTGATCTCCTCGAGCTGCTTGTACTGATCACGCGTGGCGAGGCCCTGGGCCTCGTCGAGCCAATCGAAGTAGGCGTCCTTGCCCTCGACCTGCCGATTGGTGTTGCGGTCCTTGGCGGTCACGGCGCCCAGCAGCAAGGCGACCCGTCCCGCTTGATCCTCTGGCAAACTTTCTAGCTCGTCGAGGTTCTCGACGGCGAAGGCCAGGACATCGGGCCCTTCGGATTGCCCCGGCCGACAGCGATACCGCGCCAAGACGGACCCGAAGGTCTGCGGATCCCGTTTGGCCAGCTCCTCTGCGAGTTCCTCACGCTGCTTCGACGAACTCCGATCGAGGCGTTTGTAGGTCAGATTGGCTAGCGATTCGGTCGAAGCGAGGTTCTTCCCGTTCAGGGGTTTGAGCGGCAAGCCGCTTGCGGCGCCCAGGAGATGCAGATCTTCGAGCTGAGAGATCACCTCCTCAACGCCCCGGGACTGGAACAGGGATTGGTAGCCGAGCTGACGGAGCGCGTTGTTCGCCAGCTGTCCGACCTCGCCCTCGCTGATGAACAGCACGGTCGCTCCCAGGAGTTCCTGATCCTGCGTCAGGCGGTTCAGCAGCTGCTCGAACTCGTGCATCCGTCCATTGGGTGAGTTCCAGGACCAACCGCCGTTGGTGTAATGCGTGCTGATGTGCTTCTGCCGGCGACTCTTGGGGCCGAGCATCGCCTCGGCGATCTGTTCGATCCAGTCCTTGGTCGCGTCGGCGCCCTGCCGTTTGTTGATGTAGGCCGCGTAGTCGATCCACCACTGCGGCGTGTTGCCCGGGTTCTGAGCCGCCTGCTTCAGGAGCTTGTCGAAGAGGGGCGAGAGATCGACTTCGAGCCGGCGCGCCTCGGCGCAATCGAGCACCAGCATCTCCGGCTTGTTCTCGCCGCCCGGCGCGGCCTCGTTGCGCGAACGCCACGAACGGATGAGCTTCTCCGATTCGGCGAGATAGTCGTCGGGCTCAGCGGCGTACAGCTCGCCGAGCTGCTCGATCGCCCGCCGTGTGGAGCTGTGCCCGCGTTTCTCCACCTCGGCGTGGAGGTCGTCGATCGCCGAAGGATCGCCCTGAAGGCTGTGATAGCGGACCAGGTACTCCGCGGGCGAGAGCTGACGGACCTGGCCGCGGTTGTTGCTGTAGTGAACCACTCGGAGGTTGTTCGCGGCGATCGATCGGGCCGGTTTGAAGCGCAGCACCGATTCGCGGGCGATCTCACGGAGTTCTTCGAGCTGCTCATCCGACTCTTCGTTCGCCGCCGACATCGCGGCCTGCAGTCCCGCGAAACCGCTGCAGGCGGTCGAGTCGAACCGGAGCAACGCCCGGCAGATCCGGTCATGAAGCTCACGACGACGCTTGCGGAGATCGTCGTCCGGCTGGTTTCCGTAGTTGGACCAGTCGCCGGTCGAGTAAAGCGGAGGGAGGAATCCCCCCGAGCTGTGCGATTGATTCGCTACCGCCTGGCGCAGCGAGTCGCCCCAGGCGACGTTGGCCTGGGGCTCGTCGACCATCGCTTCAAGCGCCAGGCAGCCGAGCTCGGTGGCGTCGACCCGTTTATCGGTGCCGGTCTCGTGATCCTGGTACAGCATCACGATCTCCTGCGTCAGGAGTTCGGCCCCCCCACGCTGCAGTTTCGCGAGGCGCTCTTGGGCCTTGTCGAGGTCGCCCGCGATCGCCTCGGAAATCATGAGTTTCACCCGGTAGGCGTCTTCCTTCGGTCGGATCTCGAGCGCCCTCTCGTACGCCTTGATCGCATCCTTAGGCTCGCCCATCAGTTCCAACGCGAGGGCGAACTCCGCGTGCTTGCGGTGCGACTTGGAAACCCCGGGGTCGAGTTGTTTGAGGGTCTCTTTCTGCAACGCGTACCCGCTGATCCTGTCTTTGAGCTGCCGCATCATGTGATTGATGTAGCTGCGGTTGTGCGGGTTCTGCTGCAGCTGAGCGACGTAGCCGCGGACCTCTTGGGCCAACCGGCGAGCGGCCGAGTCCTTGCGGCCGGCGTCGATCATCTTGCGGATCTGGTCGGGCGGCGTCGGTTGAACCCGCCCCAGCGACATCGATGGCGCCGCGGCGACCCGGGCGCCGCCCGCCTTCTCAAGTCGCTCCGCCTCGCGTTCGAGGCCCAGTTCGCTGAGGGCGTCGGCCAGCTGGGTCCGCTCTTGCGGCTGCAAACGCCCGTGACGAAGGCGGAGGGCGGCGTCGCGACCGATTTTCTTCGTCTTGTCCTCTTTGTCTTGTTTACCCTTTCCCAGCACCGCCTCCGCGAGCGCGACGAGCGGGCCGGCCATCTTGCCGCGTTCGTCGGTATCCTCGTCGAGCACTGCCTGAGTGAGGGCGACGAGGGCGCCGTCGATCTTGCGGCGCTCGTCGCGTTTCATGGGTAAGAAGCGTGCCTTGTTCAGAAGCTCGAGAGCCCGCTGGCTTTTCTCGTTCTTGGCCTCCCAGGTCGCGGCGAGCCAGTAGGCGTCGAGCGTGGGGGGCGACTCGGCCAGCATCTGCTTCACGGCCTCGTCGATCTCTTCGTTATCCTCCTCGGGATCGAGCAGCAGGACCCGAAGCAGGGGGCTGCTCAATCGGGTGAGCGCCTCACGGAACTTCTCTGGGGTCCACGTCTTGAGTGTCGAATCATCCGGGAAGCCGAAGCTGATGTTCTGGGTCTTGTGCCGCCGGGCGATCTCGGTCGCGACCGTGCTCGGGATGCCCCGCAGGGCGCTGGGGGGGAACTTGGGCAGCTCGATCAGCTGGTTTCGGGGTCGGTAGAAGGGAGACTGAGAGGACGACTTGCCGGGCGCTTTTTGATGCCGATCGACCTCGGCCTGCATGAAGTTCAGGTAGGGCTCGGGGTCCTCGCTGTCACGCAGGATGTTGGTGACCTGCATCAGGATCCAGGGCCCGTAGTTCTGCTGCGTTTTTAGGCTGGGGTACCAAGCGAGCACACGATCGCGAGCCAGATCTTTCAGACGGTCCGGTCCGTTCGCGGCGCGACCACGCTGGGCGCCCGACCGCCACTGACAAACCGAACTGACCGTGACCGAGGAGGGATCTTCGACCGCCGCCAGCAGCCGCTCCGCCACGCCCGACAGCAGCTCGTACTCGGGCGTTCCCTCGTCCGCCTTGTTGAGGCCGTTGAGCGCCGCCATCAGGGCGAGCTGCGGATGGGGTTTCTCGAAACGTTTCACCGCCTTGATAAAGAACTCGGCTGGCAAGCCTTGGCTGTTCCCGCCGCGGAGGGCGTAGAAGGCCATCACGGCGGGCAACTCGGCCGCCTCGCCGAGTGACTCGTAATCGACCCCCTGCGAGTTGGGCTGCGATCCGGAGAAGATCGCGAACGCCGCCGCGGTCTCGGCCCCGCCTTGCTCGGTGATCCGCTCACGAAGCGTTTCAGCTTCCTCCTCGTCCAAAGCCTCGCTCACCTGGGAGAGGTGGGCCAAGGCCATGGCGTGGGCCTGCGAAAGCTTGGCGGGGGTTGTCACGGATTGGTTCGCCCCATGGCCACTCGAAGCCAAGAACATGCCGACATTGCGCCTCTGACGATAGGCGTAGGCGGTGTGGCGGCTCTGGGTGACCTCGAACAGCTTCGACAGCCCCGACGGGGCGATCTTCTCAAGCTCCGCCCAGTACCAGTTGGGCGAGTGCATCGGGTTCGTGGGTTGGTTCGTCTTGGCGACCTCCTGGTCGGCGCTCAGGACGCGGAGGAACTGGTCGGCCGCCTGGCTCAACGCGTCCTCCTCTTCTAGGCAGACGGCGTACAGGTAGCGGAGCCGATAATCGTTCGGGTGCTGTTCAACCAAAGGCTCCAAGAACTCGACGGCGCGTTCCCAATCACCCACCGCGACCATCGCGTCGGCCAACTTCTCGAGCTCGCGCGGGTCGTCGCTGTCCTCGGCGATGAGGTCGTTGAGGAGCTGGTACCCCTCGTCCGATTCGCCCCAGCGTATGAGCAACCGGGCCAACCGGCGCTTGCTGTCTTTGGTCTTGTCGTTCGCCACGGCCCGACGGAGCGTGTCGCGGGCCGCCTCCCAGTCGCCCTCCTGTTCCTGCACCCGCGCGATCTGATTGAGCAGTTGGAGGTCGTCGGGCCGCATCTTCGCCGCGTCGGCCAGGACCCGCACCCGTTTGGCGTAGTCGCCTGAGATGCGGTGGATCGCCGCCAACGCCATCAACGGCTCGATCGAAGTCCGGTTCTCACGCCGCCGTTCCTCGAAGTTGGCCACCAGCGCGGCCGTCTTGCCCCGATTCTCGGCAACCCGCGCCAGCTGCTCCACCGCCCGGATCTTAGCCAGGAGGTCCTCGCTCTCCTCGTAGTCGAGCCAGTAAAGCCGCTCGGCGTCGGCTAGCTTGCCGCTGAGGGTGTATAGCTGAGCAAGGCGAGCCCTCACGTCCCGCGGGTCGTCCAACCGCCGGCTCGCAAGCCGCAGCGCTTCGATCGCCTCGGATTCCTTGCCCTCGGACTGCAACAAGCGAGACTCGGTCAACCACGGCGTGCTGCTACCGGGTGAGAGACGCTTCCACTCGGAGAGACGTTTGAGCGCCTCTTCCGGTCGGAAGCCGCGCTCATAGAACTCGACCAGCCGGCGCAGGTTGCGGCTGTTACGCCCCTCGGGTAGGTCGAGCGCCCGCTCGGCGGCGGCGATCGCGGTCGGCCAATCTTGTCGGCTTCGGGCGAGCCGGATCTGCTGAGATACCGCTAGCGGATCCCCCGATTCGATCAACGGCGTGAGGGTGTCGTCGGCGCGCTGCGGATCGCCGTTCCGGTCGAGCAGCTCGGAGAGCAGGCAGACACGCTGTGGCGAGAGGCTCGCCTCGTTCTGGAAGTGGGTGATCGTCTCGACGACCCGTTCGCCCCGGTCGATGGCCCGGGCGGCCTGCACAAGGGCGTCGTCGAGCTCCGCGGCGATCGACGCACGATCGACCCGCTTGAGCGCGTGCGGGATCGCCTCCTCGTACTTCTTCACGGCGATCGCGGCGTCGACGAGCTGGCCCAAGTAGAGCGTGTCGTCGGCCAGCCCTTCGCGCGCCTGCTGAAGGAGCTGGTAGGCCGCCTCGTGCTCCTGCCGCGCGCCGAGGGCACGGGCGATGCGGACGTGCTGCTGGGCGTCGCCCCCTGCGGCGGCCTCCTTCCAAAGCCCGATCGCGGCGGGCTTGTCCCCTGACTTGTAGAGGAACGCGGCCCGGGCCTCCTTGGCGGAACGTGACTCGGGAAACTTCTCGGTCAGCAGGGCGTACTTCGCCTTAGCCGGTTCCTCGAGCTTGAGCCGATCGAGCAATCTCGCCGCGCGGAGGTGGGCGTACTCGTCGCCGTCGGACTTCTTAAGATAGGAATCGACGGCCGCCTCGGCCGCCTCGTTGTCTTCGAGCTTGGCGGCGACTTCGGCAAGCTGGACGGGCAGCTCCGCGTCTTGCGGGTGCTGCTGGATGAGCGTCTCCAGCAGCTTGCGGGCGCCGGCGAAGTCGCTCGTGCGGAAATGCAGGTCGACAAACTGCTGCTGGTTCTCCCGATCGCCCGGCGTGATCGCCAGCAGCTGGCGGAATCGCTCGATCGCCTCCTTCCCTTCGCCCGAGTCGGCCAGCACGCGGGCGTAGCCACGCAGCACGCCGACACGGCGTGGGTAGCTCTCCAGCAACGTTTCGTACTCCTTCTTGAGGCCGCCAAGATCCTCCTCGCGGCGGAAGGCCCGCTCGATCTGCGCGAGGATCTCGCGTTCAAGCCAGCTCTCCGCCCCCGACTCGCCGAGAGCGGCCTGATAGAGGGCGATCGCCTCTTTCTGTTTGCCCGCCTGTTGATGGATGCTCGCGAGACGGAGTTTGCGGAGCAGCTTGCGGTACGGGTCCTTGGTCCGCTCAACCAGCTGGGTGCAGAGCGCGGCCGCCTCGTCGTAGAGCGTTTCATCGACCTGAAGCTCGATCACGTCCTCGGCGAGTTCTTCATCGTCGGGGCTGGCGGCGATCAGCTCGGCGAACGCCTTGAGGGCGTCGTCACGGCGGTCGCTCCGCACCAAGAGCCGGGCTCGGAGCTTGGCGACGCGCACCGAGAGTTCGTCGTCGGGCTCGGCTTCAGCCGCTTTAACGAGGTCTTCCAGCGCGGTTTCAAAGTTCAGCGAACGGGCCTCGACGACCGCCTTCTCGTACCAAGCGGCCGCGGCACCCGGCTCGTCGGCGAGGGTCTTACGGAACTGCTCGATCGCCCGCAGGTCGTCCCCCTGTTTGGCGTGGAAGTAGGCGAGCAGCAAACCGTCCTCGGTTGACGCGTCCGCCTTCTCACTCAGGAAGGTTTCGAGCGATTCGACCGACTCTTCTTCGACCCAGGCGTTGAAGAAGCGATCGAATAGATACCCCGGCGCGGGGCGTCGTTGCAGCACGCGGTGGTACTTGAGCGCCTTGTCGGGCGCCGCTTCGGCAAGAGAGCCCGCAGTCAGCCAACCGGCTAGGACGAGCAGGAGGAGCGGGCCGTGCGTAAGACGCATAAACACACCGTGCCGAGGGGACGTGTTGGTTTGCCGACTAGTTCGCCATTGCCCGACCAGTATTGCCGTATTAACCCGTTATACAAGCAAAGCCATGCCGTTTTTTCATCCGCAGGGGATACGACGCGGCCAACGAGAAAGAGTTCCCGCAGGTTGAGTGCCCGGGGAGGCTGCCAAGTGGCCATGAAACTAGGGATTCGAAAAAATAATCCGACCCGAAGCCAGCACGCGACGCACCCAGCGGTCATCCCAAGAGAATAGCGCCCTCGCCAGCGGATCCACGGGCGGTTCCAGCCACGGGATCTCGGGGCGGGCCAACAGCAGGTCGGCGGGCGTTCCGACACGCAGCCGGCCCGCGTCGGCGAAGTGGGCGGCGTCGGCGTTGCCGGCCGTGATCTGCCACCACGCTTCCGCGGCGGAGGGGTACGCTTCGCCGAGCGAGGCGGCCGTCTCGATCATGGCGCGGCCGACTCGCACCATCGAACGCTCGTAACCGGCGCCGATATCGCTGCCAAGCGAGAGCCGTACGTCCGCGTCGAGCCCCGCCTGCCTGTCCATGGCGCCGGAGCGGAGAAACGAATTCGCGGTAGGACAGTGAGCCACCACCGCACGCCGCTCTCGCAGCGTCGTCCGCTCCTCGTCCGAGAGATGGATGCCGTGCCCGAGCAGGCTGCGATCGGTGAGCAGACCGGCGTCGTCGTAGACGCCCACGTAGCTGCGTCCCTCGAACAACTCGCCGATCAGCTCGCACTCGGCGCGGGTCTCGCTCAGGTGGGTTTGAACGAGCGCCCCGGCGTGCTCGCTCGCTAGACGGCCTGCGCCCTCCAGCAGCTCTGGAGTACACGAGACCGCGAAGCGGGGCGTGATCGCCGCGGCGATGGGTTCCGAGGCGGGGAAACGCTCTAGTAGATCGTTCGTCTGATCGAGCAGGGCGGCGGATTCGCGGCACAGCTCGGCGGGGGCCTGGCGGTCGCTCAACGCCTGTCCCACAACCCCGCGCAAGCCGAAGGCGCGCAGCGTCGCGATCGCCGCGGCGGTCGCCTCGTGGTGGACGCTGCTGTAGGCGCACACGGAGGTCGTGCCGTGCGCCGCGAGCTGCTGAGCGACGCGTCGGGTCATGCCGGCGGCGTAGTCGGCGTCGGCCCACTTCATCTCCGCGGGGAACGTGACGCCGTCGAGCCACTTGAGCAGTGGCAGACCGTGCGCGCCGATCATGTCGAACTGGGGCAGGTGGACGTGCGTGTCGATCAACCCCGGCGAGACGAGCCAGTCGACGCCACCCGCGTCGGCGTTCCTGGGGATCTCGCCTTCAACGACCTCGACGATCGTCCCCTCTTCGGCACGCAGATATCCCGGCGCGAGGCGGCAGCGAGCGTCCCCCTCCTCTTCGAGCAACAAGTGGCCGGCGACGATCATAAACGGGGCTCGCGGGGAGGGCGTTCAACTCTCGAGAACGCGACCGCCCTGGGCGGGCCGCGTGGTGAAGCAGGTCGGCTTGATGCCGGTCGCCGCCTCGTACTGCTCGGCGAGTGTCGTCGCTACGGATTCGGCGTGCTCGGAGCGGACAAGCGACACCGTGCAACCACCGAAGCCGCCGCCGGTCATCCGAGAGCCGATCACGCCCCGCACGGGGCCGATCGACTGAGCGATCTCGACGAGCTTGTCGATCTCGGGGATGGTGATCTCGAAGTCGTCCCGCATGGCGGCGTGGCTCTCGTACATCAGCTCGCCAAAGCGATCCCAGTCGGAGGCCGTCAATGCCTCTGCGGCCCGTTCGGTGCGGGCGTTTTCGCCAACGACATGGCGGGCCCGCTTGAACGGCAGCTCGCCAAGCTCCGCCTCCGCGGCGAGGACTTGCTCCATGGTCGCGTCACGCAGCGCCTTCACACCGAGCGTCGCGGCCGCCTGCTCGCACTGCTGACGGCGCTCGGCGTACTCGCCGCCGGTCAGTTCGTGCTTGACGTTGCTGTTGGTGATGAGGACCGCGATGCTGGGGTCGGTCAGCGCGGCCATGTGCGGCTGCTGGCTGCGGCAGTCGAGCAGCATCGCGTGGTCTTCGAGGCAGAGCGCGGAACTAAACTGGTCCATGATGCCGCAGGGCACCCCGGCGCCGAGGTGCTCCGCCTTCTGACAGAGCAGGGCGCGTCGCGAGCCTTCTTGTGGGGCGTTCGCGAGGGTCTCGATGGCCAACGCCAGCGAGACCTCCAACGCCGCCGAGCTCGACAGTCCGCCACCGAGTGGCACGGTCGAGTCGATCACCGCGTCGAACGCCGGCACGGCGACGCCCGCTTCGCGGTAGACGTCGATCACGCCGCGGACGTACTTGGCCCATCCGGAGAGTTCCACGCCGTCGGCCTGGATCGGCAACTCGACCTCTTCCTCCATGGTGGCGCTGAAGAGCCGCGCGGTCGTTTCCCCGTCAGGGCGATTGGAGGCGGCGACCACCGTGTAGCGATCGATCGCCATCGGCAGCACGAAGCCGTCGTTGTAGTCGGTGTGCTCGCCGATCAGGTTGACGCGGCCCGGCGCCGCGGTGACGCATTGCGGCGCGGCGCCGTAGCGCTGCGCGAACGTGCTGCGAACGCCCTCGGCGACCTGGTCCAACGGGCGGGCGGTTTCGATCGCCACTTGATGGCTCCTTCTCTAACGGTGTGGCTTCAGGGCTGGCGGGCGACGACGCCGATCGGCCCGTCGGCCGAACGGTACGGCTTCAAGGTGATCGTATAAGCGTACTTGCCCGCCGGTAGGTTGTATTGCCTGTGGGGACGGGCGCCCCAGGAGTTGTCCCCAGCCACGCCCATTTGCTGGTGGTCGAGGTGCAACGTCAGGTGCTCGCCCGGCACGATCTCGTGAGGGTGGCCGGCCGATTCGAGCTGTGAATCGTCGTACGGACGCACGGTGAACTGAAAGCTGGGGTCACCGCACACGATCAGCCCGCGGTCGGCTTTGCTAACGAGGGCGAGCCAGCGGACGTCGGTGCGCTGGCCGTTCTCTTGGGGCCGGCAGTACGGGTGGTTCAGCATCGCCGAAGGCTGCGAGTAGCGGCCCAGCAGGGCGCCCACTTTGCGGTCCCACATGCTCTCGTGAGGGCCCCGCCCGAACCAGGTCGCCTCGGAGAGGGCCTTTGGCGCCTCCGCCACGAACCCGATTCGCGGCAGGTTGGGCAGCGACGGATCGGCATCGATCTCGTGGGTGACGGCGAGTTGGTAAGTGGTCGAACGCTCCTCCTTCAGATTCGCATCTCCGGAGATCCGGTAGGTCAGTTTCTCTTTCAGCTTACCCTTGAGCGCCGTGTAGGCAGCGACCACGGAGCCGCCGCGGACTTCGCAGGAAACCAGCTCGCGGGTTTCGGCGACGGTATCCCACACGCCGAGGCGTTTGGGCATGCGGTTGCCGCGATCGTTATCGACCGGCGCCCGCCAGTAGGTAGGCGTGAGTGGCGAGGCCAGCAGCTCTTGGCCGTCGTAGGCGAGACGAGACAGCAGGCCAGTCTCTTGGCTGATCGCGACCGATAAGTGCTCGGTGTCGAGACTGGGACCACCGTCTTGATCGAACTCGACAGTCGGAGCCTGGTCGTCGGGGAGGACGACGCCGGCCACGATGCTGGGCTTCATGGGCAGCTGTTCCCAAGCAACCACATGCCCCGCCGGCGCCCAGGCGGTGGCTTCTTTCAACCGATACTCCACTGTCAGGTAGACTTCCTGCTCTTCGAATGAGCCCGGGCTCTCCAGGGGAAGCTTGACCTTGCCGGTCTCGCCAGGACCGATCTTGGGCAACTCGGCGACGCCGCGTTGGCGGGCGTCGCCATCGACCTCCACGCGCCACGCCATCTCAAATTGGTCGAGGTCGATATGGTCGTACTCGTTCGTCACGAAGACTTGTGTGAGCCGCCACTTATCGGGATCGCGCTCGGTGCGGATCCGCTGGTAGACCTTCTTGACTTCAAAGAGCGCCGGGTTGGGCGTGCGGTCGGGTCGCACGAGGCCGTTGCAGCAGAAGTTGCTCGTGTTCGGCGTGTCGCCGAAGTCGCCGCCGTACGCCCAGAACTCCACAGGCTTCCCGGTAAGTGGGTCGTCGTCCTTCTTGATAAGGCCTTGGTCAACCCAATCCCAGATGAACCCGCCCTGCAGGGCGCGGTGCTTGCGGATCGCGGTCCAGTAGTCGGCCAGGTTGCCGCACGAGTTGCCCATCGCGTGCTCGTACTCGCACAGGATGAGCGGCCGATCGACCGCGACGCCCTCAATCTCCCCTTTCGCGTACTTCACGATCTTGTCGATCGTGGCGTACATCGGGCAGCGGATGTCGGTGTTGCGGAGATTGAAGTGCGCCTGCTCGTACTGCACGGGGCGGCTCGGGTCGCGCTGTTTGATCCAGTCGTACGTGGCCATGAAGTTGACCCCGTTGCCCGCCTCGTTGCCGAGGGACCAGGTGATGATCGACGGGTGGTTCTTGTCGCGTTCGACCATCCGGATGGTGCGGTCGAGGTGCGCGGGGCCCCACGATTCGTGCTTGGCGAGCGACGCGGGGCCGTACTTCATGCCGTGCGACTCGACGTTCGCCTCGTCGATGACGTAGAGGCCGTACTCGTCGCACAGGTTGTAAAAGTCGGGGCAGGTCGGGTAGTGGCTGGTGCGGACCGCGTTGATGTTGTACCGCTTCATCAGCACGATGTCCTGGATCATCGACTCGCGGCTCACGGTGTGGCCCGTGCGCGGGTCGTGCTCGTGCCGGTTCACGCCGTTCATGTAGACGTAATTGCCGTTGACCAGCAGCACGCCGTCTTTGATCTCGACCTCGCGGAAGCCGACGTTCAGGGCCGTGGCTTCGATGGTCTGGCCTTCGCTGTCGAGTAGCGAGACGACGAGGCGATAAAGATTGGGTGTCTCGGCGGTCCAGGCGTCGATACCGCGAATTCCTGTTGTGTCGTATTCGGCAGTTAAGTCGTCGCCGCTGCCACCGGCGCCATCGATCGAATAGACTGAGATACCCTGGTTGTCGTACAGTTCAGCTGTGACTTGGCCGCCATCGGTTGCTGTGTAATCGACTTCTACAGCGAACCCAGCGCTCGCGTCGCTCTCATCGAAAGCCGTCTTGATCTCGATGTCTCGGAGGTGCGTCTCGGGCACGCCCTCGAGATAGACATCCCGGAAGATCCCGCTAAGCCGCCAGAAGTCCTGGTCCTCCAGGTAAGAGCCATCGCTCCAGCGGTAGACCTCCACCGCCAGCTCGTTTTCGCCCTCCTTCAGATACTTCGTAAGATCAAACCGCGCCGGCGTGCGGCTCCCCTGCGAGTAGCCGACCTTTTCACCGTTGCACCAGACGTACATCGCCGACTCGACGCCGTCGAAGCAGATCTCGACCGTGCGGTCGTCCCACTTCTCGGGGACGGTGAACTTCGTTCGGTACGAGCCGACCGGGTTGCCGTTGTGGCCCGCGATGAAGGGCGGATTCTTGTCGAAGGGGTAGACTTCGTTCGTGTAGATCGGCTGCCCGTGCCCCTCGGTCTGCCAATTGCTGGGGACCGGGATTGTTCCCCAGTCGCTGTCATCGAAGCCCGATTGGTGAAAATCGGTCGGACGGTCCTCGGGGTTGGCGGACCACTGGAACTTCCAGTCGCCATTGAGCGAAGCCACGTAGGGAGAATCCCCCCGGCCACCGTTCACGCGTGTCGCGTCGCGGGCCGCCTCGGCGGTGTCGAACCGGTAAAACGTCGCCCGCGGCGGGAGCTTGTTGACGCCGAAGACCGCTTCATTTTCCCAGTCGTTGCGTGGCTTGTTGTCCTCGGCAGCAGTGAGGGAGGCCGCGCTGAGGAGGCAAAGACTGGCGAGCAAGCGAACGAAGAGCATAAAGATCCGTTGGGGAGCGAGAGCAAGGAGGCCTCACGAGGCCGAACAGATTACCAAGCCGGCGGGCAGCCCGTCCACGCGGGCCGGTAAACTTGGCTGGCAGAAGCGACGCCGGCTGCCCATAATGCCGCCTCAGCGTCGCCAGCGGAGTCGTCCCGACGCCGCCTTGTCTTAGCGTTGCTCGCTCGCAGTTTCTGAGGAAAAAGTCGTGGGAATCATCGACATCGCCGTGTTCATCGGCTTCGTGGTCGCCGTGGTCGGCATCGGGCTCTTCATGAGCCGCGAAGAGGACAACGAGAAGGACGCCTCCGACTACTTCCTGGCGGGCCGTGGTCTGACCTGGTGGCTGGTCGGTTTCTCGCTGATCGCCGCGAACATCAGCACGGAGCAGTTCGTCGGCATGAGCGGCCAGGCGGCCGACTGGCTCGGCATGGCGATCGCAAGCTACGAGTGGATGGCGGCGATCACGCTGGTGGTGGTCGCTTTCGTCTTCCTACCAACGTTCCTGAAGAGCGGCATCTACACGATCCCCGAGTTCCTCGAGTACCGCTACAACACCTTCGCCCGCACCGTGATGGCGATCGTCACGCTCATCATCCTGGTTGGCGTGCCGACGGCGTCGGTCATCTACTCGGGCGCGAAGGTCATCAGCGTCGGCTTCGCCGACACCACGCTGCTCGGCCTCGACCTGTCGAACATCACGGTCGGCTGCTGGATCATCGGCCTGCTGGCGGCGGCTTACGTCTTCGCGGGCGGCCTGAAGGCTTGTGCCTGGGCGGACCTGATCCAGGGCGCCGCCCTGATCATCGGTGGTGTCGTCGTGACCTACCTCGCCATGACCGCCCTCGAGCAAGCCGACCCGGCCGAGTTGGTGAAGACCGCCGCCTCGGACACTCTTGAAGCCTCGGACCTAGAAGGGGCCAACGCTTGGGATCGCTTCTGGAAACTCAACGATGCGCCGCTCCCCGAGGGCAAGGTTCACATGGTTCGCCCCGCCGACGACCCGAAGATCCCCTGGACTGCTCTAGTCGTTGGTCTTTGGATCCCCAACTTTTTTTACTGGGGACTGAACCAGTACATCACCCAGCGAACGCTCGGCTCGAAGTCCCTCGCTGAGGGTCAGCGTGGCGTGGTGTTCGCCGCCTTCTTGAAGCTGATCATCCCGTTTGTCGTCGTGATCCCGGGCATCCTGGCCTACAACCTCTATAGCGGCGATCTGAGCGAAAGTGCGGAACGAAAGAACTCAGCCGTCCTTGAAGCCTTCGAGGCGGGTGAGAAGCGGGTTTACGATTTCAACGAGCAGTTTGCCGAGCAACAGCCCGAACTGGTCGGACAGATGATCGACGCCAACGCCGCGTTGCTTGGCGCCGAAACGCCGGACCTTGGCGAAGGCGCCGTCGGGCTGGCTTCAGCGAACGCCGGCCTCGTGGCAGCGGCCAGCGAGCTTAACTCTGCCGGCAAGGCCAAAGCCGAAGTCTCCCAACAACTTGTCGGCTACGACTACGATGCCGCTTTCCCGACGTTGCTGAAGAACTTGTTGCCTATCGGCTCGGGTTTGAAGGGCTTTGTCTACGCGGCGATCTTTGGCGCTGTGGTGAGTTCACTTGCTTCGATGCTTAATTCTGCCTCGACCATCGCGACGATGGACCTCTATCGCAAAGTCCGCAGTGGCGCGAGCCAAGGTGAGCTGGTCGGCATGGGGCGGATCTTTACCGTCGTCTTCGTTCTGATTGCGGTGCTCATCGCTCCGATCCTGGACAATCCAGCCTTCGGAGGCATCTTCAATTTTATTCAAGAGTTTCAGGGGTACATTTCGCCTGGCGTACTCGCCATTTTTATCTTCGGGTTGCTTGTGCCCCGAGCGCCACGCATGTGTGGAACGATCGGCATTCTCTTAAACCCGATTCTCTACGGCTCGATTGCCTACGCTTACCCGAAGATCGCTTTTCTCGACCGGATGGCGATCTGCCTAGGAGTGATCGTCGGCGTGCTTGGCCTGCTGACGCTGCTGTACCCGCTTAAGGAGCCGGTTCAGCTGCCAGTCAACGAGGACATGGACATCACGAGCTCGCCGGGAGCGAAGATCGGCGGCTTTGTCGTGATCGCCCTGACAATCATGCTGTACATCATCTTCTGGTAGGTCCAAACCAAAAGGCAGGAGGAGGCATCTTAGACGCCTCCTCCTGCCTTGGTTTGCTGCATTCTGCTTGCCGCCTTACTCGGTGTCGTAGACCCGCACCTCGTCGAACGCGTTCAAGTCATCGAACGAGCCGATGCCGACCCGGCCGCCGCCGAAGGTCTTGTCGTTAACCTCCATGAACGGCTTCTCCATGTCGTCGAAGTAGATGGCGACCCGGCCGCTCTCTGGGTCGTGGTCGAGGCGGACTGTGTGCCAGTCGTCGTCCCACGGGGTGGGCTTCGTGTTCTCGGTCAAGGCGAGCCGCGGCGCGCCGTCGACGACCATGATCTGCCCGCTGTGCGGGTCGGGTTTTGCGCCGAGATGGACGTAGTAGAAGTGGGCCGGGTCCTGCCAGCCGAAGAAGACACAGCAGTCGCGGTGCGGGCCGGTGTCTTTGGTGCTCTTCACTCGGAATTCGATCCGGCAGCCCCCTTCCAGCTTCACGCCCTTCGCCAGCGCGACGTGGCCCGGGCTGCGGTGGGGCGGCTTGTACTCGCTGGGGCGGTCAGTGATCTCGACGGTCCCGTCGGCGTTCCCACGCCAGGTCGCCGGGTCGAGCACCTCCCAGCGGTCGAGGCTGCCGCCATCGAATGTATCGGTGAAGACCGGCTGGCCTCCCTGCTTGGCTTCTGTGGCCGTTCCGAGCAGGAGGCCGGCGATCAAGGGGGCGAAGATTCTTAGCGTCATAGGAAGCAACTCATTGTGGTTGGGGAGTAACCGTGATTCTCACGGTGGCTGCGGGCGCCGATTCTAGCAGCTGCGCGCCCAGGCGTGTCACAGGACGGCCCGACACGGAATCCCCTTTCAGGGTACTGACCCGAACGGGGCCCAACTTCCTGTCCGAGCGGAGAGTGACCACGATCGCCGAGTCCCCCTCGCCTAGTGTTAGCTGGTGCGATGAGGCTTGCTCGAATGACCGCATCGTGATGAGGGCGGTTTCGAACGTTTCAGGACGCGTGAACCGGACCCGGTCTTCGATCACCAGGCTCGGCTCAGCGCCACGGCGGTAGGTGAACTTGCGCTGGAGGCTCTCCAGAGACGGGAGGTCGTAGACGCCGGTCAGGTCGATCGTGACCTCGTCCGTCTCGTCGGTAAACACGGTGTCGATCACCTCGCCACCGTGCTTGCGGCCGGCGGATTGCAGCTCGCCGCCGACCACCGGGACGGGGTGCCCGTACGAGTTGTTAAACGGGCTGAGGTAACGTCGGCTGTCGAACGTGGCGGCGGTGTAGACCTCCTTGCCCGCGTCGCCGAGCAGGGTGACGCCGCCGAGCACGATTGCGTAAGAACCGACGTCGTTGTGGTTGTGGTGCTCGCCGTTGTGCCCCGCCTTCAACGCGACGCTCAGGCCCCCCGTTTGCGCGGGCCGCAGAACGTACACGCCTGCGTCCGGGAAGGCGTCGCGTAGCGGCAGCTCGGTCCGGGCCGGCGAGTCGGCCGTCGGATCAAGGAGCGTTCGATAGAACGTCGCGATGGCGTAAAGCTCGGGGCGGGCCGATTGGTACAGCTGCTGTTCTGTGCGATTGGCGCCGGGCGCCAGGGTCGGCTCGCCGAGTCGCTTCGCCAGGAACTCAAGCAGCACCGGCGAGGGCTTCGATCCTGGGGAGCAGTCGGAGAACCAAGGCCAGACCGTGGGCTCGATCGCTAATCGCATCGGGTAAGTGGCGATCGCCCTGACGCGTGGCCCTGCGAGCCAATCCTGCTCGCCGCGAGTCGCTTGACGGACGGTCTCGCTGAGCAAGAGGTAGTGCCCGAAGCCGTAGTTCCAATAGCCGACGCCCTCGGAGCAGTAGCCGTCGGGCGTGAAGCCGTCCAAGAAGTTCTGGATCGCCTGCTCCGCCTTGTCGACGTAGAGCCGGCGGCGTTCGGACTCTTCCAGACGGGTCAGCGCGGCGCCGGTCACGCCGGCGAGGCAGACCGCGTTCCAATTGTTGGTCCCGTTGAGCCACCAAGGCTCCGCCGCCTCGCCCGCCAGGATGCGTTCGTACGGCTCGAATGTGCGGCGCTGCAGGTTCTGATCGATGAGCCGGATCGTTTCGGCTGGGAGGCGGTCTTGGAACGTCTGGGCGATCAAGCCCAGGTTCCACGAGGTCTCGGCCAGAAACAGATCGAGAACCGCCTTCTTGCCGTGGTAGGCCTCGAGTTTTCGGTCGTGCGCGGGCAAGCACCAGACGCGTTCTTCACAGACGGCACGGACATACCGATCGAGCGCCGGCAGGAACCGCCCTCGATTCTCGATCCCCTCCGCGATCGCCAGGAGAACGACCGCCCGACGGCGCGCAAAATAAGGTTTCTGGTAAGCGTTGCGATCGCCGCTGCGCGAGAACTCGAGGTAAAGATCGTCCGGGATCTCTTGAGGAGTAGAGTCGACAAGCGACTCGGCGGCCGGCATCACTGCATGAAGCGACGGATGCTCCGCCAGCCTTTCCCAGCCTGCCCGGTCGTTGAGGGGGAAGCCGGTCTCGAATCGCCTCGGGGCTTCGGCCCGAGTGGCGAGCGGACTCAGCAGGATCGCTAAAAGGGGAGCGGCGGCGAATCGATAACGCGGCATCGTCGGCCTACTCGTCGAGGTGAGGGCGATCCGATCAGGGCTTCTAATCCGGCGGCTTGTTCAGCTCGGCAAGCCGTTTTCGCTCGGGTCGGTCTTTGTAGTACGGGTCAAGCGGATAGCACCCCGAAACCATCCCGTTGCGAGGCGCGGTCGTGCAGTCGCTGAATGTGCGGCAGATCCGCTTGCGTGCGAGCTTCTTGCCCGCAAGGGCGTCGGCGGGCAGGTCGTGGTAGGACAGGACCATGCGTCCCAGTCCGATCGCGTCGGCCCACCCCCGCGCCGCCACCGCCTGGCCGGCGTGAGCGAGCCAATCCTGCAGGTAACTATAGCCGGACCCTACGACAATCATGTCGGGATGCCCGCTCTTCAGCCGCCGCGTCGCGTCGATTTGCCGAGCGACACCAACCAACGGGTCTTCGGGGGGCAGGTAGCCGTCCGACGGGGGGAACGTCGCAGGCCGCTGGATGTGGGGATTGTAGTAGGGGCTCCCAGCGGTCGTGCAGAGCAGATCGATCCCCAGTTCACGCAGCAGGTCGACGAACCGGTGCGGCTCGGTCAGGTCGATCCCGCCCCCTCCGTCTCCGCCAAAGGCGTACTGGTACACGCCCTCTGCCTCGGGCACACCGATACGGTCCTCGCCCGGCTTGTAGGGGGAGAAGTCGAAGACGCTCAGCCGCACGCCGATCTCTAGCCCGGGCGCCTCGGCACGCACGCCGGCGACGATATTCCGCAGGAACCGCGTCCTCCCCTCAAAATCGCCGCCGTACTTGCCGGGGCGGTCGAATCCGGAAAGCAGCTCGTGCCCCAGGTAACCGTGGCAATGCTTCACGTCGACAAACGCAAACCCGGCCTTCTGCGCCAGAACCGCGGCGGCGACAAAGTCGTCGACGAGTTGGTCCAGCTCACTGTCGCTGAGCACCGGCCCGTCGTCTTCTACGCCGACCCGTGGGTCGAGCACCGGGTGGCGATAGGCGATCCGCGGTTCGACCCGCGCCTTCTCATTCGGGCGAGCGTAACGACCCGAGTGGGTGATCTGCAGGCCGACGCACAGGTCATCGTCTGTATCGAAACGTTCGCGGTGCGCCGAAGCCAGCTCCTCGCGGAGCGCTTCGATTGCGGCGGCAGTTGCGTCGTTGATTAGCAGCTGATTCGGGTTCGCCCGGCCGTCGTGCCGCACGGCGACCGCCTCGCCACCCCAGATGAGCTTGGCGCCGCTGTCGCCGAAGTTGCGCCACCGCCGGCGTGTCAGCTCGGTGGGGCGACCGTCCGATTCGCCATCCCAACCCTCCATGGGCAGGATACAGAAGCGGTTGCCGATCCGGCCCGCCCTCGACTCGATCGCCTGAGCGAGCGGCGCCGCCTCACCGGTCGCGAGCTCTTCGTCGATCGGCAGGTCGACGCCGAGCTCCCTCACCCGCTCGGCGAAGGCGGCGGGCGTGCGGAGGCTGGCGACTTTGGGGAACGAGAGGGCCATCGGAAAGTCTCGTTGGGGTCAGTTGTCTGCTTGTTCCATCGTGGCGTCGAGCTGCCCCGCGAGTTGCCCGAGCAACTCCCGATCGGCCTCGCCCCGGCGTGCGCTCTCGGGGTGGGTCTCGGACGAGTTGAGCCAGCCCCGCGCGTGCAGGAACATGGCGGCGGCGTGCTTGTAGGCGGGGACCGGATCGCGGAAGGCGAGGAACCCGAGGTGCTGCAGTAGGTCGTTCAGCTCGTTCCATCGCGCGTCGCCCGCGGCCCACAGGGCGTCACGTTTGGCGAACGCGTCGGGCGCGAAGCAGCTCAGGCCTAGCAGGTAATCGCTCCCGTACATGACCATGTCGATCGCCAGGTCGTTGCCGGTGTAGACCTTGAAGTCGGGGCGGAGCGAGTCTCGCAGGCGGAGACGCTCCCACTCGGGCTCCCGGTGCAACGACGAGTGCTTGGCGCCGACGCACTGCGGGATCGCCATCAGCTCGCGGTAAGTCTCGAGCGAGTAGATCCGCCCGAAGGGAGCGAAGCACTCTCCCAGCTCGAAGGCAATAAAACGATCGCACCGCGTGGCGATCTGGGCGTAGCTGGCGATGACCTCCTCGTCGCCGCGATGCGCCAGGCCGTAGGACTGGCAGATGACCGGCGTGCCACCGGTCGAGACGATCTCGTCGATGAGCGAGGCGTAGGCGTCCAGCGCGAACGGGTCGTCGGGACCGTCGAGAACGAAGGTCCCCGCCACGAAGCTGCCGCCGCTGACGATCTGCTGCGTCACCCGCAGCACCCCCCGCCGCGTCGCCTTGTCGATCAGGTTGCCGTAGCCCGTGTCCATGTTGACCGCGGGCGTGAGGCCCGCGGCGACGGTCCGCTCCAGCAGGCCCCTCAGGGCGTCCCAATCGACCCGGTGGTCCGATCCGAACGGGAGCAGCACCGCCGTGATGCCTTCGATCTGGCGGCGGGGTTTGATCAGGGTGAGGGGGTCGAGGCTCATCGCGAATCGGCCCAAAGTGCGAGGTGGTGGCGTTCAGGAAGCGGATCCTAGTTGCTTTGGGGAGAGGCGTCTTGGAGAATGGGGCGTAGTGATTTGCAAATCGGGCAATAACGATGTCTAGCAGCCAAACCACCCGCCGAGCCCTGCCCGAGCGCCTGCCCGACTGGGGCGTGGCGGTGCTGGAGAGTCACCACGCCCCCGACTTCCACATGGAGTGGCGGCGGCATCGTTTCCTGAAGGTCGTTTACGTTCTCTCCGGCGCCGGACAACTGTGGCTAGATGACAGGGATATCGCGTATCAAGCGGGCGATCTGCTGGTCGTCCCCGCGGGGACGCGCAACCGCCTGGAAGACACACCTGGCGAGCCGGCGTCGGTCTACGTGCTGTGCCTGTCACGCCGACACCTCGCCTGCGACCCGCACGCCGAGTCCCGGCTATCCGCGGGCCGATGGCCTCGATCGGTCTCCTTGGCGAAACGGGCAGAGCGCCGCCTGCGGCGCCTGCTGTACCAGCAGGCGAGGGGGGGCGTTGACGCCCCGATCGGGATGGTCGCCGAGGCGCTCGGGCTGGTCGCCATGCTGCTCACCCCCGAGCCGCGGGACGGGTCGCCGGAGGCCGACGCCCGCGCCGAGGTGCGGCGCTATGTCCGCGAGCTCGACGGCCGGTTCTTCGAGGCGACGACGCTCGACGCCGCCGCCGCGCAGCTCGGGCTCTCCCGCCGTCGGTTCACTCAGCTCTTCCGCGAAGAGGCGGGCGAGACGTGGCTCGACGCGGTTCGGCGGCGCGCGATCGAACACGCTACTTGGCTGCTCGGCGAATCCGAGCTATCCATCACGGCGGTCGCCTTCGAGTGCGGCTTCCAAGACCTCTCGACCTTCTACCGCCGCTTCAAGTCGGTGCACGGCTGCGCCCCCGCCGCGTGGCGACGGCGCCAACGCGGTTCACGCTAGGCGTCGGGCTCATCGGGGATGGGACGGCCGTGCGGATCGGTGTCGGTCGCGGAGGTCTCTTGGTCGAGCCGCTCGCGCATGGGCCGGTCGGTGATGTGCTCGAAGTGCTCGGCCTTCGGGTGGATCCGGTCGCTTGGCACTCCGGCCTGCTCAACCAGATAGCGTTCCCACAAGCGGTGCGAGCGGATCAACTCGCCGGCGAGGGTCGCTCCTCGCGGCGTTAGCGAGACGCGGTCCCCCTCGCGCGCCACCAGACCACGCCGGTTGAGGCTCATCAGGATCAGGCGGAGCCGCCAACCACCACAGGCGAGGCGCGTTCGCAGCTCGTCCTGTGTGAGCGTGAGGTTGGCGGTCTGACTTTCATCCGCCCGGAACAGGGCTCCGAGCACATCCTCGCCGAGGATCCTCTGCGAGAGTCGCA
The DNA here is from genome assembly GCA_007745835.1 of Planctomycetes bacterium MalM25. Classification (NCBI taxonomy): domain Bacteria; kingdom Pseudomonadati; phylum Planctomycetota; species Planctomycetes bacterium MalM25. Next base: position 2,403,579 of record CP036424.1, read on the forward strand.
GCCGATGAATCGCTCGGGCGACGAGCCCTTGCCGTGGGGCGAATAGCAACGCGAGCCCGAAGCAGAGGCCGGCGGCGACCGCCATCATGCCGGCCGTCCGGGTGCTTGGCATGCCGAACCACGACGGGACCGTGACCGCCCCCACGTGCCCCAGAACGGCTGACGAGGCCGCGATGAGGACCGACAGCCAGACCATCGTCGAGAGTCGTTCGGTCAGCAGACGCGCCGCAGCCGGCGGGGCGACGAGCATCGCCACCACAAGGATGTTGCCGACGCTCTCGAAGCTCGCCACCGCAGTTACCGCGACCAGGGTCATCAGCGAGTAGTGCATCCAAGCCGCGTTCACGCCGGAGGTGGTCGCGAGCTTCGGATCGAACGAGGCGATCTTCAGCTCTTTGAAGAAGAGCGTCACGTACAGCGCGTTGACGATCAGCACCGCCGACAGCATGACGACGACCCGCGGCACCCGCCAACCGGCGACGTCCCAGGTGTCGAGCGGCGTCAGTTCGATGTCGCCGTGCAGGACGCACCCGGGGTCGAGATCGACGTGGTCGGCTGCTCGCACGATCATGACGAGGCCCATCGCGAAGAGCGACGTGAAGACCACGCCGAGCGAAGCGCCCTCATCGACTTCGCCCTGGCGGTGGATCCACTCGGTGAACAACGCGGTCAGCAGGCCGACGACCACTGCGCCGAGGAACATCGGCAGGCTGCTCCGCTCGCCGGTCAGCAGGTAAGCGGCCGCCAGGCCCGGCAGCACGGCGTGGCTGATGGCGTCGCCGAGCATGCTCATGCGGCGGAGCACGAGGAAGTTGCCCAATAGGGCCGCCGACACCGCGCACAGCACCCCCGCGGCGATGATCCAGCCGTCGAGCGACCAGGACCAGGCGAGCGGGAGCGTCAGCGGATGTAGGCAATCGCCGGGCATGCTTCTTTAGAACATCGAGTTGTTGTTGGCCGCTTCCTTCGGGACGGTTTGCAACACGTCCCAGTGCTCGACGATCTTGCCCTCCGCGTCGAGGCGGAAGATGTCGATCCCGGCCCAGTCGTCCTCGCCCGGCCACTCTTGGTGGCAGTGCAGCACGACGAGGTCCCCTTCGGCGATGGCGCGTTTGACGTGGACCCGCTTGCCGGGGTACTCCTTCGCCATCCGCTCGAAGTACTCGACGAAGGGCGCAACGCCATCGCCGACGCCCGGGTTGTGCTGCGTGTAGGTGTCGCCCAGGTATCGTTCGGCCGCTTCGGCCGGCTTGCAGTCGTTGAACATCAGTTCGTAGAGCCCGATGCAGTTCTGCTTGTTGCGTTCTAGGTGATCGCTCATGGCTTCGCCTGCTGGTTGGTAGGTTTCCCAAGGGCGTGCGGGCTCTCGGGGGGCTTGGGGCGTTGCTCGGATTCGAGCAGGCGTTCGAGTTGGCGGAGCGTCTCGGGTTCGAGGACGTGCTCGATGTCGTCCGCGCCCCGGTCGACCCGCGCGGTCGCGACCTCGGCGTGCGTGATCAGGTACAGCTCCCACAGGCGGTGCTGACGCGTCAGCCACTCGGCCTGGATCTCGCCCCGGCCGGTGAGGCGGATCACGTCGCGCGTGTCGCGGCGGACATACTCTTTGCGCTCGGCCCGGCGGATCACCCGACGCAGCTCGGCCGGCGTCCAGCTCCGCATCGCCAGCAGGCTGTCGAAGCTGGCCGCGTCGGCCTTGCTCGATTCGGTCGTTTCATAAACGCTGCGTAGCAGGTGCTCCATCGCAATGCGGCGCAGGAACCTGCGGCGGCGAAGCGTACGGATCAGCACGCCACGCCGGCCGCCAAGCAGGGCGCTGAATGTAAACGTCGCTGCGGCGGCGAGGACGATCGTCGCGCCTGAGGGGAGCTTCGGATAAACCGCGCTGAGCACGGCGCCGACGTAGCAGCTGGCGGCCCCCAGCAGGGCGGCGAGCCAAGCCATGCGGCGGAGATCCTCGGTCCAGAAGCGGGCCGCCGCGGGGGGGATCACTAGGAGGGCGATCATCAGCACGAGGCCGACCGCTTGTAGGCCGACGATCGTCACGACGACGACCATCGCCATGAGCACCCAATCGAGCAGCCCGACCGGGTAGCCCCGCGAAGAGGCGAAGCCCGAGTCGAAGCAGAGGAGCGTCATCTCTTTGAACAGCGCCACGCTCACCGCGACACACGCCAGCGAGGCGACGCCGATCAGCAGCGAGTCGCTGGCGAGCATCGACGCGGTTTTGCCGTAGATGAAGGATTCGAGCCCAGCGGCGTCGCCGCCGGCGTTCTGGGCGACTCCCAACAACGCCACGCCCGCGCCGAAGAAGACGCTCAGCACCAGGCCGAGCGCGGTGTCTTGCTTCAGCCGGGTGTAGCGCCCGATCGCCAGGATCGTCGCCACGCCCATCACGCCGCTGGCGGCGGCGCCGAGCAGCAGCAGCGGGAGCGACTTCGCGTCGCCGCCCCAGGCGTTGACGACCAAGAACGCCAGCGCGATGCCGGGCAGGGTGGCGTGGCTGAGCGCGTCGCCGATGAGGGCCCGCTTGCGCATCAAGGTGAAGCTGCCAACCACCCCCGCACCGAGGCCCAGCAGCGTTGCCCCGAGAACCACAACCCGCGTATTGTAGTCGCGCAGGAGCAGCACGTCGGCCCAGCCGTCGGCCGTCAGGATGCCGAGCACCGCCAGGAGGGGCGTCACAACTCGCGCTCCCGGCGCCGCATCGCTTCGGTCGCCTCGTCGAGGAGCGTGAGCCGCCCGCCGTACGTCTTCTGGAGGTTCTCCTTGGTGAAGACCTCATCGACCGGCCCGTGGGCCACGACCCGCATGTTCAGCAGCAAGACGCTGTCGAAGTACTCCGGCACGGTCTGCAGGTCGTGGTGCACAACGAGCGCCGTCTTGCCGGCGGAACGCATCTCGCGGAGGATCTCGACGATCGCCCCTTCGGTGGCGGCGTCGACCGCGGCGAAGGGCTCGTCCATGAAGTAGAGGTCGGCGTCCTGCACGAGGGCCCGCGCCAAGAAGGTCCGCTGCTGCTGCCCGCCCGACAGCTGGCTGATCTGCCGCCCCGCGAGGTCAGCGATACCGACGCGATCGAGCGCCTCCATCGCGCGGTCGCGGTGCTTGCGCCCGACGGGGCGCATCCAGCCGATCTCGCGGTAGAGGCCCATCGTCACCACGTCGAGCGCGTCGATCGGAAAGTCCCAGTCGACGCTCTCACGCTGCGGCACGTAACCGACGCGCCCGCGGCTCTCTTCATAAGGTTTCCCAAAGACACGGACACGGCCGGAGGCCTTCGGTTGCAGGTCGAGGATCGACCGCAGCAGCGTGCTCTTGCCCGCGCCATTGGGCCCGACCACACCGACCAACTGCCCCGGCTCGACGTCGAAAGCGACGTCCCAGATCACCGGCTTGCGGTGGTAGGCGACCGTCAGGTCGTGGACCGACAGCGGCGTCTCCGGATTGGCAACGTCGGGCGTCATGGGGCGGGCGCCTCGCAGCCGTCCAACTTGCCGCCATACCCACACTCGGGGGCTTCGCCACCCAGGGCGCGAGTGACGGTCGTGACGTTGTGATCGAGCATGCCGAGGTAAGTCCCCTCGTACGTTCCCGCTTCGCCCATCGCGTCGGAGAACAGCTCGCCGCCGATCGCGACCTCCAGGCCGCGCGACGCGGCGCCATCGACCAGCGCCTGGATGTTCTTCGGCGAGACGCTGCTTTCAACGAACACCGCGGGCGTTTTGCGCTCGACCAGCAGGTCGACCAGCTCGTTGATCCGCCGCAGCCCGGCCTCCGACTCGGTCGAGAGCCCTTGCACACCAAGGACTTCGAGGCCGTAGGCGCGGCCAAAGTAGTTGAACGCGTCGTGCGAGGTGACCAGCACCCGTTGGTCTTCGGGGATCGTGGCGATCGCCTCGTGGGCGTAGGTGTCGAGCTTGAGCAACTCTGTACGATGCGCGGCGGCGTTCTCCGCAATCTTCGAGGCGTGCTCAGGAAGCAAATCCGCGAGCGCCTTCTCAACCGCGGTCACCCCTTCGGACCAGGCGGCGACGTCCATCCAGACGTGCGGGTCGGGGTGCCCCTCGGCACCCTCCGGCTCGATCAGCGACGACTCGTCGAGCAACTCGGTCACGGCGAAGACGGGGCGGTCGCGGCCGACCTTGACCAGCGTATCCGCCATCTTCCCTTCGAGCATTAGGCCCGAATAGAAGACCGCATCGGCGTCGAGAATCGTCTGCACGTCATCGCGGGTCGCCTTGTAGAGGTGGGGATCGACCCCGGCGCCCATGATCTGGGTCACCTCGACCAAATCGCCGCCGACGTTGCGCACCAGATCCGCCACCATGCCGGTCGTCGCCGCGATGCGGAGCGTCGACCCCTCATCGGATGGGGGAGTCTCCTGGCGGGTGCATCCCGCCGTCGCGAGGACCGCGGTCAGAACAATGAAGAATCCGCGTCGGTTCAAAGCCATCTCCTTATTGGTTGTGCAGGAAGTGTATCCTAGGCTAAAATGCTCGCCGGGGGTACCCGTGTTCCCCCGGTGCTGGCCAAGATGGGACCAATCAATGATCCTGAAGGCGGGCGGGAGCGAGCCCCCCGCCCGCAAGCACGGCTTACCCAGCTCCCCCCGAACTCTTCGCATGGCGACGTCCCAGCCCAAACCGGTCCAGGCTTCCAAGCCCTTCCGCCGCACTCGCAGCGACCACGCGAGCGAGACGGCCGAGGACTACGTCGAGGCGATCGCCGAGACGATCGCCGCCAACGGCGCCTGCCGCAACGCCGACCTCGCTCGGCTCTTCGCGGTGAGCCATGTGACCGTCAACAAGACGATCGGCCGGCTGCAGAAAGAGGGCCTGGTCACGACCGAGCCGTACGGCCCCGTCGAGTTGACCCCCGCCGGTAAAAAACTAGCCGAGGAGGCCCGCCGCCGCCACGAGATCGTGCTGGAATTCCTGCTGTCGCTGGGCATCAGCCGCCAAGTCGCAGAAGTCGATTCTGAGGGGATCGAGCACCACGTCAGCGAGGAGACGCTCCACGCCTTCCAGCGGCGTATTGAGGCGTCGGGCAAAGGTGTGACAGAAGGCTGACACCCCAGCCGTCGGCGTGTCTCAAGCAATTTCTTGCTCTCTCCAACGCGCGGATTAGCATCCGACGCCGTGGGCCGACAGGGAGGCCGCCCCGGATTCAAACTGTGATCCGATTGGGGACGCCTCCGATGAAGCACGTACTTCCAGCCCTCCTCTTGTTCGCGGTGATGCACCACGGCGCGCCCGCATGGGGCCAGCTGATCGTCAGCGAGGTGATGTACGACCCCGGGACGGACGAGGAACGCTGGGAGTGGTTTGAAGTCCGCAACATGGGCCCGGCGGCCGTGGATCTCGACGGCTACTTGATCGACCGCGTCGGCGACCGGGTCCGCACGGCGTCTTCGCCCAATATCACCGCACAACCCTTCTTCGAGGGCGAGTTAATCACGAATCCGACGGTCCTCCCCGCTGGCGGACTCGCGGTGCTCTACCCGGGGCCCGAGTTGGGCTACGATGCGTCGCGTTTCCGCGCCGCGTGGTCGGAGACGCCGGTCGGGACGACGTTCATCGGCGTCGAAGGCTGGTCCACTAACCGGCTGACCAATGCCCCCAAGCCCAGCGACTACGCCCCGAACCTGCCGGCGATGACGGTCGGCTTGTGGCAGGACGAGGTCGCTTACCAGCTCGACACGGCCGACTTCGGCAGCCCCAGCGCGCCGGACCGCCGCGTCTTCCGCACCGACCACGCCGCGGTCGCCTTCGGCTACGACGACACGGCCCCGTGGCCCAACACGCTGGGGAACCGCTCCCTGCTCTATCTCGACGGCGACCCGTTTCTCCCGGGGAACTGGGTCCGCACCAACGCGCCCTGGGGCAACGCCTACGAAAGCCAGGCGACTTACCTCGAATCGCCGATCAACCTGCCCGAGTTCGGCTCTCCCGGTGTCCGCCCGCCGGGGCAGCCGCTTACTCCGGGGCTCATCATCACCGAGGTGATGGCCAACGCCGCGACGACGACCGGCTCGGCCGAATGGGAGTGGATCGAGGTGCTCAACACGGGCCCAACGGCCGACTTCGCAGCGACTCCCCACTGGCTCGATGACGACGATGGCTCGAACCTAGAATCGCCAAACGTCGCCGAGGGACGCGTCGAAACGGGGCAGATTGCCGTGCTCTACAACGCCGAGGCGGCAACGCTGGACCAGATGCGCGCCGCCTGGGGCCGGCCTGGTGTCGAGCCGATCAACTGGATCGGCGTCACGGATTGGCCCTCGCTCGCTAACGGGGGCGATCGTTTCGGTCTGTGGAACAGCGGGGGCGAGTACGCAGCCGATAGGGCAGGGGAGACCGTCACGCTCGACCGGGCGGTCGCGAGCCTCGAGTACGACGACTCGGCGCCCTGGCCGACCGGGGTCGATGGCGATGCGATCCGCCTGAAGCACCTGATGACTCCGCCCGGCGATCCGTCGGCGTGGGCGCGAGCACGCGGAGCCAACGCCGATCCCAACGGCTACCAATCGGCCGAGGTCACGGGGTCCACGGGGCTGGTCGATCACGCGGGGGGAGATGAAGGGACACCCGGCCACATCTGGCCCAACATCGATTCTCCCCTGCCTGGCGACTACAACCGGGACGGTCGGGTCGATGCTGCCGACTACTCGCTCTGGCGAGACGGGGCCCCCCTGCCGACCGAGACCGCCACGGCGGGTGTCACCGACGAGGCGGACTACGCCGTTTGGCTTACCTCCTACGGCCTGGGCGCCGGCGTGGCGACGGCCGCTGTGCCCGAACCGAGCGCCGGGATCGCACTTGGAGTCGTTCTTGCGATAAGCGGGCTACTCAGCGTTCGCTAAGACGACGGGGCTCGCTATGACGACGGCGCGGTCGGCTTGTGCCCGCTCAGTTCGTAGCGACGGATCTTCCGGTCGAGCGTCGAGCGCTCGATGCCGAGGATGTTCGCCGAGCGGCTCTTGTTCCAGCTGGTGCTCTTGAGTGTCGCGAGGATGTGCCGCCGTTCGACCTCGGCGAGCGGGATCGCCTCGTAAGCTCCGCCACGTCCGGCGGGCAGTTCGGCCTCGGTGTCGCCGCTGGTCTTGAGAGTCGAGAGCACGAGGTCATCGACATCGACCACGTCGCCACGCGCCAGCACCACTGCGCGCTCGACGACGTTCTTCATCTCGCGGACGTTGCCCGGCCATCGGTAGCTGAGCATCGCCTCCATGGCGCGGGTCGTGTAGCCCGTGAGTCGGCGGCCGGTCTCGGCGTTGAAACGCTCCAGGAAAAACTCGGCGAGCACCGGGACATCCTCCGGCCGTTTCCGCAGCGGCGGGACGATAATCTCGAGCACGTGCAACCGGAAGTAGAGGTCGCGGCGGAAAGCGCCTTCAGCAACCTGCTGTTCCAGATCGCGGTTCGTGGCGGCGATGACGCGAACGTCGACCTGGATCGCCTTGTTGCCGCCAACCCGCTCGAAGGCGTGGCCCTCCAGCACACGAAGGAACTTCGCCTGGATCGAGGGGCTCATCTCGCCGATCTCGTCGAGCATGAGCGTGCCCGTGTGGGCGGCCTCGAATTTACCGACCTTGCGGTCCGTGGCGCCGGTGAACGCGCCCTTCTCGTGGCCGAACAGCTCGCTTTCAAGCAGCGACTCGCTCAGAGCAGCACAGTTCAGGCAGACGAACGGTCCCTTGCGGCGAGGGCTGCTGAAGTGGACCGCCCGGGCGACCAGTTCCTTGCCGACGCCGCTCTCGCCGCGGATGAGCACGGTGGCGCGGCTCGGGGCGGCGCGAGCGATCTCGCCGGTAACTCGCTCGATCGCTTCGCTGCGACCAACGATCTCGCTCTCGACGCCCAGACGCTCGCGGAGCTGGGTGTTCTCGTGCTTGACCTTGTCGAGGTTCTCCGCGAGGGCGTCGCGGCGGGTCAGGTTCCGCAGGGCGACCGCCACCGTGTCGGCGACGGCGAGCGTCACCTCCAGGTCCTCAGGGTCCAGGGCGTGGGACGAGTCCGTCGAGTAGAGGTGGATCATCCCCAGCACCGTCGAGTCCTGGCGGATCGGAGCGCACAGGACGCTCGTGGCCAGGATGTCGCCGCTGGAGTCGCGGGCGCCGAGCTGGCTGTCGTCCATGATGTTGCGTGCGAGCACGCCCTGACTCTCTCGCAGGACCGTGTTGGCTAGGAAGTCGGACACGCGGTGGTACCGGTGCGCCGAGTCGCTTCGCGCGGCGGTCTGACGGAGTGATTCCGAGGTTGGCTCGTCGGTCGGTTTACCCTCAACGAGCAGCACCGACCCCGAGTCGGCCTGGGTCCCTTCGATGAGGCCGTCGAGCGCCCGCTTGGCGAGCGACTCGACATCGGGTTCTTTGGCCAACTCGAAAGCGAGGCGGCAGAGCATTGTGGCCGCGCGGCCGACCTTCGGCTTCGAGCCGGCCGGCTCGATCGCGGCGTCGACGCTCTCGTCCAGGTCGTAGCCCGGTTCGAGGTAGCGGCTCTGTTGCCGGCGGTGCGTGATGTGGGTTGGCTCGTTGGGGAGCGGTTCGAAGACACTTTCCGGGTCTTCTTGGTCCCCGTCCAAATCGTCCCCCGCACGCATCGCCTCCTCGAGTTCGGCGGCGATCATGCCGAGGCCGTGCTCCCCCAGGTCGGTCGATCCCGAAACCGGCTGTGCCGCACGGAGCACGCTCTGCGAATCGGGGAACGCCTGGGACAGGTTGTCGACGAACGCCAAGCACGCGCTGCCGACCCGAACGATGTCGCCCGGTTCGAGCGAGTGATCGGCGCCGACACGAGCGCCGTTGATCGTCGTGCCGTTGCGGCTCTCCAGGTCACGGAGCACCCACCGTCCGGCGGACGGGAAGACCTCGGCGTGGCAGCGGCTGCAGCGCTCGTCCTTGACGACGATCCGGTTGGTCGGCGCTCGGCCGATCGTGACGGTCTCCCCGGGCAGCAGCCGGAAGACATCCGTCCACTTGGCCCCCTCACGGATGACGAGGTAGTCGGTCGTTTCGCCTGGGGAGGTCATGCAGCCAGCTACTGATCCTTGAGGCCCTAAGGCCCGGGAGGCGTCGCTTCCTGATTGGGGCCGGGCGTTCGAGTGTGCAATAATAATACAGCGTAGTTCGCTACTCTACGGCGGGGCAAGTCCGCCGTGCGCAGAAGGCCAGTTCTCCGAAGGGTTTACGGCGGACCTTGGCGTCGGTCGATCTCGGCTGAACCGGGAGAGTGGGCTTGCGAGGCTAGGTTCTGGCGGATTGAACGGGCCGGGCCGTCCTGACGTGACGAAACCGTTTGATACGGCAAGACTTACCAACTATTCTCGAACGCGTAGCGGTCGGTCCCGATCGCCTCACTGAAGACAGAGGCTTAAGCGCGGCAATTCCTGCGGAGACAGAGAAACATGCGACTTCGGTTTGCGGATTTGGCCCTTTCGGTGGCGGCCCTAGCGATGATCAGCCTGGGTGGACCCCTCGCGGAAGCGGGCGGACTGATCCGGGCGCCGGCCGTTGGTGGTGTTTACATCGACGCCGAGGGGGTGGTCACCCACCCGCCGGTCGATGGCAGCGAAGCGCTCCGCGCCACCTGGCAAGCCGGCCTCGATCCGACTCCGGCCGACATGGAGCCGCTCACCGAGCAGCGTTTCGTGTCGCTCCGCCAGCTCGATCGCCAGATCGCCGCCGCCCGCGAGGCGGGTGAGCCCCTCGCCGATTCGGTCCGCTACCTCGCCGGCTTGCTCCGAGTGAAGCACGTGCTGGTCTACCCGCCTGAGGGCGATCGTCCTGGCGACATCGTCCTGGCCGGCCCCGCCGAGGGTTGGAAAGTCGATGCGCTGGGCAACACGGTCGGCGCTACAACCGGTCGCCCCGTGTTGATGCTGGACGACCTCGTGGTCGCCCTTCGGGCGGCGGAGAGCTCCAACGGCCCGGGCATCAGCTGCTCGATCGATCCAACCCAAGACGGCCTCGCCCGTGCTCAGAAGGTTTCGCGCAGCCTCCGCGCCGCCGATGGGCCGCTGACCGCCAAGCGTCGCCTTGAGCAGGCGTTAGGGCGCCAGCAGGTGGCGATTTCGGGCGTGCCCGCTTCGAGCCACTTCGCCCGCTCGCTGGTCGCCGCCGACTTCCGGATGAAGCGCCTGGCGATGGGCTTCGAGCCCGCCCCGGTCGCCGGCTTGCCGAGCTACCTCGACACCGTCAACGCCCGCAGCGTGAAGACGAACCTGCTGCCCCGTTGGTGGCTGGCCGCCAACTACGAACCACTCGCCCGCGACGCCGATGGCCTCGCCTGGGAGATCCGCGGCCAGGGCGTGAAGTGCCAGGCCGAAGAAGACTTCGTCAACGCCGCAGGCGATATCCAGCGTGGCGCCGGCCGCAAGGAGACCGACGCCAACCGTTGGGCGGCCAACATGACCGAGCGCTTCGAAGAGCTCGCCAATCACGACTCGTCGTTCGGCCACGTCCGCAACGCGTTCGACCTCTCGGTCGTTGCGGCGTTGCTGTCGATGCAGGATCTCTGGCACGTCGCCCAACTGGAAACTCCCCAGCTCAGCGGCGAGTTTTCCCCTGAGGAGTACAACGTCCCGCGCCAGGTCGCCACGCAGGCGACGTTCCTCAAGCGGGGCAAGACCTGGATCATCACCGCCTCGGGCGGTGTGCAGGTCTTCCCGTGGCAGATCGCCGATCGGGAAGTCGAAGAGCCGTCGCTCGGCGAGCTGCGGACCGAGACCGCCACGAAGCTCGGCGACAACTGGTGGTGGCAGTGACCGTAACGCGGTTCACTAGCCAGCTCAGGAAGCCATCGCCGCCGGAGCATTGGGGTAGCTAGCAGCCGTACGGTCGAGCACCCGCTCGCACGCCGAGTAAGCGTCGTCGACGGTGATTTCGCGCATCGCGCCGTTATCAGCCCGGCGACGGGCTCGGCGGCCGCCGGCTTGGAAACGTTTGAGCACCGCCTCGTGAGGCGGCCCATACGGTCCGCAGTCGTCCGGGTGCGTCACGCCAAACAAGCCGACCGTTGGTGCGCCAACGGCGACGGCCAGGTGCATGGGCCCCGTGTCGCTGCTGACCACCAACCGAGCTTGGCTCAGCAAAGCGGAGAGCTCGGTGAGGCTCGTAGGCGGGGCCATCGTCGCTCCGCCGCCGCTGTTGGCGACAATCTCTTCGGCCCAAGTCCGCTCGCGGTCCCCTCCCCAGACGACGACTGTCGGCAGCCCGTGGCGTTCGGCGAGTCGTCCGGCCAGTTCGCCGAATCGATCCATCTCCCAGAGCTTCGAGTCCCAGGTCGCGCCCGGATTGATGACGGCGAAGCCGTCGTTCGATTCGATCGGGGCCCACGATCGCACGCTCCGTTCGGAGCCAGGGCAGACCGGCAGGTTCCACTCGACCGCTTCGTAGGGCTCCACCGCGGCGGACAACCCGAGGGGCGCGAGTAGTTCGAGTGAGCGGTCGGTCACGTGCGGGCGGCGGTTGGCTATCAGACGGTTGTTCAGCCAGGGGCTCAACTCGGCGCCGTACTTCCCTTTGAGGCCGATCCGTAAAGGCGCGCCCGACAGCCAGCAGGCGAGGGCGGATTTCGTGTTGCTCTGGCAGTCAATCGAAGCATCCGGACGCAACGGGGCGAGCCGCCGCCGCGCCTCCGCGACGCCGCGGGGTGAGGTGAACCATCCGCGTGGCAAGATGATTGTCTCGTCCAACGCCGGGTGACCGTCGATGAACTTGGCCGACTTCTCCTCAACCACCCAGCTGATCCGGGCGTCGGGGAACGCTTCGCGCAGGCGGCACGCGACGGGGGTTGTCAGGATCGTGTCGCCGATCGCGCTCATCCGTGAGATCAGCACGTGGGGACGCGAAGGATCGCGGGCCCAGCTGGCGACATCGACGTTCGGGGACGGCTTCCGCGTCATCCGTGACGCTCCGGTGGGTGCTAGCAAGTGCGGAGCCTCGCCCGCGGATCGGGATGCTACCGTCGATCGGCGCCTCGGGACAACAACGATCTGCGATGTCGTTCTGTGATAGCAGGTAGTTCTCATCGTCGCCGGATCAGTCCCTCAGACCAATCCTCGAGTTGCTGGTTCCGTTCCGAGAGGCTTTCGCTTAGCAGAACCTCGATCCGCGACTTCCGCCCGTCGTCCCGAGAGACGCCGTGCAACGTGACCTCCCGCCTGGAGTGAGGGTTCTCATCGTTGGTCACGGTTTCGACCCGGAAGCGGTAGACCTGCACCCAACCGGGCCGCTCGATCGCCGTCAGGCGGACCTCGCGTGTTTCAGCGGCGTTCACGGCGTAGCCGAGGCGGGCGAGCTCGCGACGGATCGCCTGCGTGAGCCGCTTGTCGCCGGTCCAGTCGCTCCAGCTTTCGAGTAGTTGTTTGAGCATGATGCAGCCTAGATTTGAGTTCCCGTACTCTACGCGACTGGGGTCGCGATGACCCACGCATTCGGACGATAGGCGGGGGCGGGGCGGGGGGGCATAATGTGGGCTCGCCTTCAGCCCGCTTGCCGAGTCCCCAGGGACCCCCCGTGATCGATCCGCAGAATCTGTTGTTCTCCTACAAGTGGTGCGCCGACACGTTCGAGCGTCTCGTCTCGGATGTCGAAGAGGACCAGTTCGCCGCTCAGCCGGTCGAGGCGATCAATCACCCGGCGTGGCTGCTTGGTCACATCACGACCTACCATGACGTGATCGTCTCGCTGCTTGCGGGCAAGGCGTTCGATAACCCGTGGGACGCCCCCTGCGGCAAGAACAGCACGCCGACCGCTGATAGGAGCGTTTACCCCTCCAAGGAAGCGATCCTCCGGGCTCACCGGGAGGGATTCGAGCGAGGCAGCAAGGCGATCGCCGCCGCCCCCGCCGAGGTGTGGGCCGCCCCGTTCGAGCACCCGGTTTGGGGCAAGCAGTTCGACTCGGTGGCGCCGGCGGTGATCTTCCTGGCGACGACGCACCAGGCCCTGCACTTGGGCCAGCTCAGCGGTTGGCGGCGGGCGATGAACCTGCCCCGCGTCTGATTGTCCCCGACACACAGGTCCAAGACATGTCCTCCAAAGAAACCCGCCACGCCCAGCTCGTCGCTTGGCTGCAAGACCAGGGTCACGGCGAGGCGCAGATCGAGAAGATCCTCGCCAAGGTCTCCGAGTACGACAAACGTACCGTTCACGAATCGGTCTTCGACTCGATCGACTCGGGCGCTTTCGACTTGGGGACGATCATCCAAGAAGCACTCGAGGAGTGACCACTTCACTCCCAGCGGTAGGCCGTCAGGGCGTTCAGCTCGCGGACGATCACCTGCCCACCGCAGACGGCCAGGTGGGCCCAGCACTCGTCGTCGCTGACCTGGCGTGAATCGATGAGCTCAAACTTCTCGGGCGAGGCGTTGTAGAGCAACAGTTCGCCCCGCTCGTCGAGAGCGAGGATGCGGTCGCCGACGACGACCGAGCTCTGGTACTTGCCGTAAGGCCGTGTTCGCCACGCCTCCTGGCCGGTCCGCAGGTCGAGGCATTGGATGCGTTGGTTCCTGAGGTGCAGGTAGAGGTGGTCGCCAACGATCACCGGCGAGGACATGTAAGCCTGGGACTTGTTCGACCAGACCTCCTCGAGCCGTTTGCCCGCTTGCTTCCACAGCTGCGAGCGGCCCGTGTGGGCGCTGGTGAAGTAATGCCCCTGGTAGCTGATTGGCGTGAGAATGTTCATGCCTCGAAAGGCCTCGATCGGCTGGGACCAGAACTCCTCCCCCGAATTCGGATCGACCCCTTTCAACTCGAGGCGCGTCTGCACCAGGGCGACTTGGGCGCCGTTCTGATCGGTGAACGCGGGTGAGCTGAAAGCCCCGCCGCTCATGCCGCCGCCGTCGGGCGCCACCGTCCAGGCGAGTTCGCCGGTCCGCTTGTCGATTTTGGCGAAGCCGTTGCCCGCTTGGGCGTAGAGGTAATCGCCGCTCAACATCGGTGAGGAGGCGCCGCCGAACTTGGGGAGCTCGGTCCCGTGGTCCTTCGGGAAGTCCATCCGCCAACGCTCGTCGCCGGTCGCCACGTCGAGGGCGACGAGCACGTCTCGCATGCCGACGACGTAGAGGGTCTCGCCATCGCAAGCGGGCGTGGCGCGGATCCAACTGCCGTTGGTAGCGGCAAAAAAAGGAACCTTCATGGCGCCGGGCCACTCACGCTCCCAGAGTTTGTCGCCCGTCCGCCGGTCGTAGGCCGAGGCGACTTCGGTCGATTTATCGCGAGTCTCGGTAGTAAGCACACGGTCGCCCACCACGATTGGGCCCGAGTAGCTCGGCCCGAGCTCAAGACGCCACTGCTGGACCAGTCGCTCTTCGCCGAGTGAATCGGGCCACTGCTCGCCGACGGCGTGCCCATCGCGTGAGGGGCCGCGCCACTGTGGCCAGTCGTTCGCGTTTGGCTCGACGCCTTGCGAGACGCTACAAACCGCCAACGCCACGATAAGCCAAGCGTAGTGCATCGCACCTCTCCCGTCACTTGTTGGTGGGGACACACGGCGTCCCGGACACCCAAGCTTAGGAAACCGAGGCGGACTGACCAGCTAAGCCGCGGAGGCTCGGGATTCCGCACCGGGCGTGTAGAGGTGCTCGCGTGTCGGCGGCATCCGCGAGTGGCCCTTGGAGGCGTGCTTGGTAGCGACTGTCTGGAAGATGCAGAGGGCGCCGTCGTTGAACGAGAAGCTCACGCCGCCCAGGTACGCCAGCCACAGGCGGAACTTCTCCTTGCCGATGAGACGGGTCGCCTCGTCGCGGTTCTCCCACAGGTTCATGCACCAGCGACGGGTGGTCTCCGCGTAGTGGTCACGCCAGCCCTCGATGTCATGAATACGGAAGCCGTGCGACTCGATCAGGTCGGTGCTGTGGCCGATCGAATCGAGCTCGCAGCCCGGAAAGATGTACTTCTTTATGACGCGTTGCTCCGGGCGCACCTTGCGCCACTGCTTCTTGGTCCGCTTGGCGGTCCGCGTGATGCCGTGGTTCAGGAAGATACCGCGGTCGGGCAGCAGCGAGTTGATCTTGTTCAGGTAGAGCGGCATGTTGTCGATTCCGACGTGCTCCACCATGCCGACCGAGCTGATCTTATCGAACGAGCCTTCGAGGTCGTTGTAGTCCTTGAGCTCAACCGTCACTTGGCCCTCCAGGCCGCGTTCCCGGATCTGCTCTTGGGTGTACGCCAGTTGCTCTTCGGCAAGCGTGACGCCGTGCGCCTTCACGCCGTAGCGCTCCGCCGCGTGGCAGAGCAGGGCGCCCCATCCGCTGCCGATGTCGAGCATCCGCTCGCCCGGCTTGAGCTGGAGCTTGCGGCAGATCATTTCGTTTTTATCGAATTGCGCCTGTTCGAGCGAGTTGCCCCAGTCGGTGAAGTAGCCGCACGTGTAGACCATGTTCCGATCGAGGAACAGCTTGTAGAAGTCGTTGCTGATGTCGTAGTGGAACTGGATGTAGTCGACGTTGTCCTCTTGGGCGCGTGACAGACCCATCTCGTTGCCGTCGAACAAGTTGGCGTCTTCGGCGCGGTTGGCAGGGGCAAAGAGGAAGGGCCACAGGTTCTTGGCGACCGCCAGCTTGCTGATCTTCTTGGTCCGATCGCGGGAGCCCTTCACACGGGCCTTCTCCACGAACGACATAAAATCCGCGCCGTGGAAGTCGATGTCGCCACGGGCGTAGTGGCGGATGACGTTCTCAAGCGACGGCCGCCGCAGCAGCGCCCCGATCACCCCCGGGCCCCGGATCGAGGCGTAGACCTCCGGGTCGGCCTCCTGGCCGAGGGGCAGGATTGAGCCGTCCCACAGGCGGACCGAGATCTTAGCGTTGAGTTGTTGCGCAACGACTTCGACGAGTCGCTTGGCTGCCTGGAGACGTCGGTCATCGGCCATGGGTTTCGCTTCCTTGCTAGCGTGCGGGCGCACCCCGTGCGCCATCCAGACGAGGAAGCTAGCGATCCCCGCCGCGGGGGGCAACGCCGATTGATCCCCGAGAGACGATAGCGCAGCCGTTTCTCGTGATCGCTGCCAAACATTGTGCGACCTGTCTAAGCGGCATAGCCTGGGCTTAAGAGCCCTTCGCCATTTCCTCCAGAGCACCATGTATCGAACCTCTGTCCTGCTGGCCGCGATCAGCTTTCTTGCCGTGGGACGCGTCGCGCTCGCGGACTTCTCCGACGCCGGAGCGATTGCGCTAGCGGCGAACTGGAATTCACGGAGTGTCTCCCTCGCGGACATCGACAACGACAGCGATCTCGACCTTTTGTTCCAGGGCGCCTTCGGCTCGCAGCAGTTGTACCGGAACAACCTCATCGGGAGCGGCATCCTCAGCTTCACCAACATATCGAACCAGCTGCCCGCGGGGCTCGACTCGGGTTCCTGGAGCGCCGGCTGGGCGGACATCAACGGCGATCACTTGATCGATGTGTTTGTTGGCCAATCGAATCTCGGCGTCACGGGCGATGTGCTTATCAACCAGGGCGCAGGCGGCTTCACCAACGGGAGTGCCTCCCTGGGCCTTGATGACCCCGGGTTCCATCAGAACGTCGCCTGGAACGACATCGATAACGACAACGACCTCGACCTGATCCTCGCGATGGAGGGCCCGACCGAACGCCACGAGATCTACCTCCAAGCCGATGACGGGACTTTCGACCCGGTCGGCGCCCTGGTCGGTTTTCAAGAGGATCCGGGAACCAAAGCGTACGGCATGGCGATCGGAGACACCGATGGCGACGGGGACCTCGACATCTACATCTCCACGTGCCGGGGCAACAACAACATCCGCAACCACTTCTACGAGAATCAGTTGGTGGAGACCGGCTCGCTCGGGTTCATCGACATCGCCGACACGAACGGCACCCAGTTCATGACCAACAGCTACGGAACCGAGTTCCAGGACTTCGACAACGACGGCGACCTCGACCTCTTCATGACCGGCGCCGACAGCCAGCCTAGCAAGCTTTGGCGCAACGACGGCGGCAACCAATTCACCGACGTCGATACGCTCACCGGCGTACCGTTGCTTTCAGACACCTCGGGAGATTTGAACGGATCCCGTGCAGTCGACTACGACAACGACGGCGACCTCGACCTCTTCTTCCACGACAACGAGGCCAAGAACGGCAA
Organism: Planctomycetes bacterium MalM25; assembly: GCA_007745835.1. NCBI lineage: Bacteria > Pseudomonadati > Planctomycetota > Planctomycetes bacterium MalM25. The sequence continues at coordinate 2,420,687 of CP036424.1, forward strand.
AGACAACGCCCGCAAGCTCTACCGCAACGATGGGGGCTGGTCGTTCACCGATGTCACGATCGCCGAAGGCTTGCACTGGGTGAACGAGGGATCCTACGACAGCGCGTGGGGCGATCTCGATCGCGATGGCGACCAGGATTTGCTCGCCACGACGGACAGCAACACGTCGGAACGGGTCTTCCTCAGTGACGAGAGCGGCAACGGGAACCACTGGCTCTACGTTGAACTCGCGGGGGCCGCATTCAACACCAGCGGAGTGGGAGCGACGGTCTACGCCACGATGAACACCGGCACGCCCGACGAAGTCACCCTCCGCCGCGAGGCGAACACGAACGCCGGCACGTTCAACCAGAGCGACACGCCGGTCCACTTCGGCCTGGGGGCCGAGGACGCGATTGACGAGCTCCGCGTCGTCTGGACCGACGGACGTGTTCATGTCATCGCCGGTGTGTCAGCGGACCAGTACCTGACGGTCGCCTACGCCGACATGCTGCAGGGCGATTTCAACGGCGACGGGCTGGTCGATGCCGCCGACTACACCGTGTGGCGAGACGCAGACGGGGCCACTCAGATCGGCCACGCCGCCGATGCGAACGGTGACGGCGCCGTCAACTCCGCCGACTACGACCTGTGGGTTGCGAACTACGGCCAATCGCTAGCCTCGATTGCCGTCCCCGAGCCTTCGTCCGTGGCGAGCTTGCTGATTGCCCTGGGCATCCACATGCGTCGGCGACGCGGCTGATGAGTTTCTCTAGCGCTTGCGAGCCGGCATGGTTAGCAGCAGCCCGATAAGCAGCCCCGCCGTAATCGGTTCAGGGACCGCAAACGCCTCGTTGGCGGAGCTGGCGCCGTAGTTGTCACGCCATGCCAGGTAGTCGGACTGATCGTACTCAGAGCCTAAGCCGTCACGCCAGACGGTGTAGTCGGCGGCATCGACCCGCCCGTCGAGGCTGTAGTCTCCCTCAACGACAGGCGGCAGGAAGGTGGCGTCGCCGAAGCTGATGTAGACATCCACACACCAGACCGAGATCGCGTTGTAACCCTCCAGAGTCTCGCCCGCTGGGAGATCGATAATGAGGGGCTCCTGCATCCCGTCGAAGGCCGGACCGACCAGCTGGGGCCCGATCGGCAGACCGTTTGTGAAGGCCTGATTCGTGTTCTCGGCGCCGAGATAGAAGAGGACGTCGAGCCCCTGCCCGTCGAAGACGAAGTCGTCCACGCGGATCGTGTCCTCGTCAACGATCGTGACGAGCCCCGCCACGTCGTGGAAGTGCGTCTCCAAATCGGCCTGCCACCCCACCTGCGGAGAGGTGAGCTGAGCAAGCGACGGAGTGACCGCGACTAAAGTGACAAGAAGCGTGGCATAACGCAGCATGCGGCTTACTCAACAAGGATCACAGATGGCCGAGAGAAGGAGTCCCCATTAGAGCCAGAGGGAGTGGGGCCGTCCAACTGAACGGCCTGAATTGGGTAGGCTGTCTCACATCGGTGGCCGGCGTGACGGGGGCAGTACCGAAAGGACCAGCAGGATAGAGCCCCCCGTGGCCGGCTCGGGAATGGCCCCCGCGGGCAGCTCGACGGGGGCGGTGGCCCCGTAGTTGTCACGCCAAGCGAGGTAATCCGCCCCTGAGATGGCGGCGCCCTCTCCGTCACGCCAGACCGTGAAGTCGGCCGCATCGACCAGCCCGTCGAAGTTGAAGTCGCCGTTGAGCGCCGGCGACACGTCGAGCCGCACGTTGTCGAAGTCGACTTCCAAGTCGGCGGCGGGGAACGTGGGATCGATCTCGTTGGGGTTCACGAGCCGGACGCCGAGATCCGTTCCGATCAAGGAGCCGAGTTCACTATCGGTCCAAGTCGTGAGCACGACGGTGCTTGTCGCGAACTCGCCTTCGCCGATCGTGCCGCTGAGCGATGAGTTGTCGGCGGCAACCACCTGCCCTCCGGCGAGCAGTTCGATGCGGTAACCGGGGAAGCCATCGAGGTTGAAGAACTCGCCTGATAGGGCCGGGCCGGACGCGATGTTGCCGACCTCGACCCTGAGCGTGTGCCGGCGGTTCCATCTGAGTGGCGTGCCGGTCAGTGTCTGTTCAAGCCCGTAGGCTCCTGTGCCGCCTGAGCCCGCCCGGTTGTAAGCAATGGCGACCCGCTCGCCTTCGGGCGCGCCGGCGGGGAAGTAGATGAAGCCACCAGGGTTCATCGGGTCGGGTTGCGGCCCGAGGGTCCCGACGTAGTAAGGCGAGCTGGCGCCCACGCCGATCAACCCCGCAGGGTCGTCGTAGACCTGCCAACCGATCGGCGCGCCGAAGCTGAACTCATTGAACAACGCGGCGGACCCGCTCACGTCCTCAAACCCGGGGTTAACAACCGGCAACAATTCGCTGCGTGCGTCCCCTGCGATGAGTAGTGCGCAGCCGAGTGCGAGGCGAAGGAGCATCCTGATCACCGTGGGAGGAGTGGCATGCCCTGCAAATCAAGAACGCCCTAGTCTGGCCGACATCGCGGTACGCGATTGGCGTCAGTACGAAGCGGGTGGCGGTTCGCTGTAGGCGTCCAGGCGTTCGGCGGACCACTTCTCGGTGCTCAATTCCAGCTGGAACAGCGGACGTTGCAAGCCAACTTCCCACGCAAAGAGCTTCGAGTAGAGCTGCTTCACGCGGTCCCGGTTGGTAGCGGCCAAGTCGTTCTGTTCGCCGGGGTCGTCTGACAGATCGAACAGCTCGGCGGGGCGATCGAGGTAGCGGATGAGCTTCCAGTCGCCGTCACGGATCGCCGCGCGGGCTTCCTTCTTCCAGTAGAGGGTCTCGTGCGGTCGTCCGGTGTTCTTGCCCAAGAGGAAGGGCATGAGGTCGACCCCATCGGCGCCCTCCAATGCCGAGACGTCCCCCCCTCCGGCCGAGTAGAAGGTGGGCAGCAGGTCGAGCGTGCTCATGGGGGACTCGCCCTTCGCGCCCGCGGGGAGCACTCCCGGCCACGACACGATGCAGGGGACGCGGACGCCTCCCTCTCGGTGCGTGTCCTTCACGCCGCTTAACGGGTGGTTGCTCGACCCGTTGCGGTCCGACGGGCCGCCGTTGTCGTTCGTGAAGACGACCAACGTGTTCTCTCGCAAGCCAAGCTCCTCGAGCTTCGCCACGATCTGACCGCAAGCACGGTCGAGTGAGAGCGTCATCTGAGCGGCGGTGCGGCGGACGCCCTTCAGGTGCGGGAACGCGTCCGCGTCTTGCGGGTCGGCCTCCATCGGCGTGTGGACCGCGTTGAAAGCGACGTAGGCGAAGAACGGGCGTTCGGCGTGCCGCTCGATGAAATCGCACGCCTCGTCGGCGAGCGCGTTGGTGAGGTAGCCCTCGTGCTCACGATACTCGCCGAAGCCTCGTTCCATCCGGTTCTCGGCGGGCCCGCGATCGGGATCGGCGAGCGGGTAGAAGCTGCGAGCGCCCCCCCGGAACCCATAGAATTCGTCGAATCCCCGTCGAGTCGGGTGGTACCGATCCGCGTTTCCGAGGTGCCACTTGCCAAAGATGGCGGTTCGGTAGCCGAGGCCCTGAAGGCGGTCCCCCATCGTTGGCAGATCGGTCGGCAGGCCCATGTCGTCGCCCAACAGCTTGCTGCTGGCGCTCATCACCCTGGGGACGTTGTTCTCCAAGAAACCGAAACGCTGCTGATAGCGCCCCGTGATCAGCCCGGCACGCGATGGACCGCAGACCGGCGCCGAGACGTAGAAGTTGCTGAGCACGACTCCCGATTCGGCCAAGCGATCGAGGTGCGGCGTCTTGAAGTGCTGGCTTCCGTGGAAACCGAAGTCGCCGTACCCGGCGTCATCGGCGAAGAGCAGCACTAGGTTGGGCTTCGCGTCCGCGGGCAGCGCAGCGAGGCCGATCGTCATCACGAGGAGACCAAGAGAACGAACGCAACGGGGCATCGTATCGCTCCTGCCAGCTATAAGGTGCGTCGTGGCGCCGGCTCGATTCGTGGCCAAGCGCCGTGCGGTCAGTCGATCTGAGTCATCTCGTTGATCGTGATCCCTTCGAGTGCGTCGCCAGCCGCGGCCTTGAACGCAGCGAGGTGCTCCGACCCCATGTGGTCTTGCCAAAGCTCGCGTGACTCCCAGTTCTCGAAGAAGAGGAAGTGGGCCGGGTTCTCGTTGTCCTGGTGCAGGTCGTACTGCACACAGCCCGCCTCGGCGCGAGTGGGAGCGGTCAGCTTGAGGAGTTCCCCCTTCACCAGATCGACCCGGTCGGCTTTGGCTTTGATGTTCGCGACGATCGTTAGATTGGGCATTGAGGTGGTTCCGAGTGGCCGCTCCGGCGTTCGCCGCTTGCGACGTGGCAGGGGAAAACACCGCACGCCCCCGCGGTGTCTTGCGGGGGCGTGCGGTTGATTGAAACGGTAGAAGAACTGGGGCTACATCTCGATCTCGTAGCCCTTGCGGCTCTTACGGGACAGGAACGAGTTGGCTTGATCGTCTCCGATGACCTGCCGCGCCGCAGGGTCCCAGTTGAGATCGCGCCCAAGACGCATCGCGATGTTCGAGAGGTGGCAGATCTCCAGCATCCGGTTGTGCGACCAGACGTCGGAGACCGGCTGCTTGCGCGAGCGCATCGCGTTGACGAAGTTGCCCACGTGGTTTCCGTGGTGCTTCTCGCCGTAGACCTTGTCGATCGCGTCCTCGGGGAGCGGATTGTCGGCCAGGTCCTCGATCGGCTTGCCGACGATCTTGCCGCGGTTGACGAAGAAGCGGCCCTCGGTCCCCTCGAACAGGATGCCGTTGTCGCCCTCGCTGGTGATGATCATCTCGACGTCGTCCGGCATATCGACCTTCAGCTTGAAGTTCGTTGCCGAGTTGTACTGGTCATCGACCACCGGATACCCGTCCTTGTGCTCGACCGCCAACTTATAGGAGAGGGGCGAGATTTTTGTGGGACCGGTGTCAGTCGTGCCCAGAGCCCAATTCGCGATGTCCACGTGATGCGCGCCCCAGTCGGTCAGCTTGCCGCCCGCGTACGCGTGCCAGTTGCGGAACGAGTAGTGGCAGTTGCTGTAGAGCGGCACCCCGCCCCCGTAGCCCTCACGCATCTCCGGCAGGGCGCGGTAGGCAACCTCCGGTGCGGGGCCGAGCCACATGTCCCAATCGAGGCCCTCGGGCACTGGGGTGACCGGGATCTGCGGAGACACGCCAAACGAGTCGATGCCGCATGTGACCCGCTTCACTTTGCCGATGCGACCCTCACGCAGCATGGCGACCGCCTGAACGAACTGCTTGGCGGAGCGCTGCATCGTCCCGACCTGGAAGACGCGGCCGGTCTCCTTCACAACCTTCTCGATCAGCTTCCCCTCGTCGATCGTCAGCGTAAGGGGCTTCTCGCAGTAGACGTCCTTCCCGGCGTACATCGCCTCGATGGCGATCTTCGTGTGCCAGTGGTCCGGCGTGCCGATCATCACCGCGTCGATGTCGTCGCGGCGGAGGACATCGTGGTAGTCCTTGTAGGTGTCCGGTTCGACGCCCGGCTTACCCTCGCTGGAGGTCGCCTCGGTGAGCTTCTTGGCGGTCGAAGCCAGGACGTTCGCGTCCACATCGACCAAAGCGACCACGTCCGCTACCGAGAGCGCCCAACGGGTAATTCCCCAGCCCTGGTTTCGCAGCCCGATGGTCGCGAACCGGGGACGACCGCTCGACGCCGCGGCGAGGGCTTGGCTCGCCGCGCCCGGGAAGAACGCGGCGGCGCCAACCGCGGCGCTCCCTTGCAGGAACTGACGACGCGAGGACTTCGAGAACGACGACATAGGTGAAATTGCCTGGATGAGGTAAAAGGGTGTGCTGCGGCCGGGGCCGTGAAAAGACTTTTTGAGACAGGTCGGATCAACCGCCCACCAGATTAGTCCCCCGCAGCTAGGTTCTCAACTGACGCCCCCGACGCGAGCAGGCCGCGGATTCTTCCAGGGCCCGGCCTCCAGGGCAAATAACCCTTCCCTCACACGATCTGAGGTGATCGGGGAGGGGAACGGACCTCGATGCCCGGCGGATTATGGCGGTGTGAGAAGACCACCTCCGTTTGCTATGTTGCGAGATCCCTGCTCCATCTTGTCCTTGCTCCTGCGACGCATGACTCCCGAAGACCGCCTGCCGAAACGCTATCTCGCCGCCGGGGACCGCTACCAGCGGATCGACTACCGCCGCTGTGGCAGGAGTGGCCTCAAACTGCCAGCCCTGTCGCTGGGGCTCTGGCACAACTTCGGCGACTACGACTGCTACCACAGGGCGCGCGGCATCCTGCTGGCGGCGTTCGACGAGGGCGTCACGCACTTCGACCTGGCGAACAACTACGGCCCCCCCTACGGCTCGGCCGAGGAGAACTTCGGCAAGGCGATGCGGCACGACCTCGCGCCGTACCGCGACGAGCTGATCCTTTCCACCAAAGCGGGCTACGACATGTGGCCCGGGCCGTACGGAGACTGGGGCTCACGCAAGTACCTCACCGCGAGCCTCGATCAAAGCCTCCGGCGGATGAACGTCGACTACGTCGACATCTTCTATCACCACCGCCCCGACCCGGAGACGCCGCTCGAGGAGACGATGGGCGCGCTCGCCTCGGCGGTGCAGCAGGGCAAGGCGCTGTACGCGGGCCTCTCCAACTACCCGGCCGATCGAACCCAACAAGCGGCCCGCCTGCTGCGTGAGATGGGCTGCCCGCTGCTGATCCACCAGCCGCGGTACTCGATGCTCGATCGCTGGGTCGAGGACGACCTGCTCGACACGCTCGCCGACGAGGGAGTCGGCTGCATCCCCTTCTCGCCCCTCGCGCAGGGCCTGCTAACCGACAAGTACCTCGGCGGTGTCCCCGCCGGCAGCCGCGCCGCGAAGGAGCACGGCTACCTGCAGAAGGACACGCTCACGATGGAGACCCTCGCCAAGATCGAGAAGCTCAGCGACATCGCCTTCCAGCGCGGCCAGACCCTCGCTCAAATGGCCCTCGCCTGGCTGCTGAAGGACGACCGCGTGACGACCGTCCTGGTCGGCGCGAGCAGCGTCGAGCAGTTGAAGCAGAACCTGGCGTGTCGGAAGGTCGCGTCGTTCAGCGACGGCGAGCTGCAAACGATTGAGACGATCCTGGCTGGGAATGCTAGTTAGCGTTCAAGCCGTACTCACCTGACGTATGCAATCGCTTCTTCCAGTTATTCTCGATACGGACGACCTCTTCAGCATCCGCATCCGGCGACACTCTTTAAAGGATCGAGAAGCGAAAGTTTTTTGGATCACGGTTTCGCAAGAGCTTATTCCCTCCGTGACCCGAACTCGCATAGGAGTTCCATCGGCCGTAAATATTATCAGCTCCGTATGCAGAGCCGACGTATCTCTTTCCATCACTTGCATCGAGTATATGATAGACGCCGCGCCATTGCTGTAGTGAGTAACGCCACGTGCTTGGGATGTGGCCAAGCTGTTCCCAACTGAAATCGACTTCACGCCAGTCTAGTTGCGATGGTGCGAAGCTGTTTTCTTGCAACAAGGCTTTGATGGGCATGGTGTTGCGTTCAGCCCGCCGCCACCATGCGCGTTCTGGAGGTGGCCAAGTAACTATTAGACGGCCCAACCAATCTGCGTATTCTTTGCGTCGTCTCAAGTCGAAGTGCAGCATGCGATCACGCTCCTGCAAATCAACCCTCATGCCCATACTCATTAGTTCAGCTGAGCCTGGCTGCTTACCATATTCGCGCAGGGTTAATGACCTTGTTCCTGCCGCGATGTCATAGAGCCCGACAAACACCGCTTCACCTGGATTTACCCCGAGGAATGAAGCGATCTGACCAGCTCCTGCAAGCTTATCTAGGGCTCTCTCCACCTGCCTTCCATGGAAGGACTGATAAGCATTGAACAGGTCGTGATTCTCTGTCGCCATCCATGGCAGTGCTTGGCGCAGCTCGGGCTCGGTTGGCCGGTGACGCATCACCACCGTGGTCTTTGGGTCAATCTCAACGTGCTTTAACAACCCATTCAGATCCAACCGTCACCTCCTGGTCACACTGGTGCTGCAAGTCGGATCACCCCATCGCCCGTTGCAGCGCCGCCCCCATGTCCGCCGGGCTCTCGGCGACTTCGATATTCGCTTCGCGGAGCGCGGCGATCTTGTCGTCGGCCGTGCCCTTGCCGCCGCTGATGATCGCGCCGGCGTGGCCCATCCGCTTGCCGGGGGGGGCCGTGCGGCCCGCGATGAACGCGGCCACCGGCTTGGTGACGTGCTCCGTGATGTAGGCCGCGGCCTCTTCCTCGGCGGTGCCGCCGATCTCGCCCATCATGAGGATCGCCTCGGTGTCGCCGTCCGCTTGGAACATCTCGAGGCAGTCGATGAAGTTCGTGCCGTTGATCGGGTCGCCGCCGATGCCGACGCAGGTCGATTGGCCGAGCCCGAGGCTCGACAGCTGCCAGACCCCCTCGTAGGTGAGCGTGCCGGAGCGGCTCACGAGGCCGACCGGGCCCTTCTTGTGGATGTAGCCCGGCATGATGCCGATCTTGCACTCGTCGGGCGTGATCACGCCGGGGCAGTTCGGGCCGATGAGGCGGACGTTCTGGCCGGCGGCGCGCTTGGCGTCCAGCTCGCGTTTGACGCGCACCATGTCGAGGACGGGCACGCCCTCCGTGATGGCGCAGATGACCTCGATGCCGGCGTCGGCCGCCTCGAGGATCGCATCGGCGGTGAACGGCGGCGGCACGAAGATCATCGTCGCCGTCGCCCCCTCTTGCTCGACCGCCTCGGCGACGGTGTCGAAGACCGGCTTTCCGAGCACGCTCTGGCCCCCCTTGCCGGGCGTCACGCCGCCGACGAGCTGGGTGCCGTACTCGAGGCAATTCTTGGAATGAAACTCGCCCGCCTTGCCGGTGATGCCTTGGCAGATGAGGCGGGTCTCTTTATTTACGAGAATGGACATCGTTTGTGATGCTCTTGATTAACCACAGAGAGCACAGAGAACACAGAGTGAGGAGTTTAGGCGGAAGCCTCTCCGTGCTCTCTGTGTCCTCCGTGGTGAGATTGAATTCGCTCAGGCAGCGGTGGCGGCCGCCACCACTTTCTTAGCCGCGTCGGTCAGACCTTCGGCGTTGATGATATCGACGTCGGACTCGGCGAGGATCTTGCGGCCCTCCTCGACCTCGGTCCCTTCCAACCGCACGACCAGAGGCACGTTGAAGCCGACCTCCTTGTAGGCGGCCAGCACGGCGTTCGCGATCGTCGTGCACTGCATGATGCCGCCGAAGATGTTGACCAGCACGGCCTTGCAGTTGGGGTCGCTCAGCAGGATGCGGAACGCCTCGGTGACCTGGTCCTTGTTGGCGCCGCCGCCGACGTCGAGGAAGTTAGCCGGCTCGCCGCCGTGCAGCTTGACGATGTCCATGGTGCTCATGGCGAGGCCGGCGCCGTTCACGAGGCAGCCGATGTTGCCTTCGAGCTGCACATAGCTGAGCCCCGCTTCACCGGCGCGCAGTTCGTTGGGGTCCTCTTCGGACTTGTCTCGCAGCTCGACGAGCTTCGAGTGGCGGAAGAGAGCGTTCTCGTCAAAGTTGATCTTGCCGTCGAGCGCCATCAGGTCGCCCGCGCCGGTGACGACCAGCGGGTTGATCTCCGCGAGCGAGCAATCGGTCTCAACGAAGAGCTTGCAGATCGCCGGAAGGAACTTGCCGGCCGCTTTCGCCGCGGCACCTTCGAGGCCGAGCTTCTTGGCGAGCGTGCGGCACTGGTACGCCTGCAGGCCGGCGTCCGGGTCGAATGGCGCGGTGTGGATCAGGTGTGGCGTCTCCGCGGCGACCTTCTCGATGTCCATGCCACCTTCGGTGCTAACCATCAGCACGGGCTTGCCGAAGCCGCGATCGACCACGATGCCGAGGTACAACTCGCGGGCGATGTCACAGCCCGCTTCGACGAGAACCTGGTTGACCTTCTGACCTTCCGGTCCCGTTTGGATAGTGACCAGATCCGAACCGAGCAGGGCGCCAGCGACACGGGCGGCGTCCTCGGCCGTTTTGACCAGCTCGACACCGTGCTGTTCGGGCGCCTGCACCAGCGTCCCCTTGCCGCGCCCGCCGGCGTGGATTTGGGCTTTGACAACGGCGATCGGCCCGCCAAGTTGCTTGAAGGCGGCGGCGGCCTCCTCCGGCGTGCGGGCGACCACACCCTCCGGCACGGCGATGCCCGCCTCGCGGAAGAGCTGCTTGGCTTGGTACTCGTGGATTTTCATGACGTAACTTGTTTATGCCAAATGGTTTCCGGCGTATCCCAGGAGTCGCCGGCGGAGGGCCGCCTATCGCGGGCGGAGTATAGCGCTACGCGAGAGGGCCCACAACGGGCGGGGAGAGCCCTCAGCGCGTAGGAGAGAATCCTGGGGTTTCTTCTCGCTTCGGCAGGGGCGGCCTTGACGCGAGGCCGATATCGTGAAAGATTTCACAAACCCGCCGCCGGCGACCGATTGTCGCACCGCATGCATTGCCACTGCTGGCGACGGCTGCAGGCCCCCAAAAGCGACCCACCTTCCGACGCGCCGCAACCGATTCGTCCGTCCCGCCCGCCCCGCGGACCCCAATCCCGGCGCCCAGCTCTATCAGTAGCCAGATATGGCCAAACGGTTCCAGCTCCAGAAGGGACTCGACCTGCCGATCGCGGGTGAGCCTCCGCAGCAGATCCTCCAAGGCCCGACGGTGCACACCGTCGGACTCGTCGGCGACGACTACCACGGCATGAAGCCGACGATGGCCGTCAGCGAGGGCGATGTCGTTAAGGCGGGGCAGCTCCTCTTCGAGGACAAGAAGTCACCCGGCGTGAAATTCACGTCGCCTGGAGCAGGCAAAGTCGTCGCGGTGAACCGCGGCGCCAAGCGAAAGTTCGAGTCGGTCGTTATCGAACTGGAAGGCGACGATGCCGTCACGTTCAAGGCGTACCCGGACGCGAACCTCGCCCAGCTCTCTCGCGATGAGGTTCAAGCGAACCTCATCGACTCGGGGCTCTGGACCACGCTGCAGACGCGCCCATACAGCAAGGTGCCCGCGCCCGGATCGACTCCGTACGCGTTGTTCATCACGGCGATCGACACGAACCCGCTGGCGGCCGATCCGAAGGTCGTCATCGAAGACAAGCCGGCCGAGTTCATCGCCGGTTTGCAGGCGCTGAGCACGCTGACCGACGGCAACACGTGGCTCTGCAAGGCGGCAGGCGTCGAGTTGCCGGGCGAGGACCTCGGCTGCGTCGAGGTCGCCGAGTTCAGCGGACCGCACCCGGCCGGCCTGCCCGGCACGCACATGCACTTCCTGGCGCCCGTCGGGATGGAACGCGAGTGCTGGCACATCGGCTATCAAGATGTTATCGCTGTTGGGCACTTGTTCTTAACGGGAGAGTTGCTGCTGGAGCGTGTCGTCTCGGTCGCCGGCCCGTGCGTCAGCCGCCCCGGCCTGTTGCGAACGCGACTCGGCGCGAGCCTCGCCGACCTGACCGCCGAGACGGGCGCCCCGGCCGAGGGCGTGCGGACCGTGAGCGGTTCGGTCTTCTCGGGGCGTCAATCGCGTGAGATGGCCGCCCACCTCGGCCGCCGCCACGTGCAGGTCGTCCAGTTGGCCGAAGGGACCAAGCGCGAGTTCCTCGGCTGGATGGGCCCCGGCTTCAACAAATGGTCGGTGACGAACGTCTTCGCCCAGAAGTGGCTCGGCGCTCCCGAGGGGGGCTTCCGCTTCACGACCAGCACCGAGGGCAGCCACCGCGCCATCGTGCCTCTGGGCAACTACGAGAAGGTGCTGCCGCTCGACATCGAGCCGACCGCGCTGCTCAAGTCGCTCTGCGTTGGCGACAGCGAAGAGATCCAGCGTCTCGGCGGGCTGGAGCTCGACGAGGAGGACCTCGGCCTGTGCAGCTACGTCTGCGCCAGCAAGAACGACTACGGCCCCATGCTGCGTGACGTCCTCACAACGATCGAACAAGAAGGGTAGGGAGTTGAGAGGCGTGAGTGATGAGGCGCGAGTTGCGGTTGATTGACCGATCTCGCCTCTCATCACTCACGCCTCGACGAATCCGAGACACGGCGACTGCCGCACGAGGCTGAACCCCAAAACGCACTGATAATGAAATTCCTCCGCGACCAACTCGACGCCGTCGAGCCGCTCTTCAAGAAGGGGGGCAAGCTCGAGAAGCTGTACCCGCTTTATGAAGCGAAGGACACGTTCCTGTTCACGCCGGGCGAGGTGACCAAGGGCACCTCCCACGTGCGCGACGCGATCGACATGAAGCGGATGATGTCGACCGTGATCGTCGCCCTCCTGCCGTGCATCCTGGTGGCGTTGTTCAACACCGGCTACCAAGCGAACTTGGCGATCGCCGAGCAGGGCGCCGCGCCGCTGCAGGACTCGATCACCGGGCTCGGCTTCATCACCCGCGACGCGATCTTCACGGACCTCCTCGGGTTCGAGTACGACCCGAGCAACCCGGTCGCGAACTTCGTTCACGGCCTGCTCTGGTTCCTGCCGATCTACATCGCCACGATGGCGGTCGGCGGAGTCTGTGAACTCATTTTCGCGATCATCCGCGGCCACGAGATCAACGAGGGCTTCCTCGTCTCGGGGATGCTCTTCCCGCTCACCCTGCCGCCCACCATCCCGCTGTGGCAGGTCGGCCTGGGCATCGCCTTCGGCGTGGTGATCGGCAAAGAGATCTTCGGCGGCACGGGAAAGAACTTCTTGAACCCCGCCCTCACCGCCCGCGCCTTCTTGTACTTCGCCCATGCACTGCGAATGTCGGGAAATAACGTCTGGGTCGCCGCCGCCAACGAGGGGGGGATAGACGGCTACACTTCACCGACCACGCTCGGCGCCATGGCGACCACCACGGACCTCGCGACGCCCGTCAGCTCGATCACCGGCCTGAGCTGGGTCGACTGCTTCGTTGGCTGGATCCCCGGCTCGATGGGCGAGACCTCGGTGCTCGCTTGTTTGATCGGCGCCGCGATCCTCATCGCGACGGGCATCGGGTCCTGGCGGGTTATGGCGGGCTGTGTCGTCGGCGCGCTCGGAGCGAGTTGCCTGCTCTACGCGTTCCGCGAGTACTCCGACAACCCGATGATGTACATGAACCCGCTGTGGCACCTGATCGTCGGCGGCTTTGCCTTCGGCGTGGTGTTCATGGCGACCGATCCGGTCTCCGCCGCGATGACCGAGAAGGGCAAGCTCTATTACGGCGCCCTGATCGGCGTGATGACGATTCTGATCCGCGTGATCAACCCGGCGTTCGCCGAGGGGATCATGCTGGCGATCCTGTTCGGCAACGTGATGGCCCCGCTGATCGACTACGGCGTGGTCCAAGCCAACGTAAAACGGAGGGCCGCTCGCTATGCCGCCACGTGATAGCTGGCAGGGGACCTTCCTGGTCGCCCTGGTGTTGTGTCTGGTTTGCTCGGCGATCGTTTCGACCGCCGCGGTTGTCCTGAAAGACTGGCAGGACGCGAACAAGGCGCTCGACAAGAAGAAGAACGTGCTGCTCGCCGCTGGCTTGTGCGAGAAGAACGCGTCCGCCGAGGAGATCGACGCCACCTTCGATGAGGTGATCGTCCGCAAGTTCCTCGATCTCGACACGGGCGAGGTCTTTGCCGCCGACGCAGAGGACCTGCCGATCGATCCCGAAACCTACGACGCCAAGAAGGCGGCCAAGGATCCCTCGCAGCAGAAACCCGTTCAGCCCGAAGGCGCGCTCCCCGGCATCGCCGACCGCGAACCGTTCGCCGAGTTCTATGAGATCCAGGAAGGTGGCGAGCTGCAGGGCTACGTCCTACCGATCTACGGCAAGGGCCTCTGGTCGACGCTCTACGGCTTCATCGCCCTCGAGGCGGATAAGGAGACCGTAAAGGGGATCACCTACTACGAGCACAAAGAGACCCCCGGACTGGGTGGCGAGGTCGACAACGCCAACTGGCAAGCCCTCTGGCCCGGCAAGAAAATCTACGCCGAAGACGGCGAGGTCAGCCTCGGCGTCGTGAAGGGCAAAGCGGCCGCCGACGACGCCTACGGCGTCGACGGCCTGTCCGGCGCCACGATCACGTCGAACGGCGTCGACGACATGGTCAAGTACTGGCTCGGCCCGACCGCCTTCGGCAAGTACCTCGCCCAGCACTGAAACCTTTAGGGCTTCGGCCCTGATCCCCCACACCCGACCCCTCCATCGCCATGGCCGAGCCGAAATACAAAGAGGTTCTGCTCAACCCGTTGTTCAACAACAACCCGATCGCTCTGCAGGTGCTCGGCATCTGCTCGGCGCTCGCGGTCACGACCAAGCTCGAGACCTCCATCATCATGGCGATCGCCGTGACGGCGGTCACGGCCTGCTCGAATGCGGCGGTGGCGGCGATCCGGCAATTCATCCCGAGCAGCATCCGCATCATCGTCCAGATGACGGTGATCGCTTCACTGGTGATCGTGGTCGACCAAGTCCTCCAGGCGGTCGCCTACGACGCTTCCAAGACGATGAGCGTGTTCGTCGGTCTGATCGTCACGAACTGTATCGTGATGGGCCGCGCCGAGGCGTTCGCCATGAAGAACCCTCCCGCGATCTCCTTCATCGATGGCATCGGCCAGTCGCTCGGGTACGGGCTGATCCTGATCGTCGTCGGTTTTTTCCGCGAACTGCTAGGCAGCGGCAAGCTGCTCGGCCAGACGGTGCTGCCGCTGGCTTCCGATGGGGGCTGGTACGAGCCGAACGGCCTGATGCTGCTCCCCCCCAGTGCGTTCTTCCTGATCGGCGCCTTCATCTGGGTGCTGCGTAGCTTCAACCCCGATCAGATCGAGAACGAGTGATGAAGTGCTGCCGCCCGCCGGCAGCACTTGCAAGTTCACGCCCCACGGCCGAGAGCCGATAGCTGACAACCAACAGCCACTGCCATGGAACACTACCTCGACATCTTCCTGAAATCGATCTTCGTCGAGAACCTGGCGCTCGCCTTCTTCTTGGGCATGTGCACGTTCTTGGCCGTGTCGAAGAACGTGAAGACCGCTCTCGGCCTCGGTGTGGCGGTGATCGTCGTGATGTCGATCACGATCCCGCTGAACAACCTGATCTACACCTACCTCCTCAAGGAGGGGGGACTGACTTGGTTGTTGGGCGACGGCTACGCGAGCACGAACCTCGAGTTCCTCGGGCTGATCTCGTACATCGGCACGATCGCCGCGAGCGTACAGATCCTCGAGATGACGCTCGATCGGTTCTTCCCCGCTCTCTACAACGCCCTGGGCATCTTTTTGCCGCTGATCACGGTTAACTGCGCGATCCTTGGCGGTTCGTTGTTCATGGTCGAGCGGAACTACAACTTCGCGGAGAGCTGCGTCTTCGGCTTCGGGTCGGGCGTCGGCTGGGCCCTGGCGATCGCCGCCCTGGCTGGCATCCGCGAGAAGATGAAGTACAGCGATGTGCCCGACGGCCTCAAGGGCCTGGGCATCACCTTCATGACGGTCGGCCTCATGGCCCTCGCCTTCATGTCGTTCGGCGGAATGTAGCGGCCTGAAAGGCCCAAAGACGATAGCCCAGGGCGAAGCCCTGGGGAGACCATACCATCACGTTCACCCAGGGCTCCGCCCCGGGCTAACATCCGACGGCCTGACAGGCCTAAGACCGATCAGCCAATAAAGCCGCAGGCTTCCATATGGGCACCGTAATCACCGGCGTTTTGATGTTCACCCTGGTGGTGCTCGCGCTCGTCGCGGTCATCCTCTGGGCGAAGAGCCTGCTCGTGGCCAGCGGGCCGGTCACCATCAGCATCAACGATCAGAAAGAGATCGAGATCCCCGCCGGCGGCAAGCTTCTCAATGCGCTCTCGGACGAGGGGATCTTCGTCTCCAGCGCGTGCGGCGGCGGCGGCACCTGCGCCCAGTGCGAGGTCAAGGTGCTGTCCGGCGGCGGCGACATCCTGCCGACCGAGAAGGCCCACATCAGCAAGAAGGAAGCCAAAGAGGGCTGCCGTCTCTCCTGCCAGGTCGCCGTGAAGCAGGACATGAAGATCGAGGTGCCCCCCGAGGCGCTCGAGACCAAGAAGTGGGAATGCGAGGTCATCAGCAACGACAACGTCGCCACCTTCATCAAGGAGTTCAAGCTGAAGCTCCCCGAGGGCGAGGACGTCGCGTTCAAGGCGGGCGGCTACATCCAGATCGAGTGCCCGCCGCACGAGGTCCACTACAAGGACTTCGACATCGGCGAGGAGTACCGCGAGGACTGGGACAAGTACGACGTGTGGCGGTACGTGTCGAAGGTCGATGAGGAGACCATCCGCGCCTACTCGATGGCGAACTACCCGGGCGAAAAGGGCATCATCATGCTCAATGTCCGCGTCGCGAGCCCGCCGCCCCGCGCCCCCGAGGGGACGCCCCCGGGCAAGATGTCGAGCTATATCTTCAACTGCAAGCCCGGCGACAAGGTCACCATCAGCGGGCCGTACGGCGAGTTCTTCATCAAGGACACCGACGCCGAGATGGTCTACATCGGCGGTGGCGCCGGCATGGCCCCGCTCCGCAGCCACATCTTCGAGCTGTTCAAGAACCTGAAGACCGGACGCAAGGTCACCTACTGGTACGGCGGCCGCAGCCTGCGGGAGCTGTTCTACATCGATCACTTCCGCGAGATCGAGAAGGCGTTCCCGAACTTCAAGTTCAACATCGCCCTCTCCGAGCCCCTGCCCGAGGACAACTGGGACGGCTACGTCGGCTTCATCCACCAGGTGCTGTACGACAACTACCTGAAGGACCACGCGGCACCCGAAGATGTCGAGTACTACATCTGCGGCCCCCCGATGATGAACGCCGCCGTGTTCAAGCTGCTCGACGACCTGGGCGTTGAGAAAGAGAACATCGCGTTCGACGACTTCGGCGGGTGATCGGGGTGACTGTCGGCGGTCGGCTGATGGCTCTCGGCCTGCTGGTTGCGTTGCCGATCGGTTGTGCACAGCCCGCGGAACAAGCTACCTGGACCCTGTCGGGTCGCACGATGGGCACGTCCTACAGCGTCACGCTGGTCGGCGGGACGCGTAGCGAAGCGGATCAGGAGAAGCGAGCCATCGATGAACGGCTCGCGCTCTTGAACAAGCGGATGTCGACCTACGACCCGAAGTCCGAGTTATCGCGGTTCAACGCGAGCGATTCGACGGGATGGTTTGAGGTTTCTGCAGAGACCGCTTCGGTCGTCGCCTCGGCGCTGGACCTGGCGGGTTCGACTGAAGGGGCGTATGACCCGACGGTGGGGCCCTTAGTCAACCTCTGGGGATTCGGCCCCGGCAAGCGACGCACCCGTCCGCCGAGCGAGGACGAAATCAGCTCCGTGAAGGAGTCCGTCGGCTATTCGTCAATCGACACCCGCCTCGATCCGCCGGCCCTGATAAAAGCGAACCCTGCGGTGCAAATCGACCTCTCTTCCATTGCGAAGGGACACGGATCAGACGTTATTGCTGAGTTGCTCACCGCAGCGGGTTACGAGGCGTTCATGATCGAAATCGGCGGTGAGGTCCGCACCCGCAAGACGAAGCCCGGAGGCCTTCCGTGGCGGATCGGCTTGGAAAAAGCCCCACACGAAGCTGACGGCGGCAGACTCCAGATCCAAAGCGTCGTCGAACTCACCGATCACTCGCTCGCAACGTCCGGCGATTACCGAAACTACTTCGAGCACGAAGGCGTCCGGTACTCGCACACGATCGATCCCACGACCGGCCGACCCGTGACCCACGCCGGGGCGACGGTCACCGTGCTGGCCGATACCTGCCGCGAGGCGGACGGACTGGCGACCGCGTTGTTGGTGCTCGGCCCCGTGGCGGGCTACGATTGGGCGATCGAGCAAGAGATCGCCGCCTACTTCGTGTCGCGCGAGCCGGACGGTTCACTCACTCCTAAACCGACGCCTAACTGGCGCCGCTTAACCTCTCCCGAGGTCACGCGATGAACACCTTCCTAATCACGCTCGCTGTTTTCCTCATCGCCCTGGCCGGCATGGCGGTCGGCGTGATCCTCAGCAACCGGCGCATCAAGGGCTCGTGCGGCGGCTTGAACAACTTCAAAGACTCGGTCGGCAACCCGATCTGCGACGCCTGCACCAACCCCTCGCCCACATGTCGTGGCGAACGGGCCGAGCAAGAGAAGGCCGAGGAGTCGGTCAGTCCCTGAGGCGGCCACGGTGAACGATCACGCCGGCGAAGCGAGCGACCGGCTCAAGACCCGCCCGCTCACGCAAGGCTTCTCTCAGCAGACCGTGCGGGTCGGTGTGGAAAGCGCGACACTCGATCAGATAGAACTCTTCCCCGCCCGCGAGTTGCTCCACGTTCTCGATCGCTTCGGCGACGAGTCCCGGCTCTTCGATCTCTTGATCGACCCGTCCCGGCCGCGGCAGGCCCCGCACGGGAGCGAGCGGAGTCTGGGTCAGCCCCGCGTGGAACTCGATCTGTGGCGCGAGGTAGTCGGACACCACGAAGAGTGGGGCGTCCTGCAACCCGTTATCCACCAACCAAGTGACGGCGGAGGGAAGGTCCTCTGTCCGGTAGCGGTCGACTGCGTGCCGATTGATCAGGGCCACGGTTGAGATCGTGAGCAGACCAAGGCAAGCCAAAGCCGTGACTCGGCGTGTCACCTTGCTTTGGCCCAGGCCGGAGGCGACGCCCACGCCGACCCATGCGGAGATCGGGACGGAGCACCATGCTACAAACCTCGGGTTGAAAGTGAGCCCCATTGCTGCGCCGACGCCCCCGACCAAAGCGATCGCGCCGAAGGTCAGCAGCAACCCCGACATCAGCCAGTCACCACGTGCCAGCCTCGGAACGCCAAGCGCCGCGAGCATCCCCGCCGTCAACGCGACCGCCACGCCCCACGGAGCCGCCTGCCGCGCCGCCTCGCGTCCGCTAGCCTGGTGCAGCTCCCCCTTCGCCGGGCCAAGCGTATAACCGCTGAAGTAAGAGAGCCCCGTGTAGGCGGCCGTGACGGCGTCCAAGGGGCGGGGCTCGCGGAGATCGCGTTGGTAGGCGAAGTCGGCCTGTAAGAACGGTAGCAACGGCAAGCAGCCGAGCCCAATCAAGCCGGCAGAGGCCAACGCCCCGCGTCCTACGTTAACCCCTCGCTTCAAAACGAGCGCCACCAGCAGCAACACGAGGACGAAAGCGAAGTAGTAATGCGTCCACATGCCGAACACTCCCGCGGCGGCAAAGCGGAGCCAATCGCGACGGCTGTCGCTTGCGGTCGCTTGCACGAACGCGAGGATCGCCAGAGCCGCGGCCAAGGTTGTTAGAGCGTAGCCGCGGATGAGCTGAGCGTAGTACAGCTGCAAGGGGAGGGCGGCGAAGCAACCCGCCGAGGCCACGCCCGCGAGGGCCGCGTCGAGCCCGGCGTCTTGACCCCATCGCCGCCCGATACGCCAAACGAGCGGGATCGTCGCGAGACTCGCTGCAACCGAGAACCAGCGCAACCCGGCCCCCTCACCACAGAGAGAGGCCCACGTCTTCACCACAAGGGCGTACAGAGGGGGCATCGAATCGGTGTGCCAAGCCAGCTCGCTCCAGCTGAGCCGGGCATGTTGAAAGTGCGCCACCTCATCAACGAACAAGGCCTGACCGCCCACCGTGAAGAGGTGGAGGACCAGGCTGAGGCCGATCATCGCGATCAGGCAACGACGCTCCGCACGCGGCGACATCAGGGCTGATCGTCCCCGCGACGCTGCTGGGAGCGCCGATCGAGTCCTGTGCGGCGATCATCCTCCGCCGGAACCGCTTGGGATTCGGTGCGTCTTTCGGCCTCGCGGCGTTCTTCTTGCTCGCGTTTCTCGATCAGGCTGGCGAGCTCGTCGGGCAGTTCTAGGCGGTCACTCATCTTGGTTTCCTCTCAGCGGACATAGGTCCCCGTGGGGCGTACGGCGATCTCGGCGCTCTGCGTTTCGCTGCCGTCGACGATCGGCGGCAAGCGACGCGGACGCAGCAGGGGAAGTTCCGGCTTGCTCACGCACGCGTCGGCATGGCAGGGCGGGTCGCGGCGATCCAGCAGCCGCAATCGTCGTTCGTCGCGGTAAGGGTCGTAGAGTGTTGGCTCATACGGCCTCGGGTTGCGGCAGAGCGGTCCGGTCAGCAACGGCTGTCGGGCGCGGAAGACTTCATCCTCGTTGCGTTCGTGAACCTCAGAGCAAGCGTAGGGCAGGACGTGCGGCACCAGAGCGACAATGAGCTCGCTGCGCCGTTTATCGATCGCGCGACGTTGAAAGAGCGAGTTGACGTACGGCAGCGAGCCCAGCACCGGGATCCGCGTCACCCGCTTATCGTCGCGTTCTTGGATCAGCCCGCCGATGATCATTCCTTGGCCGCTTTGCAGGAGCGCATCGGTGTGCAGCTCGGTGGTCTCCTCATCGGGGACACCCGTGTCTGGGTTGACCGCACCGCTCGAGACCTTCGGAGAGACGCGTAGCAGCACCCGGCCATCGCGGGTGATGCGTGGGGTCAGGCTCAGCACGACGCCAACCTCAAGGAAATCGACACTCTCCAAGGAGCTGGTCTGGGTGGTTGTCGTGACGCGGTAGCCGAGGCGCTCGCCGATCTGGATCTGCGACTCCTGTCCATTGAGAGCTAGGAGCCGCGGCGCCGCGAGGCTCTTGGCATCCGTGGTGGAGATCAGGGCTTCGACAACCGAGTCGAGGTCCCCCTCGCTCGACTCGATGAAGAAGCCTGGCGAGGCGGTCGGGTTGGTCAATCCCGAGGCGCGGAGCGACAGCCTGGCGCCCGACACACGGCTCAGGGCGTTGAAATCGACGCCGCACCGCTCGTCATCGGCGAGATCGACCTGGAGAAGATTGACTTCGATCAGCACCTGGCGTGGCGGCTGATCCGCTTCGGCGATGTAACGCTCGATCCGATCGACGTAGGGCGCCAAGTCCTCAACGATTAGCAGTTCTTTGGTCCGCCGATTGTCGGCGCTGTCGGTCTCTAGGAAGTGCGATTGGCCGGCTGCCGAGAGCAGGCCTTCCACGGCGGGCTGAAGGTCAGCGGAGGAGGCGAAGTCGAGTTCGATCACCGCGACCCGGCGTCCCTGCACCTCGGGTGACAGATCGCCACCCGTCGCGACGCTCGTGACGACGAACACCCCGTCGTGCTCGGTCCAGGT
This sequence comes from Planctomycetes bacterium MalM25, assembly GCA_007745835.1. Lineage (NCBI taxonomy): Bacteria > Pseudomonadati > Planctomycetota > Planctomycetes bacterium MalM25. The sequence continues at coordinate 2,441,805 of CP036424.1, forward strand.
GTGCCCCGTCGAGTTGAGCAGTGTCGCAAAGACTTCGTTGAGAGGGAGCCGCTTGAACTCCGCGGTGACCGGAGCGTCGGCGGGGGCGGCGATCACGAGGTTCAGTCCCTGGGTCTCGGCCAGTGCCGACAGGACTTGCCGGAGCGAGGCGTCGCGGACCGACAGCGAAATCAGCCCTTGGTTCGTTCGGACCTCGACCGGCACGGCGGGGTCCGAACGAACGGGCATAACGAACTCTCCGCCGTCCACACCGCTCGCGGGTGTAGGGAGCGTCTCGAAGGCAGGCGTCGCGAGCGTTGGCTGATCGGGGAGCTGTGCGTGCAAGGTCTTACCGATGAGCGCGCAGATCACCACCACAACCAGAGGCATCGACCAGCGGGGGTGGCGGCTAGGCGCCATGGTCGCCCTCCCCCTCGTCCGGAACGAACTTCACCCCGGCGGCGCTGATCTCAACAACTCGGAATCCGTCTAGGACGTCACCGACCTGGACCGTCCTGTCGCCGATCTGTGCGGCTTGGCCCTCTTCGGAGACCAGCAACATCGCGACCCCGGTCGAGGCAAGCGACTCGAAACGCTGCCGCAGCTGGTTGGGCGAGGCGGGTTCACCCGCCACGGCGCCACGCTCAAGCTTCGGAGCCCATTTGGGCAGGGCGAAGGGGTCGTGACGCGTCGCCTCGCTCAATGACATCGTCACGGGCGTGCGGGCAACAGGCGGGGTTGGCGTTACTTCTGGAGTGGTCTTGCCCCTGCGATCGCGTTTCGTTGGGGTTGGCGAGCTGTCCGTTGTGCGGGCGATCGTTTCGCGGCGTTGCGGCTTCGGCTCCCCAAAGATCAGCGGCGCCCAGACCCAGCCCATACCGACCGCCAGGAGAACGATCAGCGCCCCCTTCGATGGTGTTAGGCCGATTCTTTGCATCGCCTGGTTCATAGCGCCGCCTCGGCCGAGGGGGTGGCCATCCCGTAATAGAGGGCGTACGTCAGCTGCACCGGGTAAGCCGTCGGATCGGACTGGGATTCGATCTGGAGCTCGGTGAGCTCCGCCAGGCGGGGCAGCTTCGAAACGGCATCGACCAGGCGGCAAACGCCGGCGTGCCCGCCCCGCGCCTTCACCGAGACGCTGACCATCGAGTGCGTCCCCGCTGTGGAGGTGGCTCCTCGGCGGAAGTCCTCGATCGTCACGCCGTGCTCTTCGGCGAGGCGGGACAGATCTGACAGGAACTCCCCCTCTTTGGGCTCGTCGGGGATGCGGTGGTTGACCAGCTCGACCCGGTCGAGCAACGCCTCGAGTTGCTGTTTACGTTCGGCATGCTGACGACGCAGCTCCGGGCCGTCCGTGAGCTGCGCACGGACGAGATCGCTACGGCGTAGGACGCCGCGTCGCCAGTCGTTCAGCGGACGGTGGATGATGGTGTATGCCAACGCGAAGCCGACCACAGCGCAGACGATTGCCAGCGTGTACAACACGCCTGTTGGCAATTTCGGTAGTCCGGGTTGTTGCGGTTGCATCAAAACTTGCTTCGGGCGTTATTTGGCGAGCGTTTACAGCTGGCACACGAGTTGATAGCGTCGCAAGCTGCGAGAGCCTGCCGGCATGACGCTGGTCGATTCGATCGAAACGGCCCTGAACACACCACTCTCTCTCAGGTTCGAGGCGAAATCGGCGATGGCGCCGCCATCAACGCCGGCGCCGGTCAGGTGCAGCTCGCCGTTGTACGGTGTCAGGCCCGCTTCGAGCGTCGGGCGGGCGTATTGGAGCTGCTGGACAAAGACCCCTTCGCTCGTTTGTTCCGCGGCCCGAGCGATCGCCCCCAGCAACGTGAGTTCGCGTGATTCACGCGACAGACGAAGGGTGAGTAACTCTCGCCCTCGGAGCTGTTCGATCTGCTGGTTGAGCGCGTCCTGTTTAGCGAGGATCTGCCGCAGGGGCGCGTACCGGGCCTCCAACTCGCGGAGCTGCTGCGCGGCCATCCAGCCCTGGGCCCACTCACCGCCCAACAACGTGGCGCTCACCAGGCCCGACACGACGACCGCTATCGATCCGACACGCACAACACGGCGCAGCAGGTGCCGGCGCTGCGTGGCGATCGGGATCAGGTTGAGTTGCCGCTTCATCGAGTTAGCCGCTTAAACGCGGGCCTCCCAGGCGAGGGCCGACAGCGCGATCGCTTGGGCGAGGAGGCAGTCTGGCAGCTCTTCGTTCGAGGCGTCACGCTCGATGCCGACCGCTCGCCATGGTTCAACCCGCAGTTCGGCGAGGGCGGCAAGGGTCGGCGCCAGCGCTGGTGAGGCGCCACCCGCGCCAAGCAGGAGGCACCGCTGGGGCGGCTTGGTCTTCAGCTTCCCCCCCAGGTGCTCGTAGGTTCGCTTCAGCTCTTGGGCCAGAGGACGCACCGCGTCGCGCAGCAGCTCACGGACCATACGATCCTCATCGCCCTTCAAAGCATTCTCCGGCTCTCCGTAGCGGGCGAGGAGCCGATCGGACTCGGCGTGATTGAGGCCCAGCTCTTCGCCGACCCGCAGCCTGAGATCGCCAAAAGCCCCCGTGGTCAATCGGCGGGCGTAGCGAGCCTGACCGCCCGAGGCGGCGACGAAAGAGACGGCCGTCTCACCCCAATCAAGAGCGCCGATCAGCTCGTCGGGGCGATAGTTGTCCGAAAGGGTCAGCACGCGTGCGATCGCCAGCGGAGCGCCGTCAATCACCTCGCATTGCATACCGGCTTGGGCGAGCCCTTCGACGGTTGCTTCGACTTGTTCCGCGGGGTAGCTCAGGGTGTAGGCTCCGCCCGACCCGGATTCCCAATGATCGGCGCATCGCCTCGGCTCGGGAGGAGCGTCCGGATCGGTCGGCTCTAGCCGGCACTCGCGCATCGAGAGCGTGGCGGCCGTCTGCCTGCCCCGGAGCGTGCCGGCGAGCGCCTTAGCGGCCTTGGCGTCGTCGACGACCGAACCGGCCCCCCGATCACTGATCGAAGCCGAGACGAGCCGCAAGCCCTCGGGCGTGCGTTGCAGCTGAGCGAGCTTCACGGCGCGTTCGCCCACATCGAAGCCGATCCAGCCGTTTCGGTTCCAGCCAAGCATTCCTTTGGCTCCGTTCGGTGTTGCTAGCGTTGGGCAAGCGTGGCGATGTCGAAGACCGGCAGCATCACCGCTAGCACCACCAGCGCCACGACCCCCCCCATCACAATCGTCACAAAGGGCTCAATGACTGAGATCATCTGACGAGCAAGTGCCTGCCCCTCCTCGTCGTAGTGCTCACCCATCATCTGACTCACTTCGCCCAACTTGCCCGTTTTCTCCGCGGTGGCGATCATCTCCGCCGCGGAGGCGGGTAGCACCTCGTTCCCTTCGAGCGCTTCGCTGAGGCTGCGCCCATTGGTGACCGCGTCCTCCAGCTTGTCAGTCAGTTGCTGGAAGAGGGTGTTGCGGATCGCGTTGCGCAAGAGATGCAAGCAGTCGAGCAGCGGCACGCCGCTAGACACGAGCAGTCCCAGCAGCCGGCAGACACGCGCGCCGATCAGGGTTCGGGTCACTTTCTGCAAGCCGGGTGTGCGGATCAAGGCTCGGTCGATGACCTGCCGCCCCCGGTCGGTCGTCCGGGCGGCGACGAGGAAGCCCACCCCGGCAAGGGCGACCGGTCCCCACAACCACCAACGGTTGCGCAACTCACCCGCCAGGGTGATTAAGGCCTGGGTGATCGCGGGCAGGGCGATCTCGTACTGCTCGAAGATCGTCGCGAAGCGTGGCAGCACGAAAACCACCAGCGTGAGGATCACCCCGGTCGAGACAGCCGTCAGCAGCACCGGGTAGATCAGCATGCCCCGGATCGTCCGCTGCAACTTCAGCTCCGACCGCTGCAACTCGGCGAGCTGAGCCAGGACTCCCTGCATCTTGCCCGAGGCCTCGCCCGCCGCGACGGTCGCCACGTAGGTGGCGTCGAAGATCGCGGGGTGGTTCTTCAAGGCGTTGGAGAGGCTCGACCCGCCGAGCACGTCGTCTTCGATCATCTCCAGCGCGTTGCGGAGTGTGCCGGGGCGGCACTGCCGCGCGATCGATTTCAGCGCTGCGGAAACGGACACCCCAGCGCCGGTCATCATCGCCAGCTGCGAGGTGAACTGCACGCGCTCCTGCGACGTGACGCGGCGGTCGAGGCGCCAGCCGAGCGGCTTCGTGGCGTTCGCCCCCTGGTCGGGAACGCCCGCCAGCAACGAAGCGGCATTCTGAGTGGCGGCATTCATGGTGTGTTGTTGGCTTGCCCGGGGATCAGTCGAACAGAGTCACTCGAGCGACCTCTTCCAAGCTGGTCACTTCGCGACTGGCCAGGTCGAGGCCGCCATCCAGGAGCGTCGGCATGTCCGACTCACGGATCCAATCACGGAGCTCCGAACTGCTGGCGTCGCGGGCAACCATGCGGCGCAGCTCGGCGTCGGCGGGGAGCGTCTCGTACACGCCAATCCGTCCGCGAAAGCCGGTGTCGTAGCAAGAGCGGCAGCCCTCGCCGCGGGCGAACTTGCGGTTCGGGTCCCCCCGGTAGTGCATCGCCTGGAGCATCTCGGCCTGGGCGAAATGCTGGGTCCGGCAGTTGGGGCAGATACGTCGGACGAGCCGTTGCGCGAGCACGCCCACCAAGGCGGCCGCGAGCTTGTACGGTTCAACGCCCATGTCGACCATCCGGGTCACGGCGCCGGCCGAATCGTTGGTGTGAAGCGTGCTCAGCACCAGGTGGCCCGTCAACGCGGCCTGCACAGCGACCTTCGCGGTCTCGGCGTCGCGGATCTCGCCGATCATGATCACGTCCGGGTCCTGCCGGAGGATCGACCGCAAGGCCGAAGCGAACGTCAGTTCGCGGACGTTATCGACCTGCACTTGGTTGACCAAATCGATCTGATACTCAACCGGGTCTTCGACGGTCACCATGTTCGTGTGGACCGACTTAATCAGTTCCAACGCTGAGTACAGCGTGGTTGTCTTGCCACACCCGGTCGGCCCCGTGACCAGCATCAGACCGTAAGGGCGCGAGAGCATCTGCTTGATCTCGCCGAGCTGGCGCCCGGGGATGCCTAGCTCGTCGAGGTTGAAGGTGAGCCGCTGCTTGTCGAGCACGCGCATCACGACCTTCTCGCCGATCACGGTCGGCAGCGTTGAGACACGCAGATCGACTTCCTTGCCGTCGACGATCACTTGGCAACGGCCGTCCTGCGGCTTGCGTTGCTCGGCGATATCCAGCTTCGCCATGACCTTGATCCGCGACACGACCGCCGGGTAGATGTCGCGGCGAGGCCGGATCATCTCGACCAGCTGGCCGTCGATCCGAAAGCGGACGATGCCGTGCTTGCGGCTCGGCTCGATGTGGATGTCGCTCGCGCCGCGGCGGATCGCTTGCAGGATGAGGTAGTTCACCAGGTTGACGACCGGGCTGCCGCCCACCATGTCCTGCACGGCGGTGAGATCGACGTCGGTGATGTCGGCCTGCAGCTCCACGGCCGACTCGTCCATGTCGGCCGTGACCGAGTCAACCTGGAAGTCTTCCTCGTACGCCCTGGCGACCATCCGCTCGATCGACGCGCGGAACGCGAAGATCGGCGAGACCCGCATCCCGGTTGTCCGTTCGATCAGGTCGAGCCGATCGAGGTCGCTCGGATCGTCGAGGGCGACCGTCAAGACATCGCGCACGCGGAACAGCGCGATCACGTTGTGCTTCTCGCAGAACGACCGCTCCAGGGTCCCGACGACCAGCGGATCGATCAGCCCCTCTCGCAGACGCATCGCCGGCAGGCCGAGCTGAGCGGCGATGTGCGGCAAGAGATCCTCTTCCGAAGCGACCCCCATCTCCAGGAGCGTCTCGCCGAGACGCATCCCGCGTTTCGCTTGTAGCTCGAGCGCCTTCGCGAGATCCTCCGCTGAGACCAGGTCGTCCCCGAGCAGGCGCTGACCGAGACGCATGGGAAGCGGAGACGCCGGCGTGGCGCCATCCTGCTCGACCGCCCGGTCGACCGACTCGGCCAGCGCATCGAGCGAGGCGTCGAGGCGGCTGGTGACCGCGTCGTCCGCTTCGCTATTCGTTGTGTTGGGGGGTGGGGTCGTCATGGCGGCTAGCGTGCGAATTGCGCGACGGCTTGTTTCTCCCCATCGAAGACACTGAAGTAGCGCAGCACGCCGGTCGCTTCAAGGATGTCGTGGCACAGCGGCGAGACCCCGGCCAGGTGCACGCCTCCCCCGTCGGCGGTGACCGCCTCACGGGCGTCCAGGAGGGCTTCGCAGCCCGCGCTGTCGATCAGCGGGACCTCGGCCAAGTCAATCACCACCTGGGGCCTACCGACCCGAGGCAACGAATCGATCTGCCCGCGCAGTCGGTCAGCCTCTTCTTGGTTCAGCGGGCCCGCGACGTCGAGCACTAGCACGGCGCCCTGGTTCGATGCCTTGATCACGATGCGGCCCTCCTAGCTAACCGGCAGGGTGGTCGTGAACACGCTTCCCTCGCTCAGCTCGCTGCTGAGCGTCAGGTCGCCGCGGTGCAGGCGGGCGATCTCGCGGGCGAGAGAGAGACCGAGACCGGTGCCCACTACGTCCTGTACTTCCGGGTTGCCGCTGCGGAAGAACTTGTCGAACACCTTCAACTGCTCATCCTCGGAGATGCCCACACCGGTGTCGCGGACCTCGATCCGCAGTTCGTCTTCGTTGCGGACGGCGTTGAAAGTGACCGTGCCACCTTCGGGGGTGTACTTGGCTGCGTTGCCGAGGAGGTTGACCAAGAGCCCGGAGACCTTGTCCTTATCGAGGTTCGCCTCGCCCAGCTTCTCGGAGAGCGAGACCTCAAACTCGAGAGACCGGCTCTTCATGAGGGGCGCCACTTTCTCGGCGGCCTCCTCGAGCAGGCGTCTCACCTTCACCGTCTGGCGATTCACGCCGAGCGAACCGACTTCGAGGCTGCTGATCGACAGCAGATCGTCCACGAAACGTGCGAGACGGGTCGCCTCGGTGTTGATCGTGTTGCAAAACTCCTTTTGCTGCTCGATGTCCGTCATGTCGCCCATGGCGAGGGTCTCGGCGTACGCCTTGATGTTCGCCAGCGGGGTGCGGAGCTCGTGGGTCGCCGTATCAATGAACTGATCGCGCGACGCCTCGGCCAGTTTCTGTTGCGTGATATCGCGGACGCTCCAGACGTGCCCAGACCCGGCGTCGCCGCCGAGGGGCGACCTTGCAAGGCGGAGGGTGCGTTCGCCCCCCTCGGTAGCCAGCGGCAGCTCAGCGACCGCCTCGATCTGCGGCCCGGCCGCGGCGAGTTCGTCCGCCTTCTCCGGGAAACGCTCCACGAGCAGGTCTTCCAAAGAGGCCCCTTCGGACAGTTCGGGCACAGCGAGGAGTACGCCGAGAGAACGGTTGGTGAAATCAACTCGCCCCTCGGGATCGGTTACGGCGACCCCTTCGGAGAGGCTCTCGAGCGCCTCACGCGAGCGACCCCCGCCCGCGGCAGTGAGTTGCTTCAGGCGTTGGTTGAAGGTTTCGTCGGCGAGGCTGCCGGCGTTCTCACGCAGTTGCTGCACGAGGCGGTTCCAACCGAGGCAGGCCAGGGCGGTCGATCTGGTCTCGATGAGCGGCAGCGACCCGTGACGGGGCGTCTTGGCGACGGCCGAGAGTCGCTGCTCGACCTCGGCGAGTGGATGAGCTAGCCGACCCACCCTCCAAGCCCCGAGCAGGAGTATCCCGGCGGGGACGGCAACAACGAGTAGAGTGTACGGAGCAAGATCCCACAGGGTCTCCCGCCAGGCCGGGTCGACGACGGCCATCCGCAGCGAACCGCGGCTCGCGTCCTCGAAGCGGAGCGGCGCCCGATACTCACTGATCCACCGATCACGCTCGTCACGGAGCCGGCTACCGTGCAGGTTGGCCCATCGCAGCTCGGCGCCGGGCGGATCGCTAGCGATCTGGTCGACCAACTCCGGATTGGTGTGCGCGAGGTAGCGACCTTTCGGATCGATCACCGCGCAATACGCCAACCGCCCCTCGGCGCGGGCCTGTTCGAGCAATCCGGCCATCCTCTCACCGCCCGATTGCAGGCGGTCTATCTCCAACGACGACACGAGGCGTTCGACACCGGAGAGCGCGATGTCGGTCGATTGCGACTCGATCAGCGACTGCATGGAGTACAGCAGACCGCCAACGGTGCACAGCACAGCGCCCAAGCTGAACAGCAGGTAAAGCGCGACGAGACGCCGCGGCAAGCCGAGTTGGGCGGAGGGGGAGGGCATGGTTCCGCCCGCGTTCGCAGGTGGGCTCTAGGCGGGTTGGCTGGCGAGTTGCTCGGCGACCGAGCTGAGCTGGGTGGGGCTGAACGGCTTGGTCAGCATCTCGGCGACGCCGTATTGCTCGCGGACCCGATCGAGATCGAGCTCGAGCCCCTTAGCCGTCAGCAGAACGACCGGCGTCGCGGAGTTGTGCTCGGAAGCGCGGAGCCGTTCGACCAGTTCCAGGCCGTTCAGGTTGGGCATCTGCTGATCGGTGACCACGAGGTCGAACGCCTCGTGCTCGGCCGATTCCCAGGCGACTTGCCCGTCGCAGGCGGCGGTTACCTCGAAGCCAGCATTGCGTAAGGTGAAAGCGATCACACGGCGCAGCGCCGCGTTGTCTTCCGCCACGAGGGCCAGCTTGGGGGAGGGGAGCATGGGGCAGGGGCCGTCGGGTCAGTAGGAGCTGAAAGCGTCGCCCTTCGAGTCGGTCGAAGCGGAGTTGCAGATGAACGTGCCGTCGGTTGTGTTGAACATCCAACCGGTCGTCCCATCGGGCGTGGTGGTGGCGCCGCTGGTCGGGGTCACGTTGAAATCGGTCGATCCGTAGGGAGCTATTGGGAACTCACCACGCAAGAAGGGTTCGAGCGCGGTGCGGAAGTCCGCCCCCGTCGAGGTGCACGCGGGCAAGTTTCCGCCGTTCTGGGCGGCGTATAGCTCGATCGCGTCGCGGACGACGGCGAGCGTCTGGCGCAGGCCGTTCTCGGTCGCTTGCGTCGACGTGTTCAAGAGCTTGGGCGCGGCGACCCCGGCAAGGATGCCGAGGATCATGATGACCACCACCAGCTCAACTAGCGTGAATGCGTCTCGTCGATTCATCTCAATTCAGCCTCGCATCTCAGTTGTTCGGCTCTCCGTTCGGGCAGAACCTTGTGGGCTTTCCTGTCGAAATCTAGGTCATCGTGTGCCACCGCACGGGATTTTTGACTTCATGCGGCGAATACGGCTCTTCGAGGAGGGCCCGGCCCGGGCGGCGAGCTAAATTTCTCGTGCCTTTCCGCCTGCTTCTAACCCGACTTTGAGCGATACGGCTGTGATTGACACCTTGCCGCAAACCCCTGCTGGGGAAAGCTTTAGCAGCAACGAAGAGACGCTCCTCGCGGCCATCACCGAGGCGGCCGAACGATCCATCCAGCTGTGGCGTCGCGAGAGGAACGACTCCGAGCCGGCAGCCACAAGGTGGATGCAAGCCGCACATCCGGCCGCCCCCGGACAATCGGCCCAGCCGGCCCCGGTCGAGCTGTTGCAAGTCGCATCCCGCTCGAACGGCGCGGTGGCTCACGAGGAGGAGCAGGGCGTGGTGCTAGTCGCTTTCCGGATCGCCCGAAACGGATCGGTAATCGGCTGTCTCGATTCCACGCCCGACGAGGCCGGCTTGCTCGTCAGCCTGATCGACCGCACGATCGCGGACTCGCGGTCATCCAAGCTCAACCGCGAACTGCAAGAAGAGAATGACGCCTTCGCGGCGCAGCTCACCTCGGACTTGGAAGAGCTGACCTTCCTGCGACAGATGGTGGATCAGCTCTCGACCACACGAGTCGATGATGAGCCGACCGATCTGGCGAGCAGCACCTTGCCAGTGCTCAACGCGACTGTCAGGGCCCAATGTCTTGCTTATCTGTCGATACCGGATCCCTCCGATCCCTACAGAGCCCATCTCGAGACGGTCGAGGGTGAACAACAACCCTCCTCGGATGAGCTGATGCGTGTCGTCCGCGAACTCGGCCCGATGGCCGAATGGCGACCCTTTATCAAGAACTGGGGGGCGTATGATCTGCCAGCGAACGCCACGCGAGGCGAGAGCACCGGCGACTTCCCGGGCGTGCGTTCAGCGGTGATCGCCCCGCTTTATGTGGGTGAGAAACGATACGGCTGGCTGTTGGCGCTCAACCGTGCCCCGTCGTCCGAGATCGGCCTGGAAAGCTCGTGGCAGCTCGCGAGCGACGAGTTCGGCAGTGGTGAGGCGTCCCTCATCGCCACCACGGCGTCGATCCTCGCCGCCAACGCCGCCAACATGGACCTGCTGCGAGAAAAAGAGAAGCTCATGGTCAGCATGGTCCGCTCGCTCGTGTCAGCGATCGAGGCCAAGGACAATTACACCCGCGGTCACTCGGAACGCGTCGCGCTGTACACGAAGCGGCTCGCGGCGCAGATGGGGTACGATGCGGTTGAACTTGAACAAGTCTACCTGACAGCGTTGCTGCACGACGTGGGCAAGATTGGCGTGAGCGACGCCATCCTCAAGAAGGAGGGCAAACTCACCGCCGAGGAGTACGCCGAGATCGCGAAGCACCCCGACGAGGGGTGGGCGATCCTCGGTGACCTCGATCACCTGCAGTACGTGCTGCCGGGCGTGCTTCATCACCACGAGAGGTGGGACGGCCGCGGCTACCCCGACGGATTGGCGGGGGACGCGATCCCGCTCGACGGGCGCGTGATGGCGGTCGCCGACGCCTACGACGCCATGACCAGCGATCGCCCCTACCGGAAGGGGATGCCCGTCGAGAAAGCCGAAGCCATCCTCCGCGAGGGAGCCGGCGTGCAGTGGGACCCCGAGTGCGTTGACGCCTTCTTCGACTGCCTCGAAGACATCCATGAGATCAAACGCGTCTACCGGCAACGCCCCCACCCGGTGCGCGTGCCCAGCTCGGATCAGCCCGAAGCCAGCGAGTTGCTGCACGAAATCGCCGACGCCGAATAGAGCGGTTATCAACCGGGCGAACCGGTCTGGCCAAGTGGGCTGGCTCATCATGCAGACGCCTAAACGTGCCACGCACCGACGAAGCTTGGTGTAACTGTAAGCCACTCGCGTTGTTGAAGCTCCCGCAATGATCGGACCGTTGCTTCAGCGACCCACGCGGCGCCATGTCCCCGGAAGGATCCGCACGCCTTGCCCGGCGCTGAAGCCGGGCGGCGGATAATTGGCGGCGTAGTCGCGGTGCTCGACCGTCAGGGTCTCGTTTGAGTTGACGACGACATCGCTGCCGATGAGGCAGCCACCGACCGTGCTGCTGTCGGAGATCTCAATCACCCCGGTAGCGTAGACGATCCCGTCGAGTCGTGCGGGGTAGAAGTCAATCGCGTCGTAGTCCGAAACCCCCTCGTACGGCGCCCCCGGCGGGTTGTAGTTGAATAGCAGGCCTTCGGGAAGAACTCGCCCAACCAGGAAACGGTTCAGGTCGATTCGGAGCCCCCCCTCGATCATCAGCACCGGGTAATTCGCCGCCTCGGCTTGCATGAGCACCGTGTTTTCAATGTAGGCGTCGGGAGAATTCAGCAGGACGAGCGTCCCGTGCACCCGCAGATTCTTAAGCCGGACCGAGTGGCCTTCGCAGTCGATCCAATAGACGCCGTGCGGGTTCGCTTCGCCAAAGGGATTCAAGCCGCGGCCTAGAACTTGGTATTCCAAATAGTAAGCCCCGAACCAGTGCGTCAACGAGGATAGCTCGATCTGAGTTCCCCGCCTGACATACCAGTCGAAGGCATGCTCACCGGGGGACTCGACTTCGCTCTGGTCGGAAGCCTTGCTGCCCTTGTAGTCGCTGCCACTCACGCCGCCCGCAGCCGAGGCGTCGAGCTCGAACGTGGCGGAGACCGCCTCGATGTCGTTGTTCGCGGTGACGGTCCCGTCGCCTTCGACCTTGGCGCGAGATCCGACGTAGATGTCGCCGTCCGCGTGGACCGCCGAATCGAGACAACCGAGCCCGCGCCCCGCCGGCTCGATATCGACCTCCATCACGGCGACCGTCCGGTCGTTGAGACCGCAGAGGCCCTCGGCCCGCAGCACGGCGTGGTCGCGGGGATCGTCTTGGAGTGAACCGTCCGCGTCGGTCACCCGCCAGGCGGTCTTGCCCTCGGCGAGGAGGACCGCCGGCTGATCGACCCCGTTGCCTATGGTCTGCCGCCAATCCGGGTTGCGGTTCATCCAGTTAAGAGCGTGCTCGATCCCGCTTCGCGCATTGAGCTCAGCCTGCGTCAACTCGGCTTGCGTTCGGTTGTCGCGCAGTGCGAGACGCCCGATCGTGCTGGTCGTGATCGCCGACATCGCCACGATCGTCGCGACCCCCATCACGGCGACATACACCGACGCGCCGCGACGCTGACTCTTGTCCTGCTGGAGAGTGGCCATGGCTAGGGCGCCTCCGCAAGGTTCTTCAACGCGACGCTCTTCCGCACGGTCGCTCCGCCCCCCACGCTGACCTCAGCGCGGAATGCGGTGACCCTGGTGGCGTCGAACGGAGCGGGGGCCTCGTTCGGACCATACGGGCCCCGTATCGCGAACAGCTCGGTCGGCGCCCCCTGCGGATTGACCACCGTGATACGGACCTGCTTGAGCCCCAAGTCCCGCGTGGACGCGCCCAGCTTGCTCCCGACCGGTTCAGCGTGGAGGTAGCTGATTTCAACCTTGCGACTCCAGCCGGTGTAGCCGGGTATCGGCGTGCCATCACGGTCTTCGGGGGGGGACTGCAACCAGCCATGGAAATCATCGACGTCGTCGTAGGTGCTTCGATCGCTCGAAGATACTACTTCATCCGCCTCCAGGCCGAGTGCTGAGGCGGCGCCCTCGGGATCGGAGTAGGGCAGGGCGATCACCTCCGCCATGAGGGTTTCGGCCAGGGTGTTCGCGTCGACTCCGTCGCGGGTCTGACGAGTCATGCGCATGGCGCCGCCCAGTGTCTCGAGCGCCGCGACCAGCACGAAGCCCACCAGCGCCGTGGAAACCGCCACCTCGATCAGGGTCACGCCGGAATGCCGGCTCGCGGAACCCATCAGCCACCTCCCGCGGGGGCGACAACGATGGTGAGCGTCCTGAACACTTCGTCTCCCGTGAGTGCGAAGCTTGCTTGACTCGTTCCGCCCGATTCCTCCTGAACCTGATGGCCAACCCCCAAGCTGACGTCGCCGTTCGCCGTGTCCATGAACACGTCCGTGTGATCGGCCAGTCCGGTCTCTCCGGGCGTGCCGACCTTGTCTTTATGGAACCCCCCGATGCGGAGCACCAGCGAGTTATCGAGCGTGACCCCCGCAGCCGAACAGACCGGCGCGGAGGACTTGCCATTGAAAGCGGAGAACGCGGTGAGCGGGTTACCCGCGTACTGGTTCGAGATACGCAACGCCACGCCGATCGCCTGCGTGGAGCCTGACCAGCTCCAGGTGTAATCGTCCGGTTCGGCGTTGGTCGCGAGCTTCCACCAGACGCCGAGCATCACCTTGTCATCCTCATGGCCAAGGTCGATCACCGCCCACCCCGGAGGGGAGGCGATCGAGTCGGAACGGTCGTGGTGGATCGCCAGCGAGGCGATCAGGAGCTCACCCGCCTGCACTCCGAGCGGCGCTGGCAGGGTGAGTTCCGTCTCTTTACTCTCAACCTTGACCGAGGAGTAGGCCTCAATCAGCGGCCAAGGGGGAGGGGGCGGGATCGTCACGTCCTGCGCCGCGACGAACCGTGTCAGCGAGGTGAAGTCGAGCGATGTCACGTCGCGAAGCAACACGGCGTTTCGGCCCTGCGACTCGAACCGGAGCGGGTCACCGGCGACTCCGCTCCAGGTGAACGCGAGGCTCTCCTCGACCCCGTCGGCGTCGCGATCGGGGACCCGGAATCGCAACTCGGTTGCGCTGGCGGACTCGATGCGGGTCGCCTCGCTGAGTTCACTGAGCACCCGAGAGAGCGCCTGATCAGCACGTGAGCGTTTGAGTGTGGCGCCCTCGTCGGTCTCCAAGGCACGGGCCGACACAAACAGCGCCCCCGACAGACCGATCATCAACACACTCGCCGAGGCGATCGCCACCATCAGCTCGATCAGCGTATAACCTCGCGACGAGCTCATGGCGAAACGACCACCTCCCCGAGAGGGTTCACCATAACTCGGATTGTGCGACGACCATCCGTTAGGCTTACCCCTCCAGGACTCACCGGGTCGCCGCGGAAGTTGAACGCGATGCTTTCAGCGCCTCCAAAGTCGACCGCCGAGATCGTGACGCGCGAGTCCAAGTTCACGATCAGCCTACCGCCGGGATGGTCGGCGTCCGCGATCACTCCGTAGCCGGTCTGCAAGCTCTGATAGAGCCTGCTCGCCGGCAAGAATTCGAGGCCGACCTCTTCGGCTCGGGTACGGGCCTGCTGCCGGGCGTGGCAAAGATCGGCGACCAACCGTTTAGCCGCTGTTCTTAGGGCGGCGTCGTCTCCCGCCGCCTGGTACCGAGGCGCCGCGACTCCGGCCATCAGGCCGAGCAGCATCACCACCAGCATCAGCTCCACAAGGGTGAAGCCGGCTGATCGAGCGGCCGGACGTTGGTCGGGGCTGGCGTGCAGGGATGAACCTTATGCTGAATTACGATTACCGCATCAAAACGTAGCCCCAGCCGCCCGACCAAGCCGCCCGGGCAAGCCAACCCACCCCGCCGGACAGCCGTTCCAAGCGGCGCAATCGGAACCGCCGCTCCAGAGAGGCCTCAACCGACTTGGAAGCCACCGAAAGAGGGCGTAAGATAGAGGCAATGGGGCTGTAGCTCAGTTGGGAGAGCGCTAGCTTTGCAAGCTGGATGTCGCAGGTTCGATCCCTGTCAGCTCCACTCGTTGTAAACCACTACGGCGTCGGACCTTAGGCCGAACCCCGCGAAGGTCGCGGGAGCTGCCAACGCACCAAAACGGGAGTAGTCACTACTCCCGCAAGGTCATTTGGCATGCCCAATCGAGCCCCGAAAGCGACGCGGCCCCCTCGCGTCCCCTCCTACTGCCACCACCGAGCCAGCGGTCAGGCTTACGTCAAACTGCGTGGGACGGTCACGTACCTCGATGTTTACGGCTCCGACGCGAGCCGAAAAGCCTACGCCCAGGTCGTCGCCGAAGTACTGGCCGGGCGGCCGATCACTAGGCCGGCCACCACGCGTGGGCGAGCTGTGGAGGACGGGCCCCAAGCGATCACCGTCAACGAGATCTGCGAGCGCTACATCGCCCACGCCCGCGGGTACTACGTCAAATCGGGCAAGGTGACGGCCGAGGCCGGCATCGTGGCCACCGCCTGCCGCCGAGCCGCCTCGCTCTGCGGCGATCAGCCGGCAGAGGCGTTCGGCCCGCTCGCCCTGAAATCGGTGCGGGACCGGATGGTCGAGTCCGGGCTGGCTCGGACGACAATCAACGGGGCGATTAACCGGATACGGCGGGCCTTCCGCTGGGCGGCTGGCGAGGAGTTGATCCCCGCCAGTGTCTCGCAGGCGCTCGCCACCGTTCCCGGACTCCGGGCCGGTCGCACTACGGCCCGCGAGACCGCCCCGGTGCTGCCGGTGGACGACGCCACCGTCGACGCGACGCTGGAGAAGCTGCCCGAAGTCGTGGCCGACATGGTGCGGCTCCAGCGCCTCACCGGCATGCGGCCGGGGGAGGTCTGTAGCCTCAGGCCGTGCGATGTGGACCGATCCGCAGACGTTTGGACTTATCGACCCGCGTCCCACAAGACTGAGCACCACGGGCGAGAACGGATCGTCCCCATCGGCCCTCAGGGCCAGGCGGTTCTGACCCGCTACCTGGTGCGAGACAGCACGACCTACTGCTTCCGACCGTGTGATAGTGAGCAGAAGCGTCGGGCCGCCCTGGGGGCCCTGCGGGTGACGCCGCTCTCCTGCGGCAACCGACCGGGGACCAACCTGGCGGCTTCGCCGAGGCTCAAACCGGGCCAGAAATACAGCGTGGCAAGCTACCGCCAGGCGATCCGGCGTGCGTGCGGGCGGGCCGGGGTCTCCACCTGGCACCCGAACCAGCTGCGGCACACGGCGGCTACAATGATGCGGGTTCACTTCGGGCTGGAGGCGACCCAGGCGGTCCTCGGGCACACCACCGCCAGGACCAGCGAGATCTACGCGGAGAGGAACTTGGCGGCCGGCGTCGAGGTGGCGCGGGCGATCGGTTAATCAATCACAACGTGAAACCAGTCAGCGGGAGTAGCTACCCGCGTCGCGTCGTCGGGCTTGCCCACCCATCCGGCAAGCGCGACGACGCGGGCTGGATCGAGGGGGTGGGTATGGAAAAACTAACTAGGTCGCTACTCGAGTCCGCCGAGAGGGCGATGAGCATCGTAGATAGCAAGATGTCGACTCTGCTCGTCGGCGGCCAGGAGATCGATTACTCGGACTGGAATGTCCCGGAGTTCAGGCAGGCGCTCCGAACCCTCGGTCACTGTGCCAGTGAGGGAGGCAAGGGAGATGCAGCGACTCTCCTTATGCAAATGGTGAGGACGCCGGCCCCCGAGTTGGTCCACATCAACACGGACGATGCCGGGCGCCCGTACCTTAGGCTCAGGTCCGAGTACTCGGGCGCGATCGAATCGATCGATCTGTTGATCGCCAGCGAGCGGCACCGACACGACCACGAGTTTACTTGGGAAACTTTGCACGACCTAGCTGCTGAGGATAGCCCGCCAAGCACTGAGGAACCGCCCTACTGCATCAATCCTGATCACGGCAAAACGGAACGGCGCGCTCTCCTATTCGATCCACGCATGTGGACTGCGGTTGCTGAACTAAAGTACAGCTCGCAGAAATGGAAATGACGGGCGAGGGCAACGGGGAAACCCTGTACCTGAGCAAAGATCACCGACTATGGATCGTGGTGACGGAGACAATGAATCTGGATCTCGGAGCGGCCTTGCTGAACAACCCCTTGAAACGCCGCGTAGATCGCCGTGGACGGAGTCCCATCTCTCATCTGACGGAGCGAACGATGCCAGCAGGCGCAGCGGAGCCGCGTAAGAAGCGTTACGAGGTCAAGAACTGGAAGCGGTACAACGAGGCACTCGTGAACCGGGGCGACTTCACGTTCTACTTCTCTGAAGAAGTCGTGGACGCTTGGGAGCACGAGAACGAGGCGAAGAAGAACGGCCGCCCGTTCACCTACAGCGACGTGGCGATCGAGACCCTGCTGACGATCCGCGAGCTGTTCCGCCTGCCTTACCGGCAGACCGAGGGCTTCGGACGAGCGTTGGCTAAGCTCCTCGACGCGGGCGTCGCGATCCCGCACCATACGAGCCTCGTGAAGCGTGCCGCGAAGCTGAAGGTCTCGATCGACATCGACCCAGCGAAGGGGCCGATCGACGTGGTGGTCGATAGCACGGGCCTGAAGGTCTTCGGAGACGGCGAGTGGCATCGCAAGAAGCACGGGGTCGATAAGCGTCGCACGTTCCGCAAGGTCCACCTGGCGGTCGATCCGGCGAGCCACGCAATCGTCGCTCAGCTGCTGACCGAGTCGAGCATGCATGACGCCACGCCGGTGAAGCCGCTGCTGGAACAAGTCGAGCAAGAGGTCCAGACGTTCTACGGCGACGGGGCGTACGACACGTGGGCCGTCCGCGAGCACCTCGAAGAAGAGCGTATCCACCAGATCATCCCGCCGCGGAAGAACGCGGTGATCCGTCAGCACGGCAACTCGTCGGCCGACCCGATCGAACGCGACGAGTGCCTCAGGCAGATCCGCCGCGACGGCAAGAAGAGCTGGAAGGAGGCGATCGGCTATCACCGACGCAGCCTCGCCGAGACGGCCATGAGCCGGCTGAAGGGTGCCTTCGGCGACCGGCTGAAGAACCGAGAACCCCGCAACCAAGCCACCGAACTCGCCCTACGCTGCAAGATACTCAACGCCTTCGTCGCAATCGGTATGCCTCTCAACATCTGGGGTTAGGAAGCAAGGCCTCTCGGAGCCATAGACACCACCTATCGCCCGCTTAGCTCAGAAGAAGTACGTGGATGGCTGAGGGGGGCAGACATCCTTGATGGGGAGGCGGTGGCGGCTACGCTGCCCGAAATGGTGATGAAGCCTGTCATCGAACCTGCTGGGTCTACAGCGCCGCCACCGCAAGATGAGGGTAACCGGCATGAGCCAGAGGCTGCAGAGCTACAAGTCAGTGAAATGATCTCCCCTGCGAACGCATGGAGTCGTCGCTTGAGTGTCTCGACCGATCAGCGGATCGTCACGCTTGATGGGGAGCCGTACTCGGTGAGCCAAGACTCGGCGGATGTCTTTGCCGCGATGCTCGAAGCCTATCCGGATCACATTGCGGCCGGGAGGTATAACTCCAAGCCTCAGCGATTGGTCGAAAAATGGCCGGAGGAGTTAAAGGCTATTCTGCACCGATCGAACAAGGGCTACCGCCTAAAGCACCTGTCCGAACGTCCGGACCATGAAGGGCGAATGAACGGTCCTGAAGAGTCCGGATGTCGGACACGCTCCTAAGCGAAACACTGCGGTCGTTGGTTTTCTTTCCCATCGGCCACCGAGGTTTCGCGATGCTCACCGTTGCTCCCGGCGACGTTCTGTTGCCCGTTCCGACCGCCATCGAGAAGGCGATCGGCTACCGTCCCCACCCGACGACCTGCACCCGTTGGACCCGCCACGGAGTCCGCGGGGTGAAGCTGGCGACCGTGGTCGTCGGCGGACGGCCACGCACGACCCTGGCGGCCGTAATCGAGTTCGTTGAGGCTCAAACCGCGGCCAGCGTAGCCCCGGAAATGGAAGCCTGAATGGTCGACCATCTCGACGCGGCTCGCGGCTATATCGATCGCGGCTGGTCGATCCTGCCGATGCGGATGGCGGAGAAACGCCCCGTCGTGCGGTGGAAGCGATACCAACGCAAAGTGGCTTCCGATGCGACGATCTACCGTTGGTTCCGCCGAACCGACTACGGCGTTGGCGTGATCTTCGGCCGCGTCTCCGGTGGATTGGCGTCGCGCGACTTCGACGACGCAGACGCCTACCACCGATGGGCCGAGCAGCGACCCGCGTTGGCCTCCACGCTGCCCACGGTGGCGACACGGCGGGGGTTCCACGTCTACTGCCGGGCGTGGCCGGAGAGCGTCCAGGAGGCCCGCAGGAGGCTTGGGAGCCATGGCGCCAAAGGAGCGATCCACCTCAGAGACGGCGAGCTGAGGGCGGGCGTCGGCTGCTACAGCGTCCTGCCCCCCTCGACGCACCCGAGCGGCCACGTCTACGGCTGGTCAGTCCCACTGCCCGACGGTGACCTGCCAACGATCGATCTGTGCGACGTGGGATTCTTCGAGGCCCAAGACGCACCGACCGACGGCCGATTCCACCCACGTAACACAGTGCACACAGAGTACACAGTTAACACAAGCAATAGGGTTGAAGAGAAAGAAGTGGCCCTTGGAGCCCGCTCGACCCCGGGAATCGCCCCGTCACTGGCCCTGACCGTTGAGCGAGCGATTGAGGACTCACTGCCCACCCGCCCCGGGCAGCGGCACAAGCTGGTTTTCGAGCTTGCCCGACGGTTGAAGGCCGTCCCCAGCCTGGCGGACCGGCCGTCTCGGGATCTCCGCTCGTACGTCGAGGCGTGGCACCGCCGCGCCGTCCCGATCATCGGCACCAAACCGTTCGAGGAGACCTGGATCGACTTCCTGAAGGCTTGGGAGAATGTGCGACACCCCTACGGAGAAGGCGTCTTGACCGTTGCCTTTGGGCGGGCATGCAGCGCCGGCGTACCCGCCTTGGCCGACGATTACGAGCAGTCCGAGATCCTCTTGCTGGCCGGTCTGTGCCGCGAGCTGCAGCGCATCGCTGGTGACGGGCCGTTCTTCCTGTCGTGCCGCGATGCGGGCCAACTGCTGGGTGTGTCGCACGTCCAGGCGGCCCGCTGGTTGTTCCTTCTGGAATCCGATGGCGTGCTGGAACTGGTCGCCAAGGGAGACATGAAGACTAGGCGGGCGTCGGAGTTCCGCTATCTGGCCCCATGAAGTGATCGAGACCTCGGCTGGGCAGCCTTCGCCCTAGTCTCTCGACTCCGGGCCCGGGCTCGCCTCCTCGCTCTCACGGCGCCTCGCCGCGTCACGCATCGCCTTGCGTGCCGGGCTCCAGGCCATGTCCTGCGTGAGGAGGTCGTCCCAGAAGTAGCCGTCGTCCTCCGCGGGCGGCTCGGAGCGGTTCTCTCCGTCGGATCCCTCGGGGGGCGTCGTGGGCTCTGGCATGGTGGCTCCAGTCAGTGCGGTCTTTCTCCGCTGTTGGGGCTAGGCCGACCGGCCAGCCCAGGGCGCGGAGAGAGCGAGGCGTCGGATTCATTTTCAGCGTTCGTACGCCGGACTCGGCATGGCCCCGATCGGTTCGCGCTAATGGGGGGAACCGCGTGCTGGGCCTGAGCGGGAGTCGGCCTCTCCTCAGACATCTCGTCGGTGATGACCGGCGCTTGCGGCAGAAGCCCAGGCTAGGAACCCCATCCGGCACAGGTTGACGTTGTTGGGGAACCCTAGGGCGGGTCCCTCCGGCCGAGTTCGCTGCCCGTTGGGCCGCTTCACCTCGGGCAGGGATCTCCTCGGGTCGCGAGCGCGCGGACGTCTCCGGCATTAGCAAGTAGGTCCGGCTGAACCAAGAGCGAGTGCAGCCGTCAGCTCGATTGCCGGCACTTTGCAGAACATCCCTGTCGCAGCAGGCAGGGAGAGAAGCTATGCGACAACATCTTCGATGACGTGCCCGTGGACGTTCGTCAGCCTTCGCTCGAGTCCGTTGTGGTAGTACGTCAAACGCTCGTGGTCGAGGCCCATTAGGTGCAGGAGTGTGGCGTTGAAGTCGTAGACGGTCGTCTCGTCGACCGCGGCTTTGAAGCCGAACTCGTCGCTCTCGCCGTAGCTGAACCCGCGTTTCACCCCCGCGCCCGTTAAGAAGCACGTGAACGCGTCCGGGTTGTGGTCGCGTCCTGTGCCGTTGGCCTGCAAGAACGGCATGCGCCCGAACTCGGTCGCCCAGACAACGAGGGTGTCCTCCAGCATGCCCCGCTGACGCAGGTCGTCGATCAGCGCCGCGGTCGGCCGATCCATGATCTCGGCTTGCATGGCGTGTGTCTTCAGGATGTTCGAATGGGAGTCCCAGTTGGTGATCCCATTCCCGCCCGAAGGGTCGCTTCCGTTAAACAGCTGCACAACGCGGACCCCTTTTTCAAGAAGACGCCGCGCGAGGATGCAGTTGCGCGCGTACTGCCCGCGCAGCTCGCTCCCCCTCTCGACGCCGTAGGCGCGGAGCGTGGCCTCGGTCTCGCCTGCGAGGTCCATCACCTCCGGCACGGAGGTCTGCATCTTGCCCGCGAGCTCGTAGCTCGCGATCCGGCCCGCAAGGTTCGCGTCGCCCGGGTACCTCTCCAGGTGCTGGGAGTTGAGCCGCTTGAGCAAGTCGACCGCGCCGCGATCCGCCGAAGCGGGCACGTCGGCGGGGCGGTGGAGGTTGCTGGGCGGGTTCTTCGCGTTGAAGTCGGTTCCCTGAAACGCCGCGGGCAGGAAGCCGTTGCCGAAGTTGTTCTTGCCGCTGCGCGCGAGGCCCCGCGGGTCGTTTATGGCCACGAACGCGGGGAGCTCTTGGTTCTCGGTGCCTAGCGCATAAGTGACCCAAGCTCCGAAAGAAGGGAACCCCTCCATCGTGAAGCCGGTGTTCATGAAGTTCTCACCCTGCGGGTGAGCGCTGGTGTCGGTCGTTAAGGAGTGGAAGAAGCAGAAATCATCGACCTGCTCCGCCAGGTGTGGCAAGAGATCGGAGACCATCTTGCCGGTCTCGCCGCGTGGCTTGAAATCCCAGAAGGGCTTGGCGATGTCTCCGCTGGGGCCCTCGAAAGTTACGGCGGGGATCCCGGGCGGCTTCTGACCGTGCAGCTTGTTGAGGGCCGGCTTGTAATCGAACGTATCGACGTGGCTTACCGCACCGGGGCAGTAGATGACGAGCACCTGCTTCGCCCTCGCTTCAAAGTGAGGCGGGCGTGGGGCGTAAGGACAATTGGGATCAACGTCAGGCCGGAGAGGCGTCCGCCCACTGACCGAGTGGGGTTCGCTCGCAAGCAGCCCGTCCCCTTGGAGCAGGCTCGCCAACGCCAGCCCGGCCGTCGAGGAGCCCGCGACGCCCAGAAACCCGCGGCGGTCCAACAGGCGACGTCCGAGCGGTGACAGTTCTTCGGGGTTGGGCATGGGGGCTTCTCGCCGGAGCTAATCGATTGGGTTCTGTGTGCGGCTTGGTTGCTAAGGCAAGAAAGCGAACTCGTTTGAGTTGATCAACACACGGCACACCATAGCGAGGCCGCTTTTTCGGGCCAGGGCGAGGCTCGCCTCGCGTTCGGCTGCGTCGGGCTTGCGCCCCAGGAGCAACTCGAAACACCGCTCGATCGACAGGGCTTCCTCGCCGGCGACTTCGCCAGCGGCTCGGTCCGCGATCCGCCGCGATTGGTCGAGCACGAAATCGCTGTTCATCAGGTTGAGCGCCTGGAGCGGCGTCGTCGAGACGGGGCGCTTCGCGCGGACCTGTCCGCAATCGGGGAAGTCGAACGCGGTGAAGAGATGATCGTCCACGCGGCGCATCCGCTCCTGGTAAATCATGCGACGCCAAGTCTCCGGGCCGTAGTTATCGCTCACCTCCCACTGAGCGTACCGCTGTTTCACGTTATGGATGCGGAAACTCCGGCCCCCGACCTCCGACGATAACCGGCCCGACGCCCGCAGGATCGAATCGCGGATCACCTCGGCCTCGACACGCTTAGGGGGGTACCTCCACAGCAACGCCGCGTCGGCATCGGCAAGTAGACCCGCCTCGCTTGGACGACTTGATTGGCGGAAGGCGCGCGAGGTGACCAGCATGCGTACCAGGCGCTTGATCGACCACGGCCGCCCCACGGTCGGTCGGACCAACTCCGAGGCGAGCCAGTCAAGCAACTCTGGGTGCGAGGGGGGCGCCCCCGCAGCGCCGAAGTCGCTAGGCGTTGGTACGATGCCGCGGCCGAAGACGTGGTGCCAGATCCGGTTCGCGGCGACGCGCGCGGTTAAGGGATTCGTCGGGCGTGTCAGCCACCGGGCGAACTCGCGACGCCGCTGCTTGCCCGGCGTTTCGGCGCCAAGCCCGAGTTCGCCGTCCAACTCGCTCAGCCCGGCGGCGGACACCTCGTCGCGAGGGTTCTCCGGGCTGCCTCGCGCTAGGATGTGCGTCTGAGCCGGAGGGATGAACCTCGCGATGAAGCTCGGCTTAGGCCCTTGCTCGGATGCCTGAGCAATCAACCCCTGTAAAGTCTCAAGCGTTGCGATCCGCTGCTCGTCACCTTGGAGACGCTTCTTGATCTCCTTGGTCGCGGTGAGTGGCGTCCACTCGCCCGCCTTGCTGAGCACTTCGACTTGGAAGGGCTCGAAAGCCAACTTGTTAAGACCATCCAAGTAGTCTGTCTCATCATAGTCGGATCGGTTCGTACTAATCCGGATCCTGCCGATCGATTGGGTCTTGGGGAAGGTAAGCTGCACCCAGGGTCTTACCTGGCTCCCCTTGCCGCGGTATTCCTTTCCGACACGCGCGCTCCAAACCTCGCTTCCGTAACGCCCGTCGTTGATCTTCTCGACGGGAGTCCGCTGGGGGGTGATCTCCTCGGAGCACGATGCCACCGCCCCGGCCGAGGCCAGCGCGTGGTTCTTGCTGCAGACCTTTGCGTCAAAGATCTCCAACTCGTCGATTCGCACGTTGTCGCGCAGGAAGGTGAGCCGGACCGCTTCCGCGTCGGTCGTCGGGAAGTGCAGCTCCTTGTAGCCGGTCCAATCCTCGATCCAGGGGCCTTTCTCACGCAGCTCCCGGCGTAGCTCGCGGATCTGGCGATTGATCGCCTTGCCGCGCACCTTCCGCGGATGCTCCTCGCCGAACTCGGGGAAGCGGCTGCCAAACTCGATGTCTTCGAAAACCGCCGCCATGGCGTAGTAATCGCGGATCGAGATCGGGTCGAATTTGTGGTTGTGGCAGCGGGCGCAGCCGATCGTGACCCCCATCGCCGAAGCGCCGATCGTCTGCAGGATCTCATCCAAGCGATCGGCGCGAGCCTGCCGGCGCGCCGCGGGTTCGCGACCGACCGTCGCCTGCGGCACATGCGGGCCGGCGACCAGGTAGCCGGTCGCATCGCCTTGCTCGACCGTGTCCCCGGCGATCTGCTCGAAGAGGAACTGGTCGTAAGGCTTGTCTTCGTTGAACGCACGGATCACGTAATCCCGATAGATCCAGGCGTTCTTGCGGTACAGGTTGCTTTCGCTGCCGTTGGTCTCCGCCCAACGGATCACGTCCAGCCAGTGCTGCGCCCAACGCTCTCCGAAGTGTGGCGACGCGAGGAGCCGCTCGACCAATTCCTGGTAAGCCACCTCCTCATCGATCTCCCACACCCCTAAGAACCGCTCCGTCTCCTCTGGGGTTGGAGCGATGCCAGACAGCACGACGGAGACGCGACGGATCAACGCCCGCGGGTCGGCCGCCTCGGCGTACGTGAGGCCACGCTCTCTCAACGACTTAAGCAAGAACGCATCGATCGGATTGGACGCTCCTCCGTCATCACTGGCGCCGGGCACGGGCGGTCGCACGATCGGCTGAAAGGACCAGTGGTCCGATTTCTCCTCGCCGACCGCATCCATCTGCCCGGGCCAAACGGCGCCTTCATCAATCCACCGGGTCAGCAGCTCGATCTCTTCATCGGTGAGCTTGTCGTCGTCCGGGGGCATCGCGACGTCTGGATCCGCGTGTGTGACCGCGTCGATCAGGTAGCTCTTTTCCGGGTGTCCGGGCACGACCGCTTCGATCCCGGAATCGCCGCCCCGCAGGAGGTTTGCTCGGCTGTCCAGCCGCAGCCCCGACTCTTGCTCACCCTCGCCGTGGCAGTACCAGCAACGGTCCTCCAAGATCGGCTGGATGTGACGCTCAAAGTCTGTCTCCACAGCCATAACCGAGACAGCGCCCACGAGCCAAGCCGCGATGGCGACTCCCGAACAGAAGGGCTGCTGGGCCGATCTCGATGCCTTGGCGCGTCCCGTAAAGGTTGACGGCATGCCAGCCACACTCTTTAGATCATCGTACCTGCTTGTCATGAGTAATCCGTGAAGTTCCCAGTACTCAGCTGGTCTGATTATTCTGCTCGTTGATGCCGCCAAGATCCATCCAATCATTCTATTGCCATCGCCAGCTGTCAGCGAAGAACTTGCGGATACCTCATTTTGGCTGGGCGCCAGATCGGTCGCGATCTTCCCTCAAGTATCGATCGTGCAGCCCGGCTTCCACTCTTTGATCCACAAGATTGACAGACAGCTCGGCGGATTCCCCGTTCGTCCAACGAACTACCGCCTCATCAACATGAGTGCATTTCCCAAGACCAAGGTGCAGAAAGTGATTGTGGACTTGCGAGAATGCTGCTGAGGACGCACCGACAACACGCCGGTACGTCTGCCCCCCGGCGCGAACCGTTAGTGTCGCTCCTAGCGGTGTCGCATCTCCCGAGGGAGATCGTCCAACGGAGACTACGAGAAAGTGGTTGTCGTTGCACGTTGGCACGGCGTTCTCGAACAGCCGCCACCGTCCTCGTTCTGTGCCGAATAGGATATCAAGGTCGCCATCCGCGTCGTAGTCAAAAGCCACTGATCCGGATCCGGTGGACCCAAGCTCGGGAGCAAGCAGGCCGGTGTCAGCAGATCGAGTAAACCAGTTGCCCCCCTCGTTGCGGTATAGGATGTGTTCCGTTTCCGTGGCGGGACTGCCCCTTCGGATCACCACAAGATCACACCACCCATCATTGTCAAAGTCTCCGGCCGTTGCGCTACTGCACTGATCAGGGATTGCGATGCCAAAACGCCGAGTGACATCGACAAACGAACCGCCACGATTCTCTAAGAGGATCGCCGGCATGTGCCGCTCCGGCTTCACCGCGGGTTTCGAGATCAGGTTGTGAACTACTCCCGTCGTTGGAGACGACGTGTTGGCTTCCATGCGCCAAACCCCCGATCTGAGGTAGCCTATGTACAGCCCTTTGCGGCTCCGATCGGCGGGCCACCCCGCGGCGTTCTCGGGCTTGACCGTTAAGTCTTTGTGACCGTGGCGTTCCACGTCAAAAGTCAGCAGCCTCTTATCGGCGCCAACCAGTACATCGAAATGCGGGTACGCCATCTGGAGGTTCTCGAGCTTGAAGTCTCCACGGATCTCAAAGTCCTCGTACTGCGATGGCTTGAACCGTGAGAAGAAGGCGAAACGCCCCCTGCTATGATCGAAGTACGTCTTTGGATCGAACGGGTGATCTTCACGCGTTAGAAAGAGATCGAAGTCGCCGTCGTTATCGAAATCGATCTCAGTAATGCCGCTCACGTAGTCGGTTAGGGCGTAGCTTCCGAGGACCGACTCCGTCACATCGGAAGCCCCCATCCCTCCAACCGCACGGACCGCTACCATGTCCTTCCCGCCGTAGAAAATGATGTCCTGCCGGCCATCGTTATCGAAGTCCGTAACGAGTGCCCTATACCCCATCCAGGCCGCCTGTGGAAGAACCCGCACGAATTCGAATCCTCCACGGCCGTCGTTCTTGTAGAGGTGGTTTGCCCCTTGCGGTTGTGATTTGAGCGGGAACGCCGAGAGAACGAGATCGAGGAGCCCGTCGTTGTCCCAGTCAACGAGCTTCGCAGCTCGGCCGCGGGTCCGTTCGAACTGACTGAACTCTTCACCCCCTTCGATTGTGCGATCATAGTTGATCCGGTAGGTGACCGGATTACGGGGCTTCTTTCCGCCGCCCCCGCCGCGCGAGATGATTAGATCGAGACGGCCGTCTCGGTCGTAATCACCGACTGCGACGCCGTGGGTGTCTCCGCGCACGATGACTTGCGGTTGGGAGAAGGCCCCGTTGTCGTTCCAGTAGATCTGGGCGCGGTAACTGTGGTCGGTTAGCAGCACGTCGAGCCACCCGTCGCAATCGAAGTCGGCCACAACGGGCGAGTCCCACTTCCTGCGCGACCTCTCTTCGAGCGGAATCACTCCAACCGTTTCGATGAAGAGCGTGTTTGTCGATGACGCGACCCGATGCTGGTCAGGAATCTGACCGTCTGAGGCGACGGACCACGCCGCAAGGAGACCCCACGCCACCAAAAAACCGTTCTGCCCAGCTCCTCTTAAAGCATCTGTGAGCCAAGGAATCAGACGGCTTGCCCTAGCTGTGAGCGGCGCAAGCGACCTAGCTCCACCCGGCAATGGGGACATCGCGATAGCTCCTGGGTTGCGCATACTAAGTCGCGAAAAGAAACCGAACTGTAATAACAGCTGTTCAAAGTGCGCCGCGCCAGCCGGCGTGGAATTGCTCGGTCAGCTGCCGCACGAGTTCAGGAAACTCACTGGCGACGTTCTTGGTCTCAGCTGGATCGGCCTCATGGTCATAGAGCTCGACAGCGACCGGCGGCGAGTCGGGCGACCGGGTGTCGATCCAGAGCACGAGTCGATACCGGTCGGTCCGCATGGCGTAGCCCATCAGATGCTGTTCAAAGAGCTCGCGGTCCCAGTCTTCGCCGTGCTGCTCGGCGAGGCGTCCCTCAACCTCTTCGATCAATGGACCGAAGAAGGTCTCGCGCATCCCCTGCGAAAGCGGGTTGGCCGCCCACTCGCGGAGGGCCGGGTTGGGGAATTGGCTAAAGGCGGCTTGCTTCCAGGGGCGGGCAGGCTCGTCCAACAGCGAGGCGAAACTGTGTCCTTCGATGTGCTCAGGCGTTGAGAGACCAGCCAGTTCGCAAAGCGTCGGGTACATATCGACGAGCTCCACGAGCGCGTCGGACTTCGCGCCAACGGCCTTCATGCCGGGGGCGTGGATGATTAGTGGGACGCGCGTGGCGATCTCGTAGTTGGTCGCCTTGCCCCACACGCCCATCTCGCCGAGGTGCCAGCCGTGGTCGCCCCAGACGATGACGATCGTGTTGTCGCGTAGCCCTTCCCTCTCGAGCGCCGCGAGCATCCGCCCGATCTGCGCATCGACGTAGCTCACGCAGGCGAGGTACGCGTGCTTGAGGGTCCTGGAAAGCTCCTCGTCCACCTCGCCCGACTTGGGGATGCCGTCGCGAACACGCAGCTCGAACGAAGGGTGCAGCCCGGTTGCGGCGCCGCCTACCGGGGCGACGGTCTGATCGGAAAGCGGGATCGCGTTGCGTTCGTACAGGTCCCAGTAGCGTTTGGGTGCGATGAAGTTCAGGTGCGGCTTGAAGAATCCGAGGCCGAGGAAGAAGGGCTTGTCCCCCTCGGCGTTCATCTCTCTCATCGTCGCGATGGCGAGGTCGGTGTTGTAGCCGTCGCGGTACGCCTGGTCGGGCACGTCCGCGCACTCGAAGGCGGGGCCCTGCACAAGACCGGTCCCCGCGATGCCGACACCGTACTTGGCTTCGAGCCGCGCCTTGTTCTTGGCCAAGACGGCCCGGTTGGCTTCGAGGGCGAACGACATGGTCGGACGCGGCAGAGACAATCGTTTACGCGCCGGCTGCCGGCTCCACGAGTGCTCCGGGTCAGCGAACGCCGTCTTGTGGTAGATCTTGCCGCAGTGAACGGCCTCGTAGCCGTTGGCGATGAAGTGCTGCGGCAGGGTGACAAGGTCCGGGTTTGTGTCACGGAAGTAGGCCGAATTCTCGACCACCCCGATTGTGTCGGGGCGCGCGCCAGTCATCAGGCTCGCCCGCGACGGGCTGCAGATCGCCTCCTGGCAGTAGGCCCGTTCAAATAGCAGCCCCTCGCTCGCCAGCTCGTCGAGGTGAGGTGTGATCGCGATCTCCGAACCGTAGCAGCCGAGCTCGGGACGCAGGTCATCGACGGCGATGAACAGGACGTTGGGACGGTCACCCGCCACGCCCGTGACGGTGAGGAGCAGCAGCGACCCCAGCAACAGCAACGCGGTTTTCATAGCAAGGTCTCGGGTGACGAGCGTCGGCGAGTCTTGTGTCAGTTATCTGCTGTGGAGGACCAAACCACCGGCATGAAGACGGTCATCTCGGCGGTCCCGCGGTTGCTCCAAGCAAAGTAGGGGACGAAGTCCATATCGCACCGTCGCCAGTCGGACTCGGCCAGTTGGCGGTACATGCCGCCGCCCGGGTCGGTTCGCAGCAGCGCCTCGCCCCGCAAGACGCTTACGCCGCCGAGGAAGTCAGGGCGGTGATAGGCCTGCAGATTGATGTCGCTTGGCAGGTGCACATCGATCGGGCGGGCTCCGTCGGGTACGTCGGGTGTCTCGGCGCAATAGATCAACGGCCCACGCGAGATAGCAACCTGGTTGCGGGTCTCCTCGATGCGGGGGTGACCCTCGATGAGCGTCGGCTCCATCGGCAGGTCGAGAGTGATCACATCGTCGATGCTCCAATCGCGTTGGAGGTGGAGGTAGGTGCCCGGGACGACCTCTTCGGGGACCGGCCCGCTGTTCACGCTGACCGTGGCGCCGCAAGCCCAGCCCGGGATACGGAGCGCGATCTCGCAAGAAGACGCTTCGATTTGCTCCACGGTGAGGGTGATCCGCCCGTCCCACGGGTAATCGGTCTCCTGGCGGAGAACGATCGCTTCGCCGTCGTTCAGGCGGGTCTCTAAGCGGTTGGCGCCGTACAGGTTCACCGCCACGCCGCCGGGCGTGAGGCTGTAGGCCCAGCCGGAGGCCTTTGCGAGGGTCCGCGCCAGGTTTGGCGGGCAGCAGAAGCATTCGATGTACGGCTCGCGGTCGGCCGATTCAGTGCAATCGCAGTCGTCGGTGTACTCGCGTTGGCCGTGGTTCATCCGCAGCGGGTTGGCGTAGAAGTACTTCTTGCCATCGTCGCTCACGCCGACCAGCGCCCCGTTAAGCAGGATCAGCTCGATGATGTCGGCGTACTTCGCTTCGCCCGTAACGCCGAGCATCCGCCAGTTGAACATCGCACTGGCGATGGCGGCGCAGGTCTCGTTGTAGGCAGTCGAGTTGGGCATCAGGTAGTCGTCAACAAAACCCTCATGGATCATGTTGAAATCGTCGCGGGCACCGTGGTGGACCTGCCCGAGCCCGCCAGTTACGTACATCTTGCGTTCGATGGCGCTGGACCAGATCCGCTCCAACGCGGTCAGCAACGCCGCCTCGCCGGTCTCCGCGTAAACGTCGGCGGCGCCGGCGTAGAGGTACATGCCGGTGACCGCGTGGCCGGTCGCCTCGGTCTCTCTTCGAAGGGGTGTCCGCATCTGGCACTGATCGCCGGTGAACCAGTACGGCACCGTCGGGTGCAGGTCCATCGGGACCGATCCCCGCATCTCGACAAAGGTCTCGGCGAGTTCGAGATACCGCTTATCCGCGGTGGTGCGGTACAGCTCCACCAGGGCCATGATCTGCGACGGGTTGAACCCGAACCGCGCCAGCGACTCGGGCCGCCAACCGAACACGCCCACCAGGTAGTCCGCGTGCTTGACCGCGAGGTCGAGCCAGTTCGACTGGCCCGTCAGCCGGTGGTGGATACAGCCCCCCGTGATAAGGTGGCCACTGTTGTAGAGTTCGTGGTTCGTGATCGCGGACCAGCGTTCCAGGCCTTTGATCTGTACGTGCGTGTGGAGGTAACCATCGTCCTCCTGAGCCTGGCCGATGACGCCGATTAGCTCGTCGAGCTCGTCGGTCAGGCCGCGGTCGCCGCTGAGGGCGTAGTGGTAGCAGACGGCTTCCATCCATTTGTAGAAGTCGCCGTCGTGCCACAGCATCCCCTTCGCCTCACCCTCCATGAGCCCGGCGGCGATCTTGAAGTTGTTGTAGGCGTGGCCGATATCGCCCTTCAGCAGCGTCCCCATGTGCGGGACGATCGTCTCCTCGGAGAGTCGTGTCTTGTCGCCCCAGAACCCGGTGGTCCAACGGCAATCACCGAAGTCAACACTCCGAAACCGGGCGTGCGGGCTCCGCGAAGTGTTTGTGATCGCCCGGTCGTGGGCGGCTTGGCTGATCGAATCGTTCACGCGATTGAAACTCCTAACTCGGCGCGGGGGCGTTCTTGTCAGAGGACAACTTTGCCTGCACCTCTTCGATGGTCAGGTTCTTGGTTTCGGGCAGGGTGAAGAAGAGGATCACCAACCCGAGGGAGACCACGGCCGCGTAGCCGAGGAAGATCGACGACATGCCCATGTTCTCGAGCTGCCAGGGGAAGAACTGTTGCACCACGTAGTTCGTTAGGCTTGTCACGACCGTGAAGAAGGGGATCGCGATGGCGCGGGTCGAGGTCGGGAAGATTTCCGAAAACAGGACCCACATCACGGGTCCAACGGAGAAATGGAACGCCCCGATGAAACTCAGGATACCGAACAACAGCATGCCCGCGTTGAGTCGCGCGGCCTTCTGTAAGAGAAGGCTCTGTTGCCGTTGCGCCACTTCCCGCCCCAGGGCTTCGGTGAGGGCCCGCTTGAAGTCGAGGTCACTCGCGAATTTCTCCCCGGCTAGCGGGGCCAGCTTGCCGGCCACCGCGGCGTCTTCCAGACTGGCGATCTCTCCGCTGGTCAGCGTGTAACGGGCCTCGCTGAACAGATACGCGCACAGGCCCAGGCTGGCGACGATCCAGAGCATCCCCCAGATGATCAGCGGCCGGCGTCCAAGGCGGTCTACCAGCAGCAATCCGAGCACGGTAAAGACCACGCTCGTCAGGCCGACCCAGATCGCCTGCGAGAACGCGGCATCCTGCCCGACGCCGAGCTGCTGGAAGACGGTCTGAGCGTAGAAGAGGATCGCGTTGATCCCGGTCGACTGCTGCGCGATGGCGATCGTCGTCGCGATGAGCACCGTGCGCCGCGTGGCGGGACCAAATAGTTCGGCGAGCTGGGTGAGCGGCGAGTGGCTCGAAGCGTTTGCCCTCAGGCCCGCCTGCATCTCGGCGAGGTGGGCCGGGGCTTCGCCTTCGGGGAGCACGCGGCTCAGCACACGCCCCGCCTCCTCGCCGCGACCCCGCATCACCAGCCAGGAGGGACTCTCGGGGATCATCGCCAGTAGGCCCAGCCACACCAGCGCGAACGGGACCTCAGAACCAAGCATCCACCGCCACGGCGAGTCGTTCACGCCCAGCGACGTGACCCAAGCCGCCTCCGAATCGCATCCGTGGTGGATCAGGTAGTTAATGAAGTAGGCGCCCGAGAGCCCGAGCACGATGTTGATCTGGGTCATCGAGACCAGCGTCCCCCGCCACGAGGGCGGAGCGATTTCGCCGATGTACATCGAGGCGACCGAGATCGAGCTGAACGCGAGCCCCCCCAAGAATCGGGCGGCGACCAGCGTGGCGTAGCTCGGAGCGATCGCGGAGCAGACCGCGGAGACGAGGTACAGCACAGAGATCAGCAGCAGCGTCGCCTTACGCCCGAAGCGGTTGCACGCGTAGCCCGCGAAGGGCAACGCGATCAGCACCCCGAGCGCCGGCGCGCTGACGACCGTGCCGAGCTGCATCGCTGTGAGCGAGAACTCCTCGGTGATCATGTCGGTCGTGCCGGCGATCAACGCCGCGTCGAGGCCGAACAAGAAGCCGCCCAGGGAGACGATCGTCGCGTAAAGCAACGCGTTGCGCTCGTGGTTTCTCATCGGCTCCGCCGGGCCTTGCGATTAGAGGGTTGCGTCGTCGAGAAAAGCGATGAGAAAGGCGTGGCCCACCGAATCAGTTGGCTCGGATGCGCAGGTCGTCGATAAACAGCGTCCCGCGGGCGCCCCCATCCGTCGGCAGCACGCTGACGCGCAGCCGATCTCTTGGACCCGACGCCTCGCGGCGTCGGAAGGTCTGAGTGACGGTGGTCCATGTCTCCGCGGGGAGGCCCGATAAGTCGAACGGCTCGAGCTCGAGCCAAGGCTCTTCGAGCGTCACCCGGAGGCGTCCCTTGTCCGAATCCGCGCTCCGCCAAACCCGCATCGATAGCGTGTGCTGGCCCGGATCGATCGCCGTAGTCCCGTAAGGCGTGAACGCGGTCACCTTGTCGGCGAGCCCGCTACCCGCCATGAAGCGGAGCGCACGCTCGCCGCTCGCCGAACGCTGGTCGGTGATCGCGAGATGCGTGCGGAACTCTTGTGGGATCCACCAGTCGTCACCGTCTGCGGCACGCTCGAACCCCAGCAGCCCCTCCTCGCCCGACGAGGCGGCGCCGTTCTGCCAGATTCGGATGTAGTCGATCTCGTAATCAACCGGCAGGTCCTCGCGGCTGGGCACACCGTGCCACGGGAAGGTTTCTGAGTCGACCCAAACCCACAACGGGCTGTCGATGACCCAGCCTTCCTCGCCGACCTGCTCCCTAGTGACCTCGCGCACGAGTTCGCCATCGGCGTAAAACCGCAGGAACTCGGGGTCCCACTCGAGGGCGTAGGTGTGGAAGCCGTCCGCCACTTTCCAGTCGATCTGCAGGCGATCGGTCCAGGTCGTCGGCCCGCCCGGCTTCGACCAATCGTGGATCGAGGACCAGAGCTCGGACTCGAGGTGCACCTTGTGGCGTTGGGCCGGACGGCCGGAGAACTCGAAGACATCCAACTCAGCGGAGTTACCCGTCATCCAAAACGAGCTGGTGACCGAAGCGTCCGCCGCCTTGCAGCGGATCTCGAAGTAACCGTACCGCACCGGCTGCTTGCTGATCACCGCGGCAGTGGTCAGGTTCTCGTACTTGCGGCCGTTGGGCGCTTTCTTATCCGTGCGGTCGATCTTTGGGGAGAAGTTGAACGAGGGGTCCCACTTCGCCTGTAGTTTCAGCTTGCCATCTTCGATTCGCACGTTGTCGGTCGAGAACTGCGAAGGCGCCCTGCCGATGAAGTTGGAACGGTACTCTCCGCCGGTTCCCTGGACGAACCACTTGTCCGTATCGAGGCGAGGGGTGTCAAACTCGTCGCTCACGCTCTCGACCAACCGCCACCCCCCTTGGTTATCCGGGTCGGTCAAAGGGCTGACCCCGTGAGCGGGCGGGGCCAGCATCGCCAAGGCCAGGGGCGCCCAGGCCATGCGTGGTGTGCGCGGCAGTCTGATCACGGGTGGCTCCTTTCGATCGACACGCCGTCGAGATAGAGCACGCAATCGCTCTGCGGGCTGCTGGTGTGGGTCACTTCGATGGCGAGGCGGTCTTCCTTTGACGAAGCCGCCGTGCGGGTGAATCCCTTCTCGAGCGGGACCCAGCCCGCCGAAGTGACCTGCCCGACTTCGAAGGCGACGCGTTCCGTCGGCTCACCGAGCGTGACCGCGACCTCGCCGCCGGGCCACTCCGGAGTAACCCAGGCATCGAGGCTCAGCCGATGGTCACCGGCTTCGAGCGAAACCGCTCCTTCGGGCGATGCCGCCGAGATGGTCGTCGGAGCGGCGTTCTTCTTGAGGCTTAGCTTGAGGCTGCGCGTCCCTTGGGACGCCTGCTCGTGGCGAACGATCTTCATTTCCGCCCCATCGCCGCTGCCGAGTCGCCAGAACTTCTGATAGCGATCTTCGACGGAGCTCTCGGGCAGGAGCGTGAGCGGCCTCCCCGCGTCCTCGTAGAGGATGGGCCCCTCGAAACCGAAGAAGGCGCGGTCCAGCAGGTTGGGTTGCGGCTTCTGCCAGACTCGCACGTAGTCGATCTCGTAGAAGGAGGGGAGCTCTTCCTTGTGAGGCAGGCCGAGCCAGACAAAGATCTCACTGTCGAAGTAGAGCTCGATCGGGTTGGTCAGGACCCAGTCCTTCCCTTCCTTCTCCTGTGTGGTCTCGTAGTAAAGCTCGCCATCGAGGTAGAGCTTCAGGTAGTCCTCGCCCCACTCGCAGCCGTAGACGTGGAAGTCATCGGCGACACGGAACGGTAGCTTCGTCTTCAAGCCGAAACGACGCGTCGGACGCTTCGCCGGAGGCGACCAGTCGTGGATCGAAGCTTTCCAGGTGTTCTCCTGGATGTCGCCTTTGATCTTGGGGGCGCCGACCTGCTCATAGATGTCGAGCTCGGACTGGTAGCCCAACGCCCAGAA
Organism: Planctomycetes bacterium MalM25; assembly: GCA_007745835.1. NCBI lineage: Bacteria > Pseudomonadati > Planctomycetota > Planctomycetes bacterium MalM25. Next base: position 2,476,774 of record CP036424.1, read on the forward strand.
GGCGCACGTCATATTGGAGTCGCTCGCCTTCGTACGGACCTCCATGTAGCCGTTGAGGAAACGCTTCTTGCTAACCACGCCGCCGGTGGTGATGGGCATCGGCTTGCCCTCCCACTCGCCGTAGGTGTCGTTGCGATCGCCGTCGGCGTAGGCCTTCTGGTCGAACGAGAATTCGGGCTCCCATTGCGAGCGAATCTTTAGCCGCCCCGCCTCGACGTAGACGTTGTGAGCGGCGTACTGAGAGGGCGGACGCCCCTTCCAGATGTAGTACTCGCCGCCGTCGCCCTGCACGAACCACTTCGACTGATCGAGGGCGGTGCCGTTGAATTCGTCGCTGAGCTCGGGGTTCAGAGTCCACCCGGCCTGATTGGCCGGGTCGGAAGCCGGTCCCCGCGGCCCTTCCGCCGCCAAGGCACGCGACGGTGCGAAGGAAGCAGCGAGCAAGCAAGTCGCCACGATCGGCATGGGCAACAGTCGGTTCTTCATGATGAGTCGAGTGGCGTTGAAAAGGGCCGGGAGCCGGCACACAGGCGTGAACACCTCGGGAGCTAGCCGAAGCGAGGTGCGGATCCTGTCAGGACGGCTTGGTTCGCGTCCGGGGACGCTTCCGCGAAGCCTCGTTCTCAAGGCGGTTCTGATGGTCGTAGGCTCGCAGGGCGTCGCGCATGCTGTTCGCGATGTGGTCTTCCATGTGACGCCTCGCCATCGCTCCCTCACGCCGCTTGATGGCGTGCAGGAACTTCCAATGCGCCCGCAGCGAGACCACGATGTGCTGGAGGTCGCGTTCGTAGGACCGCAACCCATAGATCAGCGCCTGGATGCGGCCGTTGTGGACGATGTTGGAGACCATCCGGTTGTCGGCGACTCCCAGCAGCAGCTTGTGCATCGCCCGGTCGGCGTCGAGGAAGCGCTCGAGGACGTCGCCCGTCATGTGCTTCTCGCCCGAGTCACGGAAGACGCGGCTGTTATGCCGCATGATCGCGAACTGTCGCTGCAGCTCGCGGACCTCGGTAGCCCGGATCAACTCGGTCGCCTTCTCCGCTGCGAGGCCCTCCAGGGCCTGACGAACCTCGAACATCTCGATGATGCTCTGGCGGTCGGGCTTGGTGACGAAGGTGCCGCTCGAAGGGACCTGGTAGAGGAGCCCCTCGGCGATCATCTTGCGGATCGCCTCGCGGACGGGCGTGCGACTGATGCCCAGTTCATCCGCGATGGTCTTCTCGGAGATCCGTTCGTTCAGCCCCCATCGCCCGCGTATGAGTTGCTCCTGGATGTGCTCATACGCTTTATGGCTCAAGAAGAGGGCGGTTCCGTCTTCACTCATAGGGCACTCACGGGGCGACGCCGATCGGGACGTAGTAATGGGGCCGGGGCGTAGTTGATGGCTGGGATGGGCGCGTTAAGCGAGTCGAAGCGCTCGTGCGAAGCGTCTGCCGTCGTCCTGGCTGACCCAGAAGCTCTACGGTGCGAGTCGCCAGCCCTGCATACCGGTATACGAGTTGGCGTCGATGCCGTCAAGTCGCTCTACGAGCAAGCAAGGTAGGCATCCTTTCGAATATTGCATTAAACAAGTGATTGACACGCCAACCACGGGAGCAATCGCCCCAGCCAGGCAAAATCACGCAGCTTTCCACTGGAACGCATGAGGGCTATCGGTATACTGGTAGGTGTCGCGAGAGCGCGGTCGGTTTGAAACCGTCCCGACGCGATTCTGTTCCGCCCCAAGGCAGCGGCCTCAGGGCAGCTCATCCGAAGCCTATCCTAGCGTTCACGTCCTCGCGGCCTGGACGCACCGAGACCGAGCGATACTGACTCGTGGGCATCCGTTCCATCCGAACCTATCGGCTTTGCCATGAGCTCGAGGAGCCCTTCGGGTTCTCTCAGTGGCGCTACGATGTGCGGAACGCGTTGCTGGTCGAAATCACCGACGAATCGGGCGCGGTCGGTTGGGGCGAGTGCTACGGCCCCGCGGCGGTGACCCAATCGGCGATCGACTCTTTCTACGCCCCGCTGCTGATCGGTTGGGATGCTCTCCGGAACGAGGCGGCGTGGGGCCACTGCTGGCGAGCTTCGCTCGATTTCGCCCGGCATGGCGTGATGATGGGCGCGATGTCGGGCCTCGACATGGCGCTACTCGATCTCAAGGGCAAGCTGCTGGGCGTCTCCGCCGCCGAGTTGATGGGAGGCCGGCTCCGCGACGAGGTTCCCTGCTACGCGACCGGCATGTACTTCCGCGACCTCCCTGAGCCGGAGTTGCTCGGCGTGCTTCTCGAAGAGGCCACCGGTTACGCGGAGCGCGGCTTCTGCGCCATGAAGATCAAGGTCGGCAAGAACCCCGCTTTCGACGAACTGCAGATTCGAGAGTTGCGCCGCGCCCTGCCTGAGGTCCAGCTCATGGCGGACTCGAACCACGCCTACGATTTGCCCGAGGCGTTGGCGATCGGGCGAGTGCTCGAGGAAGAGCGGTACGCTTGGTTTGAGGAGCCGTTGTCCCCTCAGCACACGGCCGGTTTCCGCCAGCTCGCCGATAAGATCGACGTGCCGATTGCAACCGGCGAGTGCGAACAGACGCGTTGGGGTTTCCAGTCGCTGCTGAGCACCGGCGGGGTGCAGATCGCCCAGCCCGACCTCGCCTACTGCGGCGGGCCGACCGAGGCCCTCAAGATTCGGTCGATCGCGTCGTCTCATGGCGTGAACGTCGTGCCGCATTGTTGGGGGACTCAACTCAATCTTGCCGCTGCGACCCACTTCCTCGCGACGACCTACGTCGAGCCCGGGCGGGCGGAAGTCGCTGGGCCGCTGCTCGAAACCGACCTGACCCGCAATCCGATGCGGGACGAGATGTTCAGAACCACGGTCGAGATCTCGGGCGGAGTCGCCAAGCCACCAGCCGGTCCGGGCCTTGGGGTCGAGCCTGACCGTGAGGCGCTCGCACGCTTCTGCGTTCACCAGACGGAGCAAGGGAATGCCTGATCGCTTGACGCCGATGTTGATCAACGGCGAACGCCTCACTACGGGCGGAACCATCCCTGTCGTGAACCCGGCCACCGGAGCGGCTATCGGCAACGTCCCCGAGGCCGACACCGCAGCGATCAAAGCGTCGCTCAGTGCCGCGGAGGGGGGCTTCCGCGTCTGGTCAGCGACGACCCCCGCGGAACGCAAACGCGTCATCCTCCGCTACGCCGACCTGCTCGAGCAGAACCGTGAGCGGCTCGTCTCGCTGTTGATTGAAGAGACCGGCAAGCCTCGCGACAACGCCGAGTACGACTTCGGGATGCTGACCGGATGCCTCCGTTTCTTCCTAGAAGAGTACGAACGCCTTGACCAACCGGTGCTGCACGATCCGGACGGCAGGTTCCTGCACTACACGCAGCGGCAGCCGCTCGGCGTTGTCGTCGGACTGTTGGCCTGGAACTTCCCACTGCTGAATCTCGGCTACAAGCTCGGCCCGGCGCTGGCGGCCGGCTGCAGCCTTGTCGTGAAGCCGTCGCATCTGACGCCACTCGCGTCGCTCGAGGCGGCGCACCTCGCCGCGGAGGCGGGCGTCCCCGACGGGGTGATCAACCTGATCACAAGCAACGACCACGAACAGATCAAGCCACTGCTCGAGAGCCCAATCCCATCGATGGTCACTATGATCGGCTCGACCCGCGGCGGCAGTGAGGTGATGAAGTCGTCCTGCACTTCAGTGAAACGTTTCTCCGTCGAATTGGGTGGCAACGCCCCGGTCGTTGTGTACCCCGATGCGGATCTCACCAACGCGGCCAATCAAGTCGTCGACCTCAAGTTCGCGAACACGGGCCAAGTGTGCGTCTCGCCGAACCGCTGCTTCGTCCACGAGTCGGTCCATGAGGAGTTCCTCGAGATCGCGGCCCGCCGCGCATCCGAGGTGAAGATGGGGCCGCTCATCAACGACGAGTCGCGACTGCGAGTGCTGTCGCTGATCGATTCCGCTGTTGCCTTGGGCGCCCAGGTCGCCGCCGGCGGGCGGGCGATTGATGGCCCGGGGTATTTCATGGATCCGACCATCCTCAGCGGGGTCTCCACAAGCATGCAACTCGCTTGCGATGAGATCTTTGGTCCGGTGCTACCCGTCATCCGATACACCGACGCCGACGACCCGATCGCCCTGGCCAATGACACCGAGTACGGCTTGGCGGCCTACGTCTTCACGTCGAGCCTCTCGCGCGGCCTTGGCGCCGCCCGTGACATCCAGGCAGGCAGCGTTTGCATCAACGAACCACACTACTCCGTGCAACTGCCGCACGGCGGGCTGAAACAGAGCGGCGTCGGTAAAGACTGCTCGCGCTACAGCCTCGAAGAGTACCTCACGCTTAAGAGAGTGTCCGTGCTGATCGACTCCACCGAGAGCCCCAACGCATGAACAACAACTTCCCAACACCGTTGCTGAAGCAACTGGAAGAGGCGGGGGTCGTCGCGGGCTTCTCGGTCGAGCGACCACAGGACGCCGTGCCGATCGCCGAGGCCCTGCTGTCGGGCGGGGTCCGGGCGATCGAGCTCACCCTACGGACGCCGGCCGGACTCGATGCGGTGCGTGCAATCAGCGCCGCAGCGCCCGAGATCCTGCTCGGCGTGGGCACGATCCTCACACCAGAGCAGGGCCACGAAGCGCACGAGGCTGGCGCGCACTTCGGCGTGGCGCCGGGGTTCAATCCGCGGATTGTTAAGGCGGCGGCGGAGGTCGGCTTGCCGTTCGCGCCAGGCGTCGCCACCCCGTCGGAACTCGAGGCGGCACTCGAACTCGGCTGTCACTTCTTAAAGCTCTTCCCCGCCGGTCCACTGGGCGGAGTGGATTACTTGCGATCGCTCACGGCTCCCTACAAGCACCTGGGCGTCCGCTTCTTCCCGCTCGGCGGGCTGAACGCGGACAACATGATCGATTACTTGAGCGAGCCCTCGGTGGCAGCGATCGGCGGTTCTTGGATTGTCAAAGACAAGCATGTGGAAGCCGGCGACTGGGCCGCGATCGCGGCGAGAGCGGCGGAAGCGAGGTTCGTGCTCTCCCGCCTGCGCGAGAAGATCACCATTAAGGAACAAGCGGCCGAGGGGATGAGCGGTTCATGTCCCGCCGTAGCAACGGGAGATTGATTGATGGCGGTCGTTGTGAGCTTCGGGGAGATCATGTGCCGCTTGGCGGCGCCGGAGCACCTGCGCCTCCGCCAAACCCGGAGTTTGGACGTCACCTACGCCGGCGCCGAGGCGAGCGTGGCGGCGTCCATCTGCAACTTCGGGGGCGAGGCTCGCTACCTGACCGCCCTGCCCAAGCACGCGCTCGCCGAGGCGACCATCGACTCGCTCCGCGCTGTGGGAATCGACACGAGCCACGTTGTTCGAACCGACGAGGGTAGGCTCGGCGTCTACTTTCTTGAAACCGGCGCCAACCAACGCCCGAGCAAAGTCATCTACGACCGCGAGTCCTCCGCGATCGCGATTGCTCCCCCCGATCGTTACGACTGGGACGCGGCGCTGTCCGGAGCCGACTGGCTGCACCTGAGCGGCATCACCCCAGCCCTCTCTCGCAACGCCGCCGACGCGACCCGAGCCGCCGCGATCCGCGCACAGGCGCTCGGGCTGAGCGTCTCGATCGACCTGAACTTCCGCACAAAGCTCTGGCGTTGGGGATGCGAGCAAGAGCCGCGCGAGCTCGCCCGCGAGACGATGCGGACCATCCTGCCCCACATCGACGTGGTGATCGCGAACGAAGAAGACTGCCACGACGTTCTGGGCATCCGCGCCGGCGCGACCGACGTGCACCAGGGCTCGCTCGACACGGACAAGTACCCCGACGTCGCCCGACAGGTCGTCAGCCAGTTCCCCAAGGTGCGGCTGGTCGCGATCACCCTGCGCGAGAGCCTCTCCGCAACGCACAACAACTGGGGAGCGATGCTCTACCAGTCGCAAGACGATCTCGCCTGCTTCGCGCCAACCGACCAAGAGGGCGGGTACCGCCCCTACGAGATCAAGCACATCGTTGATCGCGTTGGTGGCGGAGACTCCTTCGCGGGCGGGCTGATCTTCGCGCTGACGACCCCCGAGCTCTCCGAGCCCACGAGCGCCATCGCCTACGCCGCCGCCGCCTCGTGCCTGAAGCACTCGATCAAAGGTGACTTCAACTTCTCGACCCGCGCCGAAGTCGAATCACTCATGCGTGGTTCGGTCTCGGGGCGAGTCGTGCGGTAGTCACCCCGGGCGCCGACAACGCTGCCTCCGCGACACGTCTGACTAACGGGCTTCACGATAAGGCCCTGCGGGACGTCGTCGCTTCTTCTTCCGACTGCTCCATAACGTCCCCACCCCAAGGACGCCTGAAGATGCTCCGATTGTTCCTGGCGATCCTCGCCATGGCCCCCCTCGTTGGCGAGGGCGCGCCCCCCAATATCGTGCTGATCCTCTGTGACGATCTCGGGTATTCCGACGTCGGCTTCAACGGCGCCGACGACATCCGCACCCCCGCGCTCGACCGCCTCGCCGCGGACGGCGCGATCTGCACCGACGCGTACGTCCCCCACCCGTTCTGCGGACCGAGCCGCGTCGGCATCATGACCGGACGCTATCCGCACGCCTTAGGTGCGCCCTTCAACTTGCCCCGGACCGGCGAAGCCGCCGACGACTATGGACCTCTGGGCGTTGAGCCTAGCGAGACGTTCATCAGCAAGATGCTCCAGAACGCTGGCTATTTCACCGGCGCCATCGGCAAATGGCACTTGGGTGACGAGCCGCAACAGCACCCGAACAAGCGGGGCTTCAATGAGTACTTCGGTTTTCTGGGCGGGGGGCACAAGTACTTCCCAACCGAATACAAGCGGCTGTACAAGCGGGCCAAAGAAAGCGGCGCCAAGCACATCTGGGATTACCTCACGCCGCTCGAGCACAACGGTAAAGAGATCGATGAGCAGGAGTATCTGACCGACGCCCTCTCCCGCGAGGCGGTCCGCTTCGTGCAGAAGGCCGCGACGAAGGAAGAGCCCTTCTTCCTGTACGTCGCCTACAACGCGCCCCACGTACCGCTCGAAGCCAAGGAGGAAGACTTGGCCCAGTTCGGCGAGATCGAGGACGACGACCGACGCAGATACGCCGCCATGGTCTACGCCGTTGACCGCGGTGTCGAACAGATCACCGAGGCGATCGAAGACACCGGCCAGTTAAGCAACACACTGATCGTCTTCCTCAGCGACAACGGCGGCAACGTCTATCACGGCGCTACCAACCGCCCGCTCAGGGGGAGCAAAGGAGACACCCACGAAGGAGGCTTCCGAGTTCCCATGTTCATGCACTGGCCCGATCGGATCCCCGGGGGGACGCGTTTCACGCACCCGATCTCGGCCCTGGACTTCTACCCGACCTTCGCTCGCCTCGCCGGGGCGGAGCTGCCTGCCGGGAAAATGCTGGATGGGGTCGATGCTTGGGAGGGCTTCGTGAACGGCTCGGACCCACACGCCAACAACACGATCTTCGCGATGCGACACCGCAACGGTTTCAGCGACGTCGCCGCTCGCCGGGGAAAGTGGAAGGCTTGCAAAGCCTACAACGAGCCCTGGCGCCTGCACGACCTCTCGCAAGACCGAGCCGAGGAGGTCGATCTGAGCGCCAACCATCCGAAACTCCTGAACGCACTCGTCTTGGAAGCCGAGCAATGGAGCCGTGACCACCCGCAACCTCGCTGGTTCCACGACCTAGCGACCCGAGAGGACTGGGAGCAAAGGGAGATGCCCAACCACGAAAGCACCTTTAGCGTAGGCAATTAGCGTCGCATCCGGCATACCGGAAGGTCGTTTTCGGTCGACGACAACGCCAAGACGGATTGCATCCGCTCTAGGAGAAGCGAGTCCTTGCGGGGCGACTTGGTCGACAATCGGCGATCTTTCCTCGTCAAAATAGGCCTATCCTCAAGGCTTAGAAGAGACATCGAGAGAATCGCAGGGGCCGACCCGAGGGTTGTTGACGCCCATCCGGCATACCGGTATACTGCCTTGAGTCGCCGAAGCACCGGCGGCCCCCTCCTCTGATTCAGCCCCTTCTCACAAGCCAATGGGATACCGACAGCTGTCGTTCATCGCTTTCGATGCTCTCAGCTCCGACCGCCTCGTCGGTCCCAGAAGCGGGAGTCGATTCGAGCATCGTCCTTCGGCAAGTCAGCCACATCGCCCTCATCACGCAGACGGACTCTAAGAACATGACCGCGCGATCCTTCTTTACCACGCTGCTTCTTGTGCCGCTGACGTGCGGCTCCGCATCCGCCATTGAGACCGTCATCATCAACGGCACGACTGGCAACGGCGATTTCGAAGCCACCGAGGACCCGGGTGACCCCGGAGTGCTCTCCGGACCTCAGCAGTACATCGACACGCCGAACTGGTTCAATGCGAGCGGCAGCGAAGGCATCAATTTCACCAACGACAGCCAGACGGGCGGCAGCTCGCAGGGCGGTTCCCGCGCCGGCATGCCGTTCATGAGCCGGGTGCAGATCAACAACACGGGCTACACCATCGGCTCGGAGGGCGAGGCCTTCAATGTGAGCTACGACTTTGGCGCCGGCGGAAACCCCGCCAACTGGGACGGCGACGAAGTGATGCGGACGTTCCTATTCACCTCGACCGTTCCGGTCGATGGCTTCCTCGATGCCTCCACGGACATCACCTCTCTCGGCGAGGACCTCTACCCGATCGACCTGGTGAACGATGGGCAATGGACCACCCGCAACGCCCCCGCCTTCTACTCGTCGACCGCCGGGGATGTTGGCTCCACGGTCTACTTCGGCATGGAGTTCCTAAACCCCGGGGGGAATAACCTCTTCCCGCGGCTCGACGTAGTCCGCTTCACCACCGGCGCCCCGGAGCCCTTCCTCTTCGAGTTCGACGCGGGCCATAACCCAACCGACGGCACGACGACCTGGGAACCGAATATCGACCAAGGCCCGCAAACGGGCGGCCTGCCGACCGAGTTCTTCACGTTCTCCGAGGCGGCCAGCGCTACCCCGGTTAACGATCCCAGCGTGCCGGGCATCACGGCTAGCTACAGCTCCGGTGGATCGGGCCGCGACACCAACATCTCGGCCGGCGCTTCGGGCGAGCAGCCGAGCGCTTTCGAGGTCTGGTTCAAGCCGGACAGTCTCGCCGGTGGCGAGCAGGTGATCGCCGAGTTCGGCGGCGGCTTGAACGGCTCCTACCTGAGCCTCGACGACGACGGCCTCGCCTTCTACTCAACCTCCAGTCAGGGGGGCGGTGGCAACGCCACCGTGTCGACCACGTTGACCGACGCGGAGTGGACGCAGGTCGTCGCCAACTGGGACGGGGACGCGGGCGAGTACGAGCTGTTCGTCAATGGTGCCTCGGTCGACAGTCTGACCGGCGACGCGATTGTGCGGTTCGCCGGCGGCAATCAATGGGGCCTCGGCCAGGTGGGCGGCGACACGGGCGACGACCTCGCGGTCGGCGGTCCGCTGAGCACTCCGGCCACCCTAGGGGGTCTCCCTCTTGCCGGCGAGATCGGTCTGTTCCGCTACTACGATTCGACCCTCACCGCTCAAGAAGTCGCCGACGCGTTCGCAGCGATCGCCGCCGTCCCCGGCACCCTTGCCGGTGACTACAACGAGGACGGCGTCGTCGACGCGGCCGACTACTCCGTGTGGCGAGACAACGAGGGCCAGCCCGCCGGCACCCTGCCGAACGATGTCGACGGCGGCGTGATCGGTCAGGACCAGTACGACACCTGGGCCAGCAACTACGGCGCCACGTCGGCCTCGCTGGCCGTCGCTGTGCCCGAGCCGACGGCGGTCTCCGGCTGCTTGCTCTTGATCTCATTCGGTGCAAGTCGATCTCGCCGAGGCTAACTGCGCCCGTGCGTCGCGATCGCCACGGTCCGGGGTGGGGCCGACGCGATCGCGACCGCACGGATACCTCTCTCGTCGCGACACCGCCCAACCGTGATCTTTTCTGTTTTCGATCTGTCTACTTGAGGAACTGTCTAATGAGCATCTTACGACACGCCTGCTTTATCGCGACGTTCACGGCGGCCGCCGGAGTCAATGCGGCTACGATCATCGGCGGCGCCACGGGCGACGGCGACTTCGAGTCTGCTGGCGGAACGGGGCCCGCGCTGTACACCGCGCACGCGAACTGGTTCAACGCCAGCGGTAGCGAAGGGATCAACTTTAGCAACACCAGCCAGATGGGCGGCAGCTCACAGGCGGGGTCGCGTGGCGGCATGCCGTTCAACGGCCGAGTGCAAGTCAACAACACGGGTCACACCATTGGCGCCGCGGGCGAGGTTTTCAGCCTCAGCTACGACTTCGGCGCCGGTGGTGCGCTGGCCAACTGGGGCGGCGACGAGACGATGCGCGGCTTCCTGTTCACCGCCGCGGCGGCGGTTGACGGCAACCTCACAACCGGCGACATCACCGAGATCGCGGCCGACAGCTACGACATCGACCGCGCCAACGATGGCCAGTGGACCACTCGCTCGATCCCCGTGCTATACACCTCCACCGGTGCGGATGTCGGCAACACCGTCTACTTCGGCATGGAGTTCGTGGACGCCGGCGGGAATACGCTCTTCCCTCGCATTGACGTGGTCAACCTCAGCGTCGAAGCGGGCGTGATCCCTGAGCCCTCGTCGCTGGTCGCTTGTAGCCTGCTGGTCGCGGGCTTAGTCGGCGCGGGGCGTCGCCGCTGAATCGTTAGCCAACGCGGGGGCAGGGAGAAGGCCCCCGTACACGACCGCCGTCCTACCGTCGCCACGACACGAGGTCGTGGCGCGGCGGGGCCGACGGGGCCGCCACGACCCGGACGCCTCAGCTCTCCACTTGCTACCCCAAACCAAACACGAAGCCCAAACGAAGCCAAGGAGCGAACAATGGATTGCGGAGCACCCTTCCGACCTCGTTCAACGCGCCCCGGTGGCCACGCGGCCACACGGTGGCGCGGCTTCACCCTGGTCGAACTGCTGGTTGTCATTGCGATCATCGGGATCCTCGTGGCGTTGCTCTTGCCTGCGGTTCAGGCGGCTCGCGAGGCGGCCCGGCGGGCGCAGTGCCTCAGCCAGATCAAGCAGATCGGGCTCGCGATGCACAACTACGAGAGCGCGTTCGGGCATTTCCCAGCGGGCACCAAGACTTACATGCAGTCGACTTTCGATGAGAGCCAGCCGTACGGCCAGCGACGGCTCAATAACCAGTACACGTCGGACGCTCCCCCGGGCGGCAGCGATTGCAAGACGGGCCCCGCCTGGACCATCACCATCTTGCCCTACTTGGAGGAGCAACCACTGTTCGACCGGTTTGAGATGGACCAGCCCTTCTTGCAACTGTACGACTCGACCTGCGGTGGGACGCTCAACAAAGAGCCCCAGATGACCCCACTCGCCGTTTGGCAATGCCCCAGCGACACCAACGCGTTGCCCGGCACCCTCTACAACTGCTACCACGCCTGCACCGGCGGCGGGGACTCGCTCGCCCAGAACACGGTTGAGCCTGAGCTCGGCTTCGAGGGGACCTCGTTCAACGGGACGCCCAAGTACCGGATCTTCACCAACGGGATCACGGGATACGACTCCAAAACAAAGTTCGCTCAGATCGTCGACGGCACCTCCAAGACGTTCCTAGTCGGCGAGAGTCGGCTCCACTTCCGACGCGGGACGCACGGCGGAGGGGTCGAAGAGCGCTACCAGGGCTGGTCGACCAGCTTTCAGATCAGCTCCAATTTTGGCATCCCCAACAACGCGACCGCCGCCTCGCGGCCGATCAACTCGACGGACCCCGAGGGGATCCCTCCCAATGGATGGATCAGCCCCGGCTACCGAGCGACCGAGTTCAGCAGCCACCACCCGGGTGGCGTCCAGTTCGTCTTCGCCGATGGTTCAGGCTCCTTCCTCGGCGAAGACATCGACGACGAGGTGTACTGGTCGCTCGGCCGCATGAACGATGGACTCCCGACCGGAGGTGACTTCCGATGATGCTGAGAACCCTCCACTTAGTGGCTCCTCTGCTCCCCCTCGTTGTCCTCGGATGCGGAAAGGGGGGCATCGAACGCCACGATCTGCACGGCGCCGTCACCTACCGCGGCGAGCCGATTCCGGCGGGGGTTATCTCCTTCCGACCCGACCGATCACGGGGCGGGACCGGTCCGTCGGGGTTCGGGACGATCCTCGACGGCGAGTACAGCACCGGCGTCTCGGGACGCGGTGCGGTCGCGGGCCCCGTTGAGGTGATGATCGAGGGCGCCACCTCGAAGAAGCCGATGTCCCCGGCGCTCTTCCCCATCTACAAGACAACGATCGATGTCGATGGCGATACCTTGGAGTTCGACTTCGAGGTCCCCGAGCAAACGATGAAGCGCAAGCGGTGAGTCGGTCTCTAGCTTCCCGGAACAGCAGAACTGAGAGAGCAGCAAGATGAACGTGTTCAATTGGAAAGCGGCTTGGCTCAGCCTTCTGGTGGTCGGCCTGGCGACGACAGCGGCCTCGGCGGAGAAGCCGAACGTCATTGTCATTGTCGCTGACGACGCGGGCTACGCCGATTTCGGCTTCATGGACGGCCTGAGCGGCACGACTTCGCAGGTTCCCACGCCCCACCTCGACGCGCTCGCGTCGCGGGGCGTCACGTTCTCGCGTGCCTACGTCGGCCAATCCTGCCAGCCAACCCGCGCGGCGCTCGTCACCGGCGCTTACCAGAACCGGATCGGTAACGAGGTCGTCGGCAATAACCTGACCTCGGCCAACGGTCCCTTCGAGGGCGTGCCCACGGAGACTCAGACCATCTGGGATCGCATGAAGTCAGTCGGGTACACGACCGCCGCGGTCGGCAAGTGGCACCTCGGGCAGATCGAGGACACGCCCCAGCAACTGGGCAACCGACCGCAGAATCAGGGCGTCGATGAGTTCAGCGGCATCTGGCACGGTTCGCGCACCTACAACGTGGGCAACACCAACCTCTCTCAGACTCAGCTGCTGCGTGAAGCCCGTATTGTCAATCCGAACCTGAAGACCGACACCGTCGTTGAGGGATCGCACTCGGGCGAGTATATCAGCAGCACGTTCGGCGACTACGCGGTCGACTTCATCGACCGCCAGCACGATTCGGGGGACCCGTTCTTCCTCTACCAGTCGTTCACGGCGCCGCACACGCCGATGCACAACTCTCCGGACTTCAATGACCCACGCATCGCCGGCCTCACGGGCATCCAGAAGCAGTACGCCTCGATGATGCTGACGATGGACAACGAGATCGGCCGCATCCTCGACCGTGTTGACGACCCGAACGGCGACGGCAACACGTCCGACAGCATCGCCGACAACACGCTCATCATGTTCATCAACGACAACGGGGGCGCCGACGCGTTCTCGTCGTCGCCCAACGGAGCCGACAATGGCGTCCTCCGCCGCGGAAAAGGCTCCCCGTACGAGGGGGGGATCCGTGTGCCGATGATCCTCGCCGGCGCGGGGGTGAGCCAGGCGGCCGAGGGTTCGGTCTACAACGCCCCGGTTCATGGAGTCGACATCCTGCCGACCGCGTTCGCCGCAGGCGGTGGTTCGTTTGGACCGAACGACGACCCCATCGACGGCGTCAACCTCCTGCCGCACGTCAACGGCCAGGTGAACTCCGATCCGCACGAGGCGATCGTCCACCGCCACCGCACGGCCTTCGCCGTGATCAAGGGCGATTGGAAGCTTGTCTGGTCGGGTGGCTCACCGGGCACCAACTATCAGCTGTACAACGTCGCCACCGACATCAGCGAAACGTCCAACGTCGCCGGCGCAAACCCGGCCTTGGTGGCGGAGATGACTCGGGACCTGACGGCTTACGAGTCGGAGTTCGATAAACAGCGTTACGCGATCCTTGGCCGCACCGCCGAAGAGACGATCAACCTGTTCGATCATTTCACCTTCAACCCGGGCGGTGGGGGCGTCGAGGGCGAGCAAGTCATCATCGGCGGAACGGTCGGAGACGGCGACTTCGAGCAAGCGGGCGGATCGGGCGCCAAGCTCTACACCGAATCGTCGAACTGGTTCAACGCCAGCGGCAGCGAGGGCATCAACTTCACCAACACCTCGCAGACGAACGGCAGCTCGCAGGCCGGGTCGCGTGCCGGGATGCCCTTCAACAACCGCGTGCAGGTCAACAACACCGGCCACACGGTTGGCGCCGAGGGTGAGGTCTTCGACATCAGCTACGACTTTGGCGCCGGTGGCAACAGCGCCAACTGGACCGGCGACGAGACCATGCGGCTCTTCTTGTTTACCACCAACAGCACCGTCGATGGGAACCTCACAACAGGCGACATCACGATCGTCGCCGAGGCAACCTACGATATCGACCGTGCCAACGACCCCCAGTGGACTTCCCACGACACCGACGGCTTCTACACCGCCACCGCCGGCGACGTCGGCAAGGAGTTCTTCCTCGGCATGGAGTTCGAGGACGCCTCGGGACCGAGTCTCTTCCCTCGAATCGACGTGGTCGAGCTGATCGCCAACGGCGTCAGCGGCGGCGAAGCGACGGTTACCAACTGGTCCAAGTCCGGCGCTTGGTTCGAGGGGGGTACGACGAACGTCGAGACGATGTTCCATTCCGACGCCTTCGCCGGCGCCGTGATCGAGTTCGCAACGGCCGACGGCTTCAGCTATGTCTCCAACAACGACATGGTCCGTAGCACCGGCCAAGCATTCATGATGAACTCGCTCATTCTCAGCGGCGACTTCGGTGGGTCAGTCGATCAGTCGGCGACGATCGAGGGGAACGAGGTTCTGCTCACGGACTCACTGGACGGCGCCGCCCCCACGGTGGTGGCCAGCGCGAACGAGTCCGGAGGTTCGGCGTTCACGTTCAATGTCGATCTCGACCTGGTGCTCTACGACGACTTGGTGATCACCGGCGATGGCGACGCCGCCTTCCGCATCAACGGCCAGATCCGTGACTACTTCGACGCCCGTGGCGTCACGAAGCAGGGCTTGAGCACGGTCACCATGACGGCGGCCAACACCTACTCGGGCGACACCGTGGTAGAGCAGGGGACGCTCGCCCTCTCCGGCGCCGCGTCGATTGCCAACTCTCCGGTAATCGATGTGCGGGCCGGGGCGACCCTCGACGCCTCAGGACACAACAGCGGCGGCCTGCAACTCGGCTCGGGGCAAACTCTCAAGGGTGAAGGCGAAGTCGCGGGGGACGTTGTCGCCGCGACCAACACCACGGTGGCGCCGGGTTCGAGCCCGGGGCAGCTGACGGTCACCGGCGACTACTCGCAGCAAACCGGGGCAACGCTCGAAATCGAACTCGGCTCAGGGATCGACTTCGATCAACTCGCGGTGGTCGGCGCCATACAGCTCAACGGGGGCGAACTCCTTGTCTCGACGATTGATGGTTACTCCCCCAGCGCTGGCACGGTCTTCAAGGTCCTCGATTTCGCGAGCCTCTCGGGAGACTTCGACAGCGTGACGCTGCCCGCGCTCGCCGAGGGCCTGGCGTGGAGCACCACGGGCCTGCTAACTAGCGGCGAGATCGCCGTCATCCTGCCGGGCGACTATAACGACGACGGCCTCGTCGATGCCGCCGACTACAGCGTGTGGCGTGACAACCAAGGCTCTTCCGCTGGCACGCTGCCCAACGACGCCGACGGCGGAGTCATCGGCGCCGCCCAGTACGCGACCTGGGTTTCCAATTACGGCGCGACGACACCTGCCTCAGTAACTACCCAAGCCTTGCCTGAGCCGAGCACGGCGCTCCTTCTCGCTGCCATAACTATGGCATCGCTCCTAACGCGAGAATGACAAGTTACTTTATGGAAGCCGAGGATGGACGGTCAGCGAAACCGATATCACATCGAGGACCTCGTCCATCCCATCCTGCAGGCTGAGATGTCAAGCCTGAGAAGTCGCTGAGGGGGGACCAGCCAACCGCTACAAGAGTCTCCCGCCAACTACGTAGGTCTCGTCTGGCCTTGGTCACCTCAGCGAGTTCGCAGAGCTAGCAATCGGCCGCGCGGACACCGACGCAGCGAGCTACCTGGAGTCACCGCACCCTGGGCCAATACGAAGCGTCGTGGCTGAGACGATAGCCACCGACCACCTAGACCATAATCGGGTAGACTCAGGCATGTCGAGTCGGAAAAAGCGGAAACGAGACCGCCGTCGAGCGGAGGCGACCGTCCCCACAAGCACGAACCCCCAGGGGGGCTGGGGGGACGTGTCTACGCTGCGGCCTAGTGACATTCAAATGGCGACTCGCGCCGTGCGAGAGGGGTGGGCCACTCCGCTAGGGAACCGAGTAGGTGTGTCTGAAGGCATTATCGCAGTGCTCAATGCGGCCGAGGCTTCCGATCGGCAGAAGCTGGCAGCGGCTCGGTTCGCGGTAGTGGTCCGTCAGCGACAACTAGAGTCGCTTAGGGGAATTGTCGATCTGAAGGCAGGGGCGACCGTCTCATCGCAACTCACTAATCTGATTGCGGGAGTAGTGACTACACCCGTTTGTGCACAAACGGGTGCTAAGCCATGCTTCGGTATGCATAAGCATGAGTAGATCTGCGGCCGCAGATTGCCTATCGTTGATGAGTAATCACTCTCGTACGTTAGCAGTGGTTCGCACGCCAAGGCTGCTTTGCAAGCTGGATGTCGCAGGTTCGATCCCTGTCAGCTCCACTTCGTTTTTAGCCGTGTTTTGTAGGGTTAACGGCGGTTTGCCCCCCCTGGGGCCCGTTTCGCTATAACTGAGGGTAACCCTCTGTTATGAGCCGAGACGCATGAGAACGCCCAGTTTGAACCCGCCCCTGAAGAAGGACTCCAAGGGGTTCGCCTTCGTCTATCACGCTTCGATCCCCTACGGATCACGCGAGAGCCACGAGCGGTAGGCCGAGATCGCCCGTCGCCTGCAAGCGGGCGAGTAGGTGAACAAGGCCCCTAAGCTCGATGCGGATGGCAGACCGGACCGTGCAGGTCGGGTCTGCACGGTGGCAAATGCTGGAAGCTTGTCGTTTGAGGCGGCGACCGGCGCTACCAATCAGTTGCCCTGGCTATCCGGCCAAGAGCTCTTATCGAGAATCCGCATTGGGGCGGTATTCATCGAATCCGGGTCAGAATCCGATGACGGATTTTGTACCTTAGTACGGTTTCAATCTTCATTTTTCTCGTTGGATCGGCTTCAAGTCGACGCCACCTACGCCGGCCACGGCGATCCAGGCCGTGCGCTTCGGCGGCTCGATCGCCATCACCCACACGGTCCTGTCGCCCTTCTCGAAGCGTCGCGAACGGTAGACCGGTTCCTGAGGGGGGGGTTCATCGGTCGTCCAGCCGTTAGATACCAGCGACGCGGCCAGTTGGTCGGCCGCGGTGAAGGCCTCACCCCTGGGCGCGGCGAGTTTGATCGCCCACTTCTCTTCTTGGTCGGCGGTGAGCCCCGGCGGTACGGGTAGCGGGACGGCGAGCCAACGCTTATTGCGGTACTTGGCTTTTTCGCCGGCGCCAGACCGCATCAAGTACTCGTCTTGGACCACCTCAACCGCATTCTGGTGGTCGAGCCGCACGCGCGTCCGGCCCTCGAAGTCGTGCGTCGACACCGTGATCATCTCTTGGCCAGCGTTGCGGAAGATCGTCTGCAGAGACCACTTGTACTCGAACGGCTTGTCAGTGGTCGCCGTCCAGCCCAACGGGGAGAGCCGCTCTCGGTAGAACGCGTGGGCCTCTTCGGCGGTCTTGTCGCAATCGAACATAATATCGGTCGTGCCATCGGAATAACGGAAGTCATCGGCGAACGGCGGCGCCGGCAGCTCGAGCGACAGCAACTCGGTCGAGTAATTGATCACCGTGGCTCCGCCCTGGGCCGGGGCACTCAGGGTTCGCACCTTGGCCATGACGGCGTTCTTGCGGAAGTAGGCCGTGTCGCCGGCGCCGCCGTAAGGCGACCAGCCGTCGGCCAGCATCTTCTCGCGACACGCCTTGGCGGTTTCTTCAACGCCGTCGGGCGACTTGTACATCAGCGTGCTGACAAACCCGTGCATCTTCTCGGCGTTGTCGGGCGCTGGCAGGTCGGTTAACGGGATGTTCCCCTGATGGCTTATCGACACGCCCTGCAAGCCAGCGCCGCCCGGGTAGACCGAGACGTGAACGACATAGTCGCCGTGCAGGTAGTCCGCACTGGCGAAGCCTTGCCCAAGGTGCTTCTGGGCGCCCGGCAGTTGCTTCCAGCCGCGGTCGATTAGCTGACCGTCGATGAAGTCGAAGACCTCGCCGGTGGACTGTTTCACGTTGTACTGGAGTCTCGCCTCACGGCGGTAGCCGGGCAGGGCGCCCCCCTCGAACACCGGCAGAGTCACTAGGTCGAGCCGCTCGGCCGCCTCAGCCACGGTAGCGGGCTCCGACGCCGCGGCAAGCGCCGCCAGGGTGAACGGGCAGAATGCTAGAAGCAAAGCGTCGGGGCGCAGAAGCATACTATTCTCCTGAAAGGAAGGGATTTCTACGAGCCTAATCAACGTCGGCGGGCGCCGCCCGACACCCGGGACTGTGACCGCGGCGACCTCCCTTCGCGTGCGAGCGCGAGGACGTCTCCGGCTTTAGCAAGTCGGTCCGGCTGAACCAGGAGCGAGTGCAGCCGTCAGCTTGATTGCCAGCACTTTGACGCAGCATCTCTGTCGCAGCAGGCAGGGGAGAGCTATGCGATGACATCTTAGATGACGTGCCCGTGGACGTTCGTCAGCCTTCGCTCGAGTCCGTTGTGGTAGTACGTCAAACGCTCGTGGTCGAGGCCCATTAGGTGCAGGAGTGTGGCGTTGAAGTCGTAGACGGTCGTCTCGTCGACCGCGGCTTTGAAGCCGAACTCGTCGCTCTCGCCGTAGCTGAACCCGCGTTTCACCCCCGCGCCCGTTAAGAAGCACGTGAACGCGTCCGGGTTGTGGTCGCGTCCTGTGCCGTTGGCCTGCAAGAACGGCATGCGCCCGAACTCGGTCGCCCAGACAACGAGGGTGTCCTCCAGCATGCCCCGCTGACGCAGGTCGTCGATCAGCGCCGCGGTCGGCCGATCCATGATCTCGGCTTGCATGGCGTGTGTCTTCAGGATGTTCGAGTGGGAGTCCCAGTTGGTGATCCCATTCCCGCCCGAAGGGTCGCTTCCGTTAAACAGCTGCACAACGCGGACCCCTTTTTCAAGAAGACGCCGCGCGAGGATGCAGTTGCGCGCGTACTGCCCGCGCAGCTCGCTCCCTCGGGCACGCTGCCCAACGACGCCGACGGCGGCGTGATCGGCCCGGCTCAGTACGCGACCTGTGCCGCTAACTACGGTGCAAGCTCAGCGACGGCGTCGAACTTGGACGCCTCAGTTTCTGTGCCAGAGCCGGCTACGGCACTCGGCGCAATTCACATGGCACTGCTCGCTGCATCTACGAGCGCTCGGAGGCTCTTGTAGTCAGGCTCTAACAGATCAAGCGGATAGGTACTTCATCCGCATCGGCTACCTCCCCCCCGCGGAAGAGTTGGCTGCCCGAACCAGAACGCACCAGCCGCGAAGCGTACACCCCGATATCCGGTCGGGTGTGACGAGGCATCGCCTCGGGCGGCCTTTCCAGCCGGCTAGTTAGATCTCGATCGCCCCTGGATCTACACACGGCATCGGGAAGCGAGTAAGACTCCCACAGCCCAAGCAACCAACGTGATAGCTCCCGGGGCGGGTACACTAGCGCCCTCGGGGCCGAGGGCGCTAGTGGGAGCGTAAGAACTAGACCAACTCAGCCAATCTGCCGAGTCTACAATCCCGTCGAGATTCGCGTCGGCCGCTAGGTCGACCGTGGTTTGAAGACGGTCTCGCCACACGGTGTAGTCGGCCGCATCGACCACCCCGTCAAAGTTAAAATCCCCCTCGGAAAGTGGGGAGAAGACCCGCTGTGAGAAGAAGTCGGGAGCGAGGCTCTCGATCAATCCATAAAGCAGGAAGAGATGATCGACGAGTCCCGCGTCGTTGGGCACCCAGTTTGGCTGCTCATCGGAGACACGAACGAGTCCATAGCGGTATCGAGGATCGGTGCTCGGCGGCTGCTCGGCGGCGAACTCGAGTAGCGTTTGGATATCTCCCCAAGCAGCAACCGCTTCGGGTGAAAAAACTTCTCCGGGGTGATCGAAAAGTCGATCGGCGTGGTACCCATCAGGGCTCACGCCAGCTGTGAGGCCGTACCGGAAAACCTCGTCGAGCACGGCGCTGCTGTAGAGCTGGTCCGATTCCCCCTGATTCTCAAAGTACGTTTGGAACTCGGCGTTGTGCCGGAAGTCGCCGTTAAAGAACTGAGCTTGCTGGACCCAGAACGCCGGCGCGAAACGCTGCGGCGCATCGGTCAGGGTTAGGAGGCCACCCAACGAACTCTTGGGAGCCAGATCGGGATTGAACCAATGTCGTCGAACGGCGACGGCACGCTCGTTGTTCTCCTGCTGTCGCAGCGCAAGGCTGACAACAAGTTGGTACTCGTTCCAAGGCCGCACCGCGGCGCCAGCGCCTCCGCCTGAGGCAGTCATGTCGAGGTAGACGCGGCCATCCAAGCTCGGATGGATTGCGGCGTCGAAATCGATCGAGGAAGTCAACTCGCTGGTAAGCGCCCCGATCTGGGGAGCCAATGCCGAACCGGTAAGTTCGAAATGGCTTTGTGCGAACTGCGCGCCCGCGACGATCAAGGCCGAGCTAATGGGGCTGTAGCTATCATCCCACCCCGGGGGATCGCCGCCGTCGGTCACATCGAGGAAGTGCAGGAAATGGCCATCGCTTGACCGGGCCGGATCGACACCCGGCTGATTGCCGGTGTAGGCGCGAAGGATATCGACGACACGCTGGTCCGCGCCTGGGAGCGTTCCGAGATGGTCGAACGCTGCGAGCGACAGCAGAGCAAAGCCGGCGGCGTCGGGAGTGGCGGGATGGAAATTGTTCTGTGTCGGATTGAGCACGAGCGAATCCCGCACGAGCCCGGAAGGCTGAATCGCGTCGAGAACGTAGTTCTGTAGACGTGCGATCTGATCTGTACGGAACGCCTCCAGGCCCTGCGCGATCGCCCCGTCGGTGATGAACAGCATCACCGTGAGCAACGCCAAGGTGGCCTGAGGAACGTATCCCATCTCTTAAGACACCCGCGAGGAAGTGGGGCGGTAAGCCTGAAGCCCTACGAAAATAGCTGTGGTACCGCTTGCAACCCACTCTAGGATGAGCTTTGATGTGCAGAATGTCTATTCTTTCTTATCGAATCGGCGTCGGCTATCACCCGATCGCCGTATCTGGCTGCATCACTCTCGTCAGCGCCACCTTACTGATCTTCGCCTTTTCCCCTCTCGGTTTGGCCGAAGACTCCGCTTCGTTCAACCCGGTTGCCGAGTCGGCGGACGCCCGCACCGAGGCCGCAGAGGAAGGGCCGTCCCTGCCGAAGGTCCGCTTCGACCTGACCGACGGCACGGTGGAACAGGTCGTGAGGCGGGTGCTGAAGCAGATGACCCTTCGAGAGAAGATCGGGCAGCTATGCCAGGCTGGCGGCGCCGAAGAACGGCTTGACGGTGCGATTGGCGAGCAGCTTCGTCGCGGGCAGCTCGGCTCGCTCTTCTACACCGGCAACGCCGAACAGACCCGCCTAGCCAAGAGGATCGCCCTAGAGGAGACCCGCTTGGGCCTCCCGCTCCTCACGCCTCGCGATGTGATCCACGGCTTCCGGACGGTCTTTCCAATCCCCTTGGGGCAGGCGGCTAGCTGGAACCCCGCGTTGATCGAGAAGGCCGCGGTAGTCGCCGCCAACGAGGCGCAAGCGGAGGGCGTGAACTGGACGTTCGCTCCGATGCTCGACATCTGCCGCGACGCGCGCTGGGGCCGGATCGCTGAGTCGCTGGGAGAGGACCCCATGCTCGCCTCGGAGATCGCGGTCGCGATGGTGCGCGGTTACCAGCAACCGTTCGAAACCCCCAGCGGGGAGATCGCCTACCGAGGCATCGCCGCCTGCGCCAAGCACTTCGCCGCCTACGGCCTGACCGAGGGGGGACGCGATTACAACCGGGTGCAGATCGCGCGCAGCGAGTTGCACGGCGTTGTGCTTAAGCCGTTCCGCTCGGTTGCCGAGGCCGGCTGCGCAACCTTCATGACGAGCTTCAACACGATCAATGGGGTGCCCGGCACGGGCCATCAAGAGCTGATCCGCGAGGTGCTGAAAGGGCGTTGGGGCTTCGATGGGCTCGTCGTCAGCGACTGGACCTCCGTCACGGAGATGATCGAGCACGGCTACTCGGCCAATCGACGCCAAGCCGCCCGCCAGGCGGTGACCGCTGGCCTCGATATGGAGATGGCCTCAACGACTTTTCAGGAGCACCTCCTGTCGCTGGTGGAGCAGGGCCTTATAGAAGAATCGATCATCGACGATGCGGTCCAACGCGTGTTAACCGTCAAGCTCCACTTCGCCTCGCCCGGCCGACGGCCGTCGGCCGGCCCCTCGCCCCCTGGCCCTGACCCAACCACCATCGCGCGAGAGCTCGCCAAGCAGAGCTGCGTGTTGCTGAAGAACGAGGGCAAGACCTTGCCAATCGACAGCGAGGGCCACCGCATCGCGGTGATCGGCCCCTTGGCGGACCAGGCTCGGGACCAGCTCGGCTGCTGGATGCTGGACGGGAAAGAGGCCGACACAATAACCCCCTTGGCGGCGCTCCGCGACGCCTTGGCCGGCAACACCGAACTAACCTACTGCCCGGGACTCGAATCAAGCCTCGACACCTCAACCAAGGGCTTCGCGCATGCCGTATCGGCGGCGTCCGATGCGGATGTCGCCTTGATCTTTATCGGCGAGGGGTGGCGGCTCAGCGGCGAGGCCCGCTGCCGAGCCAACCTCGACCTGCCGGGCGCTCAGGCCCAGCTCATCGACGCGGTCGCAAAGACGCGCACCCCCATCGTGCTGGTCGTGCTCGCCGGCCGACCACTGACGATCGGGGAACAAGCCGAGAAAGCCCACGCGGTCCTCTACGCGTGGCACCCCGGTACGCACGGCGGCACGGCGATTGCGGACCTGCTTCTCGGGGTCGATTCGCCCTCGGGCAAGCTGCCGGTGACGTTCCCCAAACACGTCGGTCAGTCGCCGCTCTACTACAACCACCCGAGGACCGGACGCCCGGCGTTGGCGGGGACCCAAGCCCTCATCGGTTCGGGACGGATCGATTTCCCGGAGGAAGAGAAGTACCGCTCTCACTATCTCGACGTCGATCCCTTCCCGCAGTACCCGTTCGGCTTCGGCCTCTCGTACTCACAATTCGACTACGGAGAGCTGGAGCTGAGCGCTCCGGAACTTCGCGCCGGCCAGACTCTGGGAATCCGTTGCTCACTCACGAACACCGGCGACTGGGCGTCCGACGAGGTCGCGCAACTCTACGTGCGTGATGTCGCCGCCGGCCTCGTGCGGCCCGTGCGTGAGCTGAAGGGTTTTCGGCGGGTGCGGCTCGATCCGGGAGAGTCAACGATCCTCGAGTTTGCTCTCTCAACGGACGACCTCGCCTACTACGACAACTCGGCCGACCTGGTCCTCGAGCCGGGCGAGTTCCGGATCGGTGTCGGAGGGGACTCCAGCGTTCCGTTGTCCGACTCATTCCGAGTCTTGAGCACCACGACCCAGAGCAAGGCCCCCTCGCCAGCGGTGCGCTGACCCGGGTGCGTTGCTGTCCCCCGATCGCGGCGATACAGTCCATTCAGCCATGGGGCGGAGCAAGCCCCGCTGGTGTCCCATCCCTTAACCGTAGTACCCCATGGCCGCTTCGATCGAAGATGTCGCCAAGAAGGCAAGCGTTTCGATCAGCACGGTCTCGCGTGTTCTCAATCGACGAAACGTTGTCAACGCCGAGACACGCAAGCGCGTCGAAGCCGCGATCGCCGAGCTCGGCTATCGCCCGAACGTCTTCGCCCGCGGGCTGATGCTCCGGAAAAGCAATGTGCTCGGACTTGTGCTGCCCGACCTGCACGGCGAGTTCTATTCGGAGATCATCCGCGGAGCCAACCTCAAGACACGCGAGCTCGGGTACCACTTGCTGGTCTCATCGGTGACCGCCGACGACGACGGGCAAGACGTGCTCGCCGCGGTTGGCACCCAGGGGCTTGTCGACGGCATCGTTGTGATGGTCACCGAGATGAGTTCGCGGATACGCAGCTCCTTGGCCGACGCCTCGATGCCGCTGGTAGTCCTGGACGGAGACGTTCAGGGCGCCAAGCACGACACGGTCGCGATCGATCACCACAGCGGCGCCGAGGGGATGATGCGGCACCTCGTGGCGACGCACCCCGACAGCCGCATCGTGTTCATCGGCGGACACGAGACCAACCTCGACACCCTCGATCGGCTCAACGCCTATCGGAAAGTGCTCGCCCAGATCGGGCGGCAGCCGGGGGACGATGTTGTGCACCTCGACTACAGCTATGAGACCGCCTTCCAGTACGCAACGGACCGGGTCCTCGGGTGGGCGAACGAGGGGGCCGTGGTCTTCGCCGCCAACGACGAGATGGCCGCGGGTGTGGTTGACGCGGCGATCGGCGCCACACTGAGCGTGCCGCAGGACCTGCCGGTGGTCGGCTTTGACGACACCCGGATCGCCCAGCTAACGCGTCCCCGGCTGACGACCGTCCACGTGCCCATGGCGGAGATGGGGGCAACCGCGATCGATCTGCTCTGCAAGCGACTAGGAGAAGCAGACCGCCCCCCGGAGCGGGTGACGCTACCCACCAGCCTCGTTGTCCGCGAATCGTGCGGCGGCGTAGCTATCTAAAAAATACGCACTGAAAGCGCTTGCAGTCCGCGTTGTAGGCTGGTTTAATGCGGTCAGCCGAGGGCAGGTGAGCGCCGCGTTTCTCACCCTCTTGCCTGTTCACGGCCCCGCTACTCATCGCTAGCTCATCAAACTCAGCGCTGCCGATTTGGCCCTCATGGCACACCACCGCGTGTCTTGGGGCGTAATCGGACGTGCTGCCAAGCGAGGATTGGATGATCGCAAGCAGTCATCGTCGCGAGCCGCGTACGACGAGCCATGCGACCGGATTCACCCTGGTCGAGTTGCTGGTCGTCATCGCCATCATCGGCATCTTGGTCGCCCTCTTGCTGCCCGCGGTGCAAGCCGCGCGTGAAGCGGCCCGTCGCACCCAGTGCAAGAACCAGTTGCGCCAGATCGGCCTCGGGCTCCAAAACCACGTCAGCACCTACGGCTACTTCCCGACCGGCGGGACAGAACCAGACCCATTTATTGAACACTACATCGCCGGCGGCACCCCCTTCGGCGCCAACAAGCAGGGGCTCGGCTGGGCGTACCAGATCTTGCCCTTCCTTGAAGAGGACGCCGTCAAGGACATCCAGACCCAAGCGCAGATCAGTCAGACCCAAGTCTCGTTGTACAACTGCCCGTCGCGTCGAGCGGGCGCCCGATCGCCGGCGGGGAACTACCTGACCGACTACGTCTCGGCTCAGCCGATCACCACCGTGAGGCCACCGTTCAGCGCCTTCGGGGTGGCCGAGGTGTGGCCCATCAACACGGGGGGAACGGCGCCCGACGCCAAGGCGGTCGCCATCGCCCGCGCCGCTTACTGGTGCGTCGCGGCGGGCAGGCCCAACAACGCCTGCGACTACGGCGGCGCCATCGTCCGCACGCCTTGGCGGTTGATAACCCCCGGGACCGGTAACAACCCCTCGGTCGGAGAGCCGGTTGGCAACGTCCCCAAGGCGATCCGCCCCGGTCAGATCATCGACGGTCTCAGCAAGACGTTTGTCGTCAGCGAGAAGCTGGTGCGCACCGACCAGCGCGAAGGGGGCAATGTCTCCGACAACCGGGGCTGGGCAGACGGCTGGGACCCGGACACCGTCCGATTCGCCGGCTGGCCACCGCTGCCCGACAGCGATAGCGGGATTTGCTTCAATGAGTCGACCAAGTTCAGCGACCTCTGCGTCGGCAATGGATCGCTACCCGTCTTGTTCTTCGGATCGAGCCACTCCGGCGGCGTCAACGCGGCCTACGCGGACGGTTCGGTGCAGTTCCTCTCGTTCGAGATCGATCACCTCCTCTTCAACTCGCTGGCGACCCGTGCGGGCGAAGAAGTCGTGGAATGACTTGATTTGATGCACTGGGTTAGCAACAACATGTCTCTCTTCTCTCACCTTCTCTTTTGACTTTACCTCGCTTCGAGGGCTGTTCTATGAACAAAGCGTCACTAGTCGCCCCCCTGTTGGTCGCCCTGCTCAGCTCTCCGTCGCAAGGCGTGGAGCTGCTCACTGACGGGGGCTTCGAGTACTCAGGCCTGCTGCCCGGATGGGAGTTAGAAGAATCGATCTACGATCAGACGACGATGATGCGTCGTGACATTGGTGGTGTGAACTCGGCGCAACAGCAAGGGTTTGGCCCCGAATCCGGGGACTTTGCTTTATGGCTGCGGGCGTTCGTTGGCGGAGCAACCACGGGGCCCGATAACCTGACCAACGCGGCCCTCTTCCAGTCGGTCGAGGTCACCGAAGGCGAGACCTACACCTTCAGTGGCTGGTCACGGTTCGAAACTTTCTACTCAGGCGGCGCCGACACCTTGGACCCCGGCGGGCCACTCGGTGGCGTCGCCTCCCCCACCACGAACACCCTCGAGTTGGCTTTCTACGACGGCTCGGGCGCCCTGATCGGCTCACCGACGTCGATCGACGTCAAGACCGATCGCTCCGCACAATCGGGGCTGCCCTTCTTGGACGATTGGGTGCAGCACGAGCTGATGGCGGTGGCCCCGGTTGGAGCTGCTACCGCACGTGTACTCGCCGACGCCGAGCAGATGCTCTGGAACGGTGGCGGCAACGAGTCAGCCTTCTACGACAGCTTCTCGCTCACCGGCGCTGGCGATCCGAGCACCGAGTTGCTGCTCAACCCCGGCCTCGAAGAGGAGCCGTCCGAGTTCCATCCGGCGTATGTCGTCACCGAGGATCCGGGTGGGAATTTCGGCACGCCCGGCGCTACCGTAGAGGCCGCCGGCTTCGCCAACCGACCTGACTCGGGCGGCTCCCTGGGGCTTTGGCTCCGGTCATTTGAGGGGAGCGAAGCCGATCCGGCCGGAGCCACCATCGCTCAAACCGTCGAGGGAACCCCCGGTGGCGAGTACACCTTCTCGGCTTGGTCGCGGTTTGAAACCAACTACGTGGGCGGTCTGGAGGGTTTCGGGACAACGACCCAAATCGAGTTGGCGTTCCTCGATGGCTCAGACGTCGAGATCGGGACGCCACTCACCCTCGACCTGAAGACGGACCGCGAGAGCCAGAGCGGCGGGGGAGCGAACGACGGCATGTGGTACGAGCACGAGCTCACCGCCGTCGCGCCCGCGGGCACGGCGAGTGTTCGCGTGCTTGGCGAGGCGCTTGGGATGCTCACCAACCCGGACGGCGGGGGTCAATCCGCCTTCTTCGATGACTTCTCACTCGAGCTGCTTACGGATCCGGGCCTGGCCGGCGATTACAACGACGACGGGACCGTCGATGCCGCTGACTACACGGTTTGGCGCGACGGCGGTTCGCCCGACAGCTCACAGACCGGATACGACACCTGGGCCAACAACTACGGCGCGACCGCCTCGCCGGCCGTCAGTGTACCCGAACCGTCCTCCGCTCTGCTGGTGGGCGCAGGGCTGCTTCTGCTCGCCCGTTCGCGGCGATAGTCCGCAAAGGCTGTTCACTTCCGATTTCTTCTTTTCCCGCTTGGAGATGACCTCATGAGACTTACCCTCCTTTCCCTTGCGATGCTCGCGGCGGCTCTCCTGCCTGTCGCCGCCAACGCCAATCTGCTGGACGACGGTGGCTTCGAGGCGGCGACCGGCAACACGCAAACGAGCAACAGCGACTGGTCCTTGGTAGTCGGTATGCCGAACGGCCCCGCAGCCCAGTTCCAGGACGCCCCCTGGGCGAGCAACCCGCTTGGTTCGCCGGGCATCGGAATGTGGTTCCGTGGATTCGAGGGAGCCGACGGAAGCACCGGTGGAGCCAATGCGACTCTCTCGCAAACCGTGGCAGCGGGGCCCGGCGATTACGACCTGATCTTCTGGGTCCGTCACGAAACAAACTTTGCCGCGACCTCGGCCAATGTGATCCTGAGCAGCGACCAGGGCGATTCCGTGTCGTTCGACTTGCTCGGCACCGCGAATGACGGCGCGTACAACCAGTACGGAATCACCGGGTTTGTAGCCAGCGCCGGCACAACGGAGTTAACGGTTCAAGCCGTGATGACCGAAGGCGTGGACGCCGGGGTGAATCCACAGTCCATGATGCTCGACGACTTCAGCTTGACCGCCGGGATTCCCGAGCCGACCTCGGTGTTGCTCGCGCTGTGCGGCCTGGCGGGCCTGGCGACGCGACGTAGCTAAGCTTCTGGGCAGAACCCGGTGACCACGGGGTTCCGCTCTTTGAGGCAGGGTGATGGCGGGGGGAGCGAGTTCGGCTCGCTCCCCCCCTTTTTATATACCAACAGACCTTCTGACACGGTGATGTCGCGTTGATGGCTAGCCTGGACCGACCCGGCCTGGTGTTGCGAATCCTTCTCGGGATCGCGGTGGCCCCGACCCTTACTGTGGCCGCTCCACCGACCGACGACGCTTTTCTCGACGAGGTCGAGCGGCGTACGTTCAACTACTTCTGGGAGACCACGCCCGCGGAGAACGGCCTCACGCCCGATCGCTGGCCCGGCGAATCCGCCTCGAGCATCGCGGCGGTCGGCTTCGGGCTGACGGCTTGCTGCCTCGGCGCCAAACGCGGCTGGATCACACGCGACGCGGCCGCCGAACGCGTCCTGACGACGCTCCGATTCCTGCACCAATCGCCGCAGAACAAGCACCCGGTCGAAGCCTCTGGGTTCCGCGGCTTCTACTACCATTTCCTCAAGATGGATTCGGGGACTCGCTGGAGGAAGTGCGAGCTCTCCAGCATCGACACCGCTTTACTGATGCTGGGCGTCCTCTCGTGCCGTGAGTTTTTTGATCACGAGGACGAAAGCGAGATTCGCGAACTCGCCGAGGCTCTCTACCGGCGTGTCGAGTGGGACTGGATGCAGCCCCGCCCCCCTCGGATTGCGATGGGGTGGAAGCCCGAGGGAGCGGGAGCAGGGCCAAGGGCAGGGTTCGGTGGCAATGACTACCGGGGCTACAACGAGGCGATCTTTCTCTACCTGCTCGCACTCGGCTCACCAACTTACCCCATCGAGCCGGACGCGTGGGACGCCTTCACCGAGAGCTACGACTGGAGCGATTTTCAGGGGCGCGAGCACGTCAACTTCTCGCCACTCTTCGGGCACCAATACGCAGCCTGTTGGATCGATCTCAAAGGAATCCAAGACGACTACATGCGATCGAAGGGGATCGACTACTTCGAGAATTCACGCCGCGCCACACTCGCCCAGCGTGACTACGCGATCTCCAACCCGCACGGTTGGAGCGGCTACGGGAAAGACATTTGGGGCCTCACGGCCTGCGACGGTCCCGGCCCGCACGACGCGGTGGTCGGAGGCGTTTTACGCCGTTTCTCTTCCTATCGTGCGCGGGGAGCTAGCGCCCGGCGGATCGATGACGACGGGACCATCGCGCCCACCGCCGCCGGCGGATCGATCCCCTTCGCCCCCGAAGAATCCATCGCCGCGCTGCGAACCATGAAGCGGCGTTACGGAGATCAACTCTACGGCCCCTACGGCTTCCGAGACGCTTTCAACCCCACGTTCACTTTCGCTGACATCAAGACGAGGCACGGGGGCGTATCGCAGGACGGGTGGTTCGACAACGAGTACTTGGGCATCGATCAGGGACCAATCCTCCTGATGGCCGAGAACTACCGCAGCGGATTCGTTTGGGAATTGATGCGTTCGAACCCCTACTTGCGCCAAGGCTTGCGGCGCGCGGGCTTCCGTGGTGGATGGCTCGATAACCCCTCTGATAACCCCGATGAATAAGCTCTGTCGATTCCAGATCGCGGCGGCCGCATGGCTGATCGCTGGCGTGGTTAGCGCCCAACCCAACGATCGCCCGAACATGATCTTCATCATGTCGGACGACCACGCCTATCAGGCAATCTCGGCGTACGGTTCCGCTCTGAACAAGACGCCGAACATCGATCGCCTCGCCGACGAGGGGATCCGCTTTGACCGCTGCTACGTCGCCAACTCGATCTGCTCTCCCAGCCGCGCGACGATCCTCACGGGCAAACACAGCTCCTTCAATGGCGTGCCGGACAACTTTACCGAGTTCGATGGCGCTCAGTGGACCTTTCCGAAAGCGCTCCAGCTAGCCGGCTACCAGACTGCAATCATCGGCAAATGGCACCTCAAGAGCGACCCGACCGGCTTCGACCACTGGGACATCCTCCCGGGGCAGGGGAAGTACTATCGCCCCGACTTCCGCACCACAGCGGGCAAACGAGCCGTGGAAGGGTACGTAACCAAGGTGACGACGGATCTGGCGCTGGACTGGCTCAAGGGAAAGGGAAGGGGAGGGCGGGACCCGAGTCGCCCCTTCATGTTAATGGTGCATCAGAAGGCGCCCCACCGCCCCTGGGACCCTTCGCCAGAGCGTTTACAAGAGTTTGAGGACCGCCGTTTTCCTGAGCCCGCAACGCTGTTCGATGACTACGCGACCCGCACGAGCGGCCCTCGCGAGGCCGAGATGCGCATCGGCGATCACATGCGCGTCGATCGAGACGTGAAGGCTTGGCCTCTCGACAGCCACCACCGCGAGTGGCTGTACCGCCACATGAGCGATGAGGCCCGACAGGCCTGGAAGCGGGTGATCGATCCGCGACACCAGGAGT
Source organism: Planctomycetes bacterium MalM25 (assembly GCA_007745835.1). Lineage (NCBI taxonomy): Bacteria > Pseudomonadati > Planctomycetota > Planctomycetes bacterium MalM25. Next base: position 2,507,550 of record CP036424.1, read on the forward strand.
ACCGAGACAGCAAGCTGTCCGACGCCGACCGCACCCGATGGATTTGGCGCCATTACTTGGAAGACTACTTGGCCTGTGTCGCGAGCGTCGATGAGAGTGTCGGCCGCCTTCTCGACTGGCTCGATGACTCGGGCTACGCCGAGAACACGGTGGTCGTCTACACCAGCGATCAAGGCTTCTACCTTGGCGAGCATGGCTGGTTCGATAAACGGCTGATGTACGAAGAGTCGCTTCGCACCCCTATGCTGCTGCGATGGCCCAAGGGGCTGGTGAGACCGGGGCGGGCCGAGTCGCTGATCGTGTCGAATCTCGACATCGCCCCCACGTTCTGCGAGTTAGCGGGGGCCGAGCCCGCCCCCTCGATCGCGGGGAAGAGCTTCGCACCGCTCTTGCGTGGCGAAGAACCCGTCGATTGGCGAACGATCTTCTATTACCATTACCACGAAGGCCCCGATCGAGACCACGCCGTCGCTCGCCACGACGGCGTCACCGATGGGCGCCACAAGTTGATCCACTACTACGAGCTCAACGAGTGGGAGCTCTACGATCTCCAGAACGATCCCCACGAACTAGAAAACGTCGTCGAGGATTCCGTCTATGGGTCGGTGAGGGCGAAGCTAGAAAGCTCTCTAAACGACGAGCGAGCAGCCTACGGCTTTGTCCCGCCAAGCCGCCAAGCCTCAGCGGGAACGCACTGAGGCTTGGCCGCGCCGCGTAGAAGCACGCAACGAGCGCCGTCATCCAGCGGAGCGAAAGCAATTGCCGATAGCCGCTGCACCTTGCACGGCTTTCCAAGGCTGGATCGAGAAGCGCGGCGACTACCCTGAGGCGACAGAAAGCGCGCTCAAGCAAGCTAGCGAGCGTATCGTGAGCGAGTCGCGTCGGCGTGCGATCGAAGCACTTGAGGAGAGGTACAGGATCCGATGTATACGATGACGCAAGATGTCACAGAATCAGAACAAAAGCGAACACCAAAAAGGACCGTGAACCGTTGGAGAGCTCCACAGGCCCCTTCATCAACCTCGAAGAGATCGAGGCAAAGGCATTGGAAATGAGGCAGCATCAAGCGAACGAAGCCCGCGAGCTCCACGAACTGCGCATTTTTCCGCCGACGACCTCATCGAGGCGATCGTCCAGCACGGCGAGCGGACCAAGGTACTCGAGATGCGGCGGATCATACTCTAGCTGCACGAAGACCCAGGCGAGATGATCGAAGGTCAACTGCTCTCCGTCGGGATGCTCCCCTCACACCAAGAAGAGCACGACCGCGGCCTCCGAGGAGCCAATTGAGCTGACGACTACAGCATGAGCCGGTTTCAGCAAGAAGGTCAGTCTGGCACACTCGGACAGGATACTAACAAGGGGTCCGAATCCGGGTGAGTGAGAATCCGTGAGTGCGCCTCACTTCCTGGGTCAGCCTTTCCCCTGCGGGCAGCGTCTTCATTCCCTGGCTTGTCGATAGAAATCGCTGTTTGAGCAGCGATTAGGCACGTCGTCTATCTCGCCCCCCCACTCGATCCATTTGGGTCGAAACCACTAATCTCGCTGTTCACTGCTTCGCATTCATCTAGTCGAGGACGAGATAAGTCTCGTGCGATTGGGGTGTTTTCCTTCTCTTGTGCTCCTGAGCTTCTCGCATAGAACCGATGGCTGAGGCGGCTTCGCAGTGCGAGGCGCGACTTACGCGGTTTCTACTCACCTTGATGCTCATTAAGCGAGGCACTGATGCGCCGCTTTCCTTCGTCTTGGGATAAGACGCTTGCTGCTCTCGGGTTTCGCCGGAACGTTAAGCGGATCAAACGGGAGTGGCATCGCCGGAAGGCGTCGCGTCTAGAGACGCTAGAGCGGCGTGAGATGCTTGCGGGCGACACGCCGACCGTGTTGCGCCCCGAGTACGTGCTGGTTGGGCAAGCGGACGGGTCGGAGCTCAGTCCGTTCGTTGTGAGCACTGAGTACGCGGCGGACGACAGCGCCAGCGCGGTGGTCACGCTCGACGAGAGCCTCGGGCAACCCGACTACGGTGTCCAGGAGTTGACGCTCGAGCTGCGGCTGGGCGATTCGGTGCTGGAGTCGCAACAGATCACGATCAATCTGGCGCGCGAGGAGTTCAGCGACGCCTTCTACCGGGACCGCGTCCGTTTGGTAAGCGGCCAAGTCCGCTCGGCGTTGGTAGAGCAGATGGAGGCGTGGCGCGACGAGCTGGGCCTCGATGGCGTCTTCACCACGGTGGGCGACTCGGTCGTTGCAACGGACCTGGACGACCCACTACTAGAATCGGCCGAGCGTCTGGCGACGATGGCGTCGCAGCACTGGCACTACGGGGCTTTGCTCGTCGAGCCCGCTGATCGGCACGCCTTTTACGCGGGCGTTTCGCGGGTCGCGGCGGCCGCCGAGGGGATCGAGGACGCCGGCCGCGCCGAGGCAGTGCGGACTGAGTTGGGCCGCACGGCGCTGCTCGCCGGTAAACAGCTGGGAAGAGACCTAGCCGTGGGGGGAGCCCTGGCCGGGGACGCCCTCGGGGCACGCGACGCCATGCTGGCGGTCGTATCGCCGTACTACACGGTGCTCGGCCCGTACGGGGTGAACACCGAGCTAGCGAGTTCGGATGACGGCGCCCTCGTAGAGAGCGCCGTGGCGGTTGTCGAGCAGGGCGTGTTTGAGTTGGACGACCGGTTGCGGGTCGAGTTGGGGACGCACAACGCGTTCGTAGGAGCGACGATCACGCCGACCGGACAGGCGGCGAGCACTTCGGCTTTGATGGCCGCTTTAAGCGGCTCGGACGTGATCGACGGCGCGTGGCACACGATCGGCGGGGGGACAGGCTACGACGGCTCCACCTTCACCGCCATCACCGACGCGCAGGGCGATGTCACCCAGCACGGGATTGTTCGTTTCGACCTCGGTTCCGAGCAGGGCCGGGTCCCGACCTCGGCGGTGTTCACACTGACCGAGTCGGTTGGCGCGACGAACGACGGGGTCGTCCAGCTAAGGAACGGGCTCTTCGGCTGGGACAATGACTTCGATGAAGACGATAGCGACTGGAACGACTTCGAGCAGCAATACTTCGCTGAGTTAATCACCTCCACCGCCAACGCGAGCGACGAGTACACGTTCGACGTCACCGAGGCGGTGCAGCGCTCTCTACTGCTGGGCGACGCCAACGCCGACGGCCTCGTTGACCACGATTATCAGGGGACGCTGCAACGCCGTGAGCTAGCGGCCGACGTGAACGCGGCGTACCTGGCGATCCGTGACTGGGACGGCTACCGCGATCGGTTCGCCGGCCTGGAAGTCGTGCCGGGCGACTTGTTGTACCGGGTCGACGCCAACTGGGACGGCGTGGCGAGCGCCGCGGACGGGCGGGTGATCCTCGACCGGCTCGGTGTCGCCGGAGGCGACTTCGACCTGGACGGCGACGTCGACGTGGCGGACCTGGCCGCCTACCAGGCCAACTACGGCAAGGTGGCGCACCAGTTCGCGGACGGGGACGCCGACTTCAACGGCGTGGTCAACGCGTACGACCACGACATCTGGGATGCGTTCGATGCTTCGGCCCTGGCGTACAAGGACGCGACTCCGCACTTCGAGCTCAGCCTACCCGACGCTGGAGCGATCGACTTCCACTCGCAGCAGATGGCGAATGGGCCCCAGCTCGACCTGACCTACGAGGCGGACGTCGAGATCACCGACGTTCACGCTTACGGCACTGACCCGATTACGGGCGACGCCACGGGGCAAGTGGTTGTCGAGTACCGAGCGCTCCATGAGAACATGGCGACTGGCGCCAAGGCACAGATCTACCGGGTTCCGGCCTCTGGCGGCCCAATGACGTCCCTGGGCGTAGAGGCGTCGCTCAGCAACCTCCCCTTGGCCGGCGGCAGCGGATCGCACACGTTCCCGGCTTCAGACGTCAGCGGCCTACAGCCTGGAGAGAGCATCGCGGTCCGAGTCTGGAACGACACCGTGGGGTCGGAGTTCTCGCACACCCGCATGCTGACCTACGGCGCCGTCTACGACGGCGCGCACAACGCGCACCTCTTCGGCGAAGGCCTCCGCGAGACCGCCACGCTCGGCGACGGCTACCTGACCCTGTCGAACCCGGCTGCGCCGTCGCTGACGCTCTACGCGGCGTCGCACTTCGAGAACGTGGACGTGGCGCTCGCGGGTGGCGACGACGACATCTGGCTCCGCCCCGACTTCACGGAGACCGCGACCGTCGACGGGGGGGCGGGGGATGATCAGATCGATGTCCAGATGAACCTGGGCGGCGGGGCGACGATCGACCTCCGCGATGAGCAAGGCGCCAACGACGCCCACTTCTGGATCAACGGGTCGCTCAGCCTCGTCAACGCGGGCGACCACCTCGACCCGAGCAAGCGGGGCCCGCAGACGCTGTCGCTCGATTACGTCAACGACGAGTACGAGAACGAACCCCAGTGGGGCGTGTCGGGCCACGCGGGCGTCTTCGAGATCACACTGGCGAGCAACTTCTCACTCCGTCACATTCAGGGCCTCTCGCATTCTCTTCTCGCGCCGGCGTCGCTGCTCGTCGACACCCTCCATGACATCGACAACGACGACTTCTCGAAGGGCGACCTGAGCCTCCGCGAGGCGCTCCGGCTGGCCGATGTACTGCCGGGCAAGCAGACGATCGAGTTCGACCCGGGCCTCTTCGGCCCGTCGCAGGAGACGATCCGCCTGACCAGCGGCTCGGCGGGACTGAACGACTACGTCCCCCGCAGCCACTGGGGCGTGAACGACCTGAAGGCCGACCTGCCCCAACCGTTCCGAATCCGCAGCGAGGTCGATCTCAACGGGCCGGGCGCGGAGCTGCTGGCGCTGGACGCCTGGGACCAGAGCCGGGTCTTCACCATCGACACCACGGCCGACGTCGCGATCCGGGACCTGACGGTTACTGGGGGCTACGTCGAGGGGACGTCGCTCGGTGGCGCGCTCTACGCTGACGAGGCGGGCGACCTGCTGCTCGAGCGGACCGTCTGGACCGGCAATCAAGCGTACGGGAGCAGCAACAACCTGGGCGGCCGCGGCGGCGCTATGGCGGCGATCGAGACGAACGTCCACATCGTCGACAGCCTCTTCCAGGAGAACGACGCCCGCTATGGCGGCGCCATCTACTTCCGGCCCGACACCGACGAGTTGCTGCACGTCGAGGGCTCGACCTTCACCGGCAACACCGCGAGCAAACGGACCCACGGAGGGTATGGCAGCGCGATCAACGTTTATACGTTCTCCAACAACGCGGGTGACGTGCGGATCGACGGCTCGACCTTCTCGGGCAACTGGTCAAAGTACGCCGGCACGATCCAGTTCCAGGGGCACCAGACGACTTCAGCGCTGCGGGCCGAGATCACCAACTCGACGATCGCGCACAACACGGCGGACGGCAACGGCAGTGGGGGCGCCGGTCTGTTCGACGGGACGCAGGGCGTCACGACGCTCAACAACACGATCCTCGCGGACAACTTCGAGAACATCGACGCGAACGGCAACGACCCGTACGACCTGTATTACTACAACAAGAGTACCACGCTGATCAGCGGCAACAGCAACGTCATCGGCTACTCTCGGTACAACGCCTATACCGTTGGCTACTTGAGCGATGCCAACGGCAACATTCGCTTGCCGGGCGATAAGGGGGCCGGCCTGAAACCCTTGGCGGACAACGGCGGTTTCACACCGACTCATGCGCTCGAAGTTGATAGCCCGGCCCGCGACCAGGGGAATGTCACGCTGTCGCCCGTCACACACGATCAGCGTGGAGAACTGTACGGCCGTGTCCGCGGGACCGCTCAGGACATCGGCGCCTACGAATCGGCGATCGAGGAGGACAGCGGCGCCCTGGTGATCCGCGGCTCGGAACTGGCCGATCAGATCCTGGTGACACCGGGCGTCGTCTACCTGGGCGGCCTGAGCGGAACGCCGATCCCGTTCGAGCAGAACGGCCTCCCGCTGCACGTCCACGGCGGCGGCGGGAACGACACGATCACCCTCATGCCGGGCGTGACAGACGTCACCCTCTTCGGCGACGAGGGGGACGACACCCTCTTCGGCTCCTCGGGAAGCGAGGTGCTCCGCGGCGGCGGCGGAAACGACCAGCTGTACGGCCGCGACGGCGACGACTTCCTCTACGGCGACGCCGACGAAGACACCCTGTACGGCGGAGACGGCGACGATGAACTGTATGGCGGCGACCAAGACGATAAGCTGTTCGGGGGCGCCGGCAACGACGAACTGTATGGCGACGCGGACAACGACCACCTTGATGGCGGGACCGGCTCCGACGCCCTTTACGGCGGCGGGGGCGACGACCGGCTCGTCGTGAGCGGAGATGGCGGACAAGACATCGAAACGGACGATTCACTGCGCGGAGAGGGCGGCGATGACACCTACGTCCTGCCGGATGAGATGAGTCTGACCGAAGTCTACGCTTCGGCAGGCCAAGACACGTTCGAACTGTCGCAGATCACCGTCGATGCCCATCTCGACCTGGGCGTGTTGAACCAGATGCAGAGCGTCGCCTCGGGCAGGAGCCTCGCACTGATCGGCTCGGCCGTCACGCGGGTGATCGGCTCCGACCACAACGACACGCTCATCGGCGCCGCAGCCGCCGAGACGCTCGACGGCCGTGGCGGGAACGACACCCTGATCGGCGGGGGTGGGAACGACCACCTGCTGGGCGGCTATGGCGACGACCAGCTGCTCGGCTGGGATGCGACGCCCAACGGCGATGAGGCCCTGATCTACGATGGCGGCTACGACGACGACACCTACTGGATCACCGACACCCTGACCGCAAACACGACTCTCAAGATCCGCGACGCCGAAGGCGACGACTGGATCAAGGCGGGCGGTCTCGGCGCCAACGACACGATCGACGCCGTCGAGTGGACCGCCACGCACGGCGTGACGGTCGACCTTTCGGACAACAAGCCGCAAGTACTCTACGACAACGGCGCGCACACGTTCACCCTCGACCTGCCGGGCGAGGAACTCATCGAGAACGTGGCCGGCACGAACCAAGCTGACGTGCTAGCTGGCAATTCGCTTGCGAATACGCTCAATGGCTTCGGCGGCGCAAACCGGTTCATTGACGTCGAGAGCAACGACACCCAATCGGGCACGCTGGCGAGCGATCTCCCCCCGCTTGTGATCACCTCACTACGCGAGTGGGACACCACGACGCCGCTGACAATCGAGATCGACCTTGGGGAGCCGAGCCCCGCGGCAATTCAGAGCCTCGTCGTTATTGGCGCGCTCGCAAGCGACACCACGGTCTCAGGCTCGGGCGCGACCCGCTCGGTGGCGTTCGGGGGCGTCCAACCCGTCGGTGTCTACCCACTCACGATCCGCGTGACCACCGATGACGGCCGAGAGGGCATCGTGTTGGTCGATGCCAAGATCGGCTCCCCGTCCGCGGCTGGCGCAGCTCCGAATGTCACGTCGCCGGACGAGGCCGTTCAAGACACGGCTGACCCGCGCACCTACAGCTACGCCTTCGAGGTCACCGACGCGGATGTGGTGCGCCTAGCGGGAGATCTCCCCCCCAGCCTCCAAACCGCCTACGACGCCGACCCGGACGCCGTGCTCATAAAAGGCGCGAGCATTGCCGATGGCTTCAGCTACCAGCTGAAGTGGTCGACCGAGCGAGAGGACGTGGGCGATCACAGCTTCCGCATCGAGGCGACCGACGCCGGCCTCACGCCGCGCCGCTATTCGCTGCCGGTCACGATCGCCGTGCCGGAATACGATGAACCGGCCTCGGTTAAGCGCGTCACACCGAATGGCGCCTTCGCGGTCGATTTCTCCTACGCACGTACGGTGGCGGGCGCTAGCGGCGAGGCCGATCACCGTTCCGATCCGTCGTTCGACGTGACGCTGGTCAACGACGACGGCTTCGATGACGTCAGGATCGTTGTCGATTGGACTTATGACGATGCGGACGGCTTCCAAGCCGACCAGGTTGTCTACGGCCGTGGCGAGGACATCGAGGGGGAAGAGTGGACCAAGCGGGTTACGCCCCGTTCGCACGGTCATTTCTCGGGCTCAATCTACGCCGACACCAAGGTCGCCTTCCGGGTGGAGGAGTACCGGCCAGACGACCCCAATGCGGACTCTGGTGGGTACGTCGCGGTCATCGATGACCAGCCCAACTCAGCGAACAACACGCAAACGATCTCCAGCGCCATTTTTAGCAGCGACTCCTCGAACAATCAGCTTGAGTACCGGCCGGTCGAGACCAAGAGCCTGAAGTTCGCCTCTTGGGAGCTGGCCGACGACAACTCCTACGATCCCACGGATGGCTTCGCTTCGACCAACGTGACAATCGTTGGATCGCTAACGAACCAGAACGCCTCGGGGGATGCGGTCGCAAGCGTAGAGGGCCTCGTGATCCACTTCTACAAAATCGACGAGAACGGAGTGCTCGACGACGAATGGATTGGCGTGACGACGACCGACGAGAACGGCGCCTTCGAGTTCGCCGCTCGCGGGGCGTTCGATCTCGACGACTTCACGCAGGATCAGACAGCGACCATCCGGGCGAAGGTGCAAGACCCAGCGCCGGTGCTGCCACCGGCATACCCCTCAGATGACAGCGGTCTGCTCACGACTGCTGATATCGATTTGATCGACGCCGTTGATCGCGGAGAGCAATTCACACTTGAAGTCCCCGAGTCGCCCGCTTTTGCCGAACTGAATGGCACGGGAAGCCAAGTCTACCTCGTCTACGAAGACACGCCCCGTCTGGAGGGCCTCGGTTTCGTCCGCCAACCGAAGATCTCGGGCCAGCTAACCAGCACGAATACACCGGTCGACGGCCTGACGGTTCGATTCAACTTAGGGGACAGCACCCACTCGATCGCGATCAGCGACGCTCAAGGCAACTTCGATTTCCTACCGCCCATAAGCCTTGGGACTCATTACTCGATCACGGCGGACATCGCGACTTGGGACGATTTCCGACAGCGGGCGCTGGACACCGAATCGCGAACGATCGCCATCGATCCGAACAACACGGACTACCAGCCGGGCGACTACGCTGCCCCTGCGATTGCGGTTGGCTTCACAGACGACGGCTCAGCGTACGTGCCGACAGTCAGCGGCTCGATCGATGTTCCCAGCGACAACAAGAGCCGCGTTCTGGTTGAGTTCTCGCGCGACAGCTCCTTCGAGGCAATCCTCGCCGAAACGCTCACCGAGATCGATGGATCGTTCTCACACCGATTCACCGACCTCCCGCCCGGGACGCACACAATCTACGCGCGGTCGGTCGGCTGGAACCACTGGGCCGACGCTGGCAACGAACTGGTCGTCGGGGCGGTGTCCCAGACCGACGTCACGATCTCCGCGATATCACCAACCCCGGTGCTGGACCATCTCGTCCTGGCGAACGACACTGGCCCCAATGGGGATGGGAAGTCGGCCGACCCGACCCTGAAGGGGCTTGTTCAGTACGCCGGCGACATGCTGGACGTCCAGATCCAGTTTGACCTCAACGGTGACGGCCGCGCCGACGAGATCGTCCTGCCCAACGTGGACGGTAGCTTTTACTTCACCCCTTCGGGCCTAGCCCCGGGTGACATGCTGACCGTCACCGCTTGGGCGGTGGCGCCCGAGCTCGGAGACGACCTCACGTTCGACCTCGACCCGGCCCTGCAAGAGATACTGGATGACGGACCCCTGTATGGCCCGATCGATAACGGGGGTGCGAACACGATCGGTTGGAGCGATGAACAACTGAGCGATGAGTCGGCCCAGGCGTGGTTCGACGAGCTCTTTCAGTCCGACGCCAAGCTAGGGGGCGCTTGGTACGAAGCCGATTTCGCGCCGGACTGGAAGAAGGAACATCGATCCAACGAGATCTCCGAGACGATCACCTTCCTCGATCCGACCGGCCTGCCGTACGCGGTCACCGGCGTGAACGCCAGCAGCGGGACGACCTTCTCGGCTCAGGTGACCAGCGAACGGGAGGTCGGCGATCTGCTGCTGGAGGTTTATATCAACCGGGGCGACGCGGCGACGCCCGAGTGGGAACTCGATGGTCGGACGCGGACCGATGAGACGGGAGGCTTCACCTACACGCCCCACACCCTCTCCAAAACAAGCGACAACCTCAAAGTCATCCTGCACAAGCCGGTCTACGACAACCCGTTCGCCGCAAGCACCGAAGAGTTCTTCTTCGATCCGTACGGTGGAGTCGACGTGGCCCACGACGTGGCCCTCGATGCTCTCGAGCTGACCGCCGACGCCAGCGACAACTTGGTCGATCACGCGACCGCCGCACCGATCCTCCGCGATCGGATCGCCAACGACTCCGACCCCGATTTCAACCCGGCCGGCTGGATCGTCGAGTTTGACGTCAACGCCGATGGCCGTCCCGATATCTTCGTGTTTACCGACGCTGACGGCTACTACGAGTACGATTTCACTGACTTGCTAAGCGAAGGCGCTGTTCTGCTATCGGTAAGAGTTGTTCAAGAATCATGGAACGACCAGGAGAATGCGGCCTACCGTTCCCACAGCTCGTGGGAAGGCGTTGCCAGTTGGGCAGCGATTGAGAACGCCCTTCCTGTGATTGAGCGTTTCGAGTTGCTCAACGACACCGGAGTTGCGGGCGGCGCCTTGAATGAACGGGTGCTCGACCGGGTCACCACCGACCCCACGGTTATTGGACGCATCGTCAAGGCGTCGTCGAACACTTCGGTTGCGTTTTCGTACGCCACCGTCGAATTCTCACACCGTGGCGACGGCGTCGTCGACGGGATCGCGACCACCGACGCGTCCGGCCGCTTCGAGTACCTTCCCGAAGGCCTTGATGTCGGCTTCTGGGACCTGCGGGCACGCGTTATTGAGGCGAACGGTGTGGACAGCAGCGGGTGGCAGTCGCTCACCGCCACCGGCGATCCTGCGACCGTGGCTAACGACGGCACGCCGGTTGGATTCCAGTTGATCGACCCGACGCCGGCGACGGTAAGTCAATTCAATTTACTTAACGAGGTCGACAATCCGGGCGTAGATCCGCAGCTCGACGCTCGGTTGTTCATGAAGGTTGATGACGTCGACTCGGTCGACAACCTCCTCGTCGACATCTTCGAACTGCGCGACACGGATGGCGATGGCCAAGAGAACGATCGGGTGCTGATCGCGACTACAGCGCTCGAGCCGGACGGGACGGCCGAGGTGATCCCGATCGGAATGACGCTCGGGGAGCAGGTCACGCTGGTCGCCGTACCGCGTGAGCTGAACCCCTACACGGGTCAGCCCGTCCCGACCCTACCGGCGAGCGACCCCAACGCCAATGAAGCCGAGTTGCTGGTCGATGTCGCCGCGACAAGCAACGCCGTGCCCTACCTGTTTTCGCTACACGACAGCAGTGTCGCCGCCATCGAACCCACGGTGTATGGACACTTCTCACCTCCAACCACGACCGAATTTGGCTTCATCGTTCATGCGATGACGCCGCTCGAAGCGGTCCTTGAGATCACGTACGTCACCGATCTCGGCTTGCCGACCGAAGAGAAGGAAACCCTTCCGCCGGTGTCGGTCTCTTACCAGATCGATGAGGACGGAGAGTTCGGCTACGCGTACACCCCTGACCTGAGCCGCTGGGCAGATGGGTTGCCCTCCAATATCGACGTTGAGGTTCGTGTTCGCGGCGTCGCCTCCAAGGACGGGGCGGTCGTAATGGGGGATTGGAATGGCACAAAGATCAACATCCTCGGAAGCAACCTGACTCGGCCCCAAGCAAACCTCCGCCTCGAGGCCCGCTACGACGATGGCGTCGAAGCCGATCTGGGAAGCACGACGGTCGGACAGAAGACGCTCGCCGCGGTGATGACGGCCTCGTTTGCGACCACACTGGAGACGCTGGACGACACCAACGCTCCGGGGGACGGAGAGGTCCGTGTCGACGCCCGGTATATCGAAGTCAGCACGAACAACACACCTGCTGGCGAAGTCGAGTTTGTCGTGGCGGTAGACGAGGACGGCTCGGTCGATCTCTCCGAGTTCGACCTCGGGTATGGCGCGCTCACGCTCCAAGTGCGTCTCATTGAGGAAGCCGTTGTCGACGCCGATTGGCCCGACACCCAGGCGCACAAGGACCGCTACGAGTCGGGCGCAACGCGACGGGTCGCGGGCGATTGGGAGACGATCCAGTTCACGCTGGTCGACCCCAGGCCCGGCATCGAGGCAGCTTCGCTAGACCTGGTCGACGGCCACACCCCGGACGGCTTAACCGTCCCGGAGGCGGTCGAGCCGATCGTTGGTGGGTCGATCACCTCCGCCCTGTACGAGACGGACGATCTGGGCGGCCTCACGGTCGAGTACGACCTGAACGGCGACGGCCTCGCCGAAGGCAGCACGCTGACCTACGCCGACGGGTCGTTCGATTTCCGCCCGAGCACGCTGACCACGGGTGAACATACGATCCAGGTGCGAGTGGTCGATCCCTACGGGGGCGAGGAGACGCTCGAAGGTGATTGGGAGGCTTTCACCTTCAAGCGTGTCGATGTCTTGGCGCCCGGCTTCATGACCAACAACGAGCCCGCGCTGGAGAGCTCCACGAACGACCCGGTCAACGGTGACGTGAGCTATTCTCCGGTTCTCATAGGGCGGGTTGACGTCGGGGACACGCTTACGCTCGGCCTCGACGACCTGACTGTCGAATTCGATTTCAACGGCGACGGTTATGCCGACGATTCGGCGGAGGTTGACGTCGATGACCCGCTCGCAGCCGACCACGGCGCCTTCTCCTTTGACGCTTCCGACGTCGCGTACGGCGAAGCGTCGATCCGTGTCCGCACGGCCGCGTGGAACGGCGCCGTGCGGGTCTACGGCGACTGGACAGCGCCGATCGATTTCTTCCACGCCAGCGAGGACGCCCCGGCGGTTGAGATCGATACACTCGCCAGCGATTTTGATACGACGGGGGTCGTCTCCGGCCGGGCGACGATTGGCGGTTTCGGCGCCAACGTGACCATTGAAGTTGTGACTGTCAGCGGTCCGGTTGGCTCCGAAGTGGAACACACAAGCTACGCCCGCACCGATGACAACGGGGTGTTTTCGGTGGTCCCGCCCCGACTCAAGAACGCGCCCGACGGCACGCACACGATCCGAGTCCGTGCCACGACCACGATTGGCGGGAAAGCGGTCCCCGGCCAATGGAACGAACTTTCGAGCTTGCCTTCACTTAACCTGCCGACCCCACTGACGCCTCTCTGGGAGACGGGCTCCTTCAAAGCCGCTTACCCGGACACGCTCGTTGGCGGATCGTACGGCGACCCAACGATCGAGGGGAGTTTCGGCAGCCACTACTCGGGCGCGGTCGTTGAGATCGATTACGACAACGACAGCACGGCCGACGCCACGGTCACGCTCGATGGTGACGGCAGTTTCACCCACGTCCCAGTTGGCCTCACCCCGAACCAGGCCTACACGGTCCGCGCCCGCTGGTCTCGCTGGAATCCAACCAGTGGTCAGCAGGCAACGGGCATGTGGGAGCCACTCGTCGGTGGAAGTCTAACGTTCGACCCGACAGTGGGCGGCGCGCCGCAGGTGACCAGCTTACAACTCTCACCGATCGCAACCGGTTCCGCGGCGGTGGCGACCGACTTGACGCCTTTCATTGGCCAAGTGACCGGCAATGGGCACGTCGCGGGGTTGACGGTCTGGTTCGATCACGATGGGGATGGTGTCGCCGACGGCAAGACCTTCACCCACACCGACGGCCACTTCACCTATCACGCGCAAGGGATCAGCACGGAGGCCGGAGCCCAGACACTCACCGCCTGGGTCGATCCGCCCGAGTACTCACAGGTCACGCCGACGGCGGCGTTCAACTTGCCGTTCACGCTGACAGCGGCGCCGTCGATCGCGAGCGTTGTCTACCGGGTCGATCCCCTGGAGCGGATCACGGGGCAGGTCGCTTGGGACGGCGAGCGGGCGAATGAGGTGGAGTACTGGTTCCTCGACTCTTCGACGGGCGTTGTTTGGGCGGGGCCGACGGCGACTGACCTGTCGAGCGCGGAGCTCGCCTCCGAACGGGCCGCGGTCACCGAAGAGGGGCGGTTCTTCTTCGATGTGCCGGCCGGCGCGACCACGCTGATGGTCCGCGCCGTGGCGGGCGACGCGGTCGGCCGTTGGAAGCAGCTCACGCTCACGGCCAAGCGGAGCGAGCACGCCCTGCCGATCAGCGAGGTCGGCCCGCTCTACCCCGACGCTAACGACGCCAATCAATCGGCCGACCCCACGCTGCGCGGCAAAGTTAGTGGTTTGGGTGAGGGGGCGTTCGCAGTCGTTCAGGTGCTCCGCCAAGACCCGAACAACGGCAACGCCTATGTCCCCATAGGACGCGTCACCGCTGACGCCCGGGGTGAATTCCTCTACACCCTGCCCAGCGATTCGGTAGTCGACACCCCGTACAACCTGAAGTTCCGCACGGTTGCCTGGGACGCGGCGTCGCAATCAGAAGCGACCGGTGAAGAGACCAATACCACGTTCACCTGGCTGACGGGCGCGCCGATCATCTCGTCGCTGGTGTGGGCCGAGACGGACTCCGTCAGTGGGCCGGTTGACAACCCGACGGTTGTGGGCACGGTGACCGGCGCCGGTCGCAAGGCGGGCGTCCGTGTCGAGTTCAACCATGGCGATGGCCAGAGCGTCGATGGGTTCGCCTACACCGACGCCAACGGTGAGTTCCGCTACACGCCGCTTGTCAGCACGGGTCAGCTCACCGGCTCCACGTTGACACTGACCGCGCGGGCCGTCGCCTGGGATGTCGCAGGGGGCGACGAAACCCCGGAGGCGGCGTTCACGGCCCACGCCACCGAAGACTCGGTCACCCAGATCAGCGCGACGCTCAACACGACGGCCCCGGACAGCGTCTCCCCGCATGAGTTCACCGACCTGACCAACGACGAGATCGCGCTGGTCGGCTTGAAGGACGCGGTCTTCGCTTCGCTGGCCGACCTCGGCTTCGCCGGCGACGACGGCGATCCGGATACCATCGATGAGACGATCGACGTCGGCTTCGGCGACGTCGCCCTGCTGCACCGGGGTGGCGGAGAAGGCGAGTTTGATCAATCCGCCTTCACCCCGGAGACCGCCGGCTACGACGTGCCGGTTACCAGCTCCACGGACAACGACTACCACCTCATTACGCCCAGCGGCGTGCTATCGGGCAGCTACGTGATCACCGTCAACACGTCGGACAACGGATCCGGCCACATCGAGTCGGCCAGCGAGATCTCGTTTGAGCTGATCATCGACAGCTACGTGACGAACGTTGATGAGGACACGACCGGAGACGCCGGACTCTACGACAAGTCGTCGACCCGACTCGAGCTGTCGGGCAGCTACACGTTCACTTTTTCCACCGCGGCAGCTGCGACCTACAACAGCGGCGTGCTGGCGAGTGTCGACCACTACATCACCGAAGAGGTCGACTACGACTACGTGATCCTGGACGCCGCCTCAACCGACGGCGCCCCGACGTTCACCGACCCGGCAGCGGGGACCACCTCCGCCGGTGCACGCCCGATCGACTCCCGCTTCATCGCCTCCGGCGGTTCGGAGTACACGTTCAACCTGGGGGACGCCGACCAATCCAACCCGGCCAGCTACGACACCGCGAATTCGAACGCCTACAACGCGTCGATCCGCCACGAAGAGACCACGCGGATCAACGGCTACGGGGACGCCGCCGGTCCGGTAGCGAACGACTCCGACGGCGGCCTCACGGTCGATCGGACCTACACCGAGACCATTGTGAAGGGCGGCTCTTTCGCCGGGGCGGACAGCCCGAGCGGGACCATCTCGGTGAGCATCGCCGAGAGGATCGTCACCAAGACCGACACCGAGTCCCGCGTTGCCGAGGGGGGCGAGCAGAGCTTCGAGTCGGTCGACAGCACCCAAGTGGTCCGCCGCAACTACACGGGATCGGCGAGCTACACCGCCGGAGATTCGATCAGCGGATCGGGGACGCTGACCGAGACGTTCACTTACGAGGCCACTGTTAACGGTCGAGGGTCCGCTGTCACCGGCGATCCCTCGACCAACACCTCGCACCAAACCGATCGCTGGGATTACGAGGGCGAGGCTCAGGCCTCGTCAACCTTCACGATCGGTGGCAGCTTCTCCGAGTCGCTCGACCCCGCTTCGCCCGGCGAGAGCTCCAGCTACTCCGGCAGCCACTCGTTCTCGTCCAACAGCAAGTGGGAAGGCAAGTTCAGCTCCTTCGGGAAGACCTACGAAACCGACGACGACAACGACGACAGCAACAACGCTGAGATCGCTTCGACCGATGTCGGCGGCGGCGAGCGGATGACCCGCACCAGCTCAACGAGCGGTGATTTCTCCGGCTACGCCCGCAACCAGACCTCGCGTCTAGAGGGCGAGTACGTCTCCAGAGGCACCGGATTCGTCAAGGAATGGAGCGAAGGACGCGTCACCGACAAGTCCGACGATCACTCCAACACGACCGATTTCCGCAGCCACACCGTCGGCGACGCCACCCCCTCCAGCACGGTCACCTACAGCTCCAGCTTCTCACCCGAAGCGGGCGAGATCTCCCGCGAGAACGTCGACTACGAAGTCATCGCCTCGGGCGACAGCTTCTCCGCCACGCAGAACCGCGGTCACCGGGAACTCGGGGACGACGAAAACGGGGACGACCAAGGCCGCCTCGGTTACTTCAGCCGGGTCACGACCGACGGCTCGATCGACATCGAGAACAAGGGGCAATCCACCCAGGGCGTCGGTTCGCTCGAAGAGACGCCGTTCACCCCCACCGATTCGGGCTATGTCGATCTTGAGACCGACAGCAACGTCAAGTCGATGAGCTCCGCGTGGACCCGCGACTCGGCCGGGATGACGACCTCGACCTTCAACGACGACTTCGAGCAGCTCAGCTTCTACGACAACGAAGAGACGGACGCCACCTTCAAGCGGGTCGTCACCACCTCCGGCCGGCAACACGACGCTGCCTTCCGCGGAACCCTGGCCGAGGAGCACGAGCCCGGGACCTTCCCCGAGGAGCCGACCGAGGAGGACTTCGAGGGAAGCTTCTCCGGTGGGCGCCGTGGCTTCGACGTGAAGACCACCACCCAAGGCTCCTACTCGACGGGAGGGCCCGACGGACGCACCGAGGACATCTCCGTCGTCGTCAAAGACAACCGCGGCGGCAAACGCAAGAGCACCATCGGGCGGGGCGCCAGCGGCAAGAGCTCCTACGAGACCAACGGCGACCATGAGGACAACAACAACGGGGGCAGCTCCACCGGCGCCGGCGGGGCGTCGGGAGGCTCGCACAGCGACGGCGACGGCCGGGGCGATTCGACCGTCAAGTCCTCCAACAAGAGCCGCTCGGGTTCGGGCCCCAACCGCAGCTCCTCGGGCGGCAAGAGCCGCAGCTCCTCGCTCTCCGATTACGCCGGAGGGCACACCAACAACGAGCCCAAGACCGGCCACAACAACCGCAGCGGCGACGGCAAAAGCTCGGGCGACTACCTGAGCTCGTCGACATCCCGCGACGGGGCCGTCGTCAGCAGCAGCACCTCCAGCGGCGATTCGAGCAGCGAGGGGGACTCCTTCTCCAGAGCCAACGGCGTGCCGACGGATGTCTCCGTTCGGTCCGGGCAAAACGGCGAGGGGGACTCCAGCAGCTCTTCGGGATCGAGCCAGCACGGCCCCGGCTTCAGCTCCTGGGCCACCAACGAATCCTCGGGCGAAGGCGACGCGGGCTCGGGCGGCTCGGCGTCGATCGTGGATTACGAGGTCCGCCCCGAGGGGAGCGATTGGAACGACAGCTCCGAGGGCGAGTCGACCACCGAGTGGGGCAGCGAGACGTACGGGGCCGACGGCTCCTACAGCAAAGGGGGGGGCGACACGACCACCGGCGGCGACCGCGGCGGCTCCGGCGGCTCGGACCCGGACGGCTCCGACGCCACCGCCAACCGCTCCTCCGACGGCGAATCCAACGCCTGGAGCGACACGCTGCAGGTCTTCCTCATCAGCGGGCGTTTGACCACCAACACCATCAACACCACCCACGAGGCGAAGGGGGACGACTCGGCGAATGTCTCCCTCGAAGATGACGAGGTCACCTCCTCGGGCGGCAGCTCCAACAACGGCGGCGAAAACCAGGAGGTCCTCACCAGCGAGTCGAAGGGCCCCGGCTACGAGTACAACAGCACGAACACCTACACCACCAACAGCACCCAGTCCGACGGCAAAACCACCGGCACCGACAAGCACGAGTGGGAGAGCAGCTCCAGCGCGAGCTCTTACATCGTGGACAACATTTTCGATAACGATCCAACCTTTCCCACCTTAAGTACCCACCTCATCTGGACGGTCGATTCAGCCTGGTCCAACGGGGTCGCGAGCGAGACCGTGACCAGCGGTCCCGAAAAATCCTCGGCCACCGTCAAGCACAACTCCAAGAGCGGCGGCGACAGCACAAAGACCGAGTTCATTTCCTACGAGGAGCTTGCCTGGACAGGCGCCTCAGACGGCGTCACCACCCACCGCGCTGGCTATGCCCAAACGGCCAACTCTACCTACACCTCCTCCCACGACGTGGGGCCGCACGGCGCGACCGGCGGCTCTTTCAATTCGACCAACACCCACACGAACACGTCCTACGACAACCGGGATAATGAAGACGCGTTCAACTTCGAAGACGATCACAGCTGGAGCGCCAACGACCCCGCAGAACGCTGGACCACCAACAGCAGCACCAAAACCACCGGGTTCTCACTGAGCACGGTGACCGAGAGCGGCTCCTACCAGGACACCGCGACGGGTCGAGAGCAGACGGGATCGTACAGCTCGTTTGGGTTGACGATCATCGGCACGCATACGGAGGGGGAATCCGACCGGCCGGCGGGCGGGAATTTACACACCTACCAAAAGGACGGATCCCACGGCAATTCAACGGTAAGGATCGTCACCGGCGAGGGTGACTACTCTCCGACCTCGAACTCGTCGTCGAGCAACTCATCCTCTTGGTATAACAGTTACAAGGACCATGACAACAAGTCACCGGACGGCCCGCAATACTCGAAAGGGGACGGAACCAAGTGGGTCCACTACGAGAACGGCGTCGCTACCGGCGGGAACGACAAAGGCTACATCGAGCTCTACGACGTCGGCTCCCCCAATAACACGCTTCGCAACGACTGGGACAACCCGGTCGACGCCAACGGCGAGACGATCCGTCCGCCGGTGAATAAGGGCTCGGGCGTCAAGGGGATCGGTGAGTTGGTCTTTGGGGCGAACGGGGTGTTCGCTCCGAAGTCGGGCGACTCGCAGTGGTGGGGGGGCCTCAAGGCGGCGGCCGGGTCGCTGCTGAAGGACGGCGCCGAGATCGCCGTGGGAGAGGTTCCCATCGTGGGCGACCTGGTGGCGGCCAACGAGGCGATCAACGACTCGAACCTGTACGGCGAGCAGGTGGGGATGGCGGGCCGGGTGGCCGCAGCGGTCAGCCTCATCCCCGGGGGCAAGGTCGCCACCAAGGCGGCTGAAGGGCTCGGCGCCGCCGCGCGGGGCCTCGGTGGTCTCTTCAGTTCACTGACAAGGAGATCCGACGACGCGGCCGACGCAATCCGTCGGGGCAATGGCGAAATCAACGTGATCCAGCCGGGGGGAGGCTGCTTCACGGGCGACACGCCGGTCAGCACACCGGAGGGCCTCCGGTCGATCTCCGCGTTGCGTGCGGGTGACACGGTGCTGGCGTACGACCACGATTCAGGGGGCTGGTCGCTACGCTCGGTGACGGCGGTTCACGAGAGCCTGTACGAGGATTCGCTCGTCACGGTCACGACCGACGACGGCCCGTTCCGGGCGACGGTGCACCACCCGGTGTGGGTCGTCGCGGGGCGTGAGCTGGCCGAGCGGCCGGTCTGCACGGAGCTGTCGCCCGGCGAGAACGAGGGCGGTTCGCTCGCGGGCCGGTGGGTGAACTCGCACGACCTGCGCCCCGGCGACGTGCTGATCGACCGCCACGGCGACCAGCGCACCGTGCTGCGGACCGAACAAGCGTTCGTCTCCGCCGAGCCCGTCTTCAACCTCACCGTCGAAGGCCTCCACACCTACGCCGTTGGCGAAATCGGACTCCTCGTCCATAATGCGTGCGCAAAACCCCAAGTCGCCGGCGTTGGCAAGGTCGATGGAGTTGATGCACCAGAGGGCACTACTTTACGAGGTCCAAACCTTGGTCAACAACAAGGTCGCCAGGGTCGCGTTGACCAACTAAGAGACTACGAGTTTGATCCGAGTCAGCCGAAGCATGTTCGCGGATGGCTAAAAAACGAACGTCGAAGAGGAGGTGCTCCACGCACACCGCCTGGATTTGTACAGGCTCATGGCAGAAACACTCCAGCAAGAGAGGGCTTCGACTACTCTAACACAAGGCTTCAGAATGAAGGATTAAATAAACTAGAAGAGAGTGTTCGTCGTCGCACTGGTAGTCCCTAGCGATATGTCATCATGCAAGAAATAATTACACCCCTACTGCGAAGCGCACGCAAAGACTTGTTAGCCGCGATTGGATTATCAAGACAAGGATCTTACCACCGTCGATCACCTTCGCCTGAGAGCTTACCGCATTATGGTGAAGCTAAACGGCAATTATGCATAGTACTTGAAAAACAGCCCAACCATCGTGAAGCTTTATTGATGATGGCGCAGGTGGCCGAAGGCCTAATGGACTATGAAGCAGCCCACAGGAATATAAGCAAAGCAATCCAATCTGGTGAACCGAAGACCAAGAAGCTGCTCAAGAAGATTGCGCAACTAAAAGACAGTGCAGAATCCTGGCAAGATCTTAAGCTGTCGCCAGATATGCTCCGTTCATTAGGTGATCATCTCGAATTAAATGGGGTCGGTCCAGAGAACCGGTCTTTGGATATCACTCGCCGTTGGCTGCTACAAAACTATGATGGCCCCCTCGATGAAGTAATGGCTGCTTTAGATAGACGAGGGGCGTTTTCTGATTTTCAAGTGCTTGTAAATACCGTTCGTGGTTGAAGTACCAGTCATTGCTACCGCAGTCCCTTCGCGGCAGGCCGCTCATTCCATGGGCGCCGCTTGCTGCGCAGCGGCTTGTCGCCATCTGCTAGATGGCTGCTACCGGGCTTGCGTGCGTGCTTGCTTGCTGAAGAGGTTGCTTGACCGCGCCGAATCCAACGGATCAGCAGCCGTAATGATGCCAGCCCGTTTCGAATTGGAGACGCGCCTCTGAGATAGGACAGGGCTGAGTCACGGGATCAGCACCGCGAGTACTGGAAACAACAATTCGACGAAGGCGCATTTGACGACCTCCCGGACATTCCTGACAACTAAAAGCACCAACAATGAGTCCCAGTCAAACATGCCTTCGTTTTAACTCACCTTTTACCGGATACTCGTTGATATTTGATGACGACGGAAGGACTGCGTACGGCCTTGCTGAACAACCCCTTGAAACGCCGCGTAGATCGCCGTGGACGGAGTCCCATCTCTCATCTGACGGAGCGAACGATGCCAGCAGGCGCAGCGGAGCCGCGTAAGAAGCGTTACGAGGTCAAG